>NZ_DASUCC010000124.1:0-5199 GCF_035762905.1 Actinophytocola sp.
GCAGAGTTCATCGGAGATCACCGGCCCGGCGTTCACTCCGGCCGGCAACCGGCTCTACTTCTCCTCCCAGCGCGGCACTTCCGGCTCCTCCAGCGGCGGCATCACCTACGAGGTCACCGGCCCGTTCCGCACCTGACACCGGCTCCGGGTGTTGGGATCGTAGGCCGAGTCCGTGGTAGTGCAGGCCGGCGTGCCGGGTGGTGTCGGGGTCGAGGGTGTTTCTGGTGTCGATCACGATGGGGCGGTGCAGGACTTCGGCGATGGCGGGCCAGTCGAGGGTGCGGAACTGGGGCCATTCGGTGAGGACGATGACGGCTTCGGCGTCTTTGGCGGCGATCACCGGGTCGTCCACTGTGGTCAGATCCGCTAGGCGGGGGTGGTTGGTGTTGCTGGGGATGGCGGGGTCGTAGCCGGTCAGGATGGCGCCGGCCTGGCGGAGTAGTGCGGCGATGGCGAGTGCGGGGGAGTCGCGTAGGTCGTCGGTTCCGGCTTTGAATGTCAGGCCGAACAGTCCGAGGTGGACGCCGCGCAGGGTGCCCTGGCGGGAGCCGGTTGTGGCCCGTCGGATCTTGTCGACGATGCGGCGGAACTGGCGGGTGTTGGTGTCGATGGCCGCGCGGAGCAGGCGGAACTCGAAGTCGGCGTCGTCGGCGATCTGGAGTAGGGCGTGGGTGTCCTTGGGTAGGCAGGATCCGCCCCAGCCGGGGCCGGGGGTGAGGAATGACTGTCCGATGCGCCGGTCGTGTCCCATGCCTTTGGTGACGTCGCGGACATCGGCGCCGACCCGTTCGCACAGTTCGGCGATGGCGTTGACGTAGGACAGTTTCATGGCGAGGAAGCAGTTGGCCGCGTACTTGATCAGTTCGGCGCTGGCCGGGTCGGTGAGCACGGTGGGCGCGCCCAGCCGGGTGTAGAGGGTGGCCACCCGTTCGGCCGCGTGCTGCCGGTCGGCGCCGACGACGATCCGGTCGGGGTGGAGGAAGTCGTGAACGGCGCTGCCCTCGCGGAGGAACTCCGGGTTGCTGACCACCGGCACGTCGGTCCGGCCGAGCAGGTCCTGGCTGCGGGCGGTGGTGCCGACCGGGACGGTCGACTTGATCGCCAGGACGCAGCCGGTGGGCAGGATCTGGCGTAGTTGCAGGAGAACAGCGTCCAGGATGGTCAGGTCGGGTACGCCGCCGTGGCCCATGGGTGTGGGGAGGCACAGGTAGACGACGTCGGCGGTGTGGACGGCTTCACCGATGTCCACGACGAACCGCAGCCGGCCGGCGGCCAGGCCCTCGGCGATCAGCTCGGGCAGGCCGGGTTCGTTGATCGACACGTCGGCTCGGGACAGTTCCGCCACCTTGTGCCGGTCGGTGTCCACACAGATCACCTGATGGCCGAGTGCGGCAAGGCACGCACCGGTGGTGGTGCCGACATATCCGGATCCGATGACGCTCACGCGACGGGTGAACACGGTGCGAGCAAATCATCTGTCCGGCTGAGCTGAGAAGGTCACGTTCGGGGTCTTCATCGTCAGTTCACTGCGCGGTCGGCCGGTCGCATTCTCCCCGCATCTAGGGTCCATAATCGTTGGCAGCGTGCGGATCGCTGTGATCACCGAGTCGTTCCTGCCCACGGTGAACGGCGTGACGAACTCGGTGTGCCGGATCCTGCGACATTTCTCGGAACGCGGTCACCAGGCGGTGGTGGTGGCGCCGGGCGCGGCTCCGGCGAGCTACGCCGGGCATCCAGTGGTCGGAGTCGGCGGGGTGTCGCTGCCGGGTTACCGGTCGTTCGTTCTGGGGCTGCCTACCGTTCGGTTGGACGGACTGCTCCGGGATTTCCGGCCGGATGTGGTGCATCTGGCTTCTCCGTTCGCGATCGGCGCCGCCGGGGCGGCCGCGGCGCGGCGGCTGGGTGTGCCGTGCGTGGCGGTGTTTCAGACCGATGTGGCGGGATTCCTACGCCGGTACGGGTTTCGGGGCACCGACCGGGCAGTCTGGGCCTGGCTGCGCCGGATCCATGGCCAGGCCGATCGCACCCTGGTGCCGTCGACCGCCACCTTCGGACAGTTACGCGAGCGCGGGCTGCCCCGGCTGGCGATGTGGCGGCGGGGCGTGGACAGCGAGCGGTTCCATCCCCGGCACCGCGACGGCGAACTGCGGGCGCGGTTGGCGGGTCCGGATGCGGTGCTGGTCGGCTACGTGGGCCGGCTGTCCCGGGACAAGCGGGTGCATCTGCTGGCCGGGCTCGCCGACCTGCCCGGTATCCGCCTGGTGATCGTCGGGGACGGACCGGCGGCCGACCGGTTGCGCACGCGGCTGCCCGGCGCGGAGTTCCTGGGCTTGCGGCAGGGCCAGGCGCTGTCGACGATCTATGCGAGCCTGGACGTGTTCGTGCACACCGGCGCCGATGAGACCTTCTGCCAGGCGCTTCAGGAGGCGATGGCGTCCGGGGTGCCGGTGGTGGCACCGGCCGCCGGCGGACCGCTCGATCTGGTCGAGCACGGCCGGACCGGACTGCTCTACCCGCCCGACTCGATGACCGAACTGCGCGACGGGGTGCACCGTCTGGTGGCCGATCCCGGTCTGCGGGCACGCTACGGCTGGGGCGGCCGGGCCGCCGTGCGCGGGCGCACCTGGACCGTGATCGGGGACCAGCTACTTGAGCACTACACCGGTGTGCTGCGCGGCGAGTTGCCGCACGGGTCCCGGGCGATCGCGTGAAGATCGTCCAGTTGGCGAACTTCTACAGCCCCATCTCCGGCGGGCTGCGCACGGTGGTCGACACGCTCGGCCGGGGGTATGTCAGCCGCGGGCACCAGCGGGTGCTGGTCGTTCCCGGCGCCCGGCCCGGCCGGTGGGACACCGCGGCGGGCCTGGTGGTGACGCTGCCCGGGGTGGCGGTCAGCGGGGGCTACCGGATGATCGCCCGGCCGTCGGCGGTGCTGCGGGTACTCGACGAGATCGGCCCGGATTCCGTTGAGGTGTCGGACAAGGCGACGCTGGTCGGGGCAGCCGGCTGGGCCCGCACCCGGGGAGTACGCGCGGTTCTGCTGTCCCACGAACGGCTCGACCGGTGGGTCGCCGCCCGGCTGCCCGGCCTGTGGCGGCGAGCCGGGCCGGTGCTGGATCGCGCGGTGCGCCGGTGGAACCGGTCCTTGGCCAGCCGGTTCGACACGGTGGTCGTGACAACCGCCTACGCCGAAGCCGAGTTCGCCCCGCTCGACGTGCCGAACGTGCGGCGTATCCCGCTCGGCGTGGACCTGTCCACGTTCCGCCCGGCCCCGGTGGCCACCGGCCGCACTGCCCGGCTGGTCTATGCCGGCCGGTTGTCTCCGGAGAAGAACGCCGGCGCCGTGATCGAGGCGGTGCGACTACTCGCCGCCGCCGGCGAACCGGTTCGGCTCGACGTCTACGGCGACGGCGCCGCCCGCGCCGCGCTCACGCGCCAGGCGGGCGGTCTGCCGGTGTGCTTCCACGGCCACCTGGCCGACCGGCCCGCGCTGGCCCGGGCGCTGGCCGCGGCGGACCTGGCGTTCGCGCCGAGCGCCGCGGAGACCTTCGGCCTGTCCGTGCTGGAGGCGCTGGCCTGCGGCACCCCGGTGATCACCGCGGCCGGCGGCGGTGCGGCCGAACTGCTCGGCCCCGGAACGGGCCTGGCCGTGCCCCCGCACCCGGCGGGCCTGGCCGCCGGGGTGCTCGAAGTGCTGTCCTGGCCGCCGGCGCAGCGGCGCCGGACCGCCCGCCTGCGCGCCGAGCAGTTCCCTTGGGCCGCAACCATCTCAGCGATGCTCGACCTGCACACCGCCGATCGGCGGGGCTGATTCGCGACCCGCCAGATCCCGAAGCAGCGCCGCGCCGAGGTAGGGCACCAGATCGCGGCCCCGCCGCACCAACCACGGAAGTCCTTTGCAGACCAGCCAGCCCCAGCGCGCGGCCGAGCCGTGCGGCCGACCACCGCCACACACCAGGGAAACCTGCGCACGGACCGGGACGCCGAGGTCGGCCAGCCGCGCCGCCAGCGCCCGGGCGAGCATGCGGTGCCCGAACTCGGAGGGGTGCAACCGGTCGACCGCCCAGGCACGGGTCTGGTAGACCTCGGGGACCGCCCCCAGATCCAGCACCGCCACCCGGTTGCGCCGGGCCGCGCTGTCCAGCACCGCGTTGAGCGCGGCGATCCGGCCGGCCAGCGCCCGGCACAACGGCCCGGGCAGCCGGAACACCCGGTGATGGTCGTGATAGCGAACCATGATCACCACCGTCCCGGCCGCGACCAGCGGGCCGAGCACCGCGTCGAGGTCGGCGCCCATCCGGATCGGATCGAAGTCGGAGCGCATCGTGTCGTTCATGCCGACCACCAGCACACCGACATCCGGGCGGGCCCGCAACGCGGCGTCGACCTGGGCGCGCACTCCACTGACCCGGGCGCCGTTCACCGACACGTTGACCAACTCGACCGCGCCGAGTGCCCGGGCCAGCATCGGGGCGAAACCGCGCCACCCTCCGCTGAGAGCCGGGTCGCCCACCCCCACCGCGACCGAGTCACCCAGTACCGTAAGGACCCGCACCGTCTCGCCCGACCCACCGGGCTGTGTCATCAGCACGCCCCGCATGATCGGCGCCGCGCCCGGCCGAACGGTGATCCGCCGGTAAGCAACCCGGGGCCACGAAACGAAATTCTTCCTAGCCGACGCGGCCCCCGGAAACTGGTTGTCCTTCGGTACCGTGGGTGCGCACTTGACATCGGCGCGGGGTAGGGGACCAGCCGGCGGGATGACCCCTCGCGACGAATTTCGCCGGGGGCGGTGTGCGACCCAACGGCCGGACGAAGCGGTGGCCGCGATCTCGCGTCTCGGATATGCACCAGCGCCTGCATCGTCAAACGCACCACTCCACATGCCAGGCCAGAGGTCATCGAGCCTGGTCAGGCGGCGAGGACGAAGGAGAGGAAGAAGCCGCCCGCTGTGGCGAAGGCGTTGAGGGGCCGGCCGTGCTCGAATGCTTCCGGCATCAGGGTGTCGGCCAGCGAGGCCAGCACCGCCCCGCCGGCGAAGGACAGCGCCACGGCCAACACGGCGTCGCTCAGGCCACCCGCGACCAGCCTGCCGATCACGACCGCGGCGGTCAGCAGCAGCGCGCATGCCGCCCAGGTCGTGATGACGCTTCGCTTGCTCTGCCCGGACTCGCGCATGGCCACGGCGCCGACCAGGGA
>NZ_DASUCC010000125.1:0-40062 GCF_035762905.1 Actinophytocola sp.
GCTGGGGGGTGGGTGTGCTGGGGGGTTGGGGTGGCTTTGGGTGGCCTGGGGGGTGGGGTGCTCAGGTGAGGACTGCGGTGGGGGTGGTGGTGGGGAGGTTGTGGGCGGCGGCGACGGGGGGGTTGGTGAGTTGGCCGGCGTGGGTGTTGAGGCCGTGGGCCAGGGCGTGGTCGGCGCGCAGGGCTGAGTGCCAGCCTTGGTTGGCGAGGGCGAGGGCGTGCGGGAGGGTGACGTTGGTGAGGGCGTAGGTGGAGGTGCGGGGGACGGCGCCGGGCATGTTGGCGACGCAGTAGAAGACCGAGTTGTGGACTTCGAAGGTGGGGGCGGCGTGGGTGGTGGGGCGGGAGTCGGCGAAGCAGCCGCCTTGGTCGATGGCGATGTCGACGAGGACGGAGCCGGGGCGCATGTCCTTGACCAACTCGTTGGAGATGAGCTTGGGGGCTTTGGCGCCGGGGACCAGGACGGCGCCGATGACCAGGTCGGCTTCGCGGACGGCTTGGTCGATGGCGTAGTGGGTCGAGGTGAGGGTGCGGAGTTGGCCGCGGAACTGGGTGTCGATCTGGCGGAGGCGGTCGACGTTGGTGTCGAGGATGTGCACGTCGGCGCCCATGCCGTGGGCGATGGTGGCGGCGTTGAGGCCGGCGACGCCGCCGCCGATGACCACGACGCGGGCCGGGTGGACGCCGGGGACGCCGCCGGGCAGGACGCCGCGGCCGCCGGAGGGGCGCATCAGGGCGTAGGCGCCGACCTGGGGGGCCAGGCGGCCGGCCACCTCGGACATGGGGGCGAGGAGGGGGAGGGCGCCGTTCGGGGACTGGACGGTCTCGTAGGCGATGGCGGTGGTGCCGGCGGTGAGCAGCGCGTGGGTGAGGGGCTCGTCGGCGGCCAGGTGCAGGTAGGTGAAGAGGACCTGGTCGGCGCGGAGGAACGGGTACTCCTCGGCGATCGGCTCCTTGACCTTGAGGACCAACTCGCCTTCGGCCCAGGTGTCCTCGGCGGTGGAGAGGAGCTTGGCGCCGGCTCCGGCGTACTCCGCGTCGGTGATCGACGAGCCCAGCCCGGCGCCGGTCTCCACGAACACGTCATGGCCGTGCGCGGTCAGCTCGTGCACGCCGGCCGGAGTCAGCGCGACCCGGTACTCGTGGTTCTTGATCTCGCGCGGGACGGCGATCTTCATGACGACTTCTCTCTCCGACTGGGCCATGTGGGTGTGCTACCACCACCCTGCATACGCACAGAGTGACTGTCATCGTGCTGGCGACACCAGCATTCACCCGGTGCGTTGTGTCGGTGGCACAAGCATGGCTCAGCGCCAGCGGATGGCGACGAGTTGCGCGATGAGGGCGAGCCGGACGTCCGGATCGTCCAGGTTCACCTCGGCCAGCTCGGTGAGCCGGGCCATCCGGTACCGCAGTGTGTTCGGGTGGATCCGCAGTGCCCGGCTGGCCGCACGCGGGTCGCCGGCGTGCCGCAGCCACTCGTAGAGAGTGTCCAGGTACTGGGTGCCGGCCTCATCGTCGTGCGTGCGCAGTCGGGTCAGCGGGCCGAACCCGGTCGCCCCGGCACCGCTCGCGGCCACCGCCACCCGGTGCAGCACCAGCACCGACCAGGCCTGCTCGTGGCTGATCACCGGCCCGCCGACCAACCCGGCCCGCAGCAGGCTGAGCGTCTCGTCGGCCAGCGCGCGGGACGCGGTCAGGTCGGTCAGCCGCACCGCCGGCCCGGCCGCGACCAACGGCTGCGGGGCCGGCCCGTCGGCCAGCGCGGCCCGCATGTCCGGCCAGCCGCCCGCGCCCTCCCGGTCCGGCACCATGGCGTAGAGCACGTCGTGCAGTTCGGTGATCGCCGGCCGGCGCCCGATCCCCGCCGCGATCCGGTCCCACAGCGCCAGCCGCATTCCCTCGGCGTCGAGCTCGTCGGTGCCGGCCACGTCGATCGCCAGCACCCGGTGCGGCACGTCCTCGAGGTCCAGTTCGGCCGCGGCCAGCCGGATGCTGCCCCGGCCCTCGAGCACCGCCCGCACCAGCTCCGCCGACCGGCGCCGCTCGGCGTCCTCCCGGGCCCGGCGGCGCAGCAGGTGCAGCGCCACGACCGGGGCGGTGTCGGCGAACGCGGCCGCCCGTTCCTCCGGCACCGGGCCGGTCACCACCGCCCACATCGACCCGAGCAGCTCGCCGCCCATCCGGATCGGCACGATCAGCCGGGGCAGCGTGCCGTCCTGCTGGGCCGGTACGAAGATCGTGGTCCGGCCCCGGGACAGGTCCCGGAACACCCCGCGCGAGCGGAACCGGGCGAGCACCTCGTCCGGCACCCGGCGACCCATGATCGTGGAGATCCGGGCCGGGTCGGTCCGGTCCTGGCGCGCCGAGTAGGCCAGCACCCGGGAGTTCGCGTCCTCGATCGTCACCGGCGCGTCCACCACCGCGGCCGCGGCGTCGGCGAGCCGGAACAGGTCGCCGAGCCCGCCGCCCTCGGCCGCCCCGTTCGACTCGGACTCGTCGGCCACCCCGTCCAACACCGTGCGCAGCAACCAGACCAGCTGCGCCCACGCGGCCGCGGCGTGCACCTCGACGATCTCGGTGCCGGCCGTGCTGGCCGCGGCCCGCACCGAGGCCCGGGTGGCCAGCGGCGGCTTGAGCAGCACGGCGGCCGCACCGCGCTCGGCGCAGTGCCGGATCAGCTCGACCGCCTGCTTGGTGGTGCTCACCGAGACGCCGAGCACCAGATCGCCGTCGGCGACCTGGGTGCGCCGCCCGGCCTCGGCGATCACCACGTCGGTGACGTGGGTGCCGTGCTGGGCGGCGGCGGTGATCCGCAGCAGGGTCGGCCCGACCCGGTCGACCACGCCGCGCACGGTGATCACGCCTGGCTCCGTTCGTCACATTTTGCGATGCCGAGATCGTCCACCCTGACAACGGGATCCGCACAGAAGGCGGGAGCCGGGGCTACGAGAGCGCGGTCGTGATCCAGTCGGAGACCGGGAGGTTGCGGTTGGTGCATTCGGTGGACAGCCGGATCGTCCAGCGCAGCGCCTGCACCATCAGGGTGGCCATCTCGTCCGGGGCGGCGTTGCGGAGCGCGATCTCGATCTGGGCCCGGGCCGCGTCGGTGTCGCCGTGCACCTCGGCCAGCAGGGTCCGCACGGCGGTGCGCACCGGCGGATCGGCCTGATCGATCGGCACCTCCTGGCCGTCGTCGTCGTAGACCTGCATGCGCACCGGGGTGGTTCCGCCCGATCCCAGCGCGGCCACCATCGCGCTGCACTCGCGGAACAACAGCAGCATCAGCTCGCGGGCGTCGTGGTGACTGTTGGGCGAGGAGCGCACGGCGCCGGCGACCTCGTCAAGGGCCCCTTCGTCCTCGCCGGCGTGCATCGCCGCCAACGCCTGGCTGGCAGCGGCGATGATGCGTCGCTGCCGCTCGGAATCCGGGTCCACGGACCCCATCTTCTAACAGGTAGACCCGATCGGGCGCGTCCATTCGGGGAATCTTGCGGTTACCCCTTGTTAACTAGCCGGCCTTTGTCAGGTCATCCCGCGCCCCGTCGAGCACGGTGGCGTTGGACAGCGCGGCAAGAGCCATGCCGCGCAGCAGTTCGGCCATCTGGTCGCGGTCCAGGTACCGGCTGTGCGGGGTGGAGTTGATCAGCCCGAAGACCGCGTGGGCGGCGGCCCGGCCGGTGGGCTCGTCGGTGCCGGGCACCGCGGAGCGGATCGCATCCACCCACACCTCGACGTAACGCCGTTGCAGGGTGCGCACCCGCCTGCGGTCCGGATCGGCCAGGTTGCCCAGGTTCCGCTCCTGCACGGCGATCAGCGCCGGGTTGTCCAGGGCGAAGTCCACCTGGAACCGGACCAGCTCGGCCAGCGTGGCCGCCGGGGTGCCGGCCCGCTCGGCCCGGGCCGTCCCGCCGGCCAGCAGGTCCTCGCTGATCGAGGTCAGCATCTCCCCGAGCATCGCGTCCTTGCTCCGAAAGTGCCGGTATAGCGCTGGTCCAGAAATTCCCACGGCAGCGCCGATATCGTCGATGCCGACGCCATGAAACCCGTGGCGGGCAAACAGGTCGGCGGCCGCGGCCAGGATCTGCTCGCGGCGAGTCGGGGGTGCGGACATCGGTCCATGGTACCGAGCATTCGTTAGCGAACGCTAACCTCTCGGCCGTCATCTGGGAGTGTGAAAGTCTCACCGACTACTTCCCGACCGGGAAAAGCCCTGGTAAGGATGAGATCACCGACACCCAACGGAGGTTGTCATGCGTCTCTCCCGTATCTCATTCCTCTCCCTGCTCCTTGGCTCTGTCACCACCCTCGCCCTCACCACCCCCGCCGCGGCCGCCCCGCTCGCCGAGAACTACGTCGCGCTGGGTGACTCCTACGCGTCGGGCACCGGCGCCGGCAGCTACGGCGACAGCGGTTCCTGCCTGCGCAGCGCCAACGCCTACGGCCCGCTGTGGGCCGGTTCGCACGGCGCGACGTTCACCAACGCCACCTGCTCCGGCGCGAACAGCGCGGACGTGCTGAACAGTCAGGTCGGCGCGCTCACCGCGGCCACCACCCTGGTGACCATCGCCATTGGTGGCAACGACATCGGGTTCTCCGACGTCGTGCAAACCTGCACGTTCGGCTCGGACAGCAGCTGCGTGAACCGGGTCAACGAGGCCAGGACCGCCGCCCAGACCACGCTGCCCGGCCGGCTGGACAGCGTGTACGCCGCGATCGGCAGCCGGGCGCCGAGCGCCCGGGTGATCGTGCTCGGTTACCCCCGGCTGTTCTCGGCCAGTTCCTGCTGGTGGTTCAGCTCCACCAAGCGCAACGCGCTCAACAACGCCGCCAACGAGCTGTCCACGATCATCGCCGGGCGGGTCGCCGCGGCCGGGTTCATCTACGAGGACACCCGGGACAACTTCGCCGGCCACGAGGTCTGCACCGGCTCGCAGTGGATCAACGGCATCGTCCTGCCCAACGTCGTCGAGTCCTACCACCCCAACGCCTCCGGGCACCGCAACGGTTACCTCGCCGCGCTCAACGCGATCACCGGCTGATCCGCAACCGCGTCACCCGCTTCACCCCAACATCCGAAACCCTGCATCGGAGGTTCCGTCATGCGTGTCTTCAGGCTGCTCATGATTCCCCTGCTGGCCCTGGTCGGCGTGCTGGCCTTCGCCGTTCCGGCGCAGGCCGCGGCGGGCAAGTACGTCGCGCTCGGCGACTCCTACTCGTCCGGCACCGGCGCCGGCAGCTACGGCAGCAGCGGCGCGTGCAAACGCAGCGCCAACAGCTATCCGCAGCGGTGGGCCAACGCCATGGCGCCGTCGGCGTTCACCTTCGCGGCCTGCTCCGGTGCGCGTACGGGTGACATTCTCAACGCTCAGGTCAACTCGGTCACCGCGGACACGGCGCTGGTCACCATCTCCATCGGGGGCAACGACGCCGGGTTCGCCGACGTGATGATCACCTGCAACACCAGCTCGGACAGCACCTGCGTGAGCCGCAACAACACGGCGCAGAACTACGCCAGGAACACGCTGCCCGGGCAGTTGGACACCGTGTACCGCGCGATCGACGCACGGGCACCGTCGGCCCGGGTGATCGTGGTCGGCTACCCGCGGATGTACCGGCTCGGCGGCGGCTGCGTCCTCGGCCTGAGCGACACCAAGCGGGCGGCGATCAACGCCTCCGCCGACGTGCTGGCCCAGGTCACCGCCGCCCGTGCGGCCGCGTTCGGGTTCGACTTCCTGGACGCCCGCAACGCCTTCTCCGGCCACGAGATCTGTGCAACCAGGCCGTACTGGTTGCACAGCATCAACCTGGGCGCGGTGGACGAGTCTTATCACCCGACCGCGACCGGGCAGGGCTCCGGCTACTACCCCGCGTTGCGGGCCATCACCGGCTGAGCAACCGCCCGGCTGGACGCTCCCGTTAGTCATCGCTAACATGGACTTAAGTTAACGATGACTAACGGGAGCGAGATGGACGCACCGGCCCTGCGTACCGCGGCCGACCCCGGCGATCCGGCCTACCAGCGGTACGTCAAAGAACACGTCGCCCTGGTCGAGGACCTGCGTGCCCGGCTGGCTCAGGCCCGGCTCGGCGGCCCGGAACGGGCCCGGGTCCGCCACGTCGAGCGCGGCAAGCTGCTGCCCCGCGACCGGGTCGACTCGCTGCTCGACCCCGGCTCGCCGTTCCTCGAACTGTCCCCGCTGGCCGCCGGCGGCATGTACGACGACGAGGCCCCGGCCGCCGGCATCATCACCGGCGTCGGCCGGATCTCCGGCCGGGAGTGCGTGGTCGTCGCCAACGACGCCACGGTCAAGGGCGGCACCTACTACCCGGTGACGGTCAAGAAGCACCTACGCGCGCAAGAGGTCGCGCTGCACAACAACCTGCCCTGCCTGTACCTGGTCGACTCCGGCGGCGCGTTCCTGCCCCGCCAGGACGAGGTGTTCCCGGACCGCGAGCACTTCGGCCGGATCTTCTACAACCAGGCCACCATGTCCGCCCGGGGCATCCCGCAGATCGCCGGCGTGCTCGGCTCGTGCACCGCGGGCGGCGCGTACGTCCCGGCGATGAGCGACGAGGCGGTCATCGTGCGGAACCAGGGGACGATCTTCCTCGGTGGGCCGCCGCTGGTGAAGGCCGCGACCGGCGAGGTGGTCACCGCCGAGGAACTGGGCGGCGGCGACGTGCACGCCCGCACCTCCGGGGTGACCGACCACCTGGCCGACGACGACCAGCACGCGCTGCGCATCGTCCGGTCGATCGTCAGCACGCTCGGGCCGCGGGTCGAACGGCCGTGGCAGGTGGCGCCGGTCGAGGAGCCGGCGGTGCCGGCCGAGTCGCTCTACGGCGTGGTTCCGACCGACTCGCGCACGCCCTACGACGTGCGTGAGGTGATCGCCCGGATCGTCGACGGCAGCCGGTTCCGGGAGTTCAAGCGCGAGTACGGGGCCACGCTGGTGACCGGGTTCGCCCGGATCCACGGTCATCCGGTCGGGATCGTGGCCAACAACGGCGTGCTGTTCGCCGAGTCGGCGATGAAGGGCGCGCATTTCATCGAGCTGTGCGACCAGCGCAGCATTCCGTTGGTGTTCCTGCAGAACATCACCGGGTTCATGGTCGGCCGCGACTACGAGGCCGGCGGAATCGCCAAGCACGGCGCGAAGATGGTCACCGCGGTGGCCTGCGCCCGGGTGCCCAAGTTCACCGTGGTGATCGGCGGCTCGTTCGGCGCCGGCAACTACTCGATGTGCGGCCGGGCGTACTCGCCCCGGTTCCTGTGGATGTGGCCCAACGCCAGGATCTCCGTGATGGGCGGCGAACAGGCGGCCTCGGTGCTGGCCACCGTGCGGCGCGACCAGCTGGAGTCCTCCGGCGGCGAATGGTCCACAGTGGACGAAGAGGCGTTCAAGGAGCCGATCCGGCAGCAGTACGAGGACCAGGGCAACCCGTACTACTCGACCGCCCGGCTGTGGGACGACGGGGTGATCGACCCGAAGGACACCCGGACGGTGCTCGGTCTCGGGCTGTCGGTCGCGGCGAACGCGCCGCTGGAACCGGTCCGCTACGGCGTCTTTCGGATGTGACGGCATGTTCGACAGTGTTCTGATCGCCAACCGGGGCGAGATCGCGGTCCGCGTCATCACGACCCTGCGGCGCCTCGGCGTCCGGGCCGTCGCGGTGTACAGCGACGCCGACGCGGACGCCCGGCACGTGCGGGAGGCGGACGAGGCCGTGCACATCGGCCCGGCGGCCGCCCGGGAGAGCTACCTGTCCATCGATCGGATCATCGCCGCGGCGCACCGCACCGGCGCGCAGGCGATCCATCCCGGGTACGGGTTCCTCGCCGAGAACGCGGAGTTCGCCAGGGCCTGTACGGCTGCCGGTCTGGTGTTCATCGGTCCGCCGGCCGAGGCGATCGAGGCGATGGGCGACAAGATCCGCGCCAAGCTGACCGTCGCCGCGGCCGGGGTTCCCGTGGTACCAGGGCGAACCGCGCCCGGACTGTCCGATGAGGACATCGCGGCGGCGGTGACCGAGATCGGCTTTCCGGCGCTGCTCAAGCCGTCCGCCGGCGGCGGTGGCAAGGGCATGCGGCTGGTCACCAGCGCCGCCGAGGTGCGGCCGGCCATCGAGTCGGCCCGGCGCGAGGCGTTGAGCTCGTTCGGCGACGACACCCTGCTCGTGGAGCGGTTCGTGGCCCGGCCCAGGCACATCGAGATCCAGGTGGTGGCCGACGGGCACGGCAACGTGCTGCACCTCGGCGAGCGCGAGTGCAGCCTGCAGCGCCGGCACCAGAAGATCATCGAGGAGTCCCCGTCGCCGCTGCTGACCGCCGAGATCCGGGACCGGATGGGCGCGGCCGCGGTGGAGGCGGCCCGCTCGGTCGGCTACCAGGGCGTCGGCACGGTCGAGTTCATCGTCTCCGCCGAGGCGCCGGACGAGTTCTTCTTCATGGAGATGAACACCCGGCTGCAGGTCGAGCACCCGGTGACCGAGGAGGTGACCGGCGTCGACCTGGTCGCCGTCCAACTGCGGGTCGCCGCCGGTGAGCCGCTCGGCTGGCGGCAGGGCGAGATCGGGCTCACCGGGCACGCGATCGAGGCCCGGGTCTACGCCGAGGACCCGAGCCGGGACTTCCTGCCCACCGGTGGCACCGTGCTGCTGCTCGACGAGCCGCGCGGGCCGGGGGTGCGGGTCGATTCCGGCCTGCGGACCGGTGCGCGGGTCGGCTCGGACTACGACCCGATGCTGGCCAAGGTGATCGCGCACGGGGCGAACCGGGCCGAGGCGATCGCCGCGCTGGACCGGGCGCTCGGCGACACCGTCGTGCTCGGGGTGGGCACCAACGTGGCGTTTCTGCGGGCGTTGCTGCGCGACGAGGACGTGCGGGCCGGCGCGCTGGACACGCAGCTGGTGGAGCGGCGGCTGGCCGATCTGACTCGGGTGACGCCGGTTCCGGACGAGGTGTTCGCCGCCGCCGCGCTGGACGAGCTGTTGCTGCTGCGCCCGGCGGGACCGGTGGTCGACCCGTGGGACGTGCCAAACGGGTGGCGGATCGCCGGGGTGTCCGGCACCGCGTTCCGGCTGGACTGCGGCGACCGGCAGGTCACCGTGCGGGTGGCCGGCGGACCGGAGGCTGCGATGGTCAGCGTGGACGGCGCCGACCCGGTCCCGGCCGCGGCCCGAACCGAAGGAGCCGACCTGGTGCTGACCTACGCCGGCCGGGTCAGCACGTTCCGGCGCGCCCTGGACGAGGCGAGCGGAACCCTGTGGCTGGCCGCCGGCGGGCACGCCTGGGCGGTGGCCGAGCACTCGATGCTGGAGGGTGGCCCGTCCCATGTGGACGGTTCCGGACCGCTGACCAGCCCGATGCCCGGCACCGTGCTCGTGGTGAAGGCGGCGGTCGGGGACCGGGTGAGCGCTGGGACCCCGCTGCTGATCGTCGAGGCGATGAAGATGGAGCACACCGTCTCCGCACCGGTGGACGGTGTGCTCACCGAACTGAATGTTCAAGCGGGCCAACAGGTCGCGCTGAATCAACCGCTGGCCGTGGTGACCCCAGAGGAGCAGTGATGATGGACTTCCGGTTGACCGAGGAGCACGAGGCGCTCCGCAAGACCGTGCAGGAGTTCGCCCGTGAGGAGGTCGCGCCGGTCATCGGCGAGTTCTACGAGCGCGAGGAGTTCCCGTACGAGATCGTGGCCAAGATGGGCCGGATGGGGCTGTTCGGGCTGCCGTTCCCCGAGGAGCACGGCGGCATGGGCGGCGACTACTTCGCGCTCTGCGTTGCCCTCGAGGAACTGGGCCGGGTCGACTCGTCGGTGGCGATCACCCTGGAAGCCGGTGTTTCGCTTGGCGCCATGCCGATCTACCGGTTCGGCACCGCCGAGCAGAAGGAACGCTGGCTGCCGGCGCTGTGCGCGGGCGAGGCGCTCGGGGCGTTCGGCCTGACCGAACCGGGCGGTGGCTCGGACGCGGGCGCCACGATGACCACCGCGCGCCGGGACGGCGACGATTGGGTGATCAACGGCTCGAAGGCGTTCATCACCAACTCCGGCACCGACATCACCGCGCTGGTCACGGTCACCGCGGTGACCGGCACCGAACCGGGCGGGCACAAGGAGATCTCGTCGATCCTGGTTCCGGCCGGCACGCCCGGCTTCACGGTCTCCAAGAAGTACTCGAAGGTGGGCTGGAACGCCTCGGACACCCGGGAGCTGTCCTTCGCCGACTGCCGCGTGCCGGTGGCCAACCTGGTCGGGACTCAGGGCAGGGGCTACGCGCAGTTCCTGTCCATTCTGGACGAAGGCCGGGTCGCGATCGCCGCGCTGGCCGTGGGTCTGGCGCAGGGCTGCGTCGACGAGTGCCTGCGCTACGTGCACGAGCGCTCCGCCTTCGGCAAAACCATCGGCTCCTACCAGGCCATCCAGTTCAAGCTCGCCGACATGGAGGCGCGGGTGCACACCGCCCGGCTGGCCTGGTACGCCGCCGCCACCAAGCTGGTCCGCGGCGAGCCGTTCAAGCGCGAGGCCGCCATCGCCAAGCTGGTCGCCTCCAACGCCGCCATGGACAACGCCCGCGAGGCCACCCAGATCTTCGGCGGCTACGGCTTCATGAACGAGTTCCCGGTCGGCCGCTTCTACCGGGACGCCAAGATCCTCGAGATCGGCGAGGGCACCAGCGAGGTTCAGCGGATGCTCATCGCCCGCGAGCTCGGCCTGCGCTGAGGCGCAAGAAACCCGCAGATCGGACCTGCCGGAGCCGGGGTGGTCCACCGTAGGATTGCCGCCGCCCTGCCCTTCGGCTGCGGAGGTTCGCATGCGCCGGCTGCTCGTGCTCCTGTCCACCGCCGTGATCACGATCAGTGTGGCGTCGCCGGGCGCGGCGGCGGCCGACCGCAGGCGGGACGACCGGCCGACGCCCCCGCCCTGGCTGCTGGTCCAGGACGGGGTGACCCAGCCGCAGTTCTCGCTGGCCAACGCGATCGAGGAGACGCTGTTCGTCCAGACGAGCGTCGACTCGGACCTCGACGGGCGGCTGGACCGGGTGCGGATCCGGCTGTCCCGGCCGGGCGAGACCCGCACCCAGGGCATCAAGGTGCCGGTGATCTTCGAGCACAGCCCGTACCGGTTCGGCACCAACGGCGCGCCCAACCACAACGTGGACTACGACGTGCTGCCGCAGGAGTCGATCCAGCCGCGCCGGGAGGGCGCCGACGTCCGGGCCGCGGGCGCGCAACCGAGACCGTTACCGGACCTGCCGGGCGGGCTGGACAACTTCTGGGTGCCGCGCGGCTACGCGGTGGTGCTCGGCGAGAGCATCGGCACCGCGTTCTCCGACGGCTGCCCGACGATCGGTGACATGAAGGAGACGCTGGGCACCAAGGCGATCATCGACTGGCTGAACGGTCGGGCCCCGGCCTGGACCGCGGCCGGCGAGCCGGTGGCCGCCGACTGGACCACCGGCGACGTGGGCATGAGCGGCGTGTCCTACAACGGAACGCTGCCGAACATGGTCGCCACCACCGGGGTCGAGGGGTTGCGCACCATCGTCCCGATCTCGGCGATCTCCAGCTGGTACGACTACTACCGGGCGAACGGCCTGGTCCGGGCGCCGCACTCCGGAGACTCCGGCTTCGGTGTCAACGAGTTCCAGGGCGAGGACCTGGACGTGCTGGCGATCTTCACCCAGGGTGAGTCCCGGTTCGAGAAGTGCCGGCACATCACCGATCAACTGCTCCAGTTCCAGGACCGGATCACCGGCGACTACAGCGCCTACTGGCACGAGCGGGACTACCTGCACCGCGCCAAGGGCGTCAAGGCCAGCGTGTTAGTGGTGCACGGTCTCGAGGACTACAACGTGATGACCAAGTCGTTCGCGGCCTGGTGGAGCCAACTCGAGCGCAACCGGGTGCCGCGCAAGATCTGGCTGCACAACGGCGGGCACGGCGGTCCGGGAGGCCCGTCCGACTACCAGCGCACCCTCAACCGGTGGATGGACTACTGGCTGTTCGGCGTGAACAACGGGATCATGACCGATCCGCGCGCGGACATCCAGCGGCCGGACGGCACCTACCAGAAGTTCGCCGACTGGCCGGCCCCCGGGACCCGGGACACCACGCTGCACCTGGCCGCCCCCAACGCGACCCAGCCCGGCACGCTGTCCAGCCGGGAGCAGTCCGGCGGTCCCAAGCCGCGGCAGAGCTTCGTCGACCGCGGCCGCGAGTTGGACACCGACGTGGCCCTGCTGCCCAACCCGGACACCGCCAACCCGAACCGCCTGGTGTACGTCTCGCCGCCGCTGGCCCGGTCCGCGCAGCTGTCCGGAACCCCCACGGTGTCGCTGCGCGCGTCGGTGAACAACCGCTACGCCGCCAACCTCACCGCGGTCCTGGTCGACTACGGCCCGGCCGGCAGTGCCGACGCGCCGGTGATGGTCACCCGTGGCTGGATGGACGTGCAGAACCGCCGTTCCGTCGACCGCAGCGCGCCGATCCAGCAGGGCGCCGAGTACACCTTCGACTTCGACCTGCAGGCCGACGACTACGTCTTCCCGGCCGGTCACCGGATCGGTTTGGTGGTCGTGTCCACCGACATGCACTACACGCTGCGTCCGCTGCCGGGCACCGAGCTGACCGTGCACCCCGCCCGCAGCCAGATCTCCCTGCCCCTGGTCGGTGGTCGCCAGGGCCTTGGGGTGTAAAGCCGGTTGAACGGATCGGTGGGGCACCGCTACGCTGCGTCGCCATGCTGATCCGGCGCCGTGTCGCTCTGTTGCTGTCCGTCCTGGTCCTGGTGACCGGGCTGGCCGTTCCGGCGGCGGCCGAGGTGCCGCGGACGCCGGGCGAATGTGCGGCGGCGCTCGACTGCACGGCGGCCGACATCGACCTGATGACGATGGCGCAGCGGCTGGAGTTCGTGCGGGCCATGCAGTCCGGGCCGGCCGCCGGGCTCGGCGCGCACGACCGGTGGCGCAACATCGAGGGCGTGATCAGCTTCTTCCGGGATCACGGGTTGGGGCCGTCCGGGAGCTGGGTGTCCTATGTGGATGCCGGAATTCTGGAGGGGATCGAGCGCGGGATCGCGATCGCGCTCGGCCGGTCGTCCGACGGGTTCGGCAACCCCGGCTCGGCCCGCTGGGCCGGCTACCTGACCAGACTCTCCCGCGGCGAGCTGACCGTCCGCTCGGTGCACGACCGGGCGTGGAGCGACGCGGAGCAGGCGTCCACCGAGCACGGTGTCGCCCTGGCCGCCGCGCACGGCCAGTTCGCCACCCCGGTCGAGCAGCGGTTCTTCCAGTTCTCCGAGCTGTACCGGTGGTCGCTGCGCAACCGGCCGTTCGCGCTGGACCTGCTGGCCGTCTACGGCGTGCTGATCCACCCGCAGCTGTTCGGCCAGCGCGTGCCGTTCTACGACTGGTTCACCGACGTCCGCGAGTCCGCGCCGTCCTACAAGGGCTGCGAGATCGGCTACGGGTTCGCCCAGCTGCACCCGATCGCCGGCGTGTTCGGCATCGCCGGACTGTTCCTGGCGTACGTGTCAGAACTTTTCGAGGAGTACCGGACGGCCACCTCCGGTTAGCATCGGAGGTCATGCGGGTAAAGCACGACCGGGCCGTCGACGCGCTGCGCGCGCAGCTGGCGGCCCAGCCGGACGGTGCGCCGATCCGGCTGGCCAAACCGACCACCAACCTGTTCCGGTTCCGCGAGCCGCCCGGCCGGACCGCGTTGGACGTCAGCGCGTTCGGCGACGTGCTGAACGTGGACCTGCCGTCTCGAACCGCCGACGTCGGCGGCATGACCACCTACGAGCGGCTGGTGGACGCCACGCTGCCGTACGGCCTGATGCCGCTGGTCGTGCCCCAGCTCAAGACCATCACCCTCGGTGGGGCGGTGGCCGGGCTGGGCATCGAGTCGACCTCGTTCCGTAACGGCATGCCACACGAGTCCGTGCTGGAGATGGAGATCCTCACCGGCGCCGGGGACGTGGTGCTGGCCCGGCCGGACAACGAGCACCGCGATCTGTTCTACGGCTTTCCGAACTCCTACGGCACGCTCGGTTACGCGCTGCGGTTGCGGATCGAGCTGGAGCTGATCCGGCCGACCGTTGCGCTGCGGCACGTCCGGTTCACCGACGAGGCGGCCTGCGCCGCGGCGATCGCCGAGATCTGCGCGAGCCGGGAGTACGACGGCACGGCCGTGGACTTCATCGACGGCACGGTGTTCTCGGCCGGGGAGCTCTACCTCACGCTCGGTGTGCGCGCTGCCGACACATCCGAATTGTCCGATTACACCGGCCGGCGGATCTACTACCGATCCATCCGGGACCGCGACACCGACCGGCTGTCCACACAGGACTATCTGTGGCGGTGGGACACCGACTGGTTCTGGTGCTCCGAGGCGCTCGGCGTGCAGCACCCGGTGGTCCGCCGGTTGTGGCCCAAGCGCTACCTGCGCTCCGACGTGTACCGGCGGCTGGTCGCGCTGGACCGGCGCTACCGGCTGTCCGCCCGGCTGGACGGGCTGCGCGGGCAGCCCGAGCGCGAGCCGGTCATCCAGGACGTGGAGATCCCGGTGGACCGGCTCGTCGAGTTCCTGGACTTCTTCCACGAGCGGATCGGGATCAGTCCGGTGTGGCTGTGCCCGGTCCGGCTGCGCGGGGACCACACCTGGCCGCTGTACCCGATGGACCCGGCGAGGCTGTACGTCAACGTCGGGTTCTGGGCGACCGTCCCACTCGAACCCGGTGCCGGCGATGGTACGCACAACCGGTTGATCGAGCGTAAAGTCATCGAACTGGATGGCCACAAGTCGCTGTATTCCACTTCATACTTCGATGAGGACGAGTTCTGGGAGTTGTACAACGGAACGAGCTACCGGGAGCTGAAACGGAGCTACGACCCAGCCGGTCGGCTGCCCGATCTCTACGACAAATGTGTGCGGACGCGGTAGCGAGAAGGGAGTGGTCCTCGTGCCCATCGCCGAGGAACTGCAGCACGTCATCGGCTTGAACTCAGACATCGGACTGTCCGCCTACGACGGCAGCCGGTCCGGCCGCCCGGACGCACCGGTCCGGGTGGAGCTGCGCTCACCGCTGGCACTGTCCTACCTGGCCTCGGCGCCGGGCGAACTGGGTCTGGCCCGGGCCTACATCAGCGGTGCGCTCGAGGTGCACGGCGACATGTACACGATGCTGTCCGGCTTCGCCGACCTGGACTTCAACCTGGCCCGGATGCCCCGCGAGCTGCTCGCCCGGATGGTGGCGGCGCGGCTGTGGTGGCCGGTGCGCCGCCCGCCGCAGGAGGCCCGGTTGCAGGGCCGCCGGCATTCGCCGGCCCGGGACGCGAGCGCGATCTCGCACCACTACGACGTGTCCAACCGGTTCTACGAATGGGTGCTCGGACCGTCGATGGCCTACACCTGCGCGGTCTACCGGTCCGAGCGGGACACGCTCGAGGACGCCCAGTACGAGAAGTTCGACCTGGTCGCCCGCAAACTGGGGCTGCGGCCGGGAATGCGGCTGCTGGACGTCGGGTGCGGCTGGGGCGGCATGGTCATCCACGCCGCCAAGCACTACGGCGTGCAGGCGCTCGGCGTGACCCTGTCCCGCAACCAGGCCCAGTGGGCGCAGAAGGCGATCGCCGAGGCCGGGCTCGGCGACGTGGCCGAGGTACGGCACGGCGACTACCGCGAGATCGCGGAGTCGGGGTTCGACGCGATCAGCTCGATCGGCCTCACCGAGCACATCGGCGCGAAGAACCTGCCCGGCTACTTCCAGTCACTGCACGACAAGCTCCGCCCGGGCGCGCGGTTGCTGAACCACTGCATCACCCGGCCGGACAACTGGGTCGGCTCCCGGACCGGGGAGTTCATCAACCGGTACGTGTTCCCCGACGGCGAGTTGGAGAGCCCGGGTCAGATCGTGTCGGCCATGCACGACAACGGCTTCGAGGTGCGGCACGAGGAGAACCTGCGCGAGCACTACGCCCTGACCCTGACCGCGTGGTGCGCCAACCTGGACGCCAACTGGACGGCCGCGGTCGAGGAGGTGGGCCCGGGGCGGGCCCGGGTCTGGCGCCTCTACATGGCCGGTTCGCGGCTCGGCTTCGACCGCAACACCGTGCAGCTGCACCAGGTGCTCGGGGTCCGGCTGGACGGCACGCGGTCGCACATGCCGCTGCGCCCGGAGTGGTAGGCCCGGTCAGGACTTGCGGGCGACGGCGGCCAGGTTCAGCGAGCGCTCCGGGTTCTCGCCGACGTCCTCCGGGGAGTCGGGCCGCCACATCGGGGTCCAGACCAGCCCGGGCTCCAGCAGTTCGAGGCCGCTCATGAAGGCGAGGATCTCCTCCCGGCTGCGGCCGACGCCCGGGTTGGTGGTCCGCCGGTAGGCGTTGGCGGCCTCGGCGGGGTCCTGCTCGAAGCCCTCGGTGGTGCCGTGCGAGAAGACGAAGTAGCTGCCCGGCGCCATGACCTTGAGGTAGCGGGCCACGGCCGAGGCCGGGTCGGAGGCGTCCGGGACGAAGTGCAGCACGGACACGATCAGCAGCGCCATCGGCTCGTCGAAGTCCAGCAGTTGGCGGGCGGACACCGAGTTCAGCACGGTGTCGGCGTCGCACAGATCGGCCTGCAGGATCGCCGCGTTCGGGACGTCCTCGAGCATCAGCTCACTGTGCGCGACGGCCACCGGCTCGTTGTCGACGTAGAGCACCCGGCACGCCGGGTCCATGCCCTGCGCGATCTCGTGCACGTTGCCGACCGTCGGGATGCCCGACCCCAGGTCGAGGAACTGACGGATCCCCTTGTTGACGCAGAACCGCACCGCGCGCCGCAGGAACGCCCGGTTGCGCCGGGCCGCCGTCTCCGCCTCCGGCATGATCTCCAGGAACTTGTCCGCGAACTCCCGGTCATGCTCGAAGTTGCACGCCCCGCCGAGAAAGTAGTCGTAGATCCGAGCGGCGTTCGGGCGATCGAGGTCGATGTTCTGCGGCGCCCAGGACGGCCGTTCTGCTGTCATGGACTCGATCCTATCCAGCATCTCACCACCCGAACACCACCGACCGCGCTCGGTAGATGAATCGATCCAGGACGCGGTGACGAGGACGCCCGACCAGGGGTCGGCTCCCGGCCGGGCATCGCGGGTGCTCGAGTTCGCCGGTGTTCGGCCGAGGTTACTTGAGTTCGGCGCTGGTCTTGTTGAGCAGGCGGCGGGCGATGATCAATTGCTGGATCTGTTGGGTGCCTTCGAAGATGTCCAGGATCTTGGCGTCGCGGGACCATTTTTCCAGGAGGTTGGTCTCGGAGTAGCCGATGGTGCCGCAGAGTTCGACGCAGCGCAGGGTGATGTCGGTTGCGGCGCGGCCGGCCTTGGCCTTGGCGTAGGAGGCGTGCAGGGAGTTGGGTTTGCCGTTGTCGGCCATCCAGGCGGCTTCGAGGGTGAGCAGGTAGGCGGCTTCGAAGTCGGCTTCCATGGACAGGTATGCGGCGGCGGCGGCGGACTGGGTGGCGGCGGGGCGGTCGTAGTCGATGGTGATGCCGGATTCCTCGAGCAGGCGGCGGGTTTCCTCCAGCGCCGCGCGGGCCACGCCGACGGCCATCGCGGCGACAAGGGGTCGGGTGTTGTCGAAGGTCTGCAGGACGCCGGTGAAGCCCTTGGCCGGGTTGATGTCCGGAGTGCCGAGGAGATTTTCCTTGGGGACACGGACATTGTCCAGGCGGAAGTGGGCGGTGTCGGAGGCGCGAATACCAAGTTTGTGTTCCAGGCGCACGAGTTCGAAGCCGGGCGTGCCGCGTTCGACCACAAAGGACTTGATGGCCGCGCGACCCTGCGTCCGGTCGAGGGTGGCCCAGACGACGACGGCGTCGGCGCGTTCGCCGGAGGTGACGAAGATCTTCTCGCCGTTGAGCACGTAGTGGTCGCCGTCCAGGCGCGCGGTGGTGCGGATGGCGGCGGAGTCGGAGCCGCAGTCCGGCTCGGTGATGGCCATGGCCGCCCACATTCGGCCGAACCGCTGGAGCTGTTCCTCGTTGGCGACCGAGGCGATCGCGGCGTTGCCGAGGCCCTGCCTCGGCATGGACAGCAGCAGGGCCACGTCGCCCCAGCACATCTCGATGGTGCCGAGGGCGACGGCGAGGTTGGAGCCGTTGCGCACCCCGTCGCCGTCGCCGGCCGTGCCGCCGCGGCGGACTCCGCCCGCACCGGCGCCGCTTCCGCTGGCGTTCAGGCCGTCCAGCAGGGCGGCCAGCGTGTCCAGCTCCTTGGGGTAGGTGTGCTCGGCCTGGTCGTACTTGCGCGAGTTGGGGCGGAAGAAGATGGTCGCGGCCTGGTGCGCGCGCTCGACGAGCTGCTCGAACTTCCTGGGGACATCGAGGTTGATCACACCAACACCGCGCCTTCCATCAGACCGATCGCCCGCAGGTCCCGGTACCACCGTTCGACCGGATGCTCCTTGACGTATCCGTGCCCGCCGAGCAGCTGCACCCCGTCGCTGCCGATGGTCATCGCCTTGTCCGCGCACAGCTTCCGGGCCAGCGCCACCTCGCGGGCGTACGGCTTGCCCTGCTCGGCCCGGCTGGCCGCGCGCAGCGTCACCAGGCGCATGCCCTCCAGTTCGGTGGCCATGTCGGCGATCTTGAACGCCACGCCCTGCCGGTGGCTGACCGGTTCGCCGAACGCCATCCGCTCGTTGACGTACGGGATCACGTAGTCCACGACGGCCTGGCTGGTCCCCACCGCCAGCGCGCACCAGGCCAGCCGGGCCAGCCGCACGCATTCGGTGTAGACGGTGGACGATCCGCCGCCGAGCAGCGCGCCGGCCGGGACGTTCACCTTGTCCAGCACCAGCCGCGCGGTGCTGGCCGCGCGCAGTCCCATGGCCGGCTCGGCCTCGACGCCGATGCCGGCGCTGCCCGACTCGACCAGGAACAGCGCGGGTCCCCGGCCGTCCAGGTCGGCCGCGACGATGAACAGCTCGGCGGTGGCCGCGCGCGGCACGAGCGCCTTCACGCCGCTCAGCACGAACCCGCCGGAGCCGCGGTAGGCCTTGGTGTGCAAGGAGAACGGATCGAACAGTGGTCGCGGCTCCTGGATCGCGAGCGCCGCGGCCGGCACGCTCTCGGCCAGGAACGGCGGCAGGTAGGTGGCCTGCTGGTGCTCGTCGCCCCACAGCACCAGCGCGGTGCTCACCGCGGTCGGCGCCAGGCAGGCCACCGCCAGCCCGAGGTCGCCGTGCGCCAGCGCCTCGGCCACCAGCACGTTGGTCACTGCGGACCGCTCGCCGCTCACCCCGCCCAGCTCCTCGGGCACGCCGATGCTGGCCAGCCCGAGCGCGGCGGCGGTGCTCAGCACGCCCTGCGGCGCCTCGCACTTGCCGTCCGCGTCGGCGGCCACCGGGCGCAGCTGCTCGGCGGCGAACTCGACCACGGTGTCCCGGATCAGGCGCTGCTCGTCGGTGAGCGTGAGGTCGAACAGGCCGCGATCGGGCCCGGGAGCCGGCCGCTTCGGCTCGGTGAGCCGGCGGGCGGCCACCCAGGTTCGCCCCGCGGCGGCCGCGGCCTGGAAGCCGGTCCTGGTGAGTTGGCCGACCGTGCGCTCCATCGGGCGGCGCAGCCCGAGCCGGTTCACGATCGGCGCCGCGGCCAGCCGGTTCAGAACGGCCATGGCCACTCCGATGGGGGTGCGTCCGTTCTTGCTCGCCACAGCCAACCACTCCCGTTCAGCCGGCCTTACCGATCGGTAACTACTCTAGAGTAGGGTAACGACGCAATGCCCGGGCCGGTTACGCCTCGCTCATCTGGAACCGGCTCTTGTCGACCGGATTGCGCAGCGCACGGCCCTCCAGGTACCGGGTCAGGTTGTCCGCGAACAGGGCGACCAGCTCCTCCCGCCAGCCGACCACCTGCCCGGACATGTGCGGCGAGACCAGCACGTTCGGCAGGGTCCACAGCGGGGACGACTCGGCAAGCTGCTCGTCCCGGAACACGTCCAGGGCCGCGCCGGCGATCTTGCCGGTGCGCAGCGCCGCGACGAGGTCGTTCTGCACCAGCAACCCGCCGCGGGCGACGTTGATGATCCGCGCGGACGGCTTCATCGCGGCCAGCGCCCGGCCGTCGATCATGCCCCGGGTGTCGTCGGTCAGCGGGGCGGCCAACACCACGTAGTCGGCCGCGCGCAGCCCGTCGTTGAGCCGGTCGAGCGGCAGCACGTCGCCGAGATCGGGATCGCCGGTGCGGCCCACCCGCCCGACCGCCGACACCGTCATGCCCGCGGCCCGCAGGGTGCGCCCGGTGGCCCGGGCGATCGACCCGGTGCCGGCGATCAGCACGTGCTTGCCCACCACCCGCTCGGTCTCCCGCTGCCGCCAGGTCCGGCTCTGCTGGAGCCGGATCCGCCCGTGCAGGTCCTTGGCGAAGGCCAGTACGAGGCCGAGCACGTACTCGGCGATCGGCTCGTCGAACAGACCGCGCGAGGTGGTCACCTGAACGTCGCTGGCGACCACGCCGGGCGATAACAGCTGTTCCGGGCCGGGGCTGGCGGTGTGCACCCAGCGCAGCGCGTCGGCCTTGCCCCAGGCCCTGGTCAGGGCCCGGGTGCGCAGCCGCCACACGAACAGCACGTCGGCGCCGGGCAGCGCGTCGAGCAGCCCTTCCTCGGTGGCGTACCGCACCAGGGCGCGCTGCTCGATCGCCGCCATGCTGGGCGGCAGGTCGGCGCCGCTGAGCACCACGACGGTCGGGCGTGCTGGCTGCTGCATACCACGATGGTGCACGCTCACTCCGCAGATGGCACAACGGTGTTCATTCAAGTGCGGAGCGTAATATGGACGGCGGGCGCATTCTTGGAACCCCGTTCACCCATTCGGGTGTGACGAACTCCAACCGCTGGTTCAACGGCGGGGGTGGTGTTCCGTGAATGTCAAGTGTCCCGATGCGACCCTGCGAAACGATCGACGAGCGATTGGCCATTAATCTGGGTGTCCCTTTGTCCACTGTCCGATGTGGCGCGTGTTACAGGGCAGATTCGTTCGATAGCGGACGGTGAACAGGCCATCAGGGTGCGCTGTATGCTGTTCCGGCGTAATACAACCGCGACACCGGGTCATTGCCCGAATATCGCGGCCGGCCGAGTTCGGCGCGGCCCGCCGGTGGGTCCGCATATCCGATCCACGGGTCCGTGCATTTCCGAAGGGCGGCCGGGGCTGTCCGATTGCCGGACAAAACTGTCGGGCAGGCGGTCGGCCGCCCGATCCGGGTCGATCCCGGAGTTGCCGCCGGAGGGGTCGCGCGGACCAGCAGTTCTCGGCCTCCACCTGGGGATGAGCGGCCGGATCCTGCGCCGTCCCCACTCGACCTCCCGCCCTCCGGGGATGACCGGCCGGCCGCGTTCGGCACACCGGTGCAGGCCGCGGCGCCAGGCCCGGCCGCAGGGTTCTTTCCGCGGTCCGCCGAACACTGGTACTGTCGTCCCGAAATTTGACCGTGATCGTCAATTATTCGATCATGGGACCCGGATCTACCGGACTTCAATGGTCTTTTCACCCAAAAGTGGGCGGTTTAACGGGCATGCCAATAGCCCTGGGCGGCGCCCGGAGACACCTAGGGGTGCCCCCTATTCTGCCCCATCGGGCAGGCGTCTTCGGGAGCAAAATGGGTGCGACTCGGTTGCGCCGAACGTCGGGTCCCCTTCACCCAATCCGGTTCACTACTAGGAGTCCGGACGGACCGAGTCGTGTGCCACCCGTGCGGGTGATAGGGACCTTGGACCCTGTCGGCGGCGCGGTTGAATCGGCAATTATCCGGTGTGCATCGAAGGCTCTCCGGGACTAGGGCCTTCACCCACCCGCATCGTCTCCGCGGCGTCAGCACCGTATCCGACCGACGGCGCCTCGTTGTGGTGGTGTAATCGACCAGAGGGGTTCGCGTGAACTCGTCCGTGACGTCAGCGCAGGTGCCGGTCACCGAGCCGGCGCCGATGCCCGCGACCGGCGGGAGCTCGGATGCGATCTTCGCCCGGCTGAAGAGCGCCGCCTTCCACGAGCTCGTCTCGGCAGCGTTGGCCGGAGATCCCGAGGCCACCGGCACACTGTTCGTCTGGATCCACCCCGCGATCGTGCGGTACTGCCGGTCCCGGATCGGCCGCACGGGGGCGGCCTACTCCTCCGCCGACGACGTTGCCCAGGAGGTGTGCCTGGCAGTGCTCGGGGCACTGCCGCGGTACACCGACCGGCCCGAGTCCTTCCTGCCGTTCGTCTACGGCATCGCCGCCCACAAGGTGGCCGACCACTACCGCAAGGCCGGCCGGGACAAGGCCGAGCCCGCCGCGGACGTGCCGGACGGCATCGACCTTGAGGCGACGCCCGAGCAGCAGACCATGCGCGCCGACGTGCGCGCCCGGCTGGGCAAGCTGCTCGACACCCTTGCTCCGCGGCAGCGCGAGATCATCCGGTTACGGCTGATCGTCGGGTTGTCCGCTCAGGAGACCGCGGTGGCGATCGGCCTGACCGCCACCGCGGTCCGCGTCGCTCAGCACCGCGCCCTGGCCAAGCTGCGGGCCAACCTGGCCGCGAACGAGTGGCTCTGACCGAACACGTCCGCGGCCGCGCAGGGGCGGCCGGCGGCCGGTGGGGTTGTGCGGCCCCACATCAGCGCGCCCGGCGCCCGCGGCGCCGGGCGCACGTGGCTCAGTCGCGGGCCTTGGCCCGCAGGTAGATCTGCACCTCGATCCGGCCCGGCTCGGCCTCGGCCTCGACCTCCCGCAGGTCGAGCACGTCGTAGCCGGCGTCGGTGACCACCTCGCGGAGCTTCTCCGGCGGGTAGGCGGAGACGTTGGTCTGCGCGCCGAGGAAGCTCACCGGGAAGAAGTCGAAGTCGCCGTGCACCATGGAAAGCAGCAGCAGCTTCGGGCCGCGCAGCCGGGTCCTGCACTTGGCCAGCAGCTCGGGGATGTCCATCCTGGGCAGCATGAGCAGCGCGAAGAAGGCGACCATGGCGTCGAACTCGCCGAGGTCGTCGAAGTCGCGCAGATCCTGGTGCAGGTACCGGCCGCCGGGCGCCTGCTGCCGGGCCAGTTCGATCATCACCGCCGATTCGTCGGTGCCGACGACCTCCACCCCGGCGTCGAGGAGCTGCTTGGCGGACGGCAACCCGCTGCCGCAACCCAGGTCGAGCACCCGCGCACCCGGGGGCAGCTGCTGGATCAGCCAGGCACCCTCGGCGAGCTGGACGTCACGCTCCACGAAGGATTCGTCATACCGTTTGCCGATCAGGTCGAATGCCGGCACGGTCGATTCGCTCGTCACGAGCGTCTAGCATGCCCGTCCTTGCGTCCGCGGGCTAGGGCCGAAGCAGCAGCCGTACGGTCAGTTCGAGGCGGTTGTGGACGTCGGTGGCCGACGCGCGCCGGGTGACCCAGGCGACCAGGTTGGAAAGCCACACGTCGGTGATCACCCGGGCGATCGCGCGGTCCTCCTCGGTGGGCTCGCCGTCGTGCATGGCGCGGGTGAACATCCGGTCCATCAACGCTCCGACGGTGTCCACCTCGGTGGCGGCGGAGGCGTCGGCGAACATGAAGGCGCGGGTCATCGCCTCGGTCAGGTGCGGGTCGCGCTGCATCGCCCGGGTGATCCGGCCGAGCAGCGCCAGCACCCGCTCGTAGGCGCTGTCACCCGGGATGGCGGTGCGGTCCAGACGTTCCTGTCCGCGTTCCAGCTCGCGGGACAGGCCGGAGACCAGTAGGTGGATCTTGGACGGGAAGTACCGGTACAGCGTGCCGAGCGCTACGTCGGCGCGCTCGGCGACCGCCCGCATCTGCACCGCCTCGAAGCCGCCCTTGGAAGCCAGTGCGATGGTGGCGTCCAGGATGCGCCTGCGCCGGTCCCGTTGCGCCGCGGACCCCAACTCCTCGTCGGTGAGCACGCTGAGCGCGTTGCCGCCTGCCGTGCGGGGTTTGGGCGTCGTGGTCATCCGGGGCGGTCCTCGTCGTTCGGCCAATAAACTGAAACACGTTCTATACTAGCTGCCGTGTCGATCGCGATCACGGCGGAGCAGCGGGCGATCCAGGAATCCATCTCCGACGCTACCGCGCGGGCGAACACCGTAGGGGTGGTTCGGGCCATGGCGGCCGGCGAGTCCACCGAGTGGCGCACACCCTGGCCGACCCTGGCCTACCTGGGATTGTTCGGAATCGCGTTACCGGCTCCGTTCGGTGGCGGCGGGCTGGACGACCAGGCCGTCGCGCTGGAGGCGGCCGCGGCCGCGCTGGTTCCCGGGCCGGTGCTGCCCACCGTGCTGGCCGGGCTGCTGCTCGCCCGCGACCCGGACCCGGTCGCGGCCAAGGAACTGATGCCCGGGCTGGCCGACGGCACCGCGATCGCCGCGGTGGCACTGGACACCGGCACGCTGACGGTGCGGGACCTGGTGGTCAGCGGCGAGGTGGACCGGGTGCCCGGCGCGGACGACGCGACGTACCTCGTGCTCGGCGCGCACGGCAGCGCGGGCGAGGTCTGGTTCGTGCTCGACCCCGGCTGGCCCGGCGTGACGGTGACCGCCCGGTCCGGCGCGGATCCGTCCGTTGCCCAGGGCCGGATCCGGCTGGACGGCGTCGCCGTTCCGGCCGAGCGGGTGCTGCCCGGCCTCTCACTCGCCGCCGTCACCGACCTGGCCGCGACGCTCGGCGCCGCCGAGGCCGCAGGCGTCGCCGGCTGGTGCGTGCGGACCGCGGCCGCATACGCCGCGCTGCGCGAGCAGTTCGGCCGGCCGATCGGCGCGTTCCAGGCGGTCAAGCACCTGTGCGCGGAGCTGCTCTGCCGCGCCGAGCGGGCCGCGGCGCTGGCCTGGGACGCGGCCCGGTGCCACGGTTCGGCGCCCGAGGCGCACCCGCTGGCCGCCGCCGCGGCCGCGGCCGTCGCGCTGGATGCCGCCGTGGACAACGCGAAGGACTGCATTCAGGTGCTCGGCGGCATCGGGTTCACCTGGGAGCACGACGCGCATCTGTACCTGCGCCGGGCGATCGCGCTGCGCGAGGTGCTCGGCGGCAGCGGCCGGTGGCGGCGGCGCGCCGCCGAACTGGCGCTTGCCGGCACCCGCCGCCGGCTCGAGCTGCGCTCCGAACAGGACGAGGCCCGCACGGCCGCGCGCGAGTTCGCCGCCCGGGTGGCCGCGCTTGCGCCGGGGCCGGGGCGGATCGAGCTGGCCGACTCGGGCTACCTGGTGCCGCACTGGCCGCGGCCGTACGGCCTGGACGCCGGACCGGCGGCGCAACTGGCCATCGACGAGGAACTGGCCGCGGCCGGCGTGCCGCGTCCGGATCTGGTGATCGGTGCCTGGGCGGTGCCGACGATCATCCGGCACGGCACCGACGCGCAGCGCGACCGGTTCGTCCGGCCGACGCTGCGCGGCGAGATCGAGTGGTGCCAGCTGTTCAGCGAGCCCGGTGCCGGGTCGGACCTCGCGTCGCTGCGCACCAGGGCGAGCCGGGTGGCCGGCGGCTGGCGGCTGACCGGCCAGAAGGTCTGGACCTCGCGGGCGCGCGAGGCGGACTGGGCGATCTGCCTGGCCCGCACCGGTCCGGAGGTGCCCAAGCACAAGGGGATCACCTACTTCCTGGTGGACATGCGCACGGACGGCATCGAGATCCGGCCGCTGCGCGAGATCACCGGCGAGGCCCGGTTCAACGAGGTGTTCCTGACCGACGTGTTCGTGCCGGACGACTGCGTGGTCGGCGCGGTGAACGAGGGCTGGCGGCTGGCCCGCACCACGCTGGCCGCCGAGCGGGTGGCGATCGGCGGCGGGTCGTCGCTCGGTGCGGCCGTCGAGGCGTTGCTCGGCCGGGTGGCCGACCCGGACCCGGTGACGCTGGACCGGATCGGGGCGACGGTCGCCGCGGGGCTCGCGGTGTCGCTTGTGGACTTCCGGGCCACGCTGCGCCGGATCGACGGCCAGGACCCCGGCGCGGAGTCCAGCGTGCACAAGCTGATCGGGGTGCGGCACCGGCAGGACGTGGCCGAGCTGGCGATGGACCTGTCCGGCGCGGACGGCGCGCTATTGCACGAGTTTCTGCTCACCCGGTGCCTGAGCATCGCCGGCGGCACCACCCAGATCCTGCTGAACGTGATCGGCGAGCGGCTGCTCGGGCTCCCTCGGGAGTGACCGCCGGTAGGCCCAGTCCAGGAACCGCTGCACCGCGCGGACCACGTGCGCGCTGCGGATGGACGGGAAGATGTCGAACGCGTGCTGCGCGCCGGCCAGCTCCGCATACGCCACGGGGTTGCGGGACACCGCGCGCAGCGCGTCGACGAACGCCCTGGCCTCCGGCACCGGAACCAGGCTGTCGTCGTGGCCGTGGATGACGAAGAACGGCGGGGCGTTCTCGTGCACCCGGGCCAGCGGGGAGGCGGACCGGTAGACCTCCGGGCTGCGCACCGGGTCCACCCCGACCACCGCCCTGGCCAGCCAGCGCAGCCGCTGCTTCGTCGCCCGGGTCCCGGTTTCGGCCGCGAAGTCGTACACGCCGTAGTGCGGGACGCAGGCCTGCACCGAGGTGTCGGCCTGCTCGAAGCCCGGCTGGAACGCGGGATCGTTCTGGCTCAACGCGAGCAGCGCGGCCAGGTGCCCGCCGGCCGACCCGCCGGTGACCACCACGAACGACGGGTCGGCGCCGTACTCGGCGCCGTGCTCGCGGATCCAGACCAGCGCCCGCTTGAGCGCCACCACGTGCTCCGGCCAGCGCGACCGGGGCGAGAGCGGATAGTTCGCCGACACGCACACCCAGCCCCGGGCCGCCATGTGCAGCATCAGCGGAATCCCTTGCTGCTCCTTGTTTCCCAGGATCCAGGCACCGCCGTGCACGTGCAGCAGCACCGGCCGCCCGGTCGGCTTCCCCTTGTGCTGGAAGACGTCCAGGCTGAACCGCCGGCCGCCGGGCGCGTAGGCGATGTCGCGCAGCCGGACCACGTCGGGGTTGCGCATCCGGAACGGCATCATCAGGTCCCGCCACGGGATGGCCAGGTCGGCGGCGACCGGAACGTGTTCCAGCTCACTGGCGTAGTCCGGACCGAGCGTGTCGGTCAACGCCTTCTCCACCTCGGTGCGGGCGCCCCGACCGGACATGATCAGCGCGCCGAGCCCGGCGATGGACAGCGCGCTCATGGCCAGCGCGGCCCGGTCGGCCCCGGTCCGGTACTGCCCGCGGGCCACCTGGGTGAGGGCGCCTGCGCCCTGCGCGACCAGCAGTTGGGGCGCCAGCTCGGCGGTCAGCCAGCCGGCGAAGAACGCCGGGATGGATGCCGCCGCCCCGTGGGCCGGGCGCAGTGCGTTCGCGGTCAGGCCGAGTTGGACGGCGCGCCGGGCCAGACGCAGTCTGCTCATGCTGTGTCCTTTCGGCTCGCTCCGCTCGCGTGAGCGGGCCTTGGGGCGGTGTCTTCCCTCGTGCGCTGCTCGGCCACTCGTTCCTCGCGGCCTGCGCTGCTCCTCAGTCCAGACACCGCCGGCCCGCTCATGTCGCGGCGCCCGGTGATTCGCTCGCCAACTCGCTCATGCACCCGACCATGCCAGCCGCGTCCCTACCGGACAACCGGACGTTCCCACTAGACTAGAACGAGTTCTAGTTTGGAGGTCGGGTGGACGAGATGCGGCGGGCGGCCGGCGAGGTGGCCGCGCGAGGGGAGTCGGAGCGGCGGGTCGCGGCCGACCCGGTGAACGTGCCGATGGTGCGGCACTGGGTGGCGGCGATGGGCGACCGCAACCCGGTGTACCTGGACGAGGCCGCGGCGCGGAGCTGCGGGCACGCCGGGCTGGTGGCGCCGCCGGCCATGGCCCAGGTGTGGACCATGCCGGGACTCGCCGGGATGCGCGCCGCGGACGATCCGTTGGCGGCGATGGGAAAGGTCCTCGACGACGCCGGCTTCACCTCGATCGTGGCGACCAACTGCGAGCAGGTCTACCACCGGTACCTGCGGCCGGGTGAGCGGGTCTCGGTCTCCTCCCGGCTCGGCGAGGTGACCGGGCCCAAGCGGACCGCGCTGGGTGAGGGGTGGTTCGTCACCACGCACTCCACCTGGTACGTGGGCGACGAGCCGGTGGCCGAGATGATGTTCCGGGTGCTGAAGTTCGCCCCGCCACCGCCCGCCCCGGCCGGCGGACTGCGGCCGGTGGTGAGCCGGGACACCGAGTTCTTCTGGGCCGGCACCGCGCGCGGCGAGCTGCGCATCCAACGGTGCGGCTCGTGCCGGGCGGTGCGCCATCCACCCGGACCGGGCTGCCCGCGGTGCGGGGCGCTGAAGCCGGAGTACGTGGTGTCGGCCGGACTCGGCGAGGTGTACAGCTTCGTGGTGCACCACCATCCACCGGTGCCGGGCCGCGCGCTGCCGTTCGTGGTGGCGCTGGTCGAACTGGACGAGGGGGTGCGGGTGCTGGCCGAACTGACCGGGGTGGTGCCGGCGGCGGTGCGGGTCGGCCTGCCGGTGCGGGTCTCGTTCGAGCGGGTCGACGACGAGCTGACCCTGCCGGTCTGGCGGCCGCGATGAGGGCGGGCGAGCAGCTGCCGGAGCTCCGGATCGACGTGACGCCGACGTTCGTGGTGAGCACGGCGATCGCGACGCGGGACTACCAGGACGTGCACCACGACCGGGACGCCGCGGTCGCGCGCGGGTCCCGGGACATCTTCCTCAACATCCTCACCGACACCGGGCTGGTGCAGCGGTTCGTCACCGACTGGGCCGGGCCGGGCGCGCTGGTGCGCGGCATCGCGCTGCGGCTCGGGGTGCCCTGCTATGCCGGCGAGACGCTGGTGTTCTCCGGCCGGGTGGCGGCGGTCGAGGACGGCGAGGCGACGGTGGACGTGGTGGGCCGCAACGGTCTCGGCGATCACGTGACCGCGACCGTGCGGTTGGTGCTCCCATGACCGCGGCCATCGTGGGGATCGGGGCGACCGAGTTCTCCAAGGACTCCGGGCGCAGCGAGCTGCGGCTCGCGGTGGAGGCGGTCGGCGCCGCGCTGGCCGACGCCGGGCTGCGACCGTCCGATGTGGACGGAATGGTGACGTTTTCCATGGACGCCAACGCCGAGATCGCCCTCGCCCGGGAGCTGGGCGTTCCCGAGCTGACCTTCTTCAGCCGGATTCCGCACGGTGGCGGGGCGGCCTGTGCCACCGTGCAGCAGGCGGCGCTGGCCATCGACGCCGGGGTCGCCTCGGTCGTGGTGTGCTACCGGGCGTTCAACGAGCGGTCCGAGCGCCGGTTCGGCCGGGTGTCGGCCGAGGCGGCGTCGTCCGGTGTGGACAATGGCTGGCACTACCCGATGGGACTGGCCACGCCGGCCGCGTCGGTGGCCATGATCGCCCGGCGGTACATGCACGAGTTCGGCGCCACCAGCGCCGACTTCGGCCGGGTCGCGGTGGCCGACCGCCGGCACGCGGCCACCAACCCGAACGCCTGGTTCCACGGCCGGCCGATCACGCTCGCCGAGCACCAGGCGTCCCGCTGGATCGTGGAACCGTTGCGGCTGTTGGACTGCTGCCAGGAAAGCGACGGCGCCGTCGCGCTCGTGGTCACCGGCCTCGACCGGGCTGCCGACCTCCCGCAGCGCCCGGCCGTGGTGCGCGCCGCGGCGCAGGGCAGCGGCCCGGACCAGTTCGTGATGAACAGCTTCTACCGCGACGACCTGGCCGGGCTGCCGGAGATGGGCGTGGTCGCCCGCCAGCTCTGGCGGCAGTCCGGCATCGGCCCGGCCGAGGTGTCGGTGGCCGTGCTGTACGACCATTTCACCCCGTTCGTGCTGCTCCAGTTGGAGGAGCTGGGTTTCTGCCCGCGCGGGCAGGCCCGGCACTTCATCGCCGACGGCGCGATCGAGCTGGACGGCACCCTGCCGGTCAACCCGCACGGCGGCCAACTCGGCGAGGCGTACATCCACGGCATGAACGGCATCACCGAGGCGGTGCGCCAGATCCGCGGCACGGCGGCGAACCAGATCGCGGACGTGCGGAACGTCCTGGTCACCGCCGGCACCGGAGTGCCGACCAGCGGCCTCGTCCTTGGCGGGTAATTGTCCCCTTTCCGGTGATTTTCTGACCTGGGCCAGGGTCTGCCATTGCGGCAAACTCGAAGGCGGGTGTCCACCTGACGGGAACCCCGGCCCACCATGATTGGGCCGGGGTCCTCGCTCCTACAGTTGGCCGCTCTTGACCGCGCCGATGAACGCGAGCCCGGTTCGGGCGTTCAGAGCCAGCAGCGGCCCTTCAGCATTCTTCGAATCGCGCACAGCGAAGCTGGCCTCGGTGTGGGCCAACTCGACGCACTGTCCGGACGTGGCCGAACGACTCGACTTCCGCCACCTCGCCCTGGCGAAGTCGCTCATTGCGGTCATGGGATGTCCTTTCGGATCCGGTTGATCAATGGGATAGACTCATCTGGCGGACAGGCGAGTACCCGCAGATGGTTCATTACCTGGGCATATTCCTGCAGTTCATCCGGCTGTTCGAAGAACAACCCCCGCACCCGAGTCTCGACGTAAGCCAGGCCGGCGTCGCCGGGGATCGGGAATGACAGGATCGTGAACGAGCCATGCAGGCCCGGGTGTGGCACGACGCCTCCCGGGAGCACCTGCACCTCGACATTCGGTAGTTCGGCCAGCTCCACCAGGTGCGCGAGTTGAGCACGCATGACCTCGCGGCCACCGACCGGCGCTTCGAGCACATGTTGGGAGACAACGAGCCACAGCTGGATCGGTGACTCGGAGGTGAGCAACTCCTTGCGCCGTAGGCGCAGCCGCAACCGCCTGCGCACCTCGGCCTCGGACAGGCCCTGGCCATGGCCGCGCAGCAGCGCCTCGGCGTACTCGGCCGTCTGCACCAGCCCCATCAGCACCATGGCGTCGTAGGACTCGATCTGCGTGGCACCGGCTTCCAGTCCGATGTAGAGGTTGAACTGCTCCGGATCCGTTGTAGCGGCCTCTGTTGCCGTGCGCTTGCGGGCCGCCGGCAGGATGGCGAGCAGTTCCTCCTTGTCCTCGGTGGCCTCGTAAAGGTCGAGGAGAGTGATCAGCTCTGGGTCCGGCGGGATGCTCCGCATGGTCTCGAAGTGGTTGATCCGTCCGGCGGCGATGCCGGTGCGATTGGCGGCCTCGCGCTGGGTGAAACCGGCATTCTCCCGGTAACTGCGCAGGGCCACGGCGATGCGCCGCCGCAGCACGGCGACCGACGTGGCCAGGAGCATGGAGTTTCTCCCGTGGGGAGGGGTTAACACGATCGGCGGAACCAGAAACCGTAGAATCTACATGTATGGTCTACTGGCCCCTGGGTGGCGCGCGTCACACGCGCGCCACCCTATACCGAAGATCAGGGGCGCCGCAGTGGACACCCCCCAGCCGTGGGCGCCCCTGATCGAATTCCTTGCGTCACCGCGGGGTTGATGTGGATGAGTTGGAAGCTCTACTGACGGAGGCCGGACAACGGGGCTTTCTCTGGTACATGTTCCAGTCCGACAACAACGGCCCGGACGTCGTGGCCGGCGTTTTCAAGTGGAACGAATGCGCCGATGTCTATGTATTGCAGGATTGCGAGCATGCGCACGCCTACCGGTTGCCGACCAGGGCGACCGAGGACGACGTGTTCGCCCCGGCCAAGGTGCTCTGGTGGTACGGCGCGTGTCCGGTGTGGACACTGCGGGCGCTGCTGACCCTACCCGGGCCCGAAGACCCGGAGGCTCCGGCCGACCTCGAACCGGCACCACCCGGAGCCGGTGTGCCGGGCGAGCGGATGCCGGTGCGCATGCGCAAGCGGGGTCACTGAAGTGAGCCGCGCAGCACGTCGTCCCCGCGCTCCACAGTGGACGCGGCGATGGTCAGCCGACCGTCATCCGCCCAGACCCGGGTGCGCAGCGTCTCGCCGGGGAACACCACCCCGGCGAACCGGCCGGAGAACGTGCCCACCCGGGTGACGTCGCCGCCGAACACGGTGTCGACCACGGCCTTGCATACCATCCCCCAGGTACACAGCCCGTGCAGGATCGGCCGCGGGAAGCCGGCCGTTGCGGCGAACGCCGGGTCGGCGTGCAGCGGGTTCCGGTCGCCGCACAGTCGGTAGATCAGTGCCTGCTGCGGCAGCGTCGGCGTGTCGACCAGGTGATCCGGCAACCGGTCCGGCAGTGTGGCCCGCTCCGACGGGCCGCGCGATCCCCCGAAGCCGCCCTCGCCCCGGGCGTAGATGCTCGACGTGGCCGTCCACAGCGGGACACCCGCCGAGTCGGTGACCACGGTCTCCTGCACGATCACCGCGGCCTTCTCCTTGTCCCACACGTCGGCGATCCGCGGGTTGGCGCTCGCCCGGCCGGACACCGGGATCGGCTGGTGCACCGTGATCTGCTGGCTGCCGTGCAGCACCTTGGCCAGATCGATCTCGATCCCCGGGAACCGGACCGTGGGCGGCTCGAAGGTGCGCAGGCCCGGCGCCACCACGCCGAAGGTCGGCAGCACCCTGAGCCGGTCCTCGAGCGTGTACGCCAACTCGGCATCGGCGAGCGGATCGGCACCCGCGCCGAGCGCCAGGTGGTAGAGCAGCACATCCGACGCGGTCCAGGTGAACTCGGTCGCGGGCAGTTCGGCGCCGATGGCGACCAACGGATCGATAGGCATACGGCCCCTCACTCGTAGCTGATCTCGATCCGATCCGTCACCGGAAGGGACTGGCACGCCAGAATAAGCCCTTCGTCCAGATCCTCCTGCTCCAGCACGTCGTTGTTCAGCATCTTCACCTCGCCGGACACCAGCCGGCAGGCACACGCGCCGCACGCGCCCTCCCGGCAGGAGAACGGCGCCGGGAGCCCGCTGTCCAGCAGCAGATCGAGAAGTCGGGTCCGGGCCGGCCACGGCAACCGGTGCCGCCCGCCGTCCAGCTCGACCTCCACTGTGGACGATCCATCGCCCGGGTCGGGCTCCTCGGTCCGCTCGAACGGGTTGGCGCCAAGCGAGACGAACCGCTCGAGATGGATCCGGTCCCGCGGAACCTTCAACGCCGCCAGGGCGGTACGGGCCGCGCTCATGAACGGCTTCGGGCCGCAGAGCAGCACCTCGGACCCGGCGAACGGCGCGGCCAGCGCGCGCAGCGCCGCTGTCGTCGGCAGGCCCTGCACCGACTCCAGCCAGTGCACCACCACCAGCCGGCCGGGATGCGCCTCGGCCAGCGCGCGCAGCTCGTCGGCGAACACCACCGAGGACTCGTCCCGGTTGGCGTAGATGAGCACCAGCCGGCCGGAACCCACGAACAGCGCCGACTTCATGATCGACAGCACCGGCGTGATCCCACTCCCGGCGGCGCAGAACAGCAGATCGCCGTCGAGCGAGCGCGGGCAGAAGACGCCGGCCGGGGCGAGCGCCTCGATCGTGCTGCCCGCGGCGATGTGGTCGCACAACCAGTTCGAGGCGTAGCCGCCGCCGGTGCGCTTGACCAGCACCCGCATCCGGTCGTCGGTGTGCGGTGAGCTGCACAGCGAGTAGCACCGGGCCACCGAACCGTTGCGGTCGCTCGGGATGCGCAGGGTCAGGAACTGGCCGGGCCGGTAGGTGAACGGCACCGGCTCGAACACCAGCGACCGGGCGTCGTCGGTCTCGGTGATCACCTCGGCCACGGTGAGCCGGTACCGCCTCGGGTCAGCCATCTCGCACCTCGATCAGGCCCTCGGCCACCGCGTGCTCGATGCTGGCGCGCAGCTTCGGGCAGCCCTCGATCCGGGCGCTCAGTTCGCCGGCCGCCACCCGCGCGGCGAACTCCGGGCAACTGGCCGCCGGATGCCCGGTCCACTGCACGCTGGTCTGCTCGGCGCTGGACTTGCGCACCAGCACCCGGGTCGGGCAGCCGTGGCAGTCCACCGGGACCAGCCCGGCGGTCAGGTACTCCCGCTGCTCCTGGGTGGTCATCTAACCGCGACCGGCCAGGTTCTCCGCGACCTCCCGCTCCCACACCTGGTTGGCCCGGCTGGTGTCCACCTCGAACTCGAAGCGGTTGGTCATGTCCTCGGTCACGTTCTCCACGTCCACGTAGAACTGCTCGTACCACCGGCGCAGCTGGTAGACCGGGCCGTCCTCCTCGCACAGCAACGGGTTGTCGATGCGGGTCTTGTTCCGCCAGATCTCCACGTCCTGCAGGAACCCGATGCCGAAGCTCTTGGCCAGCTTGCCGGCGATCTTGTCCGCCTTCTCCGTCGGCAGCCCGGGCAGCTTCTTCACGCTCACCCCCCACTGGAGCACGAACGCGTCCGCGGTCACCGGATAATGGCAGTTGATCAGCACGGTCTCGATCACGGTGCCGCCGAAGTCCTGCCACAGGTCGTTGATCATGTACGACGGGCCGTAGTAGGACGCCTCGGAGCGCAGCGTCATCCCGTCGATGGAGTAGCTCGACCCTATGTTCTTGTCCGGCCGGGCCCGGGAGGTCAGGTACTGGCTGGCGATGTGGCCGTCGAAGACGTTCTTGAAGAAGGTCGGGAAGGCGAAGTGGATGTAGTAGAAGTGCGCCATGTCGACCAGGTTGTCGATGATCTCCCGGCAGTTCGAGCCGTCGATCCGCACGGTGTCCCAGGTCCAGTCGCTCCATTCGGACGAGGAGGCGCCCTTGGTCTCCGGGATCACGACGTCCGGCGGCGGCGGGTTGCCCTGCGGGTCGTTCCAGACGAAAAGCTGGCCGTTGCGCTCGAGGGTGAGCCAGGACCGGGTCCGGGCGCGCAGTGGAATCCTTTTGGCGTAGGGAATCTCGATGCACTTGCCGGTGCCGGACCAGCGCCAGTCGTGGAACGGGCAGGCGATCGCGTCGCCCTTGACCGTGCCCTGGGACAGATCCCCGCCCATGTGCCGGCAGTAGGCGTCCAGCACGTGCAGCCGGTCACCGGTGGCGAACACGACCAGCTTGGTGCCGAACGCCTCGATCGCATGCGGCTTGCCGTCCCGGAACGTGCTGGCCAGTCCGAGACAGTGCCAGCCCCGGGCGAACCGGGCCGGCGGCGTTCCGACGTCGATCATGCGCATGTGTCGTCTCCCAAGTCGAGCGCGGCCAGATAGCCGAAGACCAGGGCCGGGCCGAGCGTGGCGCCCGGGCCGGCATAGGTGTGGCCCATGACCGGAGCGCTGGCGTTGCCCGCCGCGTAGAGCCCTTCGATCACGCTGCCGTCCGGGCGCAGCACGCGGGCCCGGGCGTCGGTGCGCAGCCCGCCCTTGGTGCCCAGATCGCCTGGCACGATCCGGATCGCGTAGAACGGCGGCCGGTCGATCCGGCCGAGACACGGGTTCGGCCGGTTGCGCGGATCCCCGTAGTAGTGGTCGTACCGGCTCTCGCCGCGGTGGAAGTCCTTGTCCAGCCCGGTGTCGGCGAAGGTGTTGAACCGGTCCACGGTGGCCCGCAACGACTCCGCCGGCATGCCGATGGCCGCGGCCAGGTCCTCGACGGTGCCCGCCCGGTGTACCGCGCCGTGCGCGTACCAGCGACGCGGAAACGGCTGGCGCGGGCCGAGCCCGGCGAACACGTACCGGTTGCGGTAGCGCTGGTCGGCGATCAGCCAGGCCGGGATGTTGGCCCCGTCGTACATGGCGTGCACCGCGTCCACGTAGGGCGCGGCCTCGTTGACGAACCGGGCACCGGCCTGGTTGACCACCATGCAGCCGGGCAGGGTGCGCTCGGCCAGGCAGAAGTACGGCCCGTGCGGCAGTGGGACGGACGGCCCCCACCAGGCGTCGTCCATCACGCCGACAGCGGCGCCGAGCCGCAGCCCGGCCTCGATGCCGTCGCCGGTGTTGCCGGGGGCCCCGACCGTCCACTCGGTACCGATCGGCTCCGCCTGGTACTCCTTGCGCATCCGCTCGTTGTGCTCGAACCCGCCGGTGGTCAGCACCACGCCGCGCAATGCGCGCACCGGCAGGGGTTCGCCGTCCCGCAGCACCACGACCCCGGTCACCCGGCCCGCCTCGGTGTGCAGCGACACCAGGGGGGTGTCCAGCCAGACCGGGACCCCGGCACCGGTCAGCCCGGCGCGCAGGCCGGCGGCGAGCGCCTGGCCCATGGTCAGCAGCTCTCGCTTGCGCAGCAAGGAGATTGCCCGCCGGCCGGCCACCCGGGCGGTGCGCAGCATGCCGCGCGGATGCCGGGCCATCAGGTTCATCCACCGGTAGTCGGCCTGAGTGATGGCCATTCCGTTGGGGGCCTTGAGATACGGCGGAGCGAGGTGGGCCCGCTCGGTGCCGAGTACCCGGGCGTCCAGCGGACGGGCCTCGATCGAACGACCCATCGGCAGGCCGCCGGGCGCCTCCGGGTAGTAGTCCGGATAGCCGCGCACCCAGCCGAACCGCAGCGGGGTGTTGGCCTGCAGAAAGGAGATCACGGCCGGGGCGTGGTCCAGGAACGCCCGGCGCAGTTCGTCCGGCACCTCGGGACCGGTGATGTGCGCGAGGTAGGTGAGCGCCGACCGCGGGGTGTCCGGCACGCCGGCGGCGCGCAGCACATTGTTGTTCGGCGCCCACACACCGCCGCCGGACCGGGCGGTGGAACCGCCGAACGTGCCGGCCTTCTCCACGACAAGCGCGCGCAGTCCGGCGCGGGCGGCGACCAGCGCCGCGGTCATGCCGGCCGCTCCGGCGCCGGCCACGACCACGTCGAACTCGGTTGCCGCACTGGTCATCGTGCCTCCCTGGGGGCAATACTAGAACAGGTTATAGTTTTGTGCGAGGTGATGGCGTGGACGAGGGCTGGGACGACCGGGCCGACGTGGTGGTGGTCGGGTTCGGCGCGGCCGGGGCGTGCGCCGCGATCGAGGCGAGCGGCGATGTCCTGGTGCTCGACCGGTTCACCGGCGGCGGGGCGACCGCGGTCTCCGGCGGGGTGGTCTATGCCGGTGGCGGAACGGCGATCCAGCGCGCGGCCGGCGTGTGCGACACGCCAGAGGCGATGTTCGACTATCTGCGCCAGGAGGTCGGCGACGCGGTGTCCGAGGCGACGCTGCGCCGGTTCTGCGCGGAGAGCCCGGCGATGATCGACTGGCTCGGCCGGCAGGGCGTGCCGTTCCACCCGAGCCTGTGCCCGTACAAGACGTCCTATCCGAACAACGAGCACTACCTGTACCAGTCCGGCAGCGAGGGCGCGTGGCCGTTCCGGTCGCTCGCGGTCCCGGCGGCGCGCGGGCACCGGGCGTACGGGCGGGGCACGTCCGGTCGGGTACTCGCCGCCGCGCTGAACGCTGCCGCGGTGCGGTCCGGGGCCCGGGTGCTGCCGCAGACCGCGGTGCGCGACCTGGTCACCGACGCGTCCGGGCGGGTGGTCGGCGTGCAGTGCGTGTCGCTCGCCGCGGCGCCGGGCCGGGTGCGCCGGGCACACGCGCTGCTGTACCGGTATGCCACCAAACCCGGGCTGTACGCGCCGGCGCTGGCCAGGCGGCTCGGCCGGCGGATCGCGGCGCTCGAGCGGGCGCACGGCCGGCCGCTGCGGATCGCGGCGACCCGCGGGGTGATCCTCGCCGCCGGCGGGTTCGTGGCCGACCGGGCGATGATGCGCGAGCACGCCCCGGCGTTTCGCGGCGGGTTGCCGCTGGGCACGCTCGGCGACGACGGGTCCGGGATCCGGTTGGGAGTCGCGGCCGGCGGCGCCACCGCGCGGCTGGACACCGTGTCCGCGTGGCGGTTCCTCAACCCACCCAGTGCCCTGCTGAGCGGGATCCTGGTCAACCGGGCCGGGCAGCGGTTCGTCGACGAGTCCAGCTACGGGGCGGCGATCGGCGGGCGGATGATCACCGAGCACGGCGGCCGGGCCTGGCTGCTGATCGACGATGCGGTGCTGCGGTCGGCGCGCCGCCAACTGCGCACCGAGACGCTGTGGTTCCAGCGACTGCAGGCCCGCTACCTGCTCGGCGCCGGCCGGCTGCGCGGTTCCCTTCCCGCGGTCGCCGCGCGGGCCGGCATCGACCCGGCCGGGCTGCGGGCCACGCTCGACGCCTACAACGCCCCCGGCCCGGACCAGCTCGGCAAGCACCCGGACCTGGTCCGGCCGCTGGTAGAGGAGCCGTACTCGCTGATCGACTGTTCGTCCCGGCCGCGGGTCGCCTACCCCTGCCCGATGCTCACCCTCGGCGGTCTGGTCGTCTCCGAGGCCACCGGGGCGGTGCTCACCCCGGACGGCCTTCCGGTCGAGGGCCTGTACGCCGCCGGCCGCTCGGCCGTCGGGATCTGCTCCAACTCCTACGTCAGCGGCCTGTCCCTTGCCGACTGCGTCTTCGCAGGTCGCCGGGCTGGCGGAGCCGTGTGAGGCATTTCGCTCAGCCCGGGGCCGGTGCCGTCGATATGTGACGTAACTGGCTTGGACCTTGACGGGTGTGGCGGAAGGCATCGACATGGCTATGGAACGCGAGAACGGCGCGGCGCGCTGGTACAGCCTGCGACGGTGGGGGGTGCGTACCCGCGTGTTGGCGGCTATCGGACTGGTCGCCGTGGTGACCCTGGTGGTGGGCGGGGTCGGGCTGATGCGCATGTCCATGCTCAGCGACAAGGCGCAGGACGTGTACCACAACGGCACCGTTCCGCTGGACACGCTGCGGTCGCTGCAGGCCACCTGGTGGGAGCTGCAGGCGCACTCCGCGCGGGTGCGGATCACGAACCTGGCGCCGGAGTTCATCAAGGCACAGGCCGCCGCCAGGGACGAGTCGGCCAAGTCGCTCGCCGCGCAGACCGAGGCCGCGGCCGGTCAGCCGTACGGCCCGCAGGCCCGGGCGGACTTCGAGAGCTACCGGGTGGCGTACACCAAGTACCTGGACGTCACCGGCCAGATCGACAAGGCGGCCACGGTCGCGGCCAAGAACGCGCTGGTTCCGCAGCTGCTCGGCGCCGAGGTCGAGGCGCAGGAGGCACTGAGCAAGGCCACCAGCGCGGAGGTCGGCTACGCCGAGCAGACCGCGCGGGACGCCGAGGACGCTTACCGGTCCGCCCGGACGTTCACCCTGATCGTCGCCGGCGCCGGCCTGCTGATCGGGCTGCTGCTGGCGCTGCTCGTGGCGCGCAGCGTGATCCGGCCGCTGACCCGGATTCGTGAGGTGCTGGACCTGGCCGACGAGGGCGACCTGCGTGAGCGGGTCGAGGACAGCGGCCGCGACGAGCTGGCCAGCGTGGCGACCTCGCTGGACCGGATGCTGGACTCGCTGACCGGCGTGCTCGGCCTGGTCGACCGTTCGGCGACCGGCCTGGCCGCCTCCTCGCTCCAGCTCAGCAGCACCGCGACGGCCATCGCCGAGAACACGCACGGCGCCTCCGGCCAGGCGCTGGTGATCTCCTCCGCCGCGGAGGAGGTCTCCAGCAGCGTGGAGACCGTGGCCACCGGTTCGGAGGAGATGGAGGCGGCGATCCGGGAGATCGCGGCGAACTCCAAGGACGCCGCCGACGTGGCGGCCACGGCGGTCACCACCGCCGAGGCGACCACGCGGACGGTGGAGAAGCTGGGCGAGTCGACGCAGGAGATCGCCTCCGTGGTCAAGATGATCACCGCGATCGCCGAGCAGACCAACCTGCTCGCCCTCAACGCCACCATCGAGGCGGCGCGGGCCGGCGAGGCCGGCAAGGGCTTTGCCGTGGTGGCCAGCGAGGTCAAGGAGCTGGCGCAGGAGACCGCTCGGGCCACCGAGGACATCTCCACCCGGGTCGGCACCATCCAGGCCGACACCTCCGAAGCGGTGCAGGCCATCGGTGAGATCAGCCAGGTCGTCGGCAAGATCAACGACATCCAGGCCAGCATCGCCGCTGCGGTCGAGCAGCAGACCATGACCACCAACGAGATGAACCGCAGCATGTCCGGCGCCGCCGACGGCTCCAAGGCCATCGCGGAGAACATCTCGGGCATGGTCGAAAACGCCCGCCAGACCGAGACCCGCCTGGAGGACGCCAAGAGTGCGGCCGCCGAGCTGGCCCGGATGAGCACCGACCTGCAACACGTTCTGAGCAACTTCAAGCTCTGACCCACGCCTCGGCGGCGTGCCGTCCAACGACGTACGGCACGCCGCCCAACCTCGGCGAGTTGCCGGATCCAGCAGCTGAGCTGCCGGGTCCGGCAGCTGAGTTGCC
>NZ_DASUCC010000126.1:0-77474 GCF_035762905.1 Actinophytocola sp.
GGTGGCCCGGGGGGTGCAGCGGATCGCGTGCATGCGCGGGCCGAACACGGCGACCGTGCCGTCCCGGGTGCCGGCCGAGCTGCGCAGCGCGCTTGAGCCCTACTCGGACGGCCGGCCGGGCAAGACGTTCGCCGACGCGGCCTGACCCGGTTCCCGGTCAGCGCGGACGACGTCGGAACGGGAGCACGTCGGCGCCGCGCGGTGGCTCGGCCGCGAGCCGGCCGGCGATCCGCCGGGCCGCCGCCAGGCTCGCCCACGCGGTCAGCTCGAGCAGCGCGCGGTCGCCGCGCCGGCCCCGCCGGAACTCCTCGACGGTGCCCCGGTCCACCTCGTGCGGAGCCAGCGCGGTGCGCAGCGCCAGCCGAGCGGCCGGCCGGTCCCGTTCCTCCACAGTGGACAGATCGATTTCGTCCGGGTCCGGATCCGGGCCGGATCCGTTCCACCGGCCCAGTTCCCGGTCCAGCAGGGCCCGGACGGGTTTGGGAACCGAGCGGGCGCCGGCCGCGTCGACGGCGGCGAACGCCCGGGCGAGCGCGCCGGTGACGTTCGGGCTGCCCTTGGCCCAGCCGAGATCGGCGGGCACCGGGGCGGCGGGTAACAGGCGCAGCGCCACGCCCGGGGTGTGCGGGCGGGCGGCGGCGCCCACCAGGAACCGGCCGTACAGGCGCAGTGTCGCGGCCCGGCCGGCGTCCGGAATGCCGGCCGGCACGGCGGATCGCGGCAGGAACAGGGTGGCCATGCGGTTGAGGTACTGCACGGTCAGCACGGTGGCGACCAACTCGGGCAGTTGCTCGGCCGGAACCGGCGCCGTCCGCCAGGTGCCGCCCGCGCGGGCCCACTCGGTGATCGCCCGGATGGTGTGGTCGGCGGCCGCGGTGGCGACGTCGTCCGGCGCCGCCGCGTCCCGGTGCTCGTTCAATGAGTCCAGTGTGGACAGATGCGCCTCGACGCAGTACTGGCACGCGTTCTGGATGGACACTGCGGTGGCCACCGCCTCCTTGGTGACCCGGTCCAGGTGCCCGTCGGCGATCAGCGTCTCGCGCAGCATGACCCAGCACGCCGCCAGCACCTCCGGCGCGGCGGAGTGCACGGCGACCAGTGGGCTGAGCACGCCGTGGTCCCGTTCGGCCTGCGCGTACACGCTGGCCACCAGGTCGCGCGCCTGAGTCGGTGGAACGACGCGGACATGGCAGACCTGGCTCAAGGTCTTGTGGAATGCCTTCCGGATGAGGAAACCACTCATGGCCCGCCCTATCGGTTTCGTCATGCTACTGGCCATGATACGGGCGTGGGCGGGCCGGATCCACGCGCCGGCGCCAGATGAGCACGATCGCGTAACAGCGTGGTGCGGCCGCTGACGGCGGGCTCACTCGCCGGCACCGCCGCGGCCGAAGCTTTCGGGTCAGGACGCGGCGACCGCCCGCGCGGGCCGCACCTCCTGCAGGGCCATCAGCACCGGTGGGTCCAACACGTGCAGGGGGCGAAGGTGCACGTCGGCAAGCCGGGCGGTGATGTCCGGCCGGATCTCGATCGGCCCGCAGGCACCCACGTGCGCCGGGATCTCGCCGGCCGCGGCCCGCCGGGCGCAGTAGGCCAGCAGGTGCCAGCTGCCCGGCGGCACGTCGGGCACCGCGTACGGCCCGGGCTCGGGCAGCGTGGTGTACCGGACCGCCGGGGCCTCCAGGATCCGCCCGGGGAACAGCCCGACGAAGATCGGCCCCAGCGCGCTGCCCGGGGGGGCCAACACGTTCCCGCGCACCGTGGTGCCGTTCGGTGCGACGTCCGCGGTGTGCGTCGGCACGTGCGAGGTGGCGCCGCCGAGCTGGCGGTAGGTGGTCGGGGACACGCCGACGCTGCTGCGGAACCGCGAGCTGAACGTGCCGACGCTGTTGTAGCCGACCTGATGGCTGATGTCGGCGACGGTCAGCGAGGTGGACACCAGCAGCCGCTTGGCCTCGTCCAGCCGCATGGCGGACAGGAACCGGCCCGGCGACACCCCGGTGACCCGCTGGAAGACCCGGGTGAAATGGAACTTGCTGAACATCGCGGAGCGCGCCAGGTCGTCAATGGTGAGCCGGTCGCCGAGGTTCTTCTTCATGGTGTCGACGGCCCGCTCGACGGCGCGCAGGACAACCTCATCCACTCCGGTAACCCCCTCCGTGCTTCACCCCGCCCCGGTGACCGGCTCCGGAACGCGGAACATGGCCGCGAACCGCACCAGCAGGGCGGGCTCGCCGGTGATCCGGATCCGGCCGTCGGCGACCGCGGCGAGCGGATCGATCTCGCCGGCCATCAGTGCCTTGAGCCAGGTACCCGGCTCGATGACCAGGTCCGGCCGGGCGGCGGTGCCGGCCGCGACCCGGACCGCGCCGTCGTCCACCCGGGCGTGCAGCCGGATGTCGTCGCCGATCCGGATCTCGTACGTGGCGCGGAGGTCGCGGGCCTGCTCCGGCCGGAACGTGGAGCGCAGCGCGACCACCTGGGACGCGGTGGTGACGATCTCCTCGGGCCGCTGCGTGCCGAGCAGCCTGGCGCCCCAGGTGCCCAGCCGCAGCAGGATGGCCTCCAGTTCGACGCCGTAGTCGGTGAGCCGGTAGCGCGGGGTGCCGTCGGGCAACGGATTGCTGGTGACCACGTGCGTGCGCTCGAGGTCGCGCAGCCGCGCGGCGAGCACCTCGGGAGAGATGAGGGGCAGGCCGCGCTCCAATTCGGCGGCGGTCCGCGGGCCGACGGTGAGGTCCCGCAGAATGAGCAGGACCCAGCGCTCGCCGAGGATCTCCTCGGCGCGAGCAAGGCCGCAGTACTGCCCGTAGGAACGGCGGGTCATCGCCGCCAGTTCGGACAGTGTCGACTCGACCCGACCCGACTCGGCCATGCCGAGCAGCACGTCGTCGGCGGTCCCGCCGGCCGGAACCCCGTCCGGCCAGACCGTCGTCGTGAGCTGGAAATGGTCACCGGCGATCGTGACGCCCTGCTGGTCCACCTTCAGCTTCCATCGCGTGTCACTCACGTGGAAACGGTCGCAGAAACGCCGATACAGCGGCAGTGATCCACCCATGAGATGCCGGGTGAACAATTCCTGTGACAATTATGACCTGGTCATGAATGGTCCTCCACAGTGGACTCGACATCGCTTCGCCACCGAAAACTTCAGAGGTCTTGACAAGAAAAGTTGTCGGTGGGAGAGTGGTGCCATGCTGGAAGTAGCGGTGATCGAGGACCCGGCCGCGGCCGAGGTCTCCCTGGACCCGATGCGGGCCCGGCTGCTCGCCGAGTTGGCCGAGCCGCGCTCGGCGACCATGCTGGCCAGCCTGGTCGGCCTGGCCCGGCAGAAGGTCAACTACCACCTGCGCACCCTCGAGCGGCACGGCCTGGTCGAGCTGGTCGAGGAGCGGCGCAAGGGCAACGCCACCGAGCGCGTGATGCGCGCCACGGCCGCGTCCTACGTGATCTCGCCCGGCGCGCTTGCCGGCCTCGCGCCGGACCCGGCGCGGTCCCCGGACGGCCTGTCCGCGCGCTGGCTGATCGCCCTGGCCGCCCGCACCGTGCGGGAGGTCGGCGCCCTGGTCACCGGGGCCGCCAAGGCCCGCAAGCGGGTCGCCACCTATGCGCTCGACGTCACGGTGCGGTTCGCCTCGGCGGCCGACCGGGCGGCGTTCGCCGAAGAGTTGACCGCCGCGGTCACCGCGCTGGTCGGCAAGTACCACGACGAGTCCGCAGAGGGCGGACGTGCGCACCGCGTGATCGCCGCGGTCCACCCGAGTGTCCACATCGAGAAATAAGGAGACAGAGCAATGCCGCGCGAGTTCGAGGTCCGCGAAGAGATCACCATCGACGCCACCCCCGAGCAGGTCTGGGCGGCGATCGCCACCGGTCCCGGTCTGGACTCCTGGTTCATGGGCCGTAACCAGATCGAGCCACGGCTCGGCGGTCGGACCCGGATGGAGACACCGGCCTGGACCGCCGAGGCCACCGTGACCGCGTGGGAGCCCGGCCAGCACTTCGCCTATCGCGGCGACGAGGCGCCGGACGGCACCTTCATGGCGTTCGAGTATCTGATCGAGGGCCGGGAAGGCTCCTCGACCGTGCTCCGGTTCGTCCACAGTGGACTGCTCAGTGACGACGGTTGGGAGTCCGAGTACGACGCACTGCGCAACGGCGACCGGATGTACCTGGAGAAGCTGGCCGTCTACGCCGCCCACTTCGCCGGCCGCACCGCCACTCACAACCTGTTCCTGCTCGGCGAATCCGGCACCGACGCCGACGCGCTGTGGGCCGCCTACCGCGGCGCCCTCGGTCTCGGCGGGTCCGTCGCGGTCGGCGACAAGGCCCGGGTGGAGGTTCCCGGCCTCGAGTCGGTGGACGGCGTGGTCGAGTTCGCCCGCCACCCGTACTGGGTCGGCGTGCGCACGCCGGACGGCTTCTACTCGTTCATGTGCGGCTCCGACGCCACGCCGGTGATCGAGTACTCCGGCTTCGACCCCGGCGCCGACGGCTCCGCGATCGAGCGGGCCTGGGACGACTGGTTGGCGAAGGCCCTGGCCTGACGGCGAAGGGGGATGAACGGGGTGGCCCGCCGGGCCACCCCGTTCTTGATCGAGGGTATGAAATGCTGGCGGCATGGCCCGCCAGATGACCGCCGACGAGCGGCGTGCGTTTCTCGAGACGGGGAGCCGGACGGCCGTCGTCGCGGTGGTCCGGCCGGACGGCCGACCGCACGCGGTGCCGGTGTGGTTCGCGCTGGACGGTGACCAGGTGCTGATCAGCAGCCCGGCGGACACGGTGAAGGTCCGGGCGCTGCGCCAGGATCCGCGGGTCACCCTGGTGGTCGACGATCCCCGGCCGCCGTACGCGTTCGTCAAGATCGACGGCGTCGCCGAGGTGTCCGGCGACCCGGACGACATCCGGCGCGGCGTCACCATGATCGCCCGCCGCTACCTGGACGAGGCCGGCGCCCGCGACTTCGTCGGCTACGCCACCGGTCCCGGCATGGTGCTGGTCCGGATCCGGCCAGAGCGGGTGCTCGCCCTTGACCGGGTCGGCGGCTGACGGTCAGTCCGGCAGCAGCGGCACCTGTAGCCCCGGATCCCGGCCGAGCAGCACGGCGCGGGTCAGCGAGGTCGTGCCGAACCGGTCGTGCACCCGGTCCAGCACGGCGTCCAGCGCGGGGTTGGCGTAGTCGTCGAACGGCAGCGCGAGTTGGACCGCGCCGCTGGAGTCGAGGTTGCCGACCGAGATGCCGACCAGGGTCAGGCCGCGCTCCCGGATCAACGGCAGCGCGCCGGCCACCAGAAACCGCACGGTGGTCAGGATCGTCTCCGTGGCCGAGGTGGACCAGGGCAGCGTGTGCGACCGGGTGGCCCGGGAGAAGTCGTCGAACCGCAGCCGCAGCACCACGGTCCGCCCGGTCCGCTGCGCGGTGCGCATCCGCCTGGTGACCCGGTCGACCAGCGTGCACACCACCGCGTCGATGTCCGCCGGGGTCTTGGGGGAGCGGCCGAGCGCCCGCTGCCCGCCGATCGAGCCGCGTCGCCGGCCCACCTGCACCGGCCGGGGGTCGCGGTTGTGCGCGAGCGCGTGCAGGTGCCGGCCGGCCGCCCGGCCGAGCATCGCCACCAGGGTCTTCTCCTGCAGCCGGGCCAGATCGCCGACCGTCATGATGCCGCGGTTGTGCAACTTGGCCGCGGTGATCTCGCCGACGCCCCACAACCGGTCCACCGGCAGCGGGTGCAGGAACGCCAGTTCGCCCTCCGGCGGCACCACCAGCAGGCCGTCCGGCTTGGCCACCCGGCTGGCCACCTTGGCCAGGAACTTGGTCCGGGCCACCCCGACCGTGATCGGCAGTCCGACCCGCTCGCGCACCTGGCCGCGCAGCCGTGCGGCGATCTCCGCCGGCGTGCCTGCGATCTTGCGCAGACCGGCGACCTGCAGGAACGCCTCGTCGATGGACAGCCCCTCGACCAGCGGGGTGGTGTCCCGGAACACCTCGAACACCGCTTTGCTTGCCTCGGCGTAGGCGGACATGCGCGGTGGCACCACGATCGCCTTCGGGCACAGCGCCCGGGCCTGCCACCCGCCCATCGCCGTGCGCACGCCGTGCGCCTTCGCCTCGTAGCTCGCCGCAAGCACCACCCCGCCGCCCACGATCACCGGCCGGCCGCGCAGCCGGGGATCGTCCCGCTGCTCGACCGACGCGTAGAACGAGTCGAGGTCCGCGTGCAGGATCGTCGCCTCGCTCGTCACGAACATATGTTCGCATGGGGCACCGACAAAATCCGGATCGCCGGACAGCACGTGATCGCCAGCCGGTAGGTTGTAGGTCCGGCGTGTTCAGCAGCGAGCGCGTCCCACCCCCGCGCTATCAGGAGATGGGATGTACAGCGAGCTCGAGCCCGCCGCACTGCGTCCGCTGGCGCAACACTTCGCCGGCCTGACGCAAACCTTGCTGCAGGCCAGAACCGTGGACGACGTGCTGCACCGGGTGGCCGCGGCCGCCCGGTCCTCGATCGCAGGCGCCGACATGGTGAGCCTCACCCTGCGACTACAGAACGGTGGCTACACCACGCCGGTGGTGACCGACCCGGCGGCGGCCCGGCTGGACGAACTGCAGTACCGGACCAACCGGGGTCCGGCCATCGACGCCACCCGCACCTCCGGTCAGGGCGTGGCGATGAGCGACGACCTGTCCGCCGACCCACGCTGGCCCGAGGTGGGCCGGGCGGCCGCCGAGGTGGGCGTCGGCGCGGTGCTGTGCACCGGCATCCTGCCCGACTCCGACCCGCCCAGGTTCGGCGCGCTGAACATCTACTCCCGGCGCCCGCTCGGTCTGGTGGACGCCGACCAGGACATCGCCCTGCTGCTGGCCACGCACGCCGCGCTGGCCCTGGCCACCACCCAGGCGCGCACCGCCGGCCAACTCCGCGAGGCGCAGTTGCGCGAGGCGCTGGACAGCCGGGACGTGATCGGCCAGGCCAAGGGAATCCTGATGGTGCGCCGGGGAATCAGCGCCGAGGAGGCGTTCGAGGTGCTGCGACACCGCTCGCAGGAGCTCAACGTCAAGCTGGCCGAGGTGGCCAGGAGCCTGGCCACCGACGGCGGCGACCTCTAGGCCGGAGCGTCCAAAAAGGACTCGATCATCGGGACCAGCCAGGCCGCCCGCTCGGGCAGGCCGACGTGGTTGGTGCCGGGCAGCACGGCGAACTGGGACTTCGGCATCGGCACCACGTCGCCCGGCACGCCGCCACCGAGCAGGCGGAACAGCTCGACGGCGTGCTCCGGGCGCACGATGTCGGAGTCGCCGACCACCAGCAGCACCGGCGCCGCGATCGCCCGCACCGTCGCCGGCTCCCAGCCCTTGAAGTCCAGGTCGAACTCCTTGACCTTGTCCAGCAGCGCCGGCCAGGCCGCCGGGTCCGGCGCGCTCTCGGCGTAGGCCCGCTCGAACGGCGAGCCGGCCAGGTCGTCCGGGGTCAGCTCCTCGATGCCGTCCAGCAGCCCCGGGTGCATCCCGTCCACGGAGAACGCGACCGACTGCAGCACCAGCTTGCCGACCAGGTCCGGGCGGCGGATGGCGATCTCGAGCGCCACCCCGGCGCCGACGCTGTACCCGAAGAAGTCGGCTTCGGCGATACCGAGATGATCCAGCAGGGCGGCCACGTCGTCGGCGAACGCCGGATAGCCGAACGGCCGGTCGATGTCCGCGGTGCGGCCGTGCGCCTGCAGCTCGACCGCGATCACCCGTCGGGTCCGGGCCAGCGCCGGCAGGATCGCGCCGAACGAGGTGCCGATCGTCGACAGGGCACCGTGGATGAGCACGATCGGCCGGCCGCTGCCGTGGATCTCGTAGTACATCTCGACGCCGTTCACCGGTGCGTACATTGTCTTCTCCGTTCTCGACGTGCCGCCTGCACAGGGCAACCGTGCGCCGCACCGGTTACGGCGCACTTCCCATGCCCTTAAGGTGGCCGGCATGCGATTCGGGGTGCTGGGGCCGCTCGCGGTGTGGACCGCGGGTGGGGAGCCGGTCGCGGTCGCCGGGCTGAAGGTCCGCGCGCTGCTCGCCGATCTGTTGCTGCACGAGGGCCGGCCGGTGTCGACCGACCGGCTGGTGGCCGATCTCTGGGGGGACAACCCGCCGGCCAACGCCGCGGGTGCGTTGCAGGTTCGGGTGTCCCAGCTGCGCAAGGCGCTGGCGGACGCCGAGCCGGGCGGGCGGGACCTGGTGGTCTCCCGGTCGCCGGGCTACCTGATCGAGGCCGGGCCGGACGCCCTGGACGCGACCCGGTTCGCCGCGCTTGCCGAGCGGGCCCAGGCCACCGCGGACCCGCGGGCCCGGGCCGGGCTGCTCGCCGAGGCGCTCGGCCTGTGGCGCGGTCCCGCGTTCGCCGATTTCGCCGACGAGGAGTTCACCCAGGCGGCGAGCGCCCGGCTGGCGGAGCAGCGACTGGCGGTGCTCGAACTGCACGCCGAGGCCCGGCTGGCGCTCGGCGAGCACAGCCTGCTGGCCGGCGAGCTCGGCGATCTGGTGGCCCGGCATCCGTTGCGTGAGCGGCTGCGGGCGGTGCACATGCGCGCGCTGTACCGGGCCGGGCGGCAGAGCGAGGCCCTGGACAGCTATGCCGACCTGCGCCGCAGGCTGGACGAGGAGCTGGGCCTCGACCCCGGCCCGGAGCTGGCGGCGCTGCAGACGGCGATCCTGGCGCAGGACCCGGCGCTGCTGCCGGAGCCGGCCGCGGTGGTTCCCGTCGGGGTGGTCGAGGTGGCGCCCGGTGAGCGCGGGCGGCCGGCCACGAACCTGCCGGCCGCGCTCACCGGGCTGATCGGCCGGGATCCGGCCGTGGCCGAGGTCCGGGCGCTGCTCGGCTCGGCCCGGCTGGTCACGCTCTCCGGTCCGGGTGGCGTCGGCAAGACCCGGCTGGGCGAGGAGATCGCCACCCGGATGGTGGACGAGTTCGCCGACGGGGTGTGGCTGGTGGAGCTGGCCGGGTTGACTGACCCCGGCCCGCAGGAGGTCGCCGAGGCGATCATGGCGGTGCTCGACCTCCGGCAGCCGGCCGCGCTCGCGGTTGCCTTGCGGGACAAGCACATGCTGCTGGTGCTGGACAACTGCGAGCGGATCGTCGAGCCGGTGGCCGAGGTGGCCGGGGCGTTGCTGCGGGCGGCTCCCGGTCTGCGGCTGCTGGCCACCAGCCAGGAGCCGTTGGACCTGGCCGGCGAGTCGGTGTGGCCGGTTCCGCCGCTGGCTCCGGCCGGTGCCGCCGAGCTGTTCCGGGCCAGGGCGGGCCTGCCGGCCGGTGCCGAACCGGACGCGGTGGGGGAGATCTGTCGCCGGCTGGACGGTCTGCCGCTGGCGCTGGAACTGGCCGCCACCCGGGTGCGTGCGCTTGGCGTGTCCGGCGTGCTGTCCCGGTTGGACGACCGGTTCCGGGTGCTCACCCGGGGCCGCCGGGGCGCGCCGGCCCGGCAGCAGACGCTGCGTGCGGTGATCGACTGGAGCTGGGGGCTGCTCACCGGGCCGGAGCGGGCGGTGCTGCGCCGGCTGGCCGGGCACGTCGACGGCTGCACGCTGGAGGCGGCGGAGGCGGTGTGCGACGCGGGGGACGTCCCGGACGTGCTGGACGTGGTGGCCCGGTTGGTGGATCGCTCGCTGGTGGCGGTGTCCGACGGGCCGCGTTACCGGTTGCTGGAGTCGGTGGCCGCCTACTGCACCGAGCGACTGGGGGAGGCGGGCGAGCTGGACCCGGTCCGCGAACGGCACCGCGACTACTACGTGGGGCTCGCCGGGCAGGCCGAGCTGCGCGGTCCCGCCCAGCGCCGGTGGCTGGAGCGGCTGGACGCGGAGTCCGGCAACCTGCGTGCCGCGTTGGACACGGCGGTGCGCACCGGCGCCGGGGACGCCGCCCTGCGGCTGGTCAACTCGCTGGCCTGGTACTGGTATCTGCGCGGCCGGCTCAGCGAGGCGCTGCGCTCGCTGGACGCGGCACTTGCGGTGCCCGGCGGTGCGCGGGCGCTGCGCGCGGTGGCCACCGGCTGGCGGACCGGGATCGCGATGATGCACGGCGAGCCGGCGGACTGGACCGCGCGCGGCGACGCGGCGCTGGGGTGTTTCGACGGCACCGGTGACGATGCCGGCCGGGCTCTTGCCGAGTGGTTCCTGGTGCACGCCGGGCTGGACTTCGGTGACCTGCCGGCCGCGGAGAAGCGGTTGACCCGGTCGCTTTCCACGTTCCGGTCGGTGGGCGACCGGTGGGGCGTGGCCGCGGTGCTGGCCACCCGGGCGAAGATCAACCACGTGCGCGGCGATCTCGCCGCGATCGAGCGGTACGCCACGGAGAGCAGTGATCTGTTCCGCGCGCTCGGTGACCGGTGGGGGGTGTTGCAGGCGACCGAGTGGCTCGGCGGCCTCGCGGAGATGACCTGTGACTACGAGCGGGCCGTCCGCCTGCACAAGGAGGGTTTGCGGCTGGCCGAGGAGCTGGGCCTGTGGCCGGAGGTGTGCGGCCGGCAGTGCTGGTTGGGTTGGATCGCCGTTCAGGTCGGCGAGTACGCCCAGGCCCGGGGGTGGTGCGAGCGGGCGCTACGGCTGGCGGTGGAGCAGGACCACACCCCGAGCAAGGTGTTCGCCGAGCTGGGCCTGGCCTTCGCGTGTCGCCGCGAGGGCAGGCTCGACGACGCCGAGTCGCACCTGAACAACCTGCTGGATGTCGCGCGCCGGATGGACGCCGGCCCGGGTCACGCCCTGCACGAGCCGATGGTGTTGTCGGAACTGGGTTTCGTCGCCGAGCTGCGCGGCGACCCGGCCACCGCCCTCGCCCTGCACGCGGAGGCGTTCGAGATCAGCCTCAAGCTCGACGCCCCGCGCGACGTGGTCGGCGCCCTCGAGGGCATGGCCGGCGCCTGTGCGGGCACCGGCCACCACCGCCTGGCCGCCGAGCTGCTCGGCGCCGCCGCCGCCACCCGCGGCTCCAAGGAACTCCCGGCCGGCCCCGCCGAACGCGATGACATCGACCGGATCACCGCGGTCGTCCGCACCGCCCTCGGCGAACACGACTTCGCCGCCGCGGTCGACCGCGGCGGCGAAGCCGATGCCCGAACCCTGGTCAGCTCCGCTCCGCTGGCGACAGGTTGAGGATCACCACCCCGGACTTGAGCGTCCTGGAGCTGTTCACCTTCAACGGAATCTGGTCGCCATCCCGGAACAGCAGCTGGCCGATCTCGCCGGCGCCGGAGAGCACCGGGTAGATCCACACCTCGAGCTCGTCCAGCAGCCCGGCCTTCAGCAGCCGGTGCGCCACCGGCCCGTACCCGTACATGAAGAGGTTGCCCCCCGGCTCCTCCTTCAGCTTGGCCACGGTTGTTTCGACCTCGTCCCGCCGCACGATCGTGGTGTTGGTCCAGTCCGCCGTGTCCAACGAGTCGGACACGACGTACTTGGCCACGGTGTTCATGTGCGTCGCGAACTCCCCCTCGGCCTCCAGCATCTCCGGCTTCGTCCATGCCGCGGCGAACCCCTCATAGGTCCGCCGCCCCATCACCAACCCGTCGAACTCATGCGCCCCCGCCGCGTTGTTCCACTCCTCGTCCCAGAACGTGTGCGTGAACGCACCCGGGTTGTCGATGGCCCCGTCGAGTGACATGTCCGTCTTGGCGATCAGCTTCCGCATCGTCCTCAAGTCCCTTCCAGATGATCGTTCGTTGACAGTGATCACCCTGCCCCCCGGGACTTACGATGTTCTTCTGCCGCCCTTACCGCCCCCTCAGACGTGCGCCGCCGGATGCCGCGCCCGATCCGCCGCCAACCCGATCACCATCAACGCGACCGCACTCGCGAAGTGCAGTGCATGGTCCGGCGCGTTCAACGCCAACAGGTTCAACTCCCCGGACCCGATCGCCACCCCCACGATCCCGACCAGCAGATACACCGCTCCCACGACGGTGTTGACGGCCTTCGACACCGCCGTGCCCGCCGCCGCCGCCCCGATCAACGCCGCCCCCACCAACAGATGCACGACGTTGTGCAACCCGTTCACCGCGAAGATCCCCAACAACAGCCCACCGTGCTCCCCCGCAAAAGCGTGGCTCCCCGACACCGTGAACCCAAGCAGGCCGACCAGGACGTACACCGCCCCGAACCCGTACCCGACCAACTGGTTGACACTGCGAGACATGTTCTCCTCCTAGAGGGATGGAAGGTCATCCCGCTATTCGGACCAACTCGCCGGTCGGATTGGGTGCCGGCCCGGATCGATCTCGATCGGGTGAACGGAGCCGGACGTATGTGCCGCCAGGTGAGGTCGGGCCGACCATCCGAGATGCGGAGGGATGACAGCGGTGATTCCATGACGGCACCGGTACAGCGAGTCGGGAAGGTCGTCGCCATGGCACTCCCCACCGCATGGGGGATCCTCGGCAGTGGTCCTCGACGGCCCAACCGGGCATCGTGGATTCCGGTCCTCTGTCTGGTCGGTGCGTCGCTGGTGACGACGGCCGCTTCGGCGGTCGCCGAAACTGCGCCCGTCCCGGAACCACCCGCCGTGGAAGTCACCGGCGCACCGGCTGAAGGGGGCGCGGTTACACCGGCGCCAGTGCCGACGGTGGAGCAGGCCGGCCCCGCAACCTCCGCGGCGGGAGCCGGTTCGGCGGAGCCGGCCGGGCCCGATCTTCCCGGCGATGTCCCTCCGGAGCCGGATTCGGTCGAGCCAGCGCCCGACCCGGTGCCGGCCAACGAGGAAACCACGCCGAATGCGCCGCCACAGCCACCGCAGCCCGCTGGATCCCGGCCCGACGCCCAGATCGTTCCACCGATGGTGGTGACGCCGAGTTCCGGGCTGGGCGGCCCGGTGACCTTCATCGCGACGATCGACGGTACCGGCATCAGTCCTATTGGGACGGTCACCTTCACGAGCAATCCGAATGTGGGCGGGTGCGCCGCCGTTCCGGTCGCCGGCAGCGGCGCCGATGACGCGGTGGCCACCTGCGAGATCACCGTCGCCCCCGGCCAGAACGTCACGGTCACCGCGAACTACTCCGGCTCTGGGGACGGCACCTACGACCCGACGTCGGCCAACGTCGACTACAACGCGGTCAAAGCCACCCCCGCCGTCACGGTCAGCCCGACGACCGGCCCCAGTGGTCCAGTCACCTTCACCGCCACCATCGAGGGCACCGGAACCCGTCCCACCGGGACGGTTACCTTCACGACCGCCCCGGACGTGGGCGGGTGTGCGGCCGTCCCGGTCGCTGCCAGCGGGGCCGACGATGCCACGGCGACCTGTCTGATCACCGTTGCCCCCGGACAGGGCGTGACCGTCAACGCCGCCTACAGCGGCGACGCCGGCTACAACCCCGCCGCCGGCAACGGGGACTACCAACCGGTCCAGATCACCCCCACCGTCACCGTCACCCCGACGACCGGCTCGGCCGGTCCCGTCACGTTCACCGCCACCATCGACGGCACCGGAACCAGTCCTACCGGGACGGTCACGTTCACGACCAGCCCGGCCGTCGGTGGCTGTACTGGTGTCCCGGTCGCTGCCAGCGGCGCCGACGACGCCACCGCCACCTGCGCCATCACCCTCGCCCCCGGCCAGACCGTGACCGTCAACGCCGCCTACACCGGCGACGCCACCTACAACTCCGCCACCGGCAACACCGACTTCCTGACCCTGCTCGTGCCGGTGGTGACGGTGACGCCGGACGGACAGGGACCGGCGGGGACCGTGACCTTCACCGTGCGCGTGACCGGTGCCGGAGCGGACCCGACCGGGACGGTGGACGTCACGGCCTCGGCCGGGCTTGGTGGGTGCACCGCGCTCACCCTGATCCGAGGCACCTCCGGATCGACCGCGACCTGTTCCCTTTCGATACCGCCGGACGCCAGCGTGCTGGTCACCGCGACCTACTCCGGCGACACCAACTACGAAGCCGGTGTCCAGGGGCAGGCCGGCTACCAGACACCGACGGCGACCGTGGCCGTGGCCGTTGTCGCGTCGGTTCCGCCCGGCGCGCCGGCGGGAACGACGTCGTTCACCGCAACGGTCACCAGCAGCGACGGCGGCACGCCGACCGGGACGGTGACCATCACCGTGCAGACCGGCCTCTTCTCCGGGCCGCAGAGCTGCGTCGCCCCGCTGCAGCCCGGCCCCGGCCCGGGTCAGGCGAGCGGAACCTGCCCACTGGCGGTGGACCCGAACCAGACCTTCTCCGTCGCCGCGGTCTACAACGGCAGTGGCCACTACTTCGCCGGCACCGGCCAGGTGACCAACGCGCTCCGGGCCACGCCCGTGGTGTCGCTGACGGCGGACGTGTCCTCCCCCGTTGCAGCCGGCACACCGGTGACCTTCACCGCCACGGTGACCGGCGACGCCGGCGGTGCCAACCCGACCGGAACGGTGCGCTTCGAGGTGGCCGGAATGCCGGTCACCGGTTGCGAAAGCGTTCCGGTGGTCGCCGGAACGGCCAGGTGCACCGTGACGCTTCCGCCGGGCTCCCACCGGATCGTGGCGGGCTACAGCGGCGACGCCGGTTACCTGCCGGGCAGTGCCGAGATCGGCGAATACCTGGTCGGCGAAGCGCTGGCGTTGACCGGCTCGGCCGAGAACCTGGCCCGCACCGGCGCGGGCGTCGACAGCCTGCTGCTCGCGGCGCTGCTGCTGATCCTCGCCGGCGGAAGGACCGCCGCGTTCGGAGCCACACGTCGAGGCCCGCGGCGCGGCTCGTGCGGCAGCTGAGCTATCCGGAAACCACAGCCCGCGCTTGCCGCGCCATTTCGATATCTTCCCGCGCCGCAATCACCAGGGTACGCACCCCGGCACCCGACGCCGTGATGTCAGTATCGCCGGACGCGGCCCGGTTGGCCGCGTCGTCCACCCGGACGCCGAGGAAGCCCAACCCCGCCGCCGCGCCGGCCCGCACCGCCGGCTGATGCTCCCCGACCCCACCGGTGAATACCAGCACATCCAAGCCTGCCATCGCCGCCGCCATCCCGGCGATCTCGCGGCGCAGCCGGTGCAGGTAGACCTCGAACGCCAACGTCGCGTCCGGACCGGCGCCGAGGGTGCGCAGGTCGCCGGAACCGCCGGTCAACCCGGCCAATCCGGCCCGGTGCTCCAGCGCGTCGGCGACCTCATCGGGAGCCAGGCCGGCACGTCGGATCAGCCACAACACCAGACCGGGATCGACGGAGCCCGGCCGGGTGGCCATCACCAGACCCTCCAGCGGCGTGAACCCCATCGTGGTGTCGACCGACCGCCCCCCGGTCACCGCCGCCAGTGACGCCCCCGACCCCAGATGGCAGCTCACCACCCGCGGGCCGGCCAACCCGACCAGCTCACTCGCCCGGCGCGCGGCGTACGCATGCGACAACCCGTGAAAACCGTAGCGGCGCAACCCGAACCGCTCATTCCACTCCCGCGGCAGCGCATACGTCGCTGCCGCGGCCGGCAACCCGGCGTGGAACGTCGTGTCGAAACATGCCACCGCCGGGATCCCGGGCAGCACCGCGGCCATCGCGTCGATCCCGGCCACCCCACGCGATTGGTGCAACGGCGCCAACTCGGACAGCGCCGCGATCCGGTCCCGCACGTCCCCGGCGATGACCGTCGCACCGGTGAACTCCGCCCCACCGTGCACGATCCGGTGCACCACGACGTCCACAGTGGACACGGTGAACACGAACCGGCGCAGCTCCGCCGTCTCGTCCCGGCCGGCCCAGGAATCCAGGTCCAGCGATCGGACCACGTGATCGGCCGGATCGAGCAGCCGCACCTTCAGGCTGGACGAACCGGCGTTGACGACCAGGACGTGCATCGCGCTCAGGCCGGCCAGGTCCAGTCCCGGACCGCCGGCAGATCCTCGCCGTAGGTCCGGATCCACTGATGGTGCCGTGCCCGCATGTCCTCCATCTGCTGGCGCAGCAACGCGGTCCGCGCGCCCAGCCGCGGCACCCGGTCCAGCACGTCGATCACCAGCCGGAACCGGTCCATGTCATTGAGCACCAGCATGTCGAACGGCGTCGTCGTGGTGCCCTCCTCCTTGTACCCGCGGACGTGGATGTTGTGGTGGTTGGAGCGCCGGTAGGTCAGGCGGTGGATGAGCCAGGGGTAGCCGTGGTAGGCGAAGATCACCGGCCGGTCCACCGTGAACAGGGCGTCGAACTGGGCGTCGGTCATGCCGTGCGGGTGTTCGGTGTGTTGTTGCAGGCGCATGAGGTCGACCACGTTGACGACGCGCACCCGCAACTCGGGCAGGTGTTCGCGCAGCAGCGCGGTGGCGGCCATGATCTCCAGCGTCGGTGCGTCGCCGGCACACGCGAGTACCACGTCGGGCTGGCCGTCGTCGTTGCTGGCCCAGTCCCAGATGCCGGCGCCGCGAGTGCAGTGCAGGACGGCCTCGTCCATCGGCAACCAGTTCGGCGCCTCGTTCTTGCCGGCCACGATGACGTTGACGTAGTCCCGGCTGCGCAGGCAGTGGTCGGCAACGGACAGCAGGGTGTTGGTGTCCGGCGGCAGGTATACCCGGATCACCTCGGCCTTCTTGTTCATCACATGGTCGATGAAACCCGGGTCCTGGTGGGAGAAACCGTTGTGGTCCTGGCGCCACACATGCGAGGTGAGCAGATAGTTCAGCGACGCGATCGGCCGCCGCCATGGCAGCTGTTTGCTGGTCTTGAGCCATTTCGCGTGCTGGTTGAACATCGAGTCGATGATGTGGATGAAGGCCTCGTAGCAGGAGAACAGCCCGTGCCGGCCGGTGAGCAGGTAACCCTCCAGCAGGCCCTGGCACATGTGCTCGGAGAGCATCTCCACCACCCGGCCGTCCCGGGACAGATGCTCGTCGACCGGCAGAACCTCGGCCTGCCACTGCTTTCCGGTGACCTCGTACACCGCGTCGAGCCGGTTGGACGCGGTCTCGTCCGGCCCGAAGATCCGGAAGTTGCGGGCGGAGGTGTTGGCCCGCATCACCTCGCGCAGGAACCGGCCGAGCACCCTGGTCGGCTCCGAGGTGGCACCGCCGGGCGGCTCGGCGGCCACGGCGAACTCCCGGAAGTCGGGCATCGCCAACGGATGCAGCAACAGCCCGCCGTTGGCGTGCGGGTTGCGGCCCATCCGCCGGTCACCGGCGGGCGCCGCGGACAGCACGTCGGCGACCGGACGACCGGCCTCGTCGAACAGCTCCTCCGGCCGGTACGAGCGCAGCCAGCTTTCCAGCGCTGCCAGGTGCTCCGGATTGTCCCGGACGCCGGCCAGCGGAACCTGGTGGGACCGCCAGGTGTCGGCCACCGGCACTCCGTCCACTTCGGACGGACCGGTCCAGCCCTTCGGTGAGCGCAGCACGATCATCGGCCAGCGCGGCCGGACCCCGTCGGCCCCGGACCGGGCGTCGTCCTGGATCCGCCGGATCTCGTCGACCACCGTGTCCAGCGTGGCCGCCATGTCCGAGTGCATCCACTCCGGATCGGACCCGGTGACGTAGTGCGGCGCGTAGCCGTAGCCGCGCAGCAGCGCGTCCAGCTCCTCGTGCGGGATCCGGGCCAGCACGGTCGGGTTGGCGATCTTGTAGCCGTTCAGGTGCAGGATCGGCAGCACCGCCCCGTCGTGCACCGGGTCGAGGAACTTGTTGCCGTGCCAGCTGGTGGCCAGCGGCCCGGTCTCCGCCTCGCCGTCGCCGATCACGCAGGCCACGATCAGGTCCGGGTTGTCGAAAGCCGCGCCGTAGGCGTGTGCCAACGAGTAGCCCAGCTCACCGCCCTCGTGGATGGAGCCGGGCACCTCCGGCGCCACGTGGCTGGGCACCCCGCCGGGGAAGGAGAACTGACGAAACAGCGCCCGCATCCCGCGCTCGTCCCGGGACACCTCCGGGTAGCACTCGGAGTAGCTGCCCTCCAGCCAGGTGTGCGCCAGCAGCCCCGGCCCGCCGTGCCCGGGCCCGATCACGTAGATCATGTCCAGGTCCCGCAGCCGGATCAGCCGGTTGAGGTGGGCGTAGAGGAAGTTCAGCCCGGGCGTGGTGCCCCAATGCCCCAGCAGCCGCGGTTTGATGTGCTCGGCCCGCAGCGGCTCGCGCAGCAGGGGATTGTCCAACAGGTAGATCTGCCCGACGGCCAGATAGTTCGCCGCCCGCCACGCCGTGTCGATCCGGCGGAGCTCCGTCTGGTCTATCCCGGCCCTGGCCACCTCGGTCATACCGCCAGGCTTCCATACCCGGCTAGGGGTCACACATCGTCAGCGGTGGGTGAGGTGGGCAGGGAGATCCGCACCGCCGCGCCCTCGGCGCTGCCGGCGATCCGCAGCTCGCCGCCGTGCCGGCGGGCGATCGCCCTGGCCAGCGTCAGGCCGAGGCCGATGCCGATCCGGGCGCGCTCGTCGCCGGCCGAGAGATGGTCCGCGGTGCGCAGCGTGTCGCCGGACACGGTCAGCGTCCAGTACCGGCGGCCCAGCTCGCCGCGCAGGAAGATCCGCGAGGCCGGCCGGCCGGAGGCGAACGAGCCGGACACCACGTACCGGATCATGCGGTACAGCCAGTGCGGGTCGGCCTCCAGCGTGACGTCGGCGTCGTCGAACTTCTCCACGATCGACACCCCGTACTGGGCGGCCTCGGTCCGCAGCGCGGCGAGCCCCTCGCCGAGCACCGAGCCGATCGGCACCCGTCGGGTCTCCAGCGGTAGCTGGCCGGCCTCGAACCGGGCCAGCAGCAGCAGGTCCTCGACGATGCTGAGCAGCCGAGTGTTGTTGCGGCGCAGCGCGTCCACCATGTCCACCGACAGCGGGGTGGCCCTGTCGTCCGAGTCGAGCAGCTCCAGCAGGCTGGACGCGGCGGTCAGCGGGGTGCGCAGCTCGTGCGAGACGGTGGCCAGGAACTCGTTCTTGAGCAGGGCGAGGTCGGCCAGCTCCCGGTTGCGCGCCTCGAGGGCGTGCTGCGCGGCCACCCGGCCGGTGACCTCCCGGCCGACCAGGAAGTGGCCGCGGATCACACCGTCGATGTCGATCGGCAGGTAGTCCGCCTCGATCACCACGCCGTCCGGGAAGTGCAGTTCCTCGCCGTAGACCGGCTTGCGGCCGGAGATGCTGCGGTCGGCGAAGTCGGCGGCGATCCGCAGTACCTCGCGGGAGGCAAGGCCGCGCTCGGCCAGCTCGGCCAGCTCGGCCACCGAGCAGCCGATCACCGCCTGCAACGGGGCCTGGAACCGCATGATCTGCAGTGCCTTGGGGTTGATCTCGGCCAGCCGCATGTTCTCGTCGACCACCAGGATGGCCACGTCGATCGCGTCGATCAGGGTGCGCAGCCGGGCCGAGCCGACCCGCTGGCTGTACTCGGTCTCGCGCAGGTAGGTGACGTCGTTGGCATAGCTGACCACGCCGCGCACCGCCGGGTTGTCGCACAGGTTGCGCATCACCACGTGTGCGTGCCGCCACTGGTCGTCGGCGCCGAACAGCCGGACGTCCACCTCGGCGTGGTCGCCGGACTCCGCGACGAGTTGCTGGCGGAGCTCGGCCAGCCGGCGCCGGTCGTCCGGGTGCACCCGCTCCGGCGCCATCGCCAGGCCCTCGATGGACGGGGCGCCCCGGCTGGACCAGCGCGCGGTGCCGTCGGGGTCGTGCACGGCGATGAGGAACGGCGCGTGCCGGCCGAGCGCGCGGAAGAACTCGAGCTGGTCGTCGGGGTGCGGGGTCTCGCTGGGGGCCGGCTCGATGACCACGTCCGCGGGCCCGATCTCCCACAGCCGCACGGCCATCGCCTCGGCCAGCAGACCGAGCGCCTGCACCACGTCCGGGCGGACCGAGTTCGGGCCCTTCAGGTGCAGCACGTGTGCCGGGCCGATGGTGATCTTGGTGGGGAAGGCGTCGAGCCGTTCGTCCCGTTCGGTCAGCCGGGCACCGGTGATACCGGGGACGGAGCGCAGGCCGCGGACCACCTCGGGCACGACGACCGTGCCGGGCAGGGCCGAGTCGGCCAGCGTGGCCAGCAGCGCGCCGATCCGCTTGGCCAGCGGTTCCGGCCAGGTCTCGACCAACTCCTGTTCCACTTCGATATCACCTCCTCGGCTTCACTCGAACGTGGTACATAGTGGATTCTAAGCCGCGAGTCGTCGCACAATTGCCCGACCACGCGCCATGCACATGTCCTTTCGAGTGAACCAAGAACACCACTGCAGATCGGTAGTGCCTGGGGTGCGGAGCGGTCGTACCTTGAACGGAAGAGCACGCCAGGAATCGCGCGGCCAATGGTGCACAAAGGGGATGCGCGGGTGAGCGAACCGAACCGCAGCACGGTGCGCGCCGATGCGGCCGCCGTTCAGGTCGTCGACCTCGTGGTCAAGGCGGCCGAGCTGCTGTCCGGTCCGAACCAGACGGACGACCCGCTGGACGAGCTGGCGGCGGTGTTGCGCGCCACACAAGGCATCCACGCCGTCTCCCGGCGACCGCGCACCGTGGCGTCCATCTGGGACGCCAGCCGCGACCTGCCCGGTCAGCGCACCCCGACGGCCACCCAGGTCTCCTCCTGGGCGGGGCAGCGGCAGCGCCATCTGATCGGGGCGTCGTCCCGCGGCGTCGGCCCGGACCTGCTCGTGGTCGATCTGGCCCGGCCCGGCGACGACGATTGGGTCGGCCCCGGGCAACTGCACCGGCTGACCTCGGCGCTCACCGTGATCGAGTCGGCCACCAGTGCGGGCGGCCGGCCGGCCGACGGTCCGAGCGAATGGCTGTTGCGACATGGCCGGTCCATTGTGGTCCAGCTCATGCCGGAAAGCTGGGTCGTGCGCTCGGACGCGATGACCCGGGTGCTCGGCTACCCACGCTCGTTCGTCCCGGTCCAGGCGCCACTGTCGCTGGTGGACCCCAGGGACCGCACCGCCGCCCTGCGCGCCTACGTCGAGGTGCTCACCGGCCGGCGCACCGACCACACCGTGGATCTGCGGGTGCGGGCCGCGGACGGCGGCAGCCGGGTGCTGGAGACGACGTTCGTGAACCTGCTCTCCGCGCCCGGCGTGCACTCGGTGGTGCTGTACGGGGAGGACGTCACCGAGCAGCGGGCCGAGCGGGCGCGCACCCGGGAGTTGGTCAACGGCGCGCTCAGCGCGCTGTTGGTGGTGGACGAGCGCGGCCGGATCCGGCTGGTCAACGACCACTTCACCCGGCTGTTCGGCACCCGGGCCGGCGGGTGGATCGGCGCGCACCAGGAGGACGCGCTGCGTGCGGTCGCGGCGATCTGCCTGGACGAGCCGGGCGTGGCGCGCCGCCTGCGGCCCTACACCACCGCCAACAAGCGCCGGGCCACCCAGCTCGACCTGGCCGACGGGCGCGTGGTGGAGCTCAGCCGGGCACCGCTGGAGGACGGCGGCGCCAGCCTCGGCTCGCTGTGGGCGTTCCTGGACGTCAGCCTGGACATCTCCCGGCGGCAGGACCAGCCGGACGAGGCCGTGCAGAACCGGATCCTGGCCACCGTCTCGCACGAGCTGCGCACCCCGCTCACCGCCGTGCTCAGCTTCGCCGAACTGCTCGGCGATCCGCACATGGGGCCGCTCAACGAGGGCCAGCAGAGTGCCTGCGACGTGATCGCCCGCAACACCAAACGCCTGTTGACCCTGGTGGACGACCTGCTGTTGCTGGCCCGGCTGGAGAGCGGGCAGCATCCGCTGCGCGCCCGGGCGCTGGACCTCGCCCAGCTGGTCACCGACACGGTGGCCCAGCACCAGATCGAGGCCGAGGAGGCCGGCATCACCCTGCTGTGCGTGGCGCTGCCCGGCCCGGATCTGTCCGGTGACCCCAACCGGCTGCAACAGGTGATCGACAACCTGGTCGGCAACGCGATCAAGTTCAGTCCGGCGAGCAGCACGGTGCAGGTGCGGGCCGGTCACCACGGCGACCGGTGGACCATCGAGGTGGCCGACTCCGGGATCGGCATCCCGGAGGGGGAGTTGACCTCGATCACCCGGGGGTTCAAGCGCGGCTCCAACGCGTTGTCCGCCGGGATTCCGGGCAGCGGCATCGGGCTCGCGGTCTGCCGGGAGCTGGTCGAGCTGCACGGCGGCACGTTGGACATTCGCAGTGTGGTGGACGTGGGTACCACCGTGCGGATCACGTTGCCCGACCAAGGGAGTGCGCCATGACGAAGATTCTCGCGGTGGAGGACGAGCCGGACATCGTGCTCGCCCTGCGGCTGGTGTTCGAGCGCGCCGGATACCAGTTCATCTCCTCCTCCGACGGCCGGACCGGGCTGCGCATGGTGCACGAGGAGAAGCCGGACCTGGTGCTGCTCGACATCGGACTGCCCGGAATGGACGGTTGGACCGTGCTGGAGCGGATCCGGGACCTGGCCGATCTGCCGGTGCTGATGATCAGCGCGCACGGCCAGGAGTCGGACAAGGTGCGCGGGTTGCGGGCCGGGGCGGACGACTACGTGACCAAGCCGTTCACCAACAACGAGCTGCTGGCCCGGGCGGAGGCGCTGCTGCGCAGGTCGGCGCGCCCGGCGGAGCAGGCCGCGGACTGGGCCGACTACTACGACGACGGGCTGGTGCGGATCAACCGCAAGGCGCGGGCGGTGCACGTCAACACGGATGCGGGGGAGCGGGAGGTGCAGCTGACCAACACCGAGTTCCGGCTGCTCAACGTGCTGGTCAAGCACGCCGGGGCGGTGTTGTCGGCGCAGCAGCTGCTGGCCAACGCCTGGGACGATCCGACCGGACTGGCGCCGGACCGGGTGAAGTTCGCGGTACTGCGGCTGCGTCGCAAGCTCGGCTGGGACAACGCCGGGACGTCGTCGCCGATCAAGGCCGTGCGCGGGGTCGGATACCGCTACGACCGGCCGGGCTGACGCGGGGTCCACTAGTTACTCCCGACGCAGCGCGCACCCTTCTCGGCGAGGATGGCCCGGATGTCGAACGACTTGGCCGAGCGCAGCGCGTTGGCGGCGGCGATGTTGGCGGCCGCGGTGGCGGCCACGGCGGCGGTGACGGTCTCGCGCGTGCCGAGCTCCTCGGCCAGAATGCGGTCCACGGTCCCGCTGGCCTTGCTCAGCCGGAAGGCCACAACGGCGATCACCGGAACCATCATCAGAAACACCATAGTCATCGTGCACGCTCCCTTCGAGATTCAATAGTGGCAACGGAAAAGGTGGATGGAAAGGGCCCGGGAGCCCCTGCAACCGTCCCGCACCTGTGGCGCACCTGGGGAGTAACCGATGAGATTGGGAACACACGAATCGGCGGGTAACGCCGGTCAGTTCCGGGGTTTGGCCTGCCGGAGAATGGCGGACAGTCCGGCCGCGACGGTGTCGTCGGTCACGGCCGCCTCCTCGTTGGCCCGGCGCAGCTCGCGGTAGACCTCGTCGCGGTGCACGGCCACCGAGCGGGGCGCCTGGATGCCCAGCCGGACCACGTCGCCCCGGATGTCCAGCACGGTGACCGTGACCTCGTCCCCGATCCGGATGCTGTCACCGGTACGGCGCGTCAACACCAGCATGGGGCGGTCCTTCCGGTCAGGGCAGCAGCGGCGCCCGGATAGGGAGATCCTCGGACAGGATGACCTGGACCGCACGCCGGGTCGCCCGGTTGACCACCACCGGCGCCAGCAGGTTGGCGGTGGCCTGCGCCGGCGTGTCGCCGCCGGTGACCACGAGCAGCACCAGCAGGTCGTCCGCCTTGGCGGTGGCCAGCTGCTCGAGCACCTGGTCGCCGATCTCCGGGGCGTAGTCCGGGAAGAACGGGGCGGGCGGCACCACGATGAACCGCAGCGCCGGCTCGTCCACCGAGCACAGCGTGAACACCGGTTCGTCCTCGCCGGAGCCGACCAGGACGAACGTGCGGTGCTCCGGGAAGCCGGGCATGGGTGTGCTGAACTCGATGGTCGGCAGATCCTCTGTGGACGCGGGATCGATGCGGGTCATCGTGGCGTTTCCTCCCCGATTCACCGCAAGAAGTCCAGCAGTGAGGGCGTGGTCACCTTCGCGGTGGCGCCGAGCGCCGCCTCGTACCCGACGCTCTGGCTCTGTAGATCGATGATCGATTTCACCAGGTCGATGTCCTCGAGTTCGGACAGCTCCGAGCCCAGCCGCACCGACTGAGCGCCGGCGGCGTCACTGGCCGCGGTGAGCTGACTGTAACGGGTGCCCACGGCGGTGAGCGCCGAGTTGACGCTCTCGATCCCCAAATCCAACCGATCGAGGTCGGACCCGACCGCGGACGGGTTGCCGCGCAGGTTGGCCACGATCGAGTCGAGCACCCCGAAGAGCTGGTTGGCGCCGGTGCCGAAGGCCGAAGCCGGCACGTCCACCCGCACCTGCACGTTGTCGGCGATCCGGCGGAGCACCTCACCGCTGTCACCGACGTAGCTGCCGGTGGTGTCGAACGCCGTGCTGCCGGCGGTGGTGCCGCCGAACACCGGGCGGCCGAGGAACGTGGTGTTGGCCACGGACAGCAGCCCGTCGCGCAGCCCGGCGAGCTCGCCGGCGATCGCCTCGCGGGCGATCGGGTTCTCCAAGGCGGGCGAGGACATGCCCTGCAGCACCAGATCCCTGGCCCGGTTGAGCATGCTGCTCGCGGTGTTCAGCGCGCCCTCGGCGGTCTCCAGGCGGGAGACGCCATCGGTGGCGCTGCGCATGTAGCGGTCCTTGGCGGAGAGGTCGCCGCGCAGCCGCAGCGCCTGGGCGGCGCCGGTCGGCCAGTCCGACGGCTTGGAGATCTGCTTGCCGCTGGCCATCTGCTCGCGCAGCTGCTCGAGGCGGGTCTGGTTGCGCTGCAGTCCGGTCAGCACCCTGGCCGACATCGACTGCTCGGAAACCCGGAACGTCATGGCTACCTCACCATCCTGTTGATCAGCGTGTCCAGCAGCTCGTCGACCGCGGTCATCACCCGGGACGCGGCCTGGTACGACCGCTGGTAGGCGAGCATCGAGGTGAGCTCCTCGTCGATGTTCACGCCCGCCACCGAGAGCCGGGCGAAGTCCACCTGCGCGGTGATCACGTTCTGGGTCTCGGAAAGCTGCGTGGCGGTGTTCGTCTCGATGCCGATCCGGGCCACCACCGCGGCGTAGGTGTCGGTGACGCCGCCGGCGGCCCGGCCCAGCTCGGCGAGCTTGTCGGCGTTGCCGCCGTCCAGCGCGAGGGTCGGGTCGGACGACGCGGCGATGTCGTCGGGGTTGGTGATGGCGACCTTGATGGTGGCCGCCGTGGTGCCGCTGAAGAACGGCACGCCGGCCGTGCCGGTCGTGGTGTACCCGCCCTGCTGCACCGCGTTGATGCTGTTCGCCAGCATGGCCGCGACGTTGTCCATGGCCGCGGCGTAACCGGGCAGGGTGACGTTCAGGGCCTCGACCGCCGCGCCGGTCTTGCCGCCCGCGCCGGGCACGGCCGTGCCGTCGTCGGCGAAGCGCACCGTGACCGGGTCGCCGGCCTGCCCGGCCAGCGTCGCCGAGCCGGTGAGGGTCAGGGCCCGCGCGGTGCTTCCGGTCACCAGCGCCGCGCCGCCGAGCTGGAGGTCCACCGAACCGTTGGGGTTGCGGGAGGTGGTCGCGCCGGCCAGCTCGGTCAGCCGCAGCACGAGCACGTCCCGCTGGTCGATCAGCTCGTTGGCCTCGAGGCCGGCGGCCTGGGCCTTGACCACCTTGTCGTTCAGGTCGGCCAGCTTGGTGGCCGCGGTGTTGATGTCGGTGATCGTGTCGGTCAGCCCGTGCCGCTGGGCCTCGAACCGGGTGGCGAACCCGGTGGCCATGGTGTTCAGCGAGGTGGCCACGATCTGGGCACGCACCAGCAGTTGGTTGCGGGCGGCCGAGTCACCGGGCGAGTCGGCGACGTCGGTGAAGCCGCCCCACAGCTGGCCGAGCCGGGCCTGCAGGCCGGAGTCGCTCGGCTCGTCGAAGGTCGACTCGATGTCGAGCAGCGCGTCGGTCCGGCTGTTCAGCAGGGCCTGCCGGGCGTGCTCGGTGTGCGCCCGGGTCTCCAGGTACACGTCCCGCATCCGGACCGTGCCAAGCACGTTCACCCCGCCGTCGTACGGGTTCGGGGTGGCCCACAGGGCCGGGACCGCGGTGCCGCCGACCGCGGTGGTCTCCAGCCGCTGGCGGCTGTATCCCTCGGTGTTGGCGTTGGCGATGTTCTGGCCGGTCAGCTCCAGGCCGCGGCGCTGCGCCTTGAGCGCGGACAGCGCGGTGTTCAGTCCGGAGAAGGTGCTCATCAGACAGCCTCGTCAATCAGTCGGGCGCCACCGCTCGCGGCGGCCAGGTTTCCGTCCGGTCCATACATTCCGGTCGCGCCGTTGACCAGCGCCAGCGCCTGCTGCGCGGCGCGCTGGCCCGAGGTGAGCAGCTCCCGGTTGGCCCGCACGGCCGCGTCGATCTCGGCGGCCAGGCCGACCAGCGCCTTGCGGTGCTCGGCGAAGGTCTCCCGCCACGGCTCGTCGAGCACGGCGATCAGGTCGGCAAGGCTCGCCGCTGCCGGCAGCCCGTATTCGGCCGCGACCGCGTCGAAGGCGGCCGCCCGGAACACCTCGTTGGCCTGCACCTGCTCGAGCACCAGCTCGACCTCGTAGGTCGCCGAGCCCAGCCAGCGGGTGCGGCCCGCGGTCAGGATCAGGCTCTCCGCGTCCAGTTTGAACAGCAGCATGGACAGCAGCTCGCGCTGCCGCCACAGGATGTTCGACGTCTCCATGAGACTCATCCGGTGTGCCCTCCTCGGTGCGTGCACGGGCGGTCGTCCTACGCACCATCGGCACGGCGTGGGTGGACCTGAGCGCTCGCGCCCCTGCCACCGAGCGGCAACCGTATGAGCAGCGGAAATACACCCGTGAGCCCCGACTCTCGACATCACCGGGCGGTCGAGCCCGGAGGCCATCGGGAGGAAACCGCTCATGCTGCAGATCAGGACCGCTGCCCCCACCACGTTCGACGCCAACGTGGCCATCGAGACAAACCTGCCGCTGGTGGGGCACCTCGTGCGGGAGATCCTGGCCAGGGTACCTGCGCATGTCCGCCGCGAGGATCTGTTCTCCGCCGGTTCCGAGGCGCTGGTGAACGCGGCCCGCGCGTTCGATCCGGAGCGCGGCATCCCGTTCACCGCGTTCGCCACCATGCGGGTGCGCGGCGCGCTGCTGGACGAGCTGCGCGGCCTGGACTGGGCGTCCCGTTCGGTGCGCGGCAAGGCCCGCCGGATGGAGCAGGCCCGCGACCAGTTCGTCGCCCGGCACGGCCGCACCCCCAACGACATCGAGCTGGCCACGCAGATGGAGACCGACATCACCGAGGTGGTGTCCATTCGCGACGACGTGCAGCGCTCGGTCGTGCTGAGCCTGCAGGGCATCGCCGGCGAGGGCCCGGGCGGCGCGGAGGTCGCGGTCGTCGAGCGGCGCCGGTCGCCGGAGGAGGTGCTGATCGACCGCGAGCGGATCGGCTACCTGCACGACGCGATCTCGGCGTTGCCGGAGCGGCTGCGCCGGGTCATCGAGGCCTACTACTTCCAGTCCCGGCCGATGGCCGAGCTGGCCGAGGAGCTCGAGGTCACCGAGTCGCGGGTGTCCCAGCTGCGCGCCGAGGCGACCGCCCTGCTGCGCGACGGCATCAACGCGCAGCTGGCCCCGGAGCTGGTCGACACGCCGGCCAAGCCGGACGGCTGCGCCGCCCGCCGCCGCGCCTCCTACTACGCCGCGATCGCCGCCACCAGCGTGCTGCGCACCCGGCTCGCGCACACCAGTCTTGACGGTGTTCCCGTCAACCAGTTGGGCTGACCCGAAAAAAATCCAAAAGTCGTCGGCGGGTTTTCTCAGCCCGGAACCGCACGAGCCGATGACATGTTTGCCGGGCCACGGATGGACCGGAAACGGACTCAATTCAAGGAGGAAATCATCATGAGTCTGCGTATCAACAGCAACATCGCTGCGATGAACGCGTACCGCAACCTGTCGTCGAACGACAAGATGATGCAGAGCTCGCTGGAGAAGCTGTCCTCTGGCCTGCGCATCAACAAGGCGGCCGACGACGCTGCCGGTCTGTCGATCTCCCAGGGCCTGCAGGCTCAGATCGGCGGCCTGACCGTGGCTGCGCGCAACGCTCAGGACGGCGTGAACGTCGTGCAGATCGCCGACGGTGCTCTGACCGAGACCAGTGCGATCCTGCAGCGCATGCGTGACCTGGCGGTCCAGGCGGCCAACGCCGGTTCGCAGGACACCGACGCCCGGACGGCGGCTCAGACCGAGGTCACCCAGCTCATCGACGAGCTGGACCGGATCGCGGACACCACCGCCTTCGGCGGCCAGAAGCTGCTCGACCAGGCCTACAACGGCACCTTCCAGGTCGGCGCCAACTCCGGCGAGTCGATCAGCGTTGACCTGACCGCGCAGGGCTTCGACGCCGCCGGGCTGGGCGTCGACGCGATCGACCTGATCGCCGTTGGTGCTGCGGACGCCGCGATCACCACGCTCGACACGGCGATCACGGACCTGTCCACGGCGCGCGCCAACCTCGGTGCGTACCAGAACCGGTTCGAGCACACCATCAACAACCTCAATGTTCAGATTGAGAACCTGTCCGCGTCGAAGTCGGCCATCACCGACACCGACATGGCTCAGGAGATGGTCAAGTTCACCCGGTCGCAGATCCTGTCGCAGGCGGGCACCGCGATGCTGGCTCAGGCCAACCAGGCGCCGCAGTCCGTGCTGCAGCTGCTGCGGGGCTGATTTCAGTCCCTGATACGTGGACCGGGCGGGAGTACCCCGACCCCGCCCGGTCCGCCTTTTCCTGGTCTAAAGCGGAGGAATGATCACCCATGGCTAGCGTCGACGGTCTGGTTACCGGACTGGACACCACCTCGATCATCTCGCAGCTCATGCAGCTCGAGGCCATGCCGCAGACCAGGCTCAAGAACCAGGTCAGCGCCCAGCAGACGGTGCAGAGCTCCTACCAGGCGATCAACGCGCGCATGATGGCCGTGCGCAATGCCGCCCAGGCGCTCACCACCGCCACGACCTGGCAGGCGGTGACCGCGACAAGCTCGACCGACGCGGTCACCGCCTCGGCTGGGGCCACCGGGCAGGCCGGCTCCACCACGTTCGACGTGGTCCGGCTGGCCGCCGCGCACGTGGCCACCTCGACCGGCTCCGGTGCGCCGGCCGCCGGCGGGTCGATCGACCTGACCATCGGCGGGAAGACCACCACGATCACCGTCGGCACCAACACCGCCCAGGGGGTGGCGGACGCGGTCAACAACGCCAAGCTCGGCGTGCGGGCCGCGGTGCTGAACACCACCACCGGACCGGTGCTGCAGTTCTCCGCGCAGACCACCGGGGCCGCGAGCGCCTTCACCATCACCGGCCTGACCGACCCGGTCGTCGTGCAGACCGCGGGCGCGGACGCCGAGATCGCGGTCGGCGCGCACCGGATCACCAGCGCGGACAACACCTTCAAGGACCTCATTCCCGGGGTGACCATCAAGGTCAACAAGATCGAGACCGGTGTCACCGTGAGCTCCGCCCCGGACGTGAACAAACTCGCCGACGCCATGCAGGCGCTGGTGACCGCGATCAACGCGACGGTCACCGACATCAACACCAAGAGTGCGCCCGGCACCGGCGGCAAGGGCGGCGGCGCCCTTCAGGCCGACTCGCTGGTCCGCAGCCTGCGCGGCGAGCTGCTCTCGGGCATCAGCAGCGGCATCGACAAGGGCGCAGGCGTCCGGCCGGAGAGCTTGGCCCCGATCGGTGTGCAACTGGACCGCTACGGCGTCGTGCAGTTCGACCGGGAGAAGTTCCTCGCGGCCTACCAGGCCGACCCGGCCAAGCTGCAGAGCACGGTCAGCACCGGGTTCGCCAAGACCTACGAGACCATGGCCAACAGGGCGACCAACTCCACCGACGGTCGCATCACCCAGGCCATCCAGGGCGTGCAGACCTCGGTGCGCCGGATGAACAACGAGATCTTCGCCTGGGACGCCCGGCTGACGGCCAAGAAGGCCAGCCTCCAGCGCCAGTACTCCGGGCTGGAAGTGGCGCTGGGCAAGTTGAAGGACCAGTCCTCCTGGCTCGCCGGCCAGCTCGCCGGCCTGCCGAACTCCTAGCCCGGACCGAAGCGAGGGACACCCACCATGTCGGCACCCGTGCGGCTGCGCTACCTGACGGACACGATCGCCACCGCCTCTCCGGCCCGGCTGCTCGTCATGCTCTACGACCGGCTGTGCCTTGACCTGGAGCGCGCGCACGCGGCGCTGCTCGCGGGCGAGCGCGAGCCCGCCTCGGATGCGCTGGTGCACGCCCAGGACATCCTGATGGAGCTGCGCGGTTCGCTGCGCCTCGACGGCTGGGACGGGGCGGCGAACCTGTCCGGCATCTACACCTTTCTGATCGGTGAGCTGCTCAAGGCCAACATCCGGCAGGAGCCCGACCGGGTGTCCGCCTGCCTGGCCACGGTGCGGCCGCTGCGCGACACCTGGCGCGAGGCCCTGGGGAGCAACCCGCACGCACCCGCCGAGCTGCGTGCTCTTGCCTGAGCGGACCGAGCCGATGAGCACCGTGCCCGCGACCTGGCAGGAGACCTGGGCGGCCGCCCTCGACCGGCTCGAGGAAGACGTCGCCACCGTCGAGGCGCTGCTCGCCGAGGAGCACCAGCTCCGCTCGCTGCCCCCCGTCGACCCCTGGCGCCCGCCGGCCGGCCTCGGGCCGCTGCCGGTCGACCTGCGGCCGCGGGCCGACCAGGTGCTGGCCCGCCAGCTCGCCGTCGCCGAGCGGATCGCCGCGATCATGACCGGGACCGCCCGGCAGGCCGCGATGCTCGGCCGGATCGACGACGGCCGCGGCGCGCCCCGGCCCAACTACGTCGACTGCGCCATGTGACCGTCCTCACTGGACGGTAACGCGATAGTTCTCAGCCGCGAGGCATCCCCGCCGATCTCTTCGGTAGGAGCACGGACAGCTCAGCCCTGATAGCCACGGATCGGCACACCAGGAACGAAAAAACGAGGAGCTTTGTCGTGTTCGACGACCTCGCGTCCAGCGCGGTGCGATCGGCGTTGACCGGCCTGTCCACCCGACAGCGCGTGTCCGCCAACAATATCGCCAACTTGCAGACCCCGGGCTTCACCGCCGTGCGGGTCGAGTTCGAAGACGCGCTGCGCAACGCCGTCGAGTCCGGCGACACCTCCCGGGTCACCCCCACCTACGCCGACTCACCGTTGGCCGCGCGCCAGGACGGCAACAACGTCAACCTCGACGAGGAGACGCTGTCCGCAATGGACACCGGCCTGCGCTACCAGCTAATGCTGCGCGCGCTCGACGAGAAGTACGAGTTGGTCAGCACCGTGTTGAAGGGCGGGCGCTAGACATGTTCGACAGTCTCCACATCGCCACCACCGGCGTCGCGGTCCATCGCAAGTGGCTGGACGCGGTCTCGGACAACCTCTCCAACATCAACAACGTGTCGCCGACCAACGGGGACGCGTTCCAGGAGCGGTTCGTGCGCGCGTCCGCGGTCAAGGGCGGCGGTGTCACGGTCACCGGGATCGAGGCCGGCGACGCGGCCGGCCGGGTGGTCTACGACCCGAACCACCCGTTGGCCGACGAGCAGGGCAACGTCAAGGTCCCGGACATGGACCTGGCCGACCAGATGGGCTACCTGATCATGGCCCAGCGCGGTTACCAGGCCAACCTGGCGGCCGCCGAGCGGGCCACCAATTCCTACCAGGCCGCACTGCAGTTGGGGAAGAACGTATGAGCGCGATAGACGCCATCGGCGCGGTCGCCGGACCGCCCGCACCACTGGCCCGCATCACCGCCGACGATTCGTCGGCCACCGGCTCCGGCGACCGGTTCGGTGAGCTGATCGGCAAAGCGATCAACAACACCGAGCAGGTGCAGAACCGGGCCGACGAACTGGCCGTGCAGGCCGCCTCCGGCGACCTGGCCGACGCGCAGGAATACCTGGCCGCCGCCACCGAGGCCTCGCTGACCACTCAGCTGACCGTCGCGGTGCGCAACAAGGCCGTTGACGCCTTCAACGAGATCATGAGGCTGCAAGCATGAACCTTGACCGCTTTCTGGTGCTGGGCCGGCGAGTGGTCGGCGGTTTCAAGGCGTTCTCCCTCGGGCAGAAGATCGTGGTGACGGCCAGCGTGCTGGCCATCGTCGCCGGCGTGGTGGCGTTCATCGCGTGGTCGTCCAAACCGGACTACGCGCCGCTGTTCTCGAACCTGGCGGCCAAGGACGCCGGTGCGATCGTGGAGAAGCTGGACTCGGCCGGGACGTCCTACGAGCTGACCGACGGCGGTCAGACGATCATGGTGCCCAAAGACCAGGTCTACCAGCTGCGGCTGCAGATGAGCTCGGCCGGACTCCCGGCCGACAGCGACACCGGCTACGCGCTGCTGGACCAGCAGGGCGTGACCACCTCCGAGTTCATGCAGCAGGTCGGCTACCAGCGCGCGCTGGAGGGGGAGCTGACCAAGACGATCAAGTCCATCGACGGGGTGGCCAACGCCACCGTGCACCTGGCCATCCCCAAGAAGGACGTGTTCTCCGACGAGGCGAGCAAGCCCACCGCCGCGGTGATGGTGCAGTCCAACGGCAGCAAGCAGCTCGCCCCCGAGCAGGTGCAGGCCGTGGTCAACCTGGTCGCGTCCAGTGTGGAGGGACTGAACCCGGACGACGTCACGGTGGCCAACTCGGACGGCACCGTGCTCGCCGCGCCCGGCCAGACCGGCGCCGGCGCCACCTCCGGGCACGAGCAGCAGACCCAGGCCTTCGAGCAGCGGATGAGCACCTCGGTGCAGCAGATGCTCACCCAGGTGGTCGGCGCCGAGCACGCGGTGGTCAAGGTGACCGCCGACCTGGACTTCGACCAGGTGGAGAGCAAGAGCCAGATCTACACCAGCGACCCGAACGCGGAACCGCTCTCGGAGAGCAACACCAACGAGACCTACAACGGCAACGGCACCGCCAATGGCGGTCTGCTCGGCCAGATCAACGGCATCACCGGCGGCAGCACCGGCAACGGCAACTACCAACAGGAGAAGTCGGTCCGGGACAACGCGGTCAACTCGGTGATCGAGAGCCGCAAGTCGGCGCCCGGCAAGGTGCGCAAGCTCGGTGTGGCGGTGCTGCTCGACTCGACCACCGCGGGCACCGTGGACATGGGGGCGATCGAGAACCTGGCCTCCTCGGCCGTCGGGCTGGACAGCACCCGCGGCGACACGATCGCGGTGTCGCGAATGCCGTTCGACCAGAGCGCGGCGGAGGCCAACCAGCAGGAGCTGGCCGCGGCCCAGGCCGCGGAGAACGAGGACCAGCTGTACTCGCTGATCAAGACCGGGATCGTGGCGGCCGGCGTGCTGGTGCTGCTGCTGATCACCTGGATCGCCGCGCGCCGCAGGCGCAAGCGCAACGCGGTCAACCGGGCCGAGCTGCGCAAGCTCGAGGAGCTCAAGGCCGAGCTGGAGCGCAGCCGGATCGCCGAGGAGATCAAGGCCGCGGAGCACCAGGCGAAGCTGATCTCCACCGGGGGCCCGGTGGCGGAGCTGCCGGCCGGTCCGGTCGAGCCGGACAACGGCCCGGAGGAGCACAAGCTCAAGGAGATCGAGGCGCTGGTGGACGACCAGCCCGACGAGGTAGCCCGGCTGCTGCGCAGCTGGCTGACGACGACGGGAGCCTGATCCATGGCAACGGACCTGCGGCCGTCCCCGGCCGGGCTGCGCAAGGCGGCGGTGCTGCTGCTGCAGATGGGCAAGGAGGGCTCGGCCAAGCTGATGGCCCGGCTGCGCGAGGCCGAGGTGGAGGCGCTCTCCGCGGAGATCGTCCGGCTGGGCACGGTGGACCGCGCGGTCACCAGCGCCGTGCTCGAGGAGTTCCACGCGATGGCCCGGGCGCGCAAGCACATCGCGCACGGCGGCATGGACTACGCCCGCGACCTGCTGGTGCAGACGCTCGGCGCCGACCGGGCCGAGGAGATCGTCGGCCGGCTGTCGGCCAGCATGCTGGAGGCGCCGTTCCGCTCACTGCAGCGGGCCGACCCGCGCCAGGTGCTGTCGTTCCTGGCCGAGGAGCACCCGCAGACCATCGCGCTGGTGGTGGCGCACATGCCCGCCCAGCTCGCCTCGATGGTGCTCTCCGGCCTGTCCGCCGAGCGGCAGAGCGACGTGGCGCTGCGGGTGGCCACCATGAGCCGCACCTCGCCGGAGGTGGTCCGCAAGGTCGAGGCCATCATCGAGCGCAAGGTCTCCTCGCTGCTGCAGCCCAGTGACCTGTCCACGATCGGCGGCGTGAAGCCGTTGGTGGACATCATCAACCGGTCCGACCGGGTCACCGAGCGGTCCATTCTGGAGGGTCTGGCCGAGCGCGCGCCGGACCTGGCCGACGAGGTCCGCAGCCAGATGTTCATGTTCGACGACCTGGTCCACATCGACGACCGCTCGATTCAGCTGCTGCTGCGTCAGGTGGAGCCGGTGGATCTGGCCACCGCCCTGAAGGGCGTGCGGGACGACGTGCGGGACAAGGTCACCCACAACCTGTCCGAACGGGCCGCGGAGAACCTGCTCGAGGAGATCCAGCTGCTGGGTGCGATTCGACTGCGCACCGTGGAGGAGGCCCAGGCCAAGATCATCTCGGTGATCCGCAGCCTGGAGGACTCCGGTCAGCTCGTGCTGCGGCGAGGTGATGATGACGAGTTCGTTGACTGACTGGAACGCGGCCGTCGTGTCGCCCGAGGTCGCCCAGACCGCCGTTCCCTACCAGGTCGGTGCGGTCGCCTCGGACACCCAGGGCACCAACTCGGTCGCCGCCATCGCCCGCGCCGAGGGCTACGCCGTCGGCTGGTCCCAGGGCATGCGGGAGGCGCGGGAGAGCACCAACGCCGCCCGCCGCCGGGCCGAGCAGGAGATGTACCAGATGCTGCGCAGGCGCGACCAGCTCGCCAAGCGCAGCCTGCGGGCGCTGGCCTCGTCCTCCGGTGAGGTGCGCACGGTGACCGTGCAGCGCACCGAGGAGATCACCGAGTTCATCGTGGCCGAGGCGATCGACCTGGCCGAGGCCATTCTGGGTGCCGCGCTGTCCGCCGACGTGCTGGCGATCACCCGCAACGCCGTCGCCCGGGCGCTGAAGGAGCTTCCGGTGACCGGTCCCGCGGTGACCGTGCGGCTCAACCCGGACGACCACACCGAGCTGACCGCCACCGACTTCAGCGACGTGGTCGGGGTCCAGGAGGTTTCCCTGGTCGCCGACCCGGACCTGGCTCCTGGCGACGCCGTGGCGACGAACGCGGTGAGCACGGTCGAGGTCACGGTGGCCGGGGCGCTGGCCCGGGTGCGGAAGGAACTGGCCTCATGAGCGAGCTTGCGAGCGAACGAATCGACACTGCCCCGGCGCCGAGCCTGCGAGGCGGCGGGGATATGCGGCACCGAGCTTGCGAGGTGCCGTCATGATTCCGATTGTCAAGGAGCGGCTGGCCGGCGTGCGGTTCGTGACCGGACCGCAGGTGTTCGGCCGGGTTTCCGGCGTGGTCGGGTTGGCCGTTTCGGTGGCCGGTCTGCCGGCCCGGGTCGGCGACCTGGTCCGGATCGGCGGGTCGGCGGACCTGCTTGCCGAGGTGGTGTCGCTGGACACCGACCGGGTGGTGTGCCTGCCGCTCGGTCCGCTCGGCGGCGTGGGGATCGGCAACCCGGTGGTGAACACCGGCCGCCCGTTGCAGATCGGCGTGGCCGAGTCGCTGCGCGGCCGGGTGCTCGACGGGCTCGGCCGGCCGATGGACGGCGGCCCGCCACTCGGTGAGGTGGTCCGGGTTCCGGTGGACCTGCCCCCGCCGTCGGCGCTGGAGCGCGACCTGATCAGCAAGCCGATGCAACTCGGCGTCCGGGCCATGGACACCGCCGTGCCGGTCGGGCAGGGCCAGCGGGTGGGCATCTTCGCCGGGTCCGGCGTCGGCAAGTCCAGCCTGCTGTCCATGATCGCCCGGGGTACCGCGGCCGAGATCAACGTGGTCGCCTTGATCGGTGAGCGCGGCCGGGAGGTCCGTGAGTTCCTGGAGCACGACCTCGGCCCGGAGGGCCTGGCCCGCTCGGTGGTCGTGGTGGCCACCTCGGACCAGCCGCCGCTGGTGCGGCTGCGCGCCGGGTTCGTGGCGACCCGGATCGCCGAGTGGTTCCGCGACCGCGGCAGCGACGTGCTGCTGATGATGGACAGCCTCACCCGGATCGCCATGGCGCAGCGCGAGGTCGGCCTTTCGGCCGGCGAGCCGCCGGCCACCCGGGGTTTCCCGCCGTCGGTGTTCGCCCTGCTGCCCACCCTGCTCGAGCGGGCCGGCCCGGCGCCGGTCGGCAGCATCACCGGCCTCTACACGGTGCTGGTGGAGGGCGACGACCACAACGAGCCGATCGCCGACGCCGCCCGGTCCATTTTGGACGGACACGTGGTGCTGGACCGCCGGCTGGCCACCGCAGGCCACTTCCCGAGCATCGAGCTGCTCGAGTCGGTGTCCCGGGTGACCGGCAAGGTCACCACGCCGGAGCAGCGGGCCGACCTGAACGAGCTGCGCCGGCTGCTGGCCGCCCGCCGGGACGTGCGCGAGCTGGTGGAGATCGGCGCCTACGTGCCGGGCACCAACGCCGACGCGGACCGGGCGCTGGCCCTGTGGCCGCGGATCAACGACTTCCTCCGCCAGGAGATCGACGAGCAGGTGCCCGCCGAGCAGTCCTGGCAGCAGCTTTCCGCACTACTGCACAACGGGGAGATTCACTGATGGTCGCATCGAGACTTGTCGCGGTGCTGCGCGCCCGCCGGGTCCAGGAGGACGTGGCCCGCGGCGACGTGGCCAGGGCCAACGCCGAGGTCGACGAGGCCAGCTCCCGCACGGCCGAACGGGCCGGGGCGGTGGACCGCTGGTCCGGACCGGACGACGGCTCCAACACGGGCTTCCTGGCCTCGGTGGCGGCCGGCCGGGCGCTGGTCGACGCACTGTCCGCGGCCACCGCCGCCGAGCGGTCCGTTCGGGCCGAGGCGGATGTCAGCCGGGACCGGCTGCTCGCGGCGTCCCAGCGCCGGCGCAGCGTGGAGAAGCTGGTCGAGCGGGCCGCCGCGGCGCACCGGCAGCACGAACTGGCCACCGAACAACGAGTAGTGGACGACCTGGCCACCGGCCGGCGGACCGGAGAGGCACGATGAACGCAATCACGGATATCGCCGCGCGGATCCAGCAGCTGAACAACCTGCTGCCGACCCAGCTTCGGCCCGTGCAGTCGGCGGACACGAAGTCCGCCAACGACTTCGCCGCCATGCTGACCTCCGCGCTCGGCCGGGCCGGGGACAACGGCGCGACCGGCGTGGTCGCCCAGAACGGCGTGGCCGGATCCGACGTGGTCAGCGGCGCGCAGAAGTACATCGGCGTGCCCTACGTGTGGGGCGGCACCGACCCGAAGACCGGCCTGGACTGCTCGGGTCTGGTTCAGCGGGTCTACGGCGACCTCGGCATCGACCTGCCCCGGGTGAGCCGCGACCAGGCCAAGGTCGGCCAGCCGGTGGCCAGCCTGGACCAGGCGCAGCCGGGTGACCTGCTGGCGTTCGGCAGCCCGGTCCGGCACATCGGCATCTACGTCGGCGACGGCAAGATGATCCACGCCCCGGAGCCGGGTGCCTCGGTGCGGGTGCAGAACGTCTACGAGACGCCGACCGCCATCCGCCGGGTGGTGCCCAACGCGACCGGCGTGACCGCCGCCGCCCCGGCCGCGTCCGGCGGCAGCGGCCCGTACGCCGACCTGTTCACCGCGGCGACCGCCAAGTACGGCCTGCCGCAGGGCCTGCTCTCGGCCGTGGCCAAGCAGGAGTCGAACTACAACCCGAACGCGGTCAGCGGCGCGGGCGCCCGCGGGCTGATGCAGATCATGCCGGCCACCGCGGCCGGGCTTGGCGTCAACCCGATGGACCCGACCCAGGCCGTGGACGGCGCCGCCCGGCTGCTGTCCGGCCACCTGAACAAGTTCGGCTCGGTGCCGCTGGCGCTGGCGGCCTACAACGCCGGCCCGGGCGCGGTGCAGAAGCACAACGGCATCCCGCCGTACCAGGAGACCCAGAACTACGTGCGCAAGATCATGGCCAACCTGAGCTCGGGAGCGGCGGCATGACCCAGCCCCTGACCCTCGGCCCGAAGCCGGCACCCGCCACCCCGGGCAGCCCGGCCGACACGCCGGCCGACACCGCCGAGCAGGCGACCGCGTTCGAGTCGCTCCTGCTGGCCCTGACCGGCACCGTGCCCCCGGCCGTCGTCACCGACCCAGCCGCCGGCCTGGCCACCGGACCCGGCCCGGCCGCCGGCACCGGCACTGGCCTGACGGCCGGCACCAGCCTGACCGCCGACCTGACCTCGGGAATCGGCCCGGCCGCTGGCGCCGGTCAGGTCGCTGGCCCCGGTCAAGATGCTGGCACCGGTCAGGTCGCTGGCCCCGGTCAGATGGCTGGCATCGGTCACATATCTGACACCGGTCACATATCTGGCCCTGGTCAAGATGCTGGCACCGGACACATGGCTGGCACTGGTCAGATGGCTGGTCCCGGTCAGGTTTCTGGCGCCGGCCTGGCTGCTGGCGCCGGTCAGGTTGCTGGCTTCGGTCAAGCTGCTGGCACCGGTCCGGTTTCTGGCGCCGGTCAGATGGCTGGCGCTGGTCAGGTGGCTGTTCCTGGTCAGATGGCTGGTGCCGGTCAGGTTTCTGGCACCGGTCTGGCTGCTGGCGCCGGTCAGGTTGCTGGCTTCGGTCAAGCTGCTGGTACCGGTCAGGGCGCTGGTGCTGGTCAGGTTGCTGGCTTCGGTCAAGCTGCTGGCACCGCGCCGGCCGGCTCGGCGTCCGTGCCGTCCGATGCTGCACCCACACCGCTTCCGGTCGGCTCCGTGCCGGCCGGTTCCCCGGTGGCCGCCTCTCCCGCGGCCGGCCACCTCGAAGACCCGTCGGCCGTCCCGGATGGTTCGCTGTGGATGGAGTTCCACTCCGGGACGGCCGACGGCCCTGCCACGGGCACTGTGTCCACTGTGGATGGTGGGCCGGTGGCCGGGCAGCCGCTGCCGGTCTCGCCGGCGCCGGCCCAGCAGCCGGCCGCGGTCGCCCCGGCGGCCCGGACCGAACCGGCCGCCGCCCCGCCGCCCGCCGAGCAGTTGGCCGCCGAGATCGTGCCGCTGCGCTCCCGGGACGGCGAGCACAAGCTGACCGTGCACCTGCACCCGGTCGACCTCGGCCCGATCACCGTCACCGCACAGGTGCGGGGCAACGACATCCAGCTCGACCTGGGCGGGGCCACCGAAGGCGCCCGCGAGGCGCTGCGGGCCGCACTGCCGGAGCTGCGCCGCGAGCTGGAGCGGGCCGGGTTCGACTCGTGCCTGCTCAACACCGGCACCGGCGGGGCCCGGGAGGACCGCCGCCCGCCGCACTGGCAGCGGCCCGCGGCCACCGAGCCGCTCGCCGGCCCGGCCGCACCCGAGCCGGTCGCCGCGACCCCCGTCCGTTCCCGTACCGCCGGCGTGCTCGACCTGCACGCCTGATCCAGGAGAGAAGCCATGACCAGCCCGATCAACGGCAGCACGCCGGCAACCCAGCAGCAGCGCCCGCAGGGCATGAGCGGGATGACTTCGGACGACTTCATGAAGCTGCTCGTCGCGCAGCTGAAGTACCAGGATCCGACCAACCCGAGCGATGCCACCACGTTCATGTCGCAGACCGCCCAGCTGTCTACTGTGGACACATTGACCTCGCTGGCACGGTCGCAGTCCGAGATGCTCGCCTCGGCACTGTCCACCGAGGCGAGTGGGCTGGTCGGGCACACCGTGCGCTACCTCAACGCCGACGGCGCCAAGCTGACCGGCAACGTCACCGGTGCCAACTTCGGCACCTCGCCCACCGTGACGATCGACGGCACCGACATCCCGCTGCAGTGGATCCTCGGTCGCACCCAGACCGACTGATCCACCCCGGAAAGACCACACTCCTCCATCCCAAGAAAGAAAGTAGGCAATAACCATGCTCCGTTCGCTGTTCTCCGGCATCAGCGGTCTGCGCGGCCACCAGCAGATGATGGACGTCACCGGCAACAACATCGCCAACGTGAACACCACCGGCTTCAAGTCCTCGCAGGTGGTCTTCGCCGACGCGCTGAGCCAGACGCTGCGCGGCGCCACCGCTCCGGGCGCCAACACCGGCGCCACCAACCCGGCGCAGGTCGGCCTCGGCGTGCGGACCGCCGGCATCAACACCAACTTCGGCCAGGGCGCCACCCAGGTCACCGGTCGCAACGAGGACATGCTGATCCAGGGCGACGGCTTCTTCGTGGTGAACGCGGGCGGCCAGCAGGTCTACACCCGCGCCGGCGCGATGAACTTCGACGCCACCGGCCAGCTGGTCACCCCGGACGGCGGCCTGGTGCAGGGCTGGATGGCGCCGAACAACCCGGCCACCGACCCGCTGCAGCCGCTGGTGGTGGACTCGGCCCTGTACCGCAGCTTCAGCGTCGCCAGCGACGGCACCCTGACCGGCCTGACTGCGGCCGGCACCAGCGTGGCCATCGGCCAGATCGCCATCGCCAACTTCGCCAACCCGGGCGGCCTGGAGAAGGCCGGCGGCTCGCTGTACCGCGAAACGGTCAACTCCGGCGCGGTGCAGGTCGGCACGGCCGGCCAGAACGGCACCGGCGAGGTCATCAGCAACGCCCTCGAGATGTCCAATGTGGACCTGGCGCAGGAGCTGACCGGGCTGATCATCGCCCAGCGTGGCTTCCAGGCCAACTCCAAGGTCATCAGCACCTCTGACGAGCTGCTGCAGGACCTGATGAACCTCAAGCGATAACCCACTGGCCAGGGCCGGGTTCGGCTCAGTTCGACCCGGTCCCGGCCGATTAGGGAAGTGCGGCCCCAGGGATGGGGCCGCGCACTAGTCCAAGGACGGAACGCCGTGATACTGCTCAACCGACTCAACGGTCAGCCTTTCGCGCTGAATCCTGACCTGCTCGAGCGGGCTGAGTCCACCCCGGACACCGTGATCACCCTGCTCAACGGCGCGAAGTACGTCGTCGCCCAGTCGCTCGACGAACTGGCGATGCTCGTCCGCGACCACCGCGCGCTCGTGCTCAGCCGCGTGCAGGAACACGAGCAGGACGGCGGAAACCAAGCCACCCGGCCGAAATCCGTGCCGGAGGGTGACGCGACCGTGTTGCGCCTACCCGAAAGAGGACAGTAATGGATCCGGCAACTCTGATCGGGATCGGCCTCGCGCTCGCCGCGATCTTCGTGTCGATGCTGCTCGAGGGCGGCGACCCGATGTCGATCATGCTGCTGCCCCCGATCCTGCTGGTGCTCGGCGGCACCATCGGCGCCGGCATGGCCGGCGCGATGATGCGAGACACGGCGGGCATCGTCACCCACCTGAAGCGCGCGGTCCTGGCCCCCAAGCTGGACGGCGCCAATGTGATCAGCATCGTGGTCAAGCTCGCCGACCGGGCCCGCCGTGAGGGCATGCTCTCGCTCGAGGACGAGGTCAAGAAGGTGGGGGACCCGTTCCTGCGCCGAGGTCTTGAGCTGGCCGTCGACGGCGTGGACTCCGACGAGCTGCGCGACATTCTCGAGGCCGAGATCGACACCAAGCGCCGCCAGGACAAGGTGGGGATCAAGCTGTTCGCCGACATGGGCGGGTTCGCACCGACCATCGGCATCATCGGCACCGTGCTCGGCCTGGTGAACACGCTGGAGAACCTGGCCGAGCCCAACGAACTCGGCCACCTGATCGCGGGCGCGTTCGTCGCGACCCTGTTCGGCGTGCTCACCGCGAACGTCATCTGGCTGCCGCTGTCCAACCGGCTCAAGCGGATCAGCGACCTGGAGGCCGAGCAGATGCAGCTCGTCGTCGAGGGCGTGCTGGCCATCCAGTCCGGGCTCAACCCGCGTCTGGTCTCGCAGAAGCTGCGCAGCATGGTCCCGGCCGACCCGGCCCCGGCGAAGAAGGCCGCGTGATGGCAAAGCGAAGCGCACCGCGCCGGCGTCGCAAGCGCCACGGCGGCGAGGAGGAGGAGCACGCCAACCACGAGCGCTGGCTGCTCACCTACGCCGACATGATCACCCTGCTGATGGTGCTGTTCATCGTCATGTTCGCCGTGTCCAGTGTGGACTCACAGAAGTTCAAGGAGCTGCGGGACAGCCTGGCCGGCGCGTTCGGCGGGTCGCCGTCGGTGATGAGCGGCGGGGCGAAGTCGATCGGCGAGTCCGAGGGCACCAGCAAGGCGCCGGACGAGCTGCAGCCGGGCACCCTCTCCGACGCCGACTCGCTGCAGAAGCTCGACCAGGCCGCGGCCGCAAAGGCGGTGCGTGACGCCGACCGGGTTCGGGCCTCCCGCAACCTGGAGGAGGCCAAGCGAGAGGTGCAGAACCTGCAGGAGCTGCAGCGGCAGATCACCGCGCGGCTGCAGACCCAGGGCCTGGAGAAGTCGGTCGCGTTCGCCATCGACGAGCGTGGACTGGTGATCAACATCGTCACCACGTCCGTGGTGTTCCCCGGTGACAGTGCGGTGCTGCTGCCCGAGGGACAGCAGATCGTGGCCGCCCTCGCACCCACGCTCGCCGAGATCACCAACCAGGTCGAGATCGACGGGCACACCAACCAGCTGCCGGTGCCGACGGTCAACTACCCCAGCTCGTGGGAGCTGTCCACGGCCAGGGCGTCCAGCGTGGTGCGCTTCCTGACCGGGCACGGTGTTCCCGCCAACCGGATGACCGCGGCCGGCTACGCCGACCAGCGCCCGCTCTACCCGCCGTCCGACCCGCAGTCGGTGACCAAGAACCGGCGTGTCGAGGTCATCATCCTGTCCGACAAACCCGCCGACGTCCGGGCGCTGCTCGCGTCCGTCGTCGCCAACCTGGCGAAAAAGTAGGAGGCCTGCCGTGGAGAAGGAAGAGACCAAGGGCGGCAAGGCCGCCGGCTCGAAGAAGAAGCTCGTGCTGATCGTGGCGCTCGTGCTCGCGCTGGCCGGCGGCGGGGCGTACTACTTCCTGTTCGCCGGTGGGACGTCGGCCCCCGAGCCGGGCAAGGTGGTCGCCCTCGAGCCGATCACCGTGAACCTGAACGAGGGTCACTACCTCAAGCTGCGGCTCGCCCTGCAGGCCACCAGCGACGCCTCCGGCGACCTGGACGGCAGCCGGGCCCTCGACCTCGCGGTCAGCGAGTTCAGCAACCGCGAGGTCGGCGAGCTGTCCAGCAACGCGGCCCGGGACTCGTCCAAGGAGATCCTGAAGAAGAAGGTCTCCGACGCCTACGCCGGCGAAGTGATGGACATCTACTTCACCGAGTTCGTGATGGAGTGACCGACGCTGGGTCCGTCGCGGCACATTAACCCGATCGGGTACCACCGGGCAGAACTCTCAGCTCGGTGGTACCCGCGTCGATCTCACGGACGTGCCATCAACCCCGCTTCGCCCCGGCCGAGCGCCGGGTAACCCCAGGCCCGGCGGCTTGGTCACGGACGGCCGCATCCCGCTGGCCTACGACTTTCTGCGGCCGGTCAAACTCGCCCGCGAGCATCTGCGCACGCTCAACGTGGTGTCCGAGACGTTCGCGCACCGGCTCGCCGTGTTGCTCACCTACAACCTGCGGGTGGTGTGCCGGGTCACGCCGTACGCGGTGCAGCACAGCAGCATCGAGGAGCACGTGGCCTGGATCAGCGAGCCGACCGTCATCGCGCCGCTGAGCCTCGAACCGCTGCCCGGTACCGCGCTGCTGGAGATCTCCCGGAACACCGCGATGGTCTGTGTGGACCACCTGCTCGGTGGCCGCGGCGGCGACGACCAGCCGCAGCGCCCGCTGTCCGAGATCGAGACGCCGCTGTTCCGCGACCTGATCACCGAGATCCTCGCCGAGCTGCGCGACTCGTTCGCCGGGATCGAGGACATCTACCCCTCGTTCGGCGCGCTGGAGTACGACCCGCAACTGGTCCAGTTCGGCGGCGGCCCGACCGATTCCATGCTGGTGGCCTCGTTCGAGCTGGCCGTCGGCGAGGTGACCAGCGTGCTGTCGCTGTGCCTGCCGCTGCAGGGCCTGATGCCCGCGCTGCAGCGCTACCACGACCAGGCCGCGGTCAGCGCCAGCGAGCGGGCCGCCCGGCAGGCCGCGCACGAGCTGCTCAGCGACCGGCTGCAGGAAGTGCCGATCGAGGTCAACGTGCGGTTCGACTCGGTGAAGATGCAGTCCACCCAGCTGCTCGGGCTGCACCCGGGTGACGTCGTTCCGCTCGGCCACCCGGTCGACCGGCCGCTGGAGATCACCGCGGACGGCCAGATCTTCGGCCACGCCGTGGCCACCAAACGTGGCAAACGGCTGGCTTGCCAAATCGTCAACATCGTCCAGGAGGAGCACCGCGCATGACCGCGTCCACCCTTTCCCCGTCCGCCGTGGCGATCCCGGCCGCCGAAGCGGCCCTCGCCGTGCTGCCGATCGGCGAGAACCTGACCATCGGCGAGCCGGTGACCGACCCGGCCGCCGGGGCCATCGACGGCGGCGTCACGATCGTGGCGACGCTCACCGGCAACACGGCCGGACACCTCGGCGTGACGGTCAACCAGGAGCTGGTGGACGCGCTGCGCACCAGCCCGCTCGGTGAGCTGGACCTGGCCACCGCCATCGCCCCCGCGCTGGACGCGGTGGCCGGCGTGCTCGGCTCGGTCGCAGGCGCCGCCCAGGAGCTGACCCCGGACGCGGCGCTCACCGCGATGGCCGCCGCCGGCGAGCTGACCGTCATCCCGCTCACCGCGGGCGACGAGCCGCAGGCCGCGATCGTGCTGTCGCTGCCGGCACCGGCTCCGGCACCCGCGCCGCAGCCCACCCCGGAGGCCGAGCCGGCGGTTCCCGTCACGGCCGGCTACGACCTGCTGCACGGCGTGGACATGGAGATCACCGTGGAGCTGGGCCGGACCTCGATGACCGTCCGGGACCTGCTCTCGCTGTCCAACGGCTCGGTGCTCGAGCTGGACCGCACCGCCGGCAGCCCGGCCGACGTGCTGGTCAACCGCCGGCTGATCGCCCGCGGCGAGGTCGTGGTGATCGACGAGTACTTCGGCATCCGGATCACCGAGATCCTGGCCTCCGGCGACCGCGACCAGAAGATCGCCTGATGGAGGCGATTCTGCGGGTCGTCATCGCACTGGTGCTGGTCATCGGCGTGATGTGGGTGCTGGCCAAGCTGGCCCGCCGGCCGCTGCGCGGCAAGGCCGCAGGCGCGCTGGACGTCGTCGCACGGACCCAGCTGTCCCGGCACGCGAGCGTGGCCGTGGTCAAGATCGACGACACCGCGCTGGTGCTCGGCGTCACCGACCACGGGATCAGCCTGCTGCACGAGACCGGCGCCGACGCCTTCGCGGTCGAGGCGCCCACCCGCCGGACCGCCGTCGACCTCGACGCGGTGCGCGCCCGCAAGTCCAGCGCCGCGCCGGCTGCCGGCTCGCCGCTGACGGGATCGGCGCTGTCCATGAAGACCTGGAAGCAGGCCTTCGAGACCATGAAAGAACGGTCGGTACGCAAGGCATGATTTCTGCCATCGGGGTGGCAATTCACCGGCGCTGGCTGGTGCGAGCGGTGGCCATCACCGCAATCCTGGTCGGGGTGACCATCGGTCTCGGTCTGTTCGCCGCGGCCACGCCGGCCGCCGCCGAGACCGTCGCCGCGGCCGTCGCACAGCCCGCCGACCCGGCCGGCCCGGCCGGGCCCGGCGAGGTGACGGTCACCGTCGGAGCGCCGGACAAACCGAGCGAGTCCATCGTCATCCTGATCGCACTCACCGTGCTGTCGGTGGCGCCGGCGGCGCTGTTGCTGTGCACCAGCTTCACCAAGATCTTCGTGGTATTGAGCATCACCCGCAACGCACTCGGCCTGACCTCGGTGCCGCCCAACCAGGTGCTGGCCGGTCTGGCGCTGTTCCTCAGCCTGTTCATCATGGCGCCCACCGCGGCCGCGGTGAACGAGCAGGGCATCCAACCCTTCCTGAAGGGCGAGAAGTCCCAGTCCCAGGCATTCAACGACGGTGTGCAGCCGCTGCGCGAGTTCATGCTCAAGCAGACCCGGCCGGAAGAGATCGCGCTGTTCACCAAGGTGGCCAACCAGGAGAAGCCGGCCAACGCCGAAGCCGTCCCACTGTCCACTTTGGTACCGGCGTTCGTGCTCTCCGAGCTGCGTGCCGCGATGCTGATCGGCTTCGTCCTGTTCATACCATTCCTGGTGATCGACATGGTGGTGTCGGCATCCCTGATGTCACTGGGAATGATGATGCTGCCGCCGGTGACCGTCGCACTTCCGTTCAAGTTGCTGCTGTTCGTCCTCGCCAATGGCTGGGGTCTGATAGTCACCGCGCTCGTCGGCACCTATACCTAGGGGAAGCATGAACGACACAACGGTCATCCAGCTCGGCCTGCAAGCCATGCTGATCACCGGAAAGCTGGCCGCGCCGATCCTGCTGACCGCGCTCGCGGTGGGCTTCGGGATCTCGCTGTTCCAGTCGGTCACCCAGATCCAGGAAGTCACCCTTTCCTTCGTGCCCAAGGCGATCGGTGTCGCGATCGCGCTGCTGGTGTGCGGTAGCTGGATGGTGCACGAGATCGTCTCGTTCACCACCTCGCTGTTCAGCTCGATCCCCTCGCTGGTAGGCGGATAACGCGTGCAGGTTCAACTGTCGGTCGGAACGGTGCTGGCGCTGCTGCTGGCGGCCACCCGCGCGGCGGCCTGGCTGGTGATCTGCCCGCCGTTCAACGGCCGGGCCATTCCGTTGACCGTCAAGGGAATGCTCGCCGTTGCCATGACCCTGCCGATGGTGCCGCGGCTGGCCGCCACGGTGCCGCCCGCGGACAGCTGGACGATCGTGGTCAGCGCCGTCGAGCAGGTGGTGATCGGCGCCGGGCTCGGCCTGCTCACCGCGGTGATCTTCGCCGGGGTCCAGGCGGCCGGCGACCTGCTCGACGTGTTCGGCGGCTTCTCGCTCGCCTTCGCGTTCGACCCGATGTCCTTCTCCGGCAACAACGCCGTGCTCGGCCGGTTCTACGGCCTGCTGGCCACCACCCTGATGTTCGCCACCGACGCCCACCAGTTGGTGATCCGCGGCTTCACCCTGTCCTACGACGCCATCCCGCTCACCGGCGGACTATCCCTGGCCAAGCTGAGCGACGTGCTCACCACCGGCCTCGGCCAGATGTTCCTCGCCGCCGTCCTGATCGCCGGCCCGCTCATCGTCGTGCTGTTCTGCGCCGACATCGGCCTCGGTCTGCTCACCCGGATCGCGCCCGCCCTCAACCCGTTCGCCATCGGGTTCCCAGCCAAGATCGGCCTCACCCTGCTCCTGGTCGGCCTGGCCCTTCCGCTGCTCCCGCAGGCCGTGCAGGTCGCCGCCGAGCAGGCCACCAACGCGGTGCTGAAGGTGATCGGACAATGAGCAAGAAGGACAAAACCGAGAAGCCGACACCCAAGAAGCTCAAGGAAGCGCGCCGGGAAGGCCGGACCGCCCGCACCCCCGAGCTCGGCGCGTGGGCGGCCATCCTCACCGCCAGCTTCCTCATTCCCGGCGTGCTCAAGGCCCTCATGGACACCGGCGCCGACCTGCTCCGGCGGATCGCCGACTTCATCGCCCGCCCCGATCCGGGCGCCGCCGTGGCCATTCTCGCCGACGGCCTGCGCGGCGGCGCCCTCGCCGTCGCCCCGCTGCTCGGCGCCATGGTCCTGGCCATCATCGCCTCCGCAGGCGTCCAGGGCGGCCTGCGGCCGGCCCCCAAACTCCTCAAGCCTCAGGTCAAACGCCTCAACCCACTGTCCGGCTTCAAACGCATTGTCGGCCCCAAAGCCTGGTGGGAAGGCGCCAAAACCCTCCTGAAGACCCTCGTCCTCGGCGCCGTGCTGTATTTCGTCGTCAAGGGACTGATCCCCGCCGTCACCGGCTCCGGCTCGCTGCCGCTGGCCGCCCTCATCGACATCACCGCCAGCCAGGCCCTCAACCTCATCCGCACCGCCGCGGCCGTCGGCCTGGTTCTCGCCCTGGTCGACTACATCGTGGTTCGCCGTCGCACCAACAAAGAACTGAAGATGACGAAGCAAGAAGTCCGCGACGAACACAAGAACACCGAAGGCGACCCGCAACTCAAAGGCGCCATCCGCTCCCGCCAGCTCTCCATGTCCCGCAACCGGATGATGTCCGACATCCCCACCGCCGACGTCGTCCTGGCCAACCCCACCCACGTGGCCGTGGCCCTCCGCTACGACCCAGCCAAAGGCGCCCCCCGCGTGGTCGCCAAGGGCGCCGGCCCGATCGCCGCCAAGATCCGCGCCCTCGCCACCGAGCACCGCGTCCCCATCGTCCGCGACGTACCCCTGGCCCGCGCCCTCTACAAATCCTGCGAGCTCGGCCAGGAAATCCCCGCCAACCTCTTCGCCCCCGTGGCCCACGTCCTCGCCTTCCTGCACCGCCTCCGCCGCAAAGGCAGCGCCGCCGGCACCCACACCCTCGCCCAAGCCAGCTGACCGTCCCGGCACCTTCGGCGAGTCCCCGTTTCCAGCACCTGAGCCGCCGGCTCCAACAGCCGAGTGCCCGGTTCCGGTTGGATCCGGGCGGGCCTGGGTGCCGTCCCCCGGCAGCGGCGGAACGCCGGGTCGGTCAATTCGGCGGGGCGGGGCCCGGCGTTCCGAAACACCGCGCCGCTGCGCGGCGCCGCGCAGCGGCGCGTCGCCCGTGCGGGTAATGGAACAACCCGTCCTACCTGCGCAAGATCAAGTTCGCTTAGCGTCGTGGGTGAGCACGAGGAGTGAGCGCCCGCCCATGAACACCGAATTCGACTACTGGCTGGAGAAGCTGCGCCACGGACGCTGGATGCTGCACCTCGGCGGCATCGACGCACGACGTCCTGACTGGATCGCCGCCCAGTTCCAGTGGCACGACTGTGCGGACGTGGTGATCATCCGCGCAGAAGACTCGGCGGTCGCGTTCCGCACGCCCACCGACGAGACCACCGACGTCCTGAACCCCGACACGGTGAAGTGGGTCTACGGCGACGACAAGTCAGCAGTGTGGGTCCTCCGCGCCGCGCTCTCGCTGCCAAGCCCCGGCTCACCGCACGAGCCGTATCACCTGATCGACGCGCCGCCCGCGTGCCGCATCCCGCCTGGGGGACGCCGGCCGGTGACCATGCGCCCCCGGTGAGCGTCCGGGGCCAAGGAATCCTGCGTGTGTTAGTTGGCCACACCCAACCGGCGGGCCAGATCTCGGAGCCGGCGGGTTTTGCCGCGCTGCATGAGTTCGGCGACGACCTGACGGGGCAGGGTGTGGTAGCGCATCATGTCCGGCGCCATATGTTCGGCGGCGAGCACGGCATCAAGCGCGCGTTGGTCATTGCCCAGGCGGGTGTGGGCCAGCGCCTGGTCGTAAAGATTTCGGGCACGCGACACGACGGGGAGGCGGGTGTCCTTCGGCAGCCGATCGGCGGCATTCAGAGCCTCCGCGTAGTTCTCGGTCACCACGCGCACGTCGACGGTCTGCATGGTGACTTGTGAGACGCCGAACGAGGTCTCGTAGTCGTTGCGATCGGCGCCGATGCGGCGGGCGTACTCCATGGAGGTATTCAGCAGGTCGACCGCGTGATCTTCCTGCATGTTTCGACCGGCCGCGCTGGCGGCCATGAGCAACAGATGGCCATACGCCGACAGGTGAGCAGCCGGTACGTCGCCGCTCGGCTCGATCCCGTCGGCCGCGTGCATCGACACCGTGAGGGATTCGTCGTAGCGGCCCTGCGTCAGCAATTGATGCGCAACCGAGCTTCGTACCATCGCGGCGAGCAGCGGATCATTTCCACGGCCCGCGGCATCGACGGCGTTCCGGATCGCGAGCCAGGCAAGATCAGGTTGGCCGAGCCTGGTAGACGTACACCGGGTGACGGTGTAGAGCTGCGCGAGCAGTTCGTACGCCGTAGGCGAATCCACAGCCCGTGCCGTCGCCCTCAGCTGAGCCAATCCGATGGGCAAGAGCGTGCCAAGAGCTTCAAGGTGGCCACCCCAGTAGCTACCCCACGCGTAGGTCACCACGCGGGCCGCTTCGTCGAGGCTGGCCGGGTCGCCCTCACCGGTCGCCTCGCCGAGCAGGGAATCAACCGACGTGAGCGCGTTTCTGATGGCGACCACACCAGAGTTGGGATCGCCGGACGGCATGGACGCGGGCTTGTTCAGCAGCGCTGTCAGGTCAACGTCGAGCGCGCGGGCGATCCGGTGCAGGCTGCCGATGCTGGCGGTATGGCGCTGGCCCTGCTCCAGCTTGCGGATCAGCGACAGGCTTACGTCGGCGGCCGCTGCGAGATCGGCCTGAGTCATCCAACCGGCACGCAGCTCGCGGATGCGCTCACCGATGGTAGTCACGTGGCAACGTTACCCGCCGCATTCGGCAACGCGGCACGTGCGCGCTCGCGCCGGATGAAGGCCGACCCGTTAGGGCGTGGGGGTTTCCGCGGGGCGGTCGGTGCGGTTGGCGTCGGCTTGGATGAGGGTGGGGAGGGGGCGGTGGCGGCGGTAGTAGTTGATGACGGTGCGGGGGATGGCAAGGAGCACCGCGGCGATGGGAACCGCTATGAGGAAGCGGATGAGGGCGTCGGTGGGGTCCAGGGACTCCGTGACGAAGGCCTGCCAGAGGGCGGGGCTGGCCATGATCGCGGCGAGGGCGATGGTGGAGAAGCGGAACATGGGCGGCGTCCTTAGCGGGCGTTGAGGAGGGCCTGCTTGGGGCCGTCGGGGCCGACCGGGCGGCCGTCGACGAGGAGTACCGGCAGGCCGAGGTCGAGGATCGTGTCGGGCTCGGGGCTGGAGGACGCGGCGTAGACGGCCATGGCCTGAGCGGTGCCGAGGTCGGCGAGGTGGCGGCGGAGGTCGGGGATCTTGCGGGTGGCGTCGACCACGGAGATCACCGCGTCGGCGGCGAGGGCGCGGGCGATGGAGCCGGCCCAGGTGCCGCCGTCGGGTTCGGACACCGGGGCGTCGACGACCACGACGATCGGGGCGCCGCTGCCGCGCAGCTGGCCGGCCAGGACGCCGGCGTGCTCGGGGCCGTAGATGCGCTGGTGGTCGCTGGACACGTCGGGGCCGGCGACGAGCATCCGGTTGGGGGCGATCCGCATCCGGCGGCACACCCAGGTGGCGACGTCAAGGGCCCAGGGGAGCTCGCCGGCGATCAGCACGATGCGGCCGGGCAGGGCGACCAGGAGGTTGGACAGGTCCGAGCCCTCGGGGGTGTGCGGGGCCACCGGGACGGTCACCCGGGTGGGGCTGACCTTCTTGCGCGGAGCGGCGGCGGTGGTCTTGGCCGAGGTCGAGCGGCTGGCCGCCTTGGTGGCGGGGGTCTTGCCGCCGGCCGGCTTGCGGGCGGCGGCCGCGGTCGGGCCGGCGGCCGGCGGGGCCGGCTCGGGGGTGTGGGCGGTGGGCGCCGGCTCCGGGGTGGACGCGGCGGGCGGGACGGCGGCGAAGCCGGGCGGCGGCGTGCCGGGACCGTCGGTGGCGAAGACGGGCGCCGGTGCCGGCGGCCGGTTGGTGCCGAACGCGGACGCCTCGGCGGCGGTCGGCGCGGCGGCCTGGATGCCGGCGAACCCGGAGGCCGAGCCGCCGGCGAGGGCGGGCGCGGGGACCTGGGCGCTGACGTACCCGGGGAGCTGGGCGCCGGTGAGCGCGGGCACGCGGGGCTGGACCGCGGCGTACCAGGGGGTCGCGGCGCCGGCCAGCGCGGGCGCGGGGATCTGCGTCGAGGCGCCGGTGAGCGCGGGCACGCGGGGCTGGACCGCGGCGTACGCGGGGGTCGCGGCACCGACCAGCGCGGGCACGGAGGTGTGCGCGGCGGGTGCGGGGGCCTTGGCGGAGGCCAGCGCGGCGGCGAACGAGGGTGTCGACTCGGCCAGCGCGGTGGCGAACGAGGATGTTGGATCGGCGAGCGCGGCGGCGAACGTGGGTGTCTGCTCGGCGGCGAACGAGGCTGCCGGCTCGGCCAGCTCGGCGCTGTCGCCGTGGTCGGCCAGGTTGAGCAGCGCCTCCACCGAGTCCGGTGCCGGAGCGGAGGTGGGCGCGGCAGCGGGGGCCGCGGTGGCGGCCGGCTGGTCGGGTACCTCCACACCGATCTCGAACCACTGGCGGCCGAAGAAGCCCATGATGCCGCCCCGCTGCAGGCGGTCCGCGGACACGATCCGCGCCTGCGGGCCGTGCTCGGCGTGCACCTGCTCCAGCAACGTCTCCAGGCTCGGTCCCTCAAGCAGCAATCGCGTAGCCACTGTTCACCACTCCGACGGTCTCGATCCGGTGCGTGCCACCGGAAAGCTCGGCATAGGACAGAACGGTCAGCCGCGGCAGTGCCACGTGCAGCAGCCGGTAGAGCGGTGCCCGCAACCGCGGCGAGCACACCAGGATCGGGCTCAGGCCGCGTTCCTCGGCCTGTGCGGCCAGCGCCGACACCTCGCCGATCACGGCCTCGGCGTGCGCCGGGTCCAGCACCACCTGGGCGCCGGCATCGGTGATCCGCAGACCTTCCAACATCGCGTGCTCGATCCGCGGATCCAGGGTGATCACCGGCAGCATGCCGTCGGTGGCCACCCGGGCGGCGATCGCCGGACCCAGCTCGGCGCGGGCGGCCTCGACCAGCCGGTCCAGGTCGGTCCCGCTCTTCGCGGCCGTGGACAGCGCCTCGTAGATGCGCACCAGGTCGCGAATGGACACACCCTCGTCGAGCAGGCGGTGCAGCACCCGCTGCACCTCGCCCAGGCTGAGCGTGCCCGGGGTCAGTTCCTCGACCACCACCGGATGCGTGCGCCGGACCACGTCGGTCAGCGCCCGCACGTCCTCGCGGCCGAGCAGCCGGCTGGCGTGCGTCCTTGTCACCTCGGCCAGGTGGGTGACCACGACGGACGCCCGGTCGATCACGGTCGCGCCGGTCAGCTCGGCCTGGTGCCGCAGCTCCGCCGGCACCCACTTGCCGGCGAGGCCGAACACCGGCTCGGTGCCGGCCCGGCCGGGCAGCGACTCGATGCCCTCGCCGATGGCCAGCACGGTGCCCGGTGGGGCGAACCCGGTGGCCACGTCCGATCCGCTGATCCGGATCACGTAGGTGGACAGCGGCAGCATGAGGTCGTCGCGGGTGCGCACCGGCGGCATGACGATGCCCAGGTCCAGGGCCATCTTGCGGCGCAGTGCGCGCACCCGGTCCAGCAGGTCCCCGCCCGCGGTGTCGACCAGGTCGACCAGATCGGTGGCCAGCGCCAGCTCCAGCGGGTCCACCCGCATCTCGGCGAGCAGCGTGTCGCCGGCGTCCGGCTGCGCGGCCTCGGCCGCCGCCTTCGTCTCGGCCGCGTCGGCCGCGGCCGCGGTCCGGCCGATCCGCTGGCTCATCAGCAGCACCCCGCCGCCGACCAGCAGGAACGGCAGGATCGGCAGCCCGGGCAGCAGCCCGAGCAGCACGATCGCGGCACCGCCGATCTGCAGCGCCTTGCGACTCGCGCCGAACTGGGTGGCGACCTGCGAGCCGATGTCGCCGTCGGTGCCGGACCGGGTCACGATCAACCCGGTGGCCACGGACAGCAGCAGCGCCGGAATCTGGGAGACCAGGCCGTCGCCGACGGTCAGCAGGCTGTAGACGTTGATGGACTCCATCGGGGACAGTCCACGCTGGATCATGCCCACGGTGAAGCCGCCGACCAGGTTGATCAGCGTGATCACCACGGCCGCGATCGCGTCGCCCTTGACGAACTTGGATGCGCCGTCCATCGCGCCGTAGAAGTCGGCCTCGGCGGTGACCTCGGCGCGCCGGCGCCGGGCCTCGCTCTCGTCGATCAGCCCGGCGTTGAGGTCCGCGTCGATCGCCATCTGCTTGCCCGGCATGGCGTCCAACGTGAACCGGGCGCCGACCTCCGCGACGCGGCCGGCGCCGTTGGTGATCACGACGAACTGGATGACGATGAGAATGAAGAACACGACCAGGCCGACCACGAGGGATCCGCCCACCACGAAGTGTCCGAACGCGCCGATCACCGCGCCGGCGTCGCCGTCCAGCAGCACCAGCCTGGTCGCACTGATGTTCAGGGCCAGCCGGAACAGCGTGGCGAGCAGCAGTATGGCGGGGAACACCGAGAAGTCCAGCGGCCGGCGCACGTACATGCTGATCAGCACGACCAGCAGGGCCAGCGCGATGTTGATCACGATGAGCAGGTCGAGCAGGAAGGTCGGCATCGGCAGGACCATCAAAACGATGATCATGATGACGCCGGCCGGCACGGCGAACTGGCTCAGCCGCTTAGTCACGGTCACCCCGACGGGTTCGTAGGACGTGGCCGGTCCGTGGCCTCGAGCGCCTTCCTGGCAAGGTCGTAACGACCCTCAGATCGGCCTGTCCCGGTCGGTTCTGAGGGTTTTCGTCCGGCCGCCTACAGCGGGACCACCAGCGAGAACGTCCCACTGCCGTAGCCCGCGACGTCCACCGACAGATCGAGCCGGTTGCCCAGCGCCACCAGCTGGGCCCGGACGTCGGTGGGGATGTCGCCGGCGGACAGGTGCACCTTGTGCAGTTTGACGCGCTTGCCGGTCTTGCTGAACAGGCCGGTGAGCACGTTGCAGACCTCGGTGAGGTTGTCCCCGAGCATGGAGCTCAGCTCACCGTCCTCCACGGCGGCCTCGGCCCCGCCGGGCGGGACCAGACCGATCGCGGCCGCGATGTTGGCCGCGAGCGGGAGGTCGAAGCCGATCAGCCCGGCCAGGGCGAGGCTGTCGTGCACGAACACCGCCACGACCGGGATGGACTCCCCGGCCGGCGGGTCCTCCAGCGCGACGGTGACCTCCCGGCCGAGCAGATCGCTCAGGGTTTCCCGCACCTGAAGGGGTGCGGGCAGTTGGTCCGCCATGCCGTCACCCTAGAAGGGATCCGAGCTGCTCGCGAAAGATGTCAGCCGTGAAGGGCTTCGTGATGAGGAACAGCGCGCCGCCATCGGAGGCGATCGTGGCCATTTCCTCAGAGCTTTCCGAGGTGATGAAGCCGAACGGAACCGTGTTGCCGCCGGCGCGCAGCGCGCGGAGCAACTCGATGCCGGTCATCCCCGGCATGTTCCAGTCGGACAGCACCAAGTCGGGCTTCTCGCTGGCCACCGTCTCGTGCGCCGACGTGCCGTCGTTCGCCTCGACGATGTCGTGGTCGCCGAACCCCGCCTGGCGGAGCGTTCGGATGACGATCTGCCGCATCACCCGGCTGTCGTCGGCCACGAGGATCTTCATGGTTTGGTCCTTTCGGGTCAGTTGTTGCGGCTGACGAGCAGCGTCACGTTGAACGGGTTGCCGCGCCAGGTGACCATCGTGCGGCACACCTCGGTGGTGCCCGGCCACTGCTGCTGCTTGGTGCCGGCCACGGTCGGAAGCGACATGGTGGACGGGGCCGGCAGCATGCTCTTCACGTTGCCGCCGAGCACGTTGGCCAGCTCGCCGAGCGCGTCGCCGATCTCGTCGTCGGTGACCTCCTCGGACGGCATGGCGAACAGCGCGGAGGCGACGTCCCGGGACGCCTCCTGCGAGCAGGAGACCACCACGTGGCCCTCGTAGGCGCCGACGATGCCGACCGAAGCGGACAGTTCGGAGGTGTCATCGCTCTGTCCGGAGTGGATGACCAGCTCGTTGCCGCCATCCAGGAACGCGACCCACACCTGCTCGGCGATCCCGTCCAGATCGACCGCAGTGGGCAGAACTTCAACACTCATGAGAGAACTCCAACCGGCACCAGGCCCAGCAGGGCCAGCTTGTCGAGCATTCCGTCCTTTGTGAACGGTTTGATTACGTATTCATGTGCACCCGAGGCGAGGGCGCGCACGATCTGGCTGTGCTCGCTCTCGGTGGTGACCATCACCAGGGTGATGTTCCGCCATTCGGGACGCTTGCGGACCTCGACCACGAACTCGAGGCCGTTCATCTCCGGCATGTTCCAGTCGATCAGCGCAAGCTCGGGAACGGTCTCGCAACCGTCCAGAACCTCAAGCGCCTCTTTGCCGTGGCCGGCCTCGAGCACATCGAAGCCGAGCTCTTCCAGGAACTTCCGCAGGATCCTGCGCATCGCCCGGGAGTCGTCGATCACAATCCCTAGCATGCTTTCACCTCTTTCACCGGTAGCAGGTCAATGGCGGGCGCACGGTAGATGGCCGTTCGCCCAACGGGAACTCGTTCGAAGTCGGACTCGATGCCCACCGTGGTCTCGGCCGCACCGAGCTGGAGCCAGCCGCCCGGGCGGAGCACCTTCCTGATGCGGTCGAGCACCTGGGCCTTGGTCTCCGGCGCGAAGTAGATGAGCACGTTGCGCAGGTACACCACGTCGAACGGAACCATCAGGGGAAAAGGGTGCGCGAGGTTGAGCTGCTCGACGGTCACCCGCTGTTTGATCCGGTCGATCACGTGCCAGTCGGTGCCGACCCGTTCGAAGTACTCGACCAGATCGCCGACCGGGAGGCCACGGTTGATCTCCAGCTGGTTGTAGGTCGCGCGCCGGGTCCGCTCCACCATCTCCATGGAGATGTCGGTGGCGAAGACCTCGTACTCCTGCTCCGGCGGCAGCGCCTTGTCCAGCTGCATCGCGATGCTGTACGGCTCCTGCCCGCTCGAGCTGGCCGCTGACCAGACCCGGATGGGCCGCTTCGTGATGTTCTGCATCAGGGTGGGGATCACCAGGTTGGTCAGCGCGGAGAACGGTTCCCGGTCCCGGAACCACGAGGTCTCGTTGATCGTGAGCGCCTCGATGATCTGCTTGCGCAGCGCGTACGAGCCGTTCTCCCGGACCTTCGCGGCGGCGGTGATGAACTCGCCGACCGTCTCATAACCACCCTTGGTGGCCAACGGTTTGAGCCGCGACTCCACCAGGTATTCCTTGCCGGAAGCCAGAACGATCGCTGCTTCCTTTTGCATCAGCTCCGCAACGAAGTTGAAGTGCTGAAAGGTTAGTTCCACGTTGACACCTCCGCAGCCGGCGCCGCCCCGCGGCGGGTGACCAGCGCCGTGATGTTGTTCGCCATCTCGCCAATGGGGAGCACGGCGTCGGCCAGGCCCGCATCGGCGACCACTCCCGGCATGCCCCAGACCACCGAGGTCTGTTCGTCCTGGACGATCACCCGGGCACCGCCGGCGGCGAGCGCCTCGCTTCCGCGCTTACCGTCCTGACCCATTCCGGTCAGGACAACGCCGAGAACCGCGCCTCCGAAGATCTTGGCGGCCGAGCGGAACAACACGTCGGCGGCTGGCCGGCAGTGGTTCTCCTTCGGACCGTCATGCAGCTTGGTGCGCAGTTGACCGCCCACCCGGACCACCTCGAGATGGTGGTCGCCCGGGGCGATGTAGACCCGTCCGGGCAGGACGGGCTCGTTGTTCTTGGCCTCGGCCACCCGCAGCTGGCTGGTCACGTCGATGCGCTTGGCCAGCATGTCGGTGAACACCGGCGGCATGTGCTGCACGACGAGGACCGGCACCGGCAGCGAGCCCGGCAGGCAGGTCAGAACGGTGCGCAGCGCTTCCGGCCCACCGGTGGACGCGGCGATGACCACGGCCTGGATCGCCTCGGTGCTCGCCTCCGGGCGGGTGGGGGCGCCGCGGCGCGGCGCCGGCTTCGCCGGACGCATCCGGGGCAGCGGCCGCGCGGTCAGCGCGTGGATCCGCGGGATCAGCTGCTCGCGCACGCTGGCAAGGGATTCGGCGAAGCTGCCGACGTTGGCCGGCTTGGTGACGTAGTCCGACGCGCCCGCGGCCAGCGCGGCCAGGGTGGCGTCCGCCCCCACGCTGGTCAGCGTGGAGAACATGATCACCGGAAGTTTGGGGTTGGTCTTGCGCAGCTCGCGGACGGTGCTGACGCCGTCGAGGACGGGCATCTCGACGTCCAGGGTCACCAGATCGGGCTGCAGCCGCTGGATCTTCTCCAGGGCGATCTTGCCGTTGGGAGCGGTGCCGATCACGCGGATACCGGGATCTGAGCTGAGTACGTCGGTGACGAGGCGGCGGATCACCGTCGAGTCGTCAACCACCAGTACCGAGATCACGCGGCCTCCCTGGGTGGCGGCGAAGGCTTGTCCTTCGCAACACCAGCAGGATCGGCCGCCGGCTCCCTGGCCTGAGGAGTCGGAGGAGGGTTTCCCGGCGGGTTCGGCTAGCCCGCTTCTCCGGACCTTCGGCTGAAGTCCGCACCCGCCCGACAGCTACCCCAGGGGACCGTGACGGCACCCAGCCACAATCCACCCGATATCCGCACTATTCGCCAAAACGCAACGACCGCATAGAAATCCCGGAGAGGCGGATCAGCGGGTCGAGCAGCTGGTGCACGGCCTCGGCGTCGGCCAGGTCGCGCACGATCAGCGCCTGCACGGCGCCGCTGAGCACGTTCCACACCCCGGCGGCCCGGTCGGCCACCGGCACCCCGCCCAGGTCGATCGCCTGCACCAGGCGGAACTGGGCGGCCGCGGCGGACCTGATCCGACCGGAGACGTGCACCGCCCAGGTCATCGAATGCATCGCCGCGGCCCAGTCGCCGCTGCCGGCCCGCATCGCGTCGGCGGCCTCGGACAGCGCCCGGATCGCGGCCGGGGACAGCGTCCGGACCAGGCCGAGCAGGGTGCGCACGGCGTCCTGCTGCGGCCCGAGGTCGGCGCGGCGCTCCGGCAGCAGCCGGCGGCCGGCCAGCCAGCCGGCGGCCAGGGCCCGGCGCTCCCGGTGGCTGAGCAGCTCGCGCAGGTAGGTGGCGGACACCGCGTCGGTGGCCATGGCCACGACGACCGGCGGGGCCGGGGTGCCGCCGGCGGCGTCCGGGTCGTCCCGGTCGGGCACGAGCACGTCGGTGCGCACGCAGTCGAGCAGCGCGGTGAGGGTGCCGATCGGGGCGTGCTGTAACAGCGTCACCGCGCTGGTCGGGTCGACCCCGGCCAGGTCACGCACGGTCGGGCGCTGGTCGGCCAGGCTCAGCGCGCGCACCCGCGCCGTGGCGCGGGTCACCGACTCCCGAGGGAGCCGGTCGGCCAGCTCCGCCCACTCCGCGGTCCGCACGGGCAGCAGGTCCGCGAGCAGTTCGGCGGTGGCCGCGCCACCGTCCATTCGGGTCAGGTCGAAGCCGATGGTCGGCGCGCTGATGAGGCTGTGCACCCCCGCAGTATGCGTGAGCCAGCGGGCAACACAACCATGCCCTCGGTTGGTGAGCCGGTGACTAGGCTCTGACCTGCGGAAATGGAACCGGCGCCGCCCTCGCTGAGGACGACGCCGGGACCGGGGCGGTCTACTTCAGACCACGAACTTGCCGACCTGCTGCTTGAGCTCGGCCGAGAGCTGGGCCAGGGCCCGGGACGCCTCGGTGGCGTTGCCCACCGCGTCGGTGGTGCTCTCCGACGCGTCGGCGACCTTGGAGATGTTGACGGCGATCTCGGAGACGCCGGTCGAGGCCTCGGTCACACTGCGGTTCATCTCGGTGGTGGTGGCCGTCTGCTCCTCAACCGCGGAGGCGATGGTCAGCTGGAAGTCGTTGATCCGGCTGATGATCTGGCTGATCTCGCTGATCGCGCTGACCGCGTTGGTGGTGTCGGACTGGATCATCTCGACCCGCCGGGAGATGTCCTCGGTGGCCTTGGCGGTCTCCTGGGCGAGGTCCTTGACCTCGTTGGCGACCACCGCGAAGCCCTTGCCGGCGTCGCCGGCCCGGGCCGCCTCGATGGTGGCGTTGAGGGCCAGCAGGTTGGTCTGCTCGGCGATCGAGGTGATCACCTTGACCACGTTGCCGATCTCCAGCGAGGACTCACCGAGCTTGGCGACCGTGCCGTTGGTGGCCTCGGCCACGGTGACCGCCTGGGAGGCGACGCTGGCCGCCTCGTTGGCGTTCTCGGCGATCTCCTTCATCGACGCGCCCATCTCCTCCGAGCCGGTGGCGACGGTGGTGACGCTGCGGGACACCTGCTCGGCGGCCGCGGCGACCACGCCGGCCTGCTCGCTGGTCTCGTTGGCGCTCGAGGCGACCTGGCTGGCCACGACCGACAGGTCCTGGGCCGAGCCCTCCAGCGACTGCACGCCGGTGGAGATCGCCTGCACGGTGCCGGCCATGCTCTCGGTGGCCTTGTTCAGCGCGGCGGCCATGGTGCCGATCTCGTCGGTGGTCTTGACGTCGACCCGCTTGGTCAGGTCACCCTCGGCCAGCGCGTCCAGCACGTCGGACACACCCTTGAGCGGCTTGGTGACGCTGCGGATGGCGAGCACCGAGGTGATGGCGCCGAGCAGGAACGCGGCGACGGCCACGCCGATCAGGACCAGCCGCGAGGTGTTGTACTCGTCGGTGGCCTCGGCCAGTTGCGCGTCGGCCTGCGCCTTGATGTCGGCGACGGTGGCGTCCAGCGCCTGGTGGATCTGCTCGGCCAGCGGCTTGACCTTGCCGGCCACGCTGATGGTGTAGGCGATCCGGGGTCGCGGGTCGGGCATCCGCGGCCCGTTGTTGACGATCTCGTGGTACTGCTTCCAGGCGTCGGTGATCACCTGGATGTGGGCCCGCTGAGCGTCGCTGGTCGCTGCCTTGGCCAGGGCGGCAAGGGCCGCGTCCAGGTCGGCGGAGGTGGCGTCGAACACCGTCGAGTCCGGGACGGCCGGGGCGGGCGAGAGGCCCAGCGCGGTCGACTCGACCCGCACCTGCAGGTAGAGCCGGCGGACCTCGCCGAACTTGTCCAGCGAGTCCACCGCGCTCGCGGCCAGCGTCTGCTGCCCGTCGCGCAGGTGGCTCATGCTGCCGAGGGCCACGCCCGCGACCGCGATCAGGCCGATGCCGGCGGCGACCACCCCGGTGGCGATCTTCACCTTCACCGGGAGGTTGCCGAAGTAGTTGCCCCCCTTGGCAACGGGCTTCGAGGCCCGGTGCTTCCTCGGGGACTTGGCCGGCCTACCGGCATTCTTCACGGACTCGGTCATGGCCAGCCATGTCCTTTCGGTGCTCATGCCGCGGTCGCGGCGGAAGGGTGTCGTTCAAAATCGATCGGCAGCCGCCGCGGCGAGTTGAGTCGCCGCGGCGGCGTGCGCGAAGGTCAGACCGGTTGCTCGGCGCGGACCGCGGCCCGCGCGTCCAGGGCCAGCATCAGCCGGCCATCCACCGGGAAGGTGGCGGTGATCAGGTCCCGGACCGGGCCGGCCAGGGTGTCCGGCGGCGGCTCGGCCGCCGCGTCGTCCAGCTCGACCACGTCGCCGATCCGGTCGACCAGCAGGCTGACCGACTCGTCGGCGGTCCGGACGATCACGTTCATCGCCTCGCCCGCGGTCAGGTCGCGGGGCGGCATGCCCAGCCGGACCTGCAGGTCCAGCGCCGCGATCACCTGGCCGCGCAGGTTGAACAACCCGCCGACGTAGTCCGGGGCCAGCGGCACCGGGGTGTACTCGGAGAAGGAGAGCACCTCCTGCACGCGGTTCACCTCCAGGCCGAACAGCTGGTCGGCAACCTCGAAGGTCGCGTACTGCACCGTTGCCATCTCTCACGCCTCCAGCAGGTACGCGGAGCGTTCCGCGTGGTGGTCTTCTCGGATGAAGAAGCTCGGATCGGCGGCCAGGATCGCCTGGCGCACGTCGAGCAGTTCGGTGACCTGGTCCTGGATCACGGCCGATCCGTTCAGACCGTCGTCGTGCAGCCCGCTGTGCGGGCCGGCGTCCTCGACGATGTCCAGGATCTCGTCCACGGCCAGGGCGACGCTGCGCCCGCTGTCGGTGTAGACGATGGCCGGCACGGTGGCACTCTCGGTTTCCGACCAGGCGCCGAGCAGCTGCGCGAGCCGCAGCACCGGCAGGATCTCGCCGCGGTACTGCACGACCTCGCGGCTGCCCACCCGCTCGATGCTGGCCACCGGGAACTCCTCGAGCCTGGTGACCATGGACAGCGGGATGGCGACCCGGCGGTCGGCCACCTTGTTGATCAGCAGTCGGTCGCCGTTGCCGTCCACCTTGACCTGCTCGTCGACCTGAGCGGAGCCGTGCGAGCCGGTCCGCTCAAGGGAGCCGAGCTGCGAGCGCCGGGCCAGGGCCTGCACGTCCAGGATCAGCGACACCCGGCCGTCGCCGAGGATCGTCGCCCCGGCGTAGCAGCCCACGTCCTTGAACCGGGCGGCCAGCGGCTTGACCACGACCTCCTCGGTGTTCAGCACGCGGTCCACGACCAGGCCGAACTGGTGGCCGTCGCCCTTGAGCACCGCCACATAGATCTCCTGGTCGGCACCGCCCGGCTCACCGCCGAGCGCGTGGCCGAGCCGCACCAGCGGGAGCAGCTTGCCGCGCAGCCGGTAGACCGGCGCCCCGGACACGTACTCCACCTTGGCGCTGCCCTGGCCGTCGACGTAGACCAGCTCGTGCACGGCCATCTGGGGCACCGCGTAGCGCTGGTCGCCGCTCTCGATCATGAGCGCCTGGACGATGGCCAGGGTCAGCGGGATGGTCAAGCGCCAGGTGGTGCCTTCGCCGGGAACCGAGCGCAGGTCGACGGCGCCGCCGATGGCCTCGAGGTTGGTCCGGACCACGTCCATGCCGACGCCGCGGCCGGAGACGTTGCTCACCTGGTTGGCCGTGGAGAACCCGGGCCGGAACACCAGCTTGAGGATCTCCTCGTCGTCCATGGCGTCGAGCTGGGTCTGGGTGACCACGCCGCGCTTGACCGCGGTGGCGCCGACCCGGTCCGGGTGGATGCCGCCGCCGTCGTCGGCGACCTCGACGATCACCTGGCCGTGCTCGTGGTAGGCGCGCAGGGTCAGCGTGCCCTCCCGCGGCTTGCCGGCGGCCGCCCGGTCCTCCGGCGGCTCGATGCCGTGGTCGACGGCGTTGCGCACCAGGTGGGTCAGCGGGTCCTTGACGGACTCGAGCAGGCTGCGGTCCAGCTCGGTGTCCGCGCCCTCCATCTCCAGCCGGACCTCACGACCGCAGGCCACGGCCAGGTCACGGACGACCCGGGGCAGCTTCGACCAGAGGTTCTTGATCGGCTGCATCCGGGTCTTCATGACCCCTTCCTGCAGCTCGCTGGTGATGATGTTGAGGCGCTGGGCGGTGCCGGCGAAGTTCTGCTCGTTGGCCGTCTCGGCGGCGCGCACCATCTGGTTGCGGGTCAGCACCAGCTCGCCGACCAGCCGCATGAGCTTGTCCAGCAGGTCGACGTCGACCCGGACGGAGGTGTCCGCGACACTGCGCCGGGCCGCGGACTCCCCGCCCTCCGCCTTGACGGCGGGGGCCTCGGTGGCGTCGTCGGCCTGGGCCTCGTCGGCCGGAGCCTCATCGGAGGCCTCGTCGGACTCGGACGCCTCGGACGCCTCGGACTGCGGCGCCTCGGCCGGGGCCGGCGCGGCGGCGGGCGCGGGGCTCGGGGCGACCCCGGCGATGCACGCGTTGACCGCGTCGATCACCTGCTGGGTCTCCAGGGTGCCCTCGGTGCCGTCCTGCTCGATGTGGGCCAGCAGCGCTCGCACCTTGTCGATCATCTGCAGCAGCACGTCGGTGCTGGGCCGGTCGAGCAGCTGGGTGCCGTCCCGCAGCCGGGCGAGCAGCGACTCACCGGCGTGGGTGAGCTGCTCCAGCCGGTTGAACGCGAGGAAGCCGCTGGTGCCCTTGATCGTGTGGATGGTCCGGAAGATGCTGGCCAACTTGTCCCGAGCGGTCGGGTTCTTCTCCAGCGCGACCAGGTCACGGTCAAGCTGATCCAGGTTCTCGTAGCTTTCCACGAGGAACTCTTGGACCACGTCGTCGATTTCGTCCACCGATAGCCTCCACGTTCCGATTGCCCCCACAATCGGCAACGCGGAGCTGGAGTTGAGAAATCGGGCTCAGTCGAAAACGACCACCGAGCGCAGCACGTCACCGTGGTGCATCTTGCCGAACGCCGCCTCGACGTCGCCGAGCCCGATCTCCTCGGAGACGAACCCGTCCAGGTTAAGCCTTCCCTGCAGGTAGAGGTCCACGAGCATGGGGAAGTCCCGGCTCGGCAGGCAGTCGCCGTACCAGGAGGACTTCAGCGCGCCGCCGCGGCTGAACAGGTCGATCAGCGGCATCTCCAGGGTCATCTCCGGGGTGGGCACCCCGACCAGGACCACCGTGCCGGCCAGGTCCCGGGCGTAGAACGCCTGCTTCCAGGTCTCCGGCCGGCCCACCGCGTCGATCACGATGTCCGCGCCGAACCCGCCGGTCAGCTCCTGGATCGCCGCGACCGGGTCGGTCTCGGCCGCGTTGACCGTGTGGGTGGCACCGAAGCCGGTGGCCCACTCCAGCTTCCGGGGGTCCACGTCCACCGCGATGATCGTGCCGGCGCCGGCCAACCGGGCGCCGAGGATGGCGCCGTCGCCGACCCCGCCGCAGCCGATCACGGCCACCGAGTCGCCCCGGCTCGCGCCGCCGGTGTTGATCGCCGCGCCGAGCCCGGCCATCACCCCGCAGCCGAGCAGGCCCACCGCGGCGGCCCGGGCCGTCGGGTCGACCTTCGTGCACTGCCCGGCGTGCACCAGGGTCTTCTCGGCGAACGACCCGATGCCCAGCGCCGGGCTGAGCACGGTGCCGTCCTCCAGCGTCATCGGCTGGGCGGCGTTGTGCGTGTCGAAGCAGTACCAGGGCCGGCCGCGGCGGCAGGCCCGGCACCGCCCGCACACCGCCCGCCAGTTCAGCACCACGAAGTCGCCGGGGGCGACGTCGGTCACGCCGTCGCCGACCGACTCCACCACGCCGGCCGCCTCGTGGCCGAGCAGGAACGGGAAGTCGTCGTTGATTCCGCCCTCGCGGTAGTGCAGGTCGGTGTGGCACACCCCGCACGCCTGGATCTTCACCACCGCCTCGCCGGGCCCCGGATCGGGGACCAGCACCGTGGTCAGCTCCACCGGTGCACCCTTGCTCCTGGCCACGACACCGTTCACCTTCTGTCCCATGCGGGTTAGGTTAGACCCGCCGCTGCACCCGTAGCAGATATTCCTTGCGGTCCAGTGGGTTGTGGTCGGTGCGCGGCCGGCTCGGCGGGGTCGCGGTGATCCGTTGGTAGTGCGCGAACCCGGTTTCCATGCTGCCCTCGCCCCGGGTCAGACCGGGCAGCCTGCGCTGCAGCTCGTGCACCTTCCCGGCCGGGATCTCCCCTTCCAGCACGGTCGTCGGCCCGTGCGACCGCGAGGTCCTCGGTACCGCGCGCAGCCGCACCAACGTCGGCTGCAGCACGCCGAGCTGCTCGGTGGGGATCTCCAGGCGGAACCGGTGCATCGGCTCGTACACCCGGGTGCCGGCCCGGCGCAGCGCGGTCATCAGGACCAGCGGGGTGAGCTGCCGAAAGTCCCGCGCGGTGCTGGACATGCTCTTGTCGAAGACGGCGTGCGCGTGACTTTGCTTGGGCCAGTACCCGGAGTGCGTCATGGTGACCGTGCAGTCGGTGACCCGCCAGCCGCGCAGACCCTGGTGCAGCGTCTCCCGCACGGTCTCCTCGACCGCGGTGAAGAACGCGTAGGGCATCGAGCCCAGCTCCACCCCGAGCCGGAACGCCACGCCGGAGTCCTCCGGGGCGGGGTCCACCCGCAACCCGACGGTGGCCAGGAACGGGTTGGGCGCCTTGTCGATCAGCTCGACCGCCGCGCCGGAACCGGCCGGCCGCTCGATGCAGATCGTCGTCGACTCGCGGAAGCTCACCGCGAGGCCGAACTCGGTGGCGAGCGTGGCCTCGATGACCTCCTTCTGCACCTCGCCGTAGAGCGACACGGACAGCTCCTGGCGCAGCTCGTCCTGCCGCAGGTTGATCAGTGGGTCCTGCTCGGCGAGCCGGGTGAGCGCCTGGTGCAGCGGTCCCCGGTCGGCCGCCCGGCGGGGCAGCACGACCGTCTCCAGGGTCGGCGGGGCGAACCGGTGGCCGTCCGGCCGCGGGCTCACGGTGTTGATCCCGGTGCCGATCGCAGTGCCGATCTCCGTGCCGATCCGGCTGGCGGTCAGGCCCCACAGCATGCCGATCTGCCCGGCGGTCACCGAGTCCGCCCGGCCCGCCGCGCCTGCGCCGAACACACTGATCGCGGTGACCTTGCCGGCGGGCAGCCGATCCCGGGTGTGCACCGTGCCGGAGAACATGCGCACGTAGGCGATCTTCTCCCCGGCCGGGCCGCGGTCCACCTTGAACACGGTGCCGGACACCGGTCCGGCCGCGTCGCCGCCGGCCGCCGGCAGCAGCTCGGTGACGCCGGCCAGCAGCGCGTCCACGCCGGCGCCGGTGCTGGCCGAGCCGAAGAACACCGGGTGCACCAGGCCGCGCCGGGACGCCTCGGCGAGCGCGGTCCGCAGCCGGCGGTGCGGCACCGGGGTGTCGGCGACGTAGGCCGCGAGCAGCGCGTCGTCGTGCTCGGCGAGCAGCTCGAGGTGCCGGGCGTCGAACTCCGCGCCGTGCGGCCGGAAGTCGGCCTCGCGGGTGCCCGGCGCGGTGACCGTGCCCATCGCAACGGCGGCGCCGGTGAGCCGGTCGGCGATCTCGGCCAGCACGCCGTCCGGCCGCGCGCCCCGGCGGTCGATCTTGTTCACGAAGATCAGGGTGGGGATGCCCAGCCGGCGCAGCGCCCGGAACAGCACCCGGGTCTGCGCCTGCACACCCTCCACCGCGGAGATCACCAGCACCGTGCCGTCGAGCACGCCGAGCACCCGCTCCACCTCGGCGATGAAGTCCGGGTGGCCGGGCGTGTCGATCAGGTTGACCGTGCGGCCGCCGACGTCGAAGGACACCACGGCGGACTTGATCGTGATGCCGCGCTGGCGTTCCAGCGCCATGGAGTCGGTCTGGGTGTTGCCGTCGTCGACGCTGCCGACCTCGTCGATGACCCCGGCGGCGAACAGCAGCCGCTCGGTCAGGCTCGTCTTACCGGCGTCGACGTGCGCCAGAACTCCCAAGTTCACCCTGCGTGCCAAGCGTCATATCCCCTAGGTAGGCGGTGATTACCGGTCGGGTCGACATGACGGGTGCGCGCATGGGTGCTCCTTTCCTTTTCTCGAGTGCAGCAGGGATCCGCCGATCGGGCAACCGAATTTGGCTCAGGTCGGCCGCGCGGGTGCCGATGTGCCGGGCATCACGAGTCCGACTCATGCTTTGGGAGCCGTCATGTCCTCAACTGGTCGTCGCCTGCGACTGCGGGTCCTCGCCGACCGTCCGGTCCGGGTGAAGATCTTCGCGGTGCTCGGCGTCGCCCTGGTGGGTATCGCGGCGGTAGCGGTCAGCACGCACTTCGTGCTCAACTCGATGCACGACAGCGCCGAGACGTTGTACCGCAATGGGGTGGACGCCGGCATGCACCTGTCCGCGGTGCACCAGCAGGAGATCAAGGTCCGGATGGACCTGCTCGGCCACGCCAACGAGCCGACCTCGGCCGGCAAGGACAACTGGGAGCTCGCGCTGCGCGCCGACGAGACCGCGCTGGACGCGGCCGTGGCGGAGTACAACGAGGACACCGGGAACACCGACGACCTCGCGGCGTTCGTGGCCAGTTGGGCCAACGTCCGCGGGATCTACAACGACGGGCTGGTGCCGGCATCCCGGCGCGCCAACGCCGGCGACTGGTGGAACACCTGGCTCAACGAGCTCAAGCCGGCCATCGAGAAGGCCGAGGGTGACCTCGCGGCGCTGGAGGCCAGGCGGGTCGACGACGGCGCCGCGCAGTTGGACAGCGCCACGTCGGCGCGCGACTCCGGCGAGCTGTTCATGCTGGTGGTGCTCGGCCTGGCCCTGATCGGCGGGACGCTGCTGGCCTTCGTGGTCGCGCGCCGGATCGTGGTGCCGCTGCGCGAGGTGGCTGCGGCGCTCGGCCGGATGGCCCGGGGCGACCTGACCGCCCGGGTCGCGGTGCACAGCCGGGACGAGGTCGGGCAGATGGCCGAGACGTTGAATGAGGCGACCAGCAGCGTCAGCGACGCGATCCGGGACATCGAGCACTCCGCGGTCGAGCTGAGCGGCGCGGCCGAGCAGCTCAACAGCACCAGCGAGCGAATGGCCGCGGACGCAGGCGTTGGCCGGGAGCGGGCCGGAACCGTCGCGGATGCCACCGGCACCGTGGACGGCAGCCTGCGTGAGGTCGCCGTCGGCGCCCAGGAGATGAGCGTGGCGATCTCGGAGATCGCCGACAACGCGGGCAATGTGGTCAAGGTGGGCGAGCGCGCAGTCGCCGCCGCCGCGGCCACCACCGACACCATCGGCAAGCTCGGCGCGTCCAGCTCCGAGATCGGCAACGTGATCAAGACGATCACCTCGATCGCCGGCCAGACCAACCTGTTGGCCCTCAACGCCACCATCGAGGCCGCCCGCGCCGGCGAGGCCGGCAAGGGCTTCGCGGTGGTCGCCGGCGAGGTCAAGGACCTGGCTCAGGAGACCGCCAAGGCCACTGAGGACATCTCACAGCGGGTCGAGGCCATCCAGGCCGACACCGCCCGCGCGGTCGCCGCGATCGCCGAGATCAGCGAGATCATCAAGGACATCAACAACTTCCAGCTCTCCATCGCCGCCGCCATGGAGCAGCAGGCCGGCACCACCCGCACCATGGACGCGAACGTCTCGGCCGCCGCCACCGGCTCCGCCAGCATCACCGGCTACATCCAGGACGTCGCCTCCGTCGCCGAATCGGTCGCCGACGGCGCCACCGACACCCGGCAAGCCGCGGGCGCCCTCTCGCACCTGTCCGGCCGCCTCACCGACCTTGTCGCCAAGTTCCAGACTGGTCCGCCTCGCTAGTCCGCCTCTCCGGGATTAACTGCTGTTGTTACGTTCCAGCCGGTAGTGCGGTTAGCGGGTTGATTGTGGCTGGGTGCCGTTACGGTCCCCTGAGGTTGCGTTGGGTGGGCCAGGGCTTGACCCGATGATCCGGGACTTACACGCGGCCGGCGGCGGTGGAGCGGGCGAGGGCGAACTGTTCGGCGTGGTCGCCGAAGTAGCCCCAGGGCCAGCGGGCGGGGCGGTCGCCGGCGCGCAGCATGTGTGCGGCGAGCCGGGTGCGGTCGCCGGCCTGGTGGTAGAAGACCGCGAAGACCTGGTGTGCCGCAAAGGATCGCGGGTGAGCGTGGTCCGGATCCGGGCCGGCGAGCAGCCGGTCGGACGCCGCGTCGACGTCGCCGCGGATGTCCCGGCCCAGGTGGGTCATGGCGTGCCAGAACCGCCGGAACGAGTTGCCCCGGCCCAGCCGGTCGAGGTAGATCTCCAGATGCGCACTGGGCACAAGGGCCAGCATCGGGTGGCCCGGCGCGAAGCCGCCCGCCCGGCCCCTGGCGAACTCCAGCACCGCCGCATCGTCGCCGTACCACCGGGGCGAGAGCATCCGCAGCCGGGTTCCGTTTCCGCCGAACACATCCGGCGTGCGGCCTTGTAACTGCCGGAACACCTCGTCGCCTTCGCCGGGCTGCTCCGGCGCGCCCAGTGCGCAGCTCATCAACCCGGACCACGGCGCGCCGTCGTCCGGGGCGAGCTTGGCCGCCACCCGCAACGTGGTCCGGGCCAGGCTGGCGTGCTCGGCGCCGGCGTCGCCGCGCACCCGCCACGCCGCGGCGTTCAGCGCGCTGCCCCACAACAGCAGCCGTTCGGCGTCGTCACACTCCCGCTCGGCCTCCGCGCGCAGTGCCGGCAACACACCGGAACCGGCCTGGCCGAGCACTTCGATGCACAGCTCGCGCCGGTCCGGTTGGTCCCGGGTGGCCGCGAGCAGGCCAAGCGCGGGGGAGAGGTGGCCGGTGAGCAGGGCCCGTGCGGCCCGCTCCAGTTCGCGGTCCTCCCAGGCCTGATCGACATGCGACGGCAACTCGGCGTTCACCACGGCGTCCATCCGGTCGGTTGCGCGGACGCTAGCACGCCCGGCCATCGCGGACACCCGACCGAGGTCCGCGTCCCCCTAGGGGTTCAGTTGTCGCGTGGGCGCAGGATGCCGTAGAGCGCCACATCCCGGCGCCGGCCGCCGCGCAGCAGGGCGCCGCGGACCACACCCTCGTGCCGAAAGCCCGCCTCCTCGAGGGCGCGCGCGCCGGCCCGGTTGTCCACGTCGGCGGCGGCCTCGATCCGGTCCTGGTCGGTGCTGGCGAACAGGTGCTCGACCAGCAGGCGGTGTGCCACCGCGGCCACGCCGTGCGCGTCCGGCACCAGCTCCAGCTCGATGCGCCAGGCCAGGCAGCCGAGGGTGCCGCCGTAGTCGACGCCGTGCCAGCTGGCCACGCCGAGCAGCCGTCCGGTGCCGGCCGCCAGCAGCGTGCCGCGCAGCCCGGTGGCCGGACTGCTCTCGGTCAGCACCTCGTCCCGGTCCGGGGTGAAGGTGTGGTCCGACGCGGCGCGCACCCTGGCCCGATCGTCCGGGCGCGGGCGCACCAACTGCACGCCGTCGCGCTGGCGCAGCACCCGGCGGGAACCGCGCTCCGGCGCCAGATCCGAGCGCAACAGGCTGTACAGCACCATGTCCTGCCGCCGCTCGCCGCGTTTCGTGCAGCCGCGCAGCACGCCTTCCCGGTGGAACCCCGCCTTGTCCAGGCCGCGCCACCCGGGCACGTTCTCGACGTCGGTGCACGCCTGCACCCGCTCAACGCCGGTGGTCTCGAACAGGTACCTGGCCAGCAGCAAACCGGCCGGCGCGGCGAGACCGCGGCCGCGTGCGGCCGGCAGCAGGTTGATGCCGATGTTCCAGGTGGTGCAGGACAGGATCGGCGCGTACGGGATGGGACGCCAGGTCAGCCGGCCGAGCAGCTCGCCGGTCCGCGCGTCGAGAATCGCCGCGCCGAACCGGTCGATCTGGAACGGAACCGGCCGGCCGTCCGGATCGGGGTCGAAGGAGTGGTCCCGGTGCTCCTCGACGGCTTCCTGTTCGCCGTCAACCATCTCCGCGAGGACGATGTCGGCGTTGCCGCACAGGATCGTCCGCCCGGCCAGCCCTGGCAGGGTTCGCATGTCTCAGCTTCACCACCCCGGTCCGTGGAGATCGCTCGAAACTACCGCAAGATTCGCGGGTTTATCTTGCTATACAAGTAAAGCACCGATGAGAGCAGCGCCGATCACCCGGTAGTACCAGCCACGGTTGCGGAACGTGCCCGCTGCCAGCCGACCGCCACCCCGCAGCCGGCCGCGGTGCCGATCGCGGCGAACACGGCGATCGCGGTGGACGGCGTGGTCACCTCGGCCAGCACGCCGGAAAGCGCGATGCCCACGCCCTGCGCGGCGCGCAGCACGGCGAGGGCCAATCCGTAGGCCTGGCCCCGGTTCGCCGCCGGCACGGTCCGGGTGAACGTCGCCACGCTCACCGAGTCGTGCCCGGAAAGCAGGCCGCACAACGCACACAGCCCGACCGCGACGGCCAGACCCGGCGCCAGCCCCATGGGCAGCAGTGCGGCGCAGGTGGCCACGGCGAGCGGGCCGAGCAGCGCGCGGCGGCGTTCCGGGTCCACCAACCGGGTCAGCAGCACGGCGCCGAGCGCACTGCCGGCCGGGAGCGCGGCCAGCAGCAACCCGGCCGCGGCGGTGCCGGCGCCGATCTGCGCGGCGTACGGCACGGCCAAACCGGTTGGCGCGGCGTAGAACCCGACCAGGCTGGCCATGGCGACCAGGTAACGCAGCCGCCGGTCCCGCCACACCAGAGCGGCTGTTTCGCGGAAACCCCCGAGGGGCACGGGTTTCGCCGGATCCGTGCGCACCGGCGGGTGCGGGCCGACGCCGGCGGCGACGACGACCGCGGAGGCGGCGAACGTCCCGGCGTCGATCAGCAGCGCCCAGCCGGTGCCCAGCCACGCGACCAGCGGCGCGCCGGCCCCGTAGCCGCACAACATGCCGATCTGCAGGCTGGTGAACAGCACCGACGTGCCCACCTCGAAACGGTCCCCGGCAAGGACTTCCGGGAGGATGGCGGCCCGGGCCGCCTTGAACGGCGACCCGACCAGCTGCACCGCGACCAGCAGCGCGCCGAGCAGCCACAGCGACAGGCCGGGCACGGCCATGAAAGCGACCAGCGCGGCCCGGGCCAGATCGCAGCCGATCATGACGGCCCGGCGCGGTCGCCGGTCACCGATGCCGGCCAGCAGCGGCCCGCCGATCAGCTCGGGCACCAGGGTCAGCGCGAAGGTCAGCGCGGCCAGCGCGGGGGATCCGGTGCGGTCGAAGACCAGCACCGCGAGCGCCACCCGGGCCAGCTGATCGCCGATGATCGACAGCAGGTGGGAGGCGAGCAGTGCGCGGAACTCGCCGACGGCGAACACCTCCCGGTACCGCGCCGCACCGGCCACCGCAGCCAACTCCTTTTCGTACCTAGGGGTTTTCGGGTTCCCCTCAATGGCAACTGTTTACTTTCCACGCTCCGCCCGACTCTATTGCGTCGCCGCCGTGCGCGGACCATCGTGGGAAACGTCCCCAAATAAGTCTCCACGCATGCCGGCGTCCTCGAGGGCTGGCCGCCGCATGCCCCTGCACAAGGAGAACCCTGCCATGGGAGATCTACGCGACCGACTGATCCGGCGCGTCGCAACATTGGGAACCGCCGCGGCCGCGGCGGCCGCCGTCGCCGTAGCGGCACCGGCGGTGGCCGAGGGCACCGTGCTCGGCGCCGACTCGGCGAACGCCATACCCGGCAGCTACCTGGTCGTGTTCAAGGATGGTGCCGGTGTTGCCGCCCAGGGCATGACGGCCAAGTACGGCGGGGCGGTGAAGGCCGTCTGGACCGACGCCCTGAACGGGTATGCCGCGAACATGACCGAGCGGGAGGCCAAGCGGATCGCCGCCGACCCGTCGGTCGCCTTCGTCGAGCAGGACCAGGTGTTCAGCTTGACGGTCGACCAGCTCAACCCGCCGTCGTGGGGCCTCAACCGGATCGACCAGCGGGCGCTGCCGCTGGACAACCGGTACACCCACAACACCACGGCGAGCAACGTCACCGCGTACATCATCGACACCGGCATCCGCACCACGCACACCACGTTCGGCGGCCGGGCCGTGTGGGGCACCAACACCACCGGTGACGGCAACAACACCGACTGCAACGGGCACGGCACGCACGTGGCCGGCACGGTCGGCGGCTCGCAGTACGGCGTGGCCAAGGGCGTCCGGCTGGTGGCGGTGAAGGTGCTGACCTGCTCCGGCTCCGGCTCGACCACCGGTGTGGTCAGCGGCATCAACTTCGTCACCCAGCAGCACGCGGCCGGCGCGCCGGCAGTGGCCAACATGAGCCTGGGCGGCGGGGCCAGCACCGCGATCGACAACGCGGTGCGCACCTCGATCACCGACGGCGTCACCTACGCCATCGCGTCCGGCAACTCCAACGCCAACGCGTGCAACTTCTCGCCGGCGCGGGTCACCCAGGCGATCACGGTGAACGCGAGCACGCAGACCGACGCGCGCGCCTCGTTCTCCAACTTCGGCACCTGCACCGACATCTTCGCGCCGGGCCAGGGCATCACCTCGTCCTGGAGCACCAGCAACACGGCGACCAACACGATCAGCGGCACCTCGATGGCGACCCCGCACGTCGCCGGCGCGGCGGCGCTGGTCCTGGCCGTGAACCCGGGCGCCAGCCCGGCAACCGTGGCCAGCCGGCTGATCCAGCTCTCCACCCCGAGCCGGATCACCAACCCGGGCACCGGTTCCCCGAACCGGCTGCTGTTCACCATCGGTCTGTAGACCGTTGACCCCACGTCCCGGGCGGCGCCACGCGGCCGCCCGGGACGCGGTGTGTCGCGGGGGTCCGTTCGGTGGTGGCCACTGCGACGAAGGTTGGTCGCGGCGCCCGCGACTAGCTACTTTCGCCTATTCCCGCGCCCGCCGGCACCGGTGAAGAATCCCCGTGAACGCGCCGCTGGGATGGTGCGTCGGTCCCGAGGAGTCGGAGTTGGCCATGTCCGCGTTTCCGCGATCGGTCCGCCGCTGGGCGACCCGCGGCCCCGCCGCCGCGGTGGTCGCACTGCTCACGCTCACGTTCCTGACCCCCGTCGCCGGCCCGGCGGCAGCCGCTCCCGACCCCACCAACCCCTGGACCAAGGTCGACAACCCGGCGGTCGCCAGCCGCTCCGCCCGGCCGGCCGACGTGCGCACCACCCGGTTCGCCGGGTACACATTGGACCGATCGGCCATGGCGGTCGGGCTGGACCGCGTCTCCCGGGCGCCGTCGGCCGTGATGACCCTGCCCACCCCGGCCGGCGAGTTGCAGCGCTTCGCCCTGGTCGAGTCGCCGGTGATGGAGCCCGGCCTGGCCGCGGCCCACCCGGAGATCAGAACCTACGCCGGCAAGGGCATCGACGACCCGACCGCGACCGTGCGCGCCGACCTCACCCCGCTGGGCTTCCACGCCTCGGTGCGCTCGACCAGCGGCGTCTGGTACATCGACCCGTACTTCCACCGCGACCAGAGCCTGTACGCCAGCTACTACGGCCACGACGTGGCCAACCCGCAGGGTCCGCTGGTGGAGCACGAGGAGGTCGAGCAGCTCGTCCAGGACCTGGCGCCGGTGCTGACCGAACCGGTCGTGCGGCTGCGCACCTACCGGCTGGCGCTGGTCACCGATCCGTCCTATGCCACGTTCTTCGGCGCGGAGAACGTCACCGCCGCCAAGGTCACCCTGGTCAACCGGGTGAACCAGATCTACGAGGACGAGACCGCGATCCGGCTCGTGCTGATCAACGACACCGACCGGACCAACCTGAACACCGCCGCCATGGCGACCGAGCCGAACGGCCCGTGCGGTGCCGCGGCCTGTTACACGCCGGCCCAACTCGCCGGCTGCGCGGGCTCGACGCTCACCCGTAACGGGATCGTGCTCGGCCAGCTCGTCGGGGCCAGCAACTACGACGTCGGCCACATCGGGCTCGGCGTCGACGGCGGCGGCGTGGCCGGTCTCGGCGTGGTCGGCGGCGCGAACAAGGCGCGCGGCTGCACCGGGTTGCCGACCCCGGTCGGCGACTTCTATGCGGTGGACTACGTGGCGCACGAGATCGGCCACCAGTTCGCCGGCAACCACACGTTCAACGGCACGCAGCTCAACTGCTCCGGTGGCAACCGCAGCGCCGCCAACTCCTACGAGCCGGGCAGCGGTTCCTCGATCATGGCCTACGCCGGGATCTGCCGTCAGGACGACCTGCAGCCGCACAGCGACCCGTACTGGTCGCAGCGCAGCTACACCGAGATCACCACGTTCATCAACTCCACCCGCCCGGCGATCAACGAGGTGCAGACCGTCTCGCTGCGCGAGTTCGACACCGACGGCGACAGCTTCGCGCTGACCTTCGGCGGAGCGCAGTCGGCTCCGATCGTGCGCGGCGTCAACTACACCGCCGCCGGGATCAAGGCCGCCATCGAGGGCATCGCGGGCTGGCCGGCCGGCGCCGAGGTCACCGTTGCCGGCTTCGGCGGCGGTGCGGCGTTCAACGACGCCGGGTTCCAGGTCACCTTCGGCACCGGTGCGCTGGCCGCCACCAACGTCGAGTCGCTCGGCCTGACCGCGACCAGCGGTGCCGCCGGCTTCGTCGGCGAGACCGTCAAGGGTGGCGCGGTGGACAACGGCGGCGTGACCGTCGAGGACACCGACAACCACGCGCCGGTGGTCACCACCCCGGCCTCGTTCACGATCCCGACCCGCACGCCGTTCACGCTGTCCGGCAGCGCGACCGACTCCGACGGCGACGCGCTCACCTACCTGTGGGAGCAGAACGACCGAGGCGGCGCCACCGGCACCGCGCTGACCAGCAACACCAAGACCAACGGACCGCTGTTCCGCCAGTTCGGCACCGCGGCCATCGTCAGCCCGGAGGACACGCTCGAGTACTACTCGCCGGGCGAGAACGCGGTGAACGGCGATCCCACCCGGGTGTTCCCGGACCTGGCGCAGATCGCGGCCGGGCACACCAACGCCGCGACCGGTCTCTGCCCGCCGGCACCGCCGCCGCCCACCTCCGGCGGCAGCAACGTGCCGGGCGAGATCCGGGACTGTTACTCGGAGTTCCTGCCCACCGCCGACTGGGTCGGCATCGACAACTCCCGCACCCTGCATTTCCGGCTCACCGCGCGGGACGGCAACCTCGGCGCCGGCGGTGTCGGCAGCTCCGACACCGCGCTGGTGATCGCGCCGGAGGCCGGGCCGTTCCTGGTCACCTCGCAGAGTTCGGCCGAGACCGTGCGCGGCGGGTCCGCGCAGCCGGTCAGCTGGTCGGTCGCCGGCACCGACGCCGCCCCGATCGGCGTCACCGAGGTGCGGATCTCGCTGTCGCTGGACGGCGGCGCCACCTACCCGCACGTGCTGGCCGAGCGCACGGCCAACGACGGCAGCGAGTCCGTGACCCTGCCCGACGTCGCCACGACCAAGGGCCGGATCAAGGTCGAGGCGGTCGGCAACGTGTTCTTCGACCTCAGCGACGCCGACCTCACCATCCAGGCGTCCCCGCGGGTGTCCAACGACGCCCCGTCCGGAACCGCCACCGTGCAGTACAGCGATGCCCTGTCCCCGGCCCTCACGATCGGCGCCAGCGACCCGGACAGCGCCGGGACGACCCTGTCGGCGGTGGCCACCGGCCTGCCCGCCGGCCTCGAGCTGGTGCTCGCCGCCACCTCGGGTGACGACGCCCGGCCCGGCCTGCGCACCTGGACCGTGGCCGGCACCACGACCGCACCCCCGGGCGACTATCCCGTCACGGTCGCGGTGACCGACGACGTCGGCATCGTCGGCAGCACCGCATTCCTGATCCGAGTCACCCCGGAAAACGCGGAGGCCACCTACACCGGTGACTCCCTCACCGAAGCCCGCGACTCCGGCACGGTTCTCCTGCGCGCCACCGTCCGCGACAGCTCCGTCCTCCCCGGCGCCACCGACACCACCCCCGGTGACATCCGCACCGCCACGGTGTCATTCGTCGCCGCCGGTCGAACCCTCTGCACCGCCCCCATCGGCCTGCTCGGCACCCCCACAACGGACGCCTCAGCTAGCTGCACCGCCACCCTCCCCCAAGGCGTGCACCAGGTCTCCCCCCTCATCACCGGCAACTACACCGCCACCACCACGAGCCCGGTCGAAATCTTCCGCCCCCACAACAGCATCGTCATCGCCGGCACCACCCTCACCGCCTCCCAGTCGAGCGGCGCCTTCCCCGCCGACCCCGGCACCCGCATCGACACCACCCTCCTGATCTCGCACACCCGATCCCACAACACCACCACCGGCCTAGCCACCGCCCAGTTCCAATCGGCCGGCCACCGCTACCAACTCCTCGCCACCGACTTCGCCACCTTCGGCGCCAAACCCACCAACCGCCAACTCCACCTGAACCTCCGCGCCACCGCCAAACTCCTCGACATCACCAACCCCCACCGCCCCACCGTGGTCGCCACCAACCTCACCCTCCACCTCTCCGCCACCGACACCACCCACGACACCCTCGCTCTCACCCTCTACCAAGGCGCCCGCCTCATCCTCTCCACCAACTGGACCGGCGCCACCACAACCCAACTCCCCCTCACCACCGGCAACATCCTGATCATCTAACCCACCCACCACCCACCCCCAACCCAACTCCAACCCAACCCAACCCAACGGCCGCCT
>NZ_DASUCC010000127.1:0-58923 GCF_035762905.1 Actinophytocola sp.
GGTTGGTGGGTCAGCGTTCGACGGTGAGCATGATCTTGCGGAGCAGGTCGGCGAGGGTGTGCAGCTCGGGTTCGGTGAGCGCGGAGAGCAGGTGATCCTCGTTGCGTTCCTCGGCGTCGCGCTGGGCTTCCAGGGCTTGGGTGCCGGCCGGGGTGAGCCGGACGCGGACTCGGCGGCGGTCGCCGGCGTCGTGCTCGCGGACGATCAGGCCGCGCTCTTCGAGACCCGTAAGCCGGGCGGACAGGGCGCCGCGGGTGAGGCCGAGCTGGTCGGCGAGTTGGGACGGGCTCAGCTCGTGCGGGGTTCCGGCCCGGCGCAGCATCAGCAGGGTCTTGAACTGCCAGATGGCCAGGTCGCCTGCGGTCAGCGCGGTGGACCGGTCGGCCGAGATGTGCCGGGCGATCTTGCTGAGCCGGGCGATGACCTGTTCGCGCAGCGGGTTCAGCGTCGGGATCTCCCGCAGCCATCGGTCCACGTTGGCGTCCACCGAGTCGCGCATGGCAACTATCTTAGACAGCGAATGGTTTGCTGGTGGATAGTCATGTGCATGATTACCTTGCCGGCATGAACACGATTCCTGGTGATGTCATCGCCTCCGCCGTGCGCGCTCTGCTCGCGGCTGCCCGGTTCGCCGAGGCGACCGCGCTGCTCGACGCGGCCGGCGCCGCGGAACATCCGGCGCTCGTCCTGGCCCGCATCGAGGTGACCCTGGCGCGCGACTGGCATCACGGCGAGGTGAGCGCGGCCGAACCGCTGCATGCGGCCCGGGCGGTCATCGAGCGGGCGGGCGACGCCGAGGCGGCTTGGATGCTCGACTTCTTGTCGCTCAAGCGCGACTACAACGAGCGGTTGCTGTCCCCATCGGACGATCGCACGCAGGAGGAGTTGGTCGGGCTGGCGGGCACGCTGCGTGACACCGCCCCGGATCCCCGGTGCCGTGGCTGGGCCGAGTTCTACCTCGGCGTGATCGCCGACAACTTCACCGGCCGGCGCGACACCGCCCCGGCGCACTACCGGCACGCGCTCGCGGCGGCCGCGCGGCACGGGGACGACCTGCTGGTCTTCGAGACCCTGCGTCATCTCGGCGACCATGCGCACGACGACGGCGACCAGATGCTGGCCCGGGAGCAGTGGGAACGCTCCGCCCGGCACGCCGCCCGCGCCGGCTACGTCGCCGGAGCCCTCTCCCAGCAACTGCTGCTCGCCGTCCTCGCCAGGGACCGCGGCGACGAGCCCGGCGCGGTGTTCCTTGCCGGCGAGGTCGCCCGGTGGACCGGGGCGATCGGAGCCCGCCGAACCGAGGCCCTCGCCACCGGTTTCCTGGCCGGCGTCGACCCGACCCGCCCGCCGTTCGACTCCGGACGACCCGCCGAGGCACGTTCACACGATTGAAACCAACGTGGCGCCGCTCCTGACTTACTGTTTCGCCATCATCGACGAGATTGACCCCTTCATCGGAACGGCTGCCACCGCACTGCCCGCGGCGCAGGGGCTGGCGGCTGCCTGGTGGTGGCCCAAACCGCAGGTCGGAAACACCCATCCGGGAGCGACCTCGCCGCTCGGCATGGTGTCCGCCTGCGCCTACTCCGGCGCCTACCCGACGGGATACGGCCGCTACGCCAAGAGCACCGAGGGCGTGCCGGAGGAGATGTTCGACCGGCTGCGGGCCTCCGGGTTCACCCACTTCCAGCAGTCCGGCACCGGCGCGATCCGCAAGTACTACAACTACGTGCGGGTGACCCCGATGGTGCAGTCGCTGGACGTCCTCGGGCAGGCCTGGTCGCTGCACGACGAGACCGCCGAGCCCGGGTACTACGCGGCCACGCTGGACAGCGGCATCCGGTGCGAGATCACCGTCGGCGCCAAGGTGGCCGTGCACCGGTTCGCCTTCCCCGAACACCGCAGCGCCCGGGTCGTCGTCGACCTGTCCTGCGGCGGGCTGGCCATCGACCTCGGCAGCACGGTGCCGCTGCGGGCCTGCGTGGAGAGCGTCGGCACCGACTGCGCCCAGGGCACCGTGGTCGTCGAGGGCGTGCCGCTGTCGGTGTATCTGGAGATCGACAGCCCGGGCTGGCGGCAGATGCTCTGGCACGACCGCCGGCTGATCGAGGGCGGGACGCGGCTGGACTTCGACCGGATCCGGCTGACCACCCTGCGCCCGTTCGGTCTGCTGTTCCGCGGACCGGCCACCCCCGGCCAGAGCGTCGAGCTGCGGATCGGGTTCTCGCTGCGCGGTTGCGCGCAGGCGCGGGAGAACCTGCACCGGGAGTGCGGCCGGGGTCCGGCGGCGTTCGACGCGGTCCGGGCCGAAACCAGGGCCCGGTGGCACGACCAGGTGGACCGGGTCCGGGTCGAGGGCGGTTCGCCGGCCCGGCGGCAGGTGTTCGCCACCGCGCTGTACCACTCGCTGATCAAGCCGTGCTTCGCCGACGACGAGAGCCCGTTCTGGCCTAGCCCTGGGCCGTTCGCGTTCGACATCTGCACGATGTGGGACATCTACAAGACCCAGCTGCCGTTGCTGGCGGCCATCTGTCCGGACCGGGCGGTCGACCTGCTCGAGTCGCTGGTCCGGGTCTGCGAGGAGGAGGGCAACTTCCCGATCGGGTACCGGATGGCGCGCGGTGCGGACCGGTTCTTCCGGCAGGGCAGCGCGTTGGTGCACACCGCGCTTGCCGACGCGCACGCCCTCGGCCTCGGGGACCTGGACTGGGCCTGGGCGCTGGTGCACATGCACGACGACCTGCGCCGGATGTACGGCGAGGACTTCTACGAACACGGCGTCGTGCACCCGATCGCGCACACCCTCGACCTCGCCTACGCCTACCACTGCACCGCGGGCGTGGCCCGGGCGCTCGGCGACCGCCCGCTCGCCGACGAGCTCGACACCCGAAGCCGCCTGTGGTGCAACGCATTCGACCCGGACACCGGCCTGCTGCTTGATTCCTCTTACTACGAGGGCGGCAAGTGGAACTACTCGTTCCGGCTGCTGCACGACATGGCCGCGAGGATCGCGTTGGCCGGCGGTGACGACGCGTTCGTCACGATGCTGGACGCGTTCTTCGGCTACGGCGCGCCGCGGGTGAGCCAGCCCGGCAAGCGACCGAGCCCGGCGGAGATGGCGGCCGGCTACGCGTTGAACCGGTTCGAGGGCCTGAACAACGAGCCGGACATGGAAGCGCCGTGGTCCTACCACTACGCGGGCCGGCCGGACCGCACCGCCGAGATCGTGCACGCGGCGTTGACCTGGCAGTTCGGCACCGGCCGCGGCGGGCTGCCCGGCAACGACGACTCCGGCGGGCTGAGCTCGTGGTACGTGTGGGCTTCCATCGGCCTGTTCCCGATCGCCGGCCAGAGCCTGTTCCTGATCAACGCCCCGGCGTTCCGGCACAGCACGCTGCGGGTACGGGACCGGGAGTTCGTCATCGAGACCAGCGGGCACCGGGAGAACTCGATCAGTTCCGATGGCCTGGAACGGATTCCGCCGCCGCAGTACGTGCAATCCGCCCGGCTCAACGGAAAACCGCTGGACGCCGCGCACCTGTCCGCGTCCGAGGTGCACGCGGGCGGCCGGCTGCACCTCGAGCTCGGCCCGGAACCGTCCGAGTGGGGCCGCAAGATCGTGCCGCCGTCGCTGTCCGAACCGTCCGGCCCGGGAGCCCGCTGATGAGCTACCTGCTGAGCCGCCGGCTCGTCATCGTGGTCCGGGCCGACCCGGTGATCTGCGGTCACTCCGGCGAGGCCCGCAACCTGGCCGAGGTCGCGCTCACCCGTGGCTTCACCGACGTGCGGCTGCTGACCTGGCCGGTCCCCGTGCTCAAGGCGGTGGGCCTGCCGCTCAAGCCGCTGGACCGGATCCTGCCGTACAGCAAGGGGATCACGGTGGAACGCCCGGAGCCGGTCGGCGACTACCGGGTGCCCGACGGCCGGTATCTGGCCGGGCTCACCGGCCGCCTGGTCGAACTGCTGATCGAGCCGATCCCCACGGTCTGCCTGTCGATGTACCTCGCGCCGCACGACGCCGTGATTCGCGACGCCGTGGACGCGGTGCGCGCGGCCGGGTTCGCTCCCGATGTCCGCACCATGGCCAAGGCGGTGGGCTCGGACGTCACCAACGTGATCCGCTCCTGCCTGCGCGAGCGGCGGTTCGGCGCGGCGGTCGCGCTTTTCGCCCGGTTTCTGGCAAACGACCAGGTGATCGCCGTGTCCGACTACACCCGGCGGGAGATCATCGCCGCCGCCGGGGCGGTCGACACGCACTGCGGCACCCGGTTCGCCGAGCAGTGCCGGCGCCGGGTCTCGGTCAGCTACCCGCCGATCGACACCGCGGCCTACCTGCACCTCGACCCGGAACTGGTGGACACCGCCCTGCGGCGCCGCGGCCTGCACCGCGACGGCTACGTCCTGTTCCTGTCCAGGGTGGCCCGCGCCAAGGGCGTCTACGACCTGGTGAGCGCATTCGCCCGGTGCCGGGCCAGGTCCCGGCTGCGGCTCGTGATCGCCGGCACCGGCCCCGACCTGGAGCAGGTCCGCGCGGTCGCCCGGGACGACGACCGGATCGTCCTGCTCACCGACGTCGACGACGAGGAGAAGCCGTTGCTGATGAACGGCTGCGCCGCCTACGTCCTGCCGACCAGACCCGAACCGGACTTCGTCGAGACCTTCGGCATCGCGCTGACCGAGAAGATGCTCGCCGGTGGCGGACCGGTGATCACCACGGACACGGGGGGCGTCCTCGAAGCCGTCGGTGACACCGCAATCCTCGTCCAGCCCGGCGACGTCGCGTCGATCGCCGAGGCGATAGACGCCGCCACCCTGCACCTTTCCCCCGAGAACCGCTGCGCCATGGCCACCCGTGCCCGCGACCACGCCCTCACCTTCGACCGGGCCCGCGTGTTCGACAGCCTCTTCCCGCCGCCCCCCGATCCGGCCACCCACAGCGGCCTCGCGGCCACCGCAACCTAGATCGGCTCCGGTATCTGCGCCGGCAGGCGCGGGCCGGAGCGGACGTCGAGGTCTTGGAGGACACCGGAGACGATCGCGCCGGTGATGCTGGTGTGGCGGGCGCCCGGGGTGTGGACGGCGGTCAGTTCGAACGATACCGAGCTGCCCGCCACCTTCGCCGAGCCGACGTAGGCGGGCGTGCCGGCCAGGCGGTGCACGGCGAGGTGTGCGGTGTTGTCGTTGGCCGGCCAGGAAAGCACGAGCATGCTGGTGTGCAGTGAGCCGTCGAACTCGGCCCGGCTGGCCACCAGGGCCGGGATGGTCGGTGTGGTGAGCAGTCTGGCCAGCGCGGTGAGGTCGATCGCGACCGCCAGCCGGCGCCCGCCGCAGCGCAGGCCCGCGATGCCCGGGCCGACGATCATGCCGTAGGTGTCCTGGGGCAGCCGGGCGGCGTTCGGAATCTGTTCGTAGCTCTCGAGAACCGGTGACCGCGGCGCGCCGGCCGGGGCCGGGGCCAGCCGGGACTCGCCTGCGGCCGGCGGCGCGCAGCCGCCGAGGCCGACCCGGTGGGCGATGACCGACCGGGCGAATGCCGCGGGCCCGGCCAGGTTCGGATCGGTGTCCGCCAGTTCGGACAGCACCGGGATGACGTCCTCCTCGCCGACCCGGGCCAGCCCGGCGATGATCTTGTGCAGGACCGGGACGGACCGCTCGGACGCCAGCGCGGCGAGCAGCGCGGCCTGCGCCTGCGGGCCGGCGAACCGGGACAGCCAGGTCGCCGCGGCGGCGCGCACGGTGACGTCGGCGCACTCGTCCCGCAGCGCCGCGCGGAACAGTTGCCGGCCGTCGTCCGGTTTGGCCGCGGCGAGTAGGGACATCGCCCGCAGCCGGTAGTGCGGATGGGCGGCGCCACCGGCGATCGCACGCAGCTCGTCGAGGGCTGCGCGGTCCAGCGAGTCGATCGCCGCGGACTCCGCCCGGCCGGTCAGCAGCGCGGCCACCGGATGCCGGATCGCACCGGGGGCGCTGGCGCCGAACCGGGTCGCCAGGGCGGTACCGCGCCCGGTTCCGGCCTGCCAGCCGCAGACGATCGGGTTGGGTCCGCAGGTGTGCTCCACGCCGGTGGTTCCGTTCAGGGAGAACACACCGCCGCCGGGTGGGTCGACGTCCCGGTCACTCCAGACGGTCGCGGCGCCGTCCGGCACGTTCACCGCCCGAACGACGAACACATCCAGGGCGCTGCCGCGCATCGACCACCGGTCGGCCAACTCCTCGGCTTCGGCCGGACCGTCGATGATCTCCCAGGCGGCGGCCGCCCCGGGCCCGATGCGGAACTGCCGGACCGCACGAACGTCGAGTCCGGCCTGGAAGCAGATCCAGCGGGCCAACGCCAGCGTGCTCTCCGGCCCGATGGGCGGGAAGAGACAGTCGAGCCCGACCCGGATCAGGTTGACGTCCACCGTGCGCAGGTTCGGCTCCCACCACTTCAGGAACAGTTGGGCGGCCGGGCCGCGATGCACCACCAGTTCGTGCTCGGGCCCGCGGGTTGCCGCGGCGGGTCCGGAGCCGAGCGCCGCGCCGTCCTCGTGCCGGTACCAGCCGTGCCAACTGCCGTTGCGATATTCCCGCTGCCACAGGGCTTTGTCCGCACCGCGGGCGTAGAGGTCGACGACCGTTGGGTGGCGGGAGACCGCGCAAAGACCGTCGACGGCGTCCCCGTTCGGCGAGCCGAGGGAGTTCCAGTCGCTCCAGCCGGTACCCGAGCTGAACTCCTTCGACCACACGTGACCGCCGAGGCCGACCACGAACACGATCTCGTGGTCCGGGCCGCTCGATGCCGCCGCCGGGTCGGCGGCGAGCAGCGCCCCGTCCTCGTGCCGGCCCCAGTACCAGGCACCGTGAAACCAGACCAGCTGCCAGAGAAAGTTGTCGCCACCCCGCAGATAGACGTGGCACACCTTGGGGTTGCGGCAGATCGCGACCGGGTCGCCGACGAATCCGGTCGCGGTGGTGCCCAGCGAGCCCCAAGGACTCCACCCGGCACCGGAGGTCCATCCCTTGCCCCACAAGGTGCCGTCGGTCCCGGCCGCGAACACGATCTCGTGATCGGGCCCCATCGAACCGACCGCCGGTGACGACGCGAGCACCAGACCGTCGTCGTGCCGGTCCCAGCCGTGCCACTGCCCGTTCGCGGAACCCAACTGCCACAGGGCGTTGTCGCTGCCGCGCACGTAGACGTTCGTGCCGGTCTCCCGGGACGAGATCGCCGGCCGGCCGACCACCCCGCCCGGCGGGCTGCCCAACGGTATCCAGGCACTCCAGCTCATCCGGCTCACCGTCCCGGCACTGCCGGTATCGCCAGGGACAGCGCGAGATCACCGTCGCGGAACATGAGCCCGCGCTCCTGGAACCGCTGGAAGGCGTCCTCGACAACGCCGACCGAACAGTCCAGTTCGAGCCGGCGATGGACGGCCCTTGCGGTCCGCGGCTGGTCGCTGCAGTCGAGGTAGATGGCGGCCAGGACGTCGTGGAAGGTGTACGACCCTTCTTGTCCGCGATGCCGGGCGTCGACGATGCGGAGATAGCCCGGGGACGAGTGGTAGACGAGTGCCGGCCGGTCGTCCGGCTGCCACGCGGTGGTCCATTCGGCGATCGCTTTGCGCAGCGCGGAGTATGCCGCCGGCGGCAGCGCGTCGGTCAGTTCGTAGTCGAAGAAGTAGGCGACCCGGTCGAGGTCCACGGTGTCCGGGTACACGTACCGGTGGCTCGCCTCGGGTTTCCGGTAGCGGGTCGGGAACCGGCCGGGTTGGCTGTGCATCGGGCTGAACCGCTCCAACGCGACCCGTCCGGCGCACGCCGGCGGCTGCAGGTGCACCAGATGCGGGACCACCCCGGCCTGTTCCGTGTAGTCCGTCTCGGTCTCGCCGGGGAAGCCCCACAGGATGTTCCAGGTCACCTCGATGCCGTAGTACCGGGCCCAGCGGAGCAGGTTCACGTTCTGCGCGGCGCGGACTCCCTTGTCCATCAACCGCAGCACCGCGGAGCTCAGCGACTCGAGGCCGGGTTGCAGGTGCGTGACGCCGCCGAGCGCAAGGGTCTTCAGCTGCGCTCTGCTGAGGTTCGCCTTGACCTCGTAGAAGAACTGGTAGTCGCTGGCACTTTCGGTGATCGCCGGGAAGAGTTCGCGCAGGTAACGCGGATCGAGGATGTTGTCGACCGCTTCGAACCGGAAGCGCCGGTAGCGCCGGCTCTGGACGGCGAGCTCGTCGAGCACCCGCCGGGGGGACTTGGCCCGGAATCGCATCGTGGTCTGGTTGAGGCCGCAGAAGGTGCAGTGGTGTTTGGCGCCCCACCAGCAACCGCGGGCCGACTCGAACGGGATCCAGACCGCTTCGGTCGGCAGCCCGAGCCGGCCGGCCCGCTCGAAGTACTCGCCGTAGTCCGGCGCCGGCAGGTCGTCGAGCTGCTCGTGCGGCGGTGCCGGCGCGGTCGCGACATCTCGGGTGGCGACCCCGGGCACGGCGGTGGGATCCGTGCCCGCGGCGAGGGCGGAAAGCAGCGCGGGAAACGCGCTGTCCGCCTCGCCGACAACGGCGAAGTCGACGCAGTCGACCGACCGCACCAACTCGACGCCCATCTCGCCGTCGAAGTTCGCACCGCCGAACACGGTGACGATCTCCGGGTAGCGCCGCTTCAACCGGCGGGCAAGGGCGAACGAGGCGGTGTTCTGCTGGAACGTGCAGCTGAACCCGACGACCCGAACCTCGGACCACGGGTAGCCGTCGACGAGGGCATCGAGAAAAGCGGGTACGTCGTGGTCCCGAATGGCAAGCAACTGCTCCCGCGCGGCTGCCGCGGACCCGGCCAACCGGGCGAACTCCTCGCCGAACTCCGCCAGCAGCCCGGCCTCCCGGTCGGGTGCGGCGTCCCCGAACGCCTCGAGCGCGAACAGCCACTCGCCGACCATCCTCGTGTGCTGGTCGGCGAGCAGCCGGTAGCGATCCACGCCGATCGCGGCCGCGAAGTCGAGATTGGCGTGCAGTGTGTGCACCGGAAAGCCGTGTGCCGCCCCGATCGCCTTCAGCAGGCCGAGCTGTATCGACGGCCGGTCGACCTGCATGAACGGCATGGACACGAGGACGGTCGGCAAGGCCGCCGGTGCACCGTCGGTCATTTCGGCTGGCTCCGCACGATCCTGGGAGTGGCGGCGCGGTAACCGTTGTCCGTGGCCGTCGGTGGTTCCTCGTACACGATCGCGGCGGGCGAACCGTTCCGGTACTTCAGGAGCAGGTTGACCTTGTCCGTCGTCAGGGGATCGAATGCGTGGTCGAAGTCTCTGGTGAGATTCGGCGCATCGCTACCGTTGCCGGCATCGGTGATACCGCGGGCGACACCCAGCATTGCTCGCAGCAATGTCTGCTGGTCGCCGCTGAGTCCACTGTTCGGCAACCAGCCCTTGAGTTTCGCGGACAGGGCACTACTGTCTGGGTTGAAATCACTCATTGCCCCCACCTTTCAGAAATTGTCGAGAATCATACTTGCGGGGAGTTTGCCAGTTTGGCGCGGGTTTCCTGGGCGTCGGTATGGCCAAGGCGATCGAGAATTTCGACCGATCGCTGCCAGGCGATGCGGGCCGACTCGTGATCGCCGGCATCGTCGTGGGTGTCACCGAGCGACGACAGCGCGACCGCTTCGAGGTATGGATAGCCGTACATACGGCACAGTCCGATCGCCGACTCGTAACATTCGATCGCGCGTGGGTGGTCGCCGAGGTGGTGATGGGCGTAGCCGATGCTGTGCCAGGTCTGGGCGGCACCGCGGTCGTCGCCGATCGTGGTCTGCAGTTCGAGAGCTTCCCGGCAGAAGCCGAGGGCGGCGTGGTAGTCGCCGTGCTGGGCGTGGAACCAGCCGATCGCGTTCAGCAGCTTGGCCTGTCCGGCCTGATGTCCGGCCGCGCGGAACAGGTCCAGTGCCTTCTCGGCGTGGTCGAACGCCTCGACGTTGCGCTGTTGCCGCTCGAGGTTCCAGGCGTGGTCGTACTCGACTCGGGCCTGACCGGCCAGGTCGCCCGCCGCCCGATACAGCTCGAGCGCGATGTCGAACCGGCGGCTGGCCTCTTCGTGCTCGTCGAACCAGACGTGCGCACAGCCCATCTGGTGGTGCGCGAAGGCCTGCCGGAACGGATCGTCGAGTCGCTCGGCGGCGGCGACCGCCACCGAGCAGGCCACCAGCATGTCGTGCCAATGTCCTTGGAAGCTGAGGAATCGTTGCATCGCCCAGGCCAGCTCCCAGACCTCGGCGTCGAGCTCGGCGGACTGGCGGATGGCGCCGAGCAGCACGCGGTGCTCGGCGTTGAACCAGGCCAGTGCCTGGTCGTTGTCGGCCATGGTCTCGGCCGAGACTCCCGGCAGGAGCCCGGTCAGCGCCGGCAGTTCCTTGCGATGTGGATCGAGCCGGGCGTCGGCGTGGTTGGCGCTGTGGATGTAGTGGACCAGCAGCCGCCGGTGCGCGGCGCGGCGGTCGTCTTCCGGGTCGAGCGCGGTGGCCTGCTCGGAGGCGTAGGCACGCAACAGGTCGTGGCACGCGTAGCGGCCGGGCCGGTGCTCGGTGAGCAGGTTGGTGCGGGCCAGCTCGGCGAGCAGGTGACGCGCGTTGCTGGTGGGCACCCCGGTGAGACTCGCCGCGGCGCGAACGCCGATGTCGGGTCCCGAGTGCAGGCCGATCAGCCGGAACAACCGCGCGGCCGGCTCGGTCAACTGCAGGTACGACCAGGAGAAGACCGCCCGCGGATCGGTCGTCGGATCGGCGTTGGCGAACTCGTCGAGGCCGCCGCGGGCGGCGCGAAGTTCGTCGGCCAGCGCCGCCAGCCGGAACCGGGGATGCGTGGCCGCGCGTGCGGCGACCACCGCGAGCGCCAGCGGCAGCCGGGCGCAGAGTTCGATGATCTCCTGCACCGCCACGGGTTCCGCCGCGACGCGGTTGGCGCCCAGCCGGCCGGCGAGCAGCTCGTGTGACTCGCTGACGTCGAGCAGATCGATGTCCAGCGCGTGCGCTCCCTCGGCGACGACCAGGCTGGTGAGCAACGCCCGGCTGGTGATCAGGGCCAGGCTGCCCGGCGAGCCGGCGAGCAGCGGCCGCACCTGCTCGGCGGACCGCGCGTTGTCCAGGATCACCAGTACCCGCCGGTCGGCGAGCAGGCTGCGGTACAGCCCGACCTGGGCCTCGAAGCTCGCCGGAATGCGCTTGCCGGGCACCTCGAAGGCGTCCAGGAAACCCCGGACGGTCTCGGCCGGGGTGACCGGCGAGCCGGTCGGGTCGAACCCGCGCAGATTCGCGTAGAGCTGGCCGTCCGGAAACCGGTCCCGAACCCGGTGCGCCCAGTGCACGGCCAGCGCGGTCTTTCCGACCCCGGCGGTGCCGGATACCGCGACGATGCGCGTGGCCGAGTCGACGTCGATCAAACTGTCCAGCAGCCGCAGCTCGTCCTCGCGGCCGGCGAAGCCGTACAGGTCCGGCGGCAGCTGTGCGGGAGTCGCCAGCGGGTTCGTCCGCTCGGCCGCGGGAAGTTCGCCGCGCAGGATCGCCGAGTGCAGCTCGATGAGCTCCGGGCCGGGATCGGTGCCCAGTTCGTCGGCGAGCCGGCGCTTGATGCGGCCGAAGCGGTCGATCGCCTCGGCGTCGCGTCCGTCCGCGTGATATGCCCGGATGAGCAGCGCTTCGAGCGGTTCGGCAAGCGGGTACTCGTCGATCAGGTCGGGCAGCGTGCGGATCGCGTCGGTGGCCCGCCCGAGCGACAGCAGGACCGCGCCCAGATGCACGACCGCGTCCAGGCGTAGCCGGTACCAGCTTTCCCGAGTCTTGGTCACCCACTCGCCGGCGATCCCGGCGAGCGGCGGCCCCCGCCACAGGTCCAGTGCCTCGGCCAGCACGGTCGCCCGGTCCGCGTCGGCGGTGGTGCTGCCGGTGCCGCGCTCGACGAGCAGCGCGAAGCGGTGCAGGTCCACCAGATCCGGATCGATTTCCAGGACGTATCCGGCGCTCCGCTTGTCGATTCGCGCCTCCGTCCCGGTGATCTCGGTCGCCTGCTTAAGCAGGCGGCGGAGCTTACTTAGGTACGGATAAAGCACATCCCGGGCCATTGCCGGCGGGGAATCGTCCCATACCCGATCGATCAGTGTCTCGACCGGCACCGGCCGGCCGACGTCGACCGCAAGTGCGGCCAGCACTCGTTGTTGCCGCGGGGCGCCGACATCCAGCAACCGACCCGCCGCGTTGAGTTGAATCTCGCCGAACAGCCGGAACTCCATGCAGCTGACCCTCGGTCGCCCACTCATGATTCGCGATCTCGTCGATGCTGCCTGCTTCTCAAGGTTGTCGCAAGGTTCACAACCAGGGCGTCGCGACATCGTGAGCCCACTGGGCCACCCCGGTGTTGAGGGAGAGGTATCGGCAGATCCGATAAAGGGAGTGGAAAAATGCCGGACAAGTCGGTAACAGCCCTGCTCGAAAGCGCCCGGCAGGGTACGGAGACGGCCTGGCGCGAAATCCTGCGCCGATATTCCCCGCTGGTGTTCGCCGTGTGTCGTGATCATGGAATCTTCGGCACGGACGCCGACGACGTCAGCGGAAACGTCTGGCTCGGCCTGCTGACCGGCATGGTCACGATCCGCCGGCCGGAAGCGTTGCCCGGCTGGCTGATGACCGCGACCCGGCGCGAGTGCCTGCGCATGTTGCGGGACAAACGGCGCCAGATTCCGGATGGCCGGGAGTTCTCCATCGGAACCGAGCCGGGCACCGACGTGCACCTGCTCGCCGAGGAGCGCCGTGGCGTCGTGCGCGGCGCGTTCGCGCAGCTCCCGCAGCGAGACCGGGACCTGCTGGCGATGCTGTTCGCCGACCCGCCGGCCACCTACGCGGAGATCAGCTCGAGCCTCGGCATCCCGCTCGGCGCGATCGGTCCGACCCGCCAGCGTTGTCTGGCCAGGGCACGCCGCATCCCTTCGATCGCGGCCCTGCTCGACGACGACGGCCATACCGCACTCCCCACGCCTCGGATACCTCTCCAGGGACGGCAGCAGGCCGGATAAATACCCGGACCCGGCCATCGGTGGGAACTGTCCGGCCAGTGGCCACTTGTCCGCTCACCCACGAAAGTGCGGAGGTTCGCCTTGGAACTTGGATTCCTGCAACTTGCCACGCTGTTCTGCCAAACGCTGGCGACCGGCCTCGACACCAGGCGCCGGCGCGCCCCCGATCCGGTGGACCCCCGGTACGAACTGATCGTCGCCATCGACACGGCCGGATCGGGCAGTTGGGACGATCTCACCCAGCTGCGGGCCCGGACGTTGCTCGACGAGCTGGTTCAGGCCGCGTTCCGGGCCGCCGGCATCCCGTGGCACAAGCTCCGTACGGAGGACCGGGGTGACGGCATGATCCTGTTCATCCCCGCGACCGTGCCGAAGACCCAGGTGCTCGACGCCGTGATCCCTTACCTGAGTGCCGGACTGCGGGATTGCAACCGCAGGCGCGGACAAGGGCCGCGGCTCAGGCTGCGGGTCGCCGTGCACGCCGGTGAGGTGCTGCACGGCCCGCTCGGCTGTGTCGGCACCGATCTGAACCTGACCTGCCGCCTGGTCAACAGCCGGCCGGTGTGCCGGGTGTTCACCCACCACCCGGACGCCGACCTGATCCTGATCGCCTCCGAAGCGATCTACCAGGCCATGGTCCGGCACAACCACCGCAACATCGACCCCGCCCGCTTCACCCGCGTTCACGTCGGCGTCAAGGAGGTCCGCGCGAAGGCCTGGATCCACATACCCGAACCGCGACGCGCAACCCCGCCGCGCACCCTCGCCCCCGCCGACCTCCGCTGGGTGACCTACCTGATCGGCAGATAGGAACCGATGTCCGCCAAGGCAAGGAGCACCTCGCGATCGATGGTCCCGGTCGCCACGTCGGCCTCACCGATCACCCGGGCGGCGGCCCCGTCCCGGCGAATGTGGTAGTGCTGCCCGGTGATCTCGACGCCGGCCAGATCCAGTACCGCGGAAACGGGCAGCGGACGAACATCCCCGCTGCCACCGACGTCCTCCACCTCCTGGAACGCACTGGCCTGCGCGGCGGTCCGAAACCCGATCCGCACGACGGAGACGACGGCCGCGTTTCCCTGCCCGTCACCGACGAGGAGCATCATGCCGGCCAGGGAGGTGCACGGAGTCCGGGTCAGGAACTGCCGAACCCGACCCGTGGCGGAGGCCACACACGCCACCCCGGTCTCGATCTTTCGGTTCAGCTCCTTGAACTTCACCCGGCTCCACGCCTCGTTCGCCCGCCCCTGCCGGGCCGACTTCCGCCCCTCGGCGCGGCGGGTGCTGAGGTCGCGGCCCGGCAGCGAGTCGACCACGTCCCGAGAAAGGTTGCCCGGAACACTCCCGGCCGCCGTGCCACCGCCGCCGCTCGCACCCAGCCCGCCCGCCCCCACCGCCCCACCCCCACCGGCCAGGGCCACCGCGGCCAGCACCGCGAGGACGGCTCCGCCGCCACCCTTGCCACCGCCCTTGCCGCCACCGCCGGCCAACGGATACTTCGTCCCATCCGGTCTGGTACGGAACTCCATCAGACAGCCCCCTCGCATCGGCAGCTGACGTCGATGCCGGCCATTACACCACCGGCATCGAGGTTCCACACTGGACAGAATGCCGTCGAATGGACGGAACCCGGCCACAAGCCACCCGTCGATCTTCGCCGAAAGCACGCCGCGCGATCCGGCGATGGGCAACACTGGCGCGGTGCTTCGCCGACTGCTTCCCGTGTTGTTGCTGCTGCTGACCGGATGCGGCGGTGGTGCGCCGGCCGCGGCCGCCGATCCGGTCGAACTGCTGGACCGGTGGCGGGACGCGATGGCGCACCAGGGATCGGTGCGGTTCGAGGTGGACACCCGGGCCGAGGGACGTGACCCGTGGCACACCACCTGGTCGGGTGTGTTGCACCTGGCCACGAGCGGATTCCTCGGCACCACCAAGGATTCCGACGTCACGATGCGGCATGAGTCGAAGTACGGCCGGTCCGGCTACCACGTGGTGGACTTCGACGACACCCGGGAGACCTACGTCGAGCACACCCGGTTGCGGCTGCCGGTGGGCAAGTCGTTCGTCCGGCTCGACCGGGACACCCAGGTGCCCTGGGTCTGGGACCTGACCCGCCAGATCAGCATGGACAGCAACGACTTTCACCCCAGCGCGCTGTTCGGCGACCTGGACCGGGACACGCTGCGGCTGGTGGCGGCCACCGGCGACCGTTATGTGCTCGCCGCCGGCCGGGCGGAGGAGTCCAACCCGGCCACCTCGGCCAGCAGCGAGGTGACGCTGACCGTGTGGACCGACGACGCGGACCGGGTGACCCGGGCCGAGCAGTCGTCGGTCGGCGAGGACCGCCAGCAGCACCACACCACGACGGTGTTCGCCGACTGGGGCGCCGCCCCGCCTGTCCGCCGCCCGCCGGCGGACACGGTGGCCGGCATGGCGGAAGTGACCTGGTCACCGCGCTGACCGACCCCGGCGTTGCGTCCAATATTACCTAGCTCTACTATGCATCGTGCTGCTAGGGGTATCGGACATACGTGGAGGTCGGGTGAAGGTCACCAAGGATCTCGTGGCCGCATCGGCGACGCCGATGGTGTTAGGCATCCTGGCCGGAGGGGACAGCTACGGCTACGCCATCCTGCGGCGGATCAACGAGCTGTCCGGGGGCGAGTTGGACTGGACCGAGGGGTTGCTCTATCCGTTGCTGCACCGGTTGGAGCGGTTGGGCTATGTGGAGTCGAGTTGGCAGGCGGTGGCGGGGGAGCGGCGCCGCAAGTACTACCGGATCACTCGCAGCGGCGTGGCCGAGCTGGCCGAGCAACGCCGGCAGTGGGACACGGTTGTTGGCGCACTCAAGCAGATCTGGCGTGGCGACGCCCGCCCGATGATCACGATTCCGGTGGGGAGCTTCGCATGACCGACCGTCAGGACGAGCTGGAGGCGCAGTTCGCGCAGTGGCGGCAGTACGTGCAGCGCCGCCCGCAGCTGCACGGCTCCGATGCCGAGGAACTCGAGGATCATCTGCGGGGTTCGGTCGCGGAGCTGCTCGCCGCCGGGCTGCACGCCGATGAGGCGTTTCTGGTCGCGGTCAAGCGCATGGGCAGCCTGGACGAGCTGTCCCGTGAGTTCGCCAGGGAGCATTCGGAGCGGCTGTGGAAACAGCTGGTGCTGACCGGCCAACCTGAGGACGGTCCGGTCGCGGAGCGGCGGTCGCGGCGGGATCTGCTCGTCATGGTCGGCGCCGCGGCGGGGGCGGCGGTGTCGGTCAAGGTGCCGGCCCTGTTCGGTCTCGGCTTCGACGAGGACGGCGCGTTCTATGCGACCAACTTCAGCCTGTTCGCGCTGCCCTGGCTGGCCGGGTTTCTGGCCTGGCGCCGGCAGGCCAGCAAGGCGCTGATCGGCGTGCTGGTGGCGTTGTTCGTGCTGGGTGCCGTGGGAGCCAACGTCTACTCGCTCGGCGATGAGTCGCAGTCGTTGGTGTTGACCAGTATCCATCTGCCAATCGCGTTGTGGTTCGTGGTCGGTCTGGCCTATGTGGCCGATGAGTTGCGCGCGCCGCGCCGGCGGATGGACTTCATCCGGTTCACCGGGGAATGGTTCGTCTACTACGTCCTCATCGCGCTCGGCGGCGGGGTACTGGTCGCCTTCACGCTGGGGACGTTCGAGGCGATCGGGGTCTCGCCGGAAGACTTCGTCGTGCAGTGGCTCATTCCGTGCGGAGCGGCGGCCGCGGTGGTGGTGGCCGGGTGGCTGGTCGAGGCGAAACAGAGCGTGGTGGAGAACATCGCCCCGGTGCTGACCCGACTGTTCACCCCGCTGTTCGCTGCGGCCCTGCTGGCTTTCCTGGTCGCCGTGGGGGTCACCAGCGACGGTATCGACGTCGAGCGGGACGCGTTGATCCTGTTCGACCTGCTGCTGGTCGTGGTGCTGGGATTGTTGCTCTACACCATCTCGGCCCGCGACCCGTTGGCCCCGCCCGCACTCTTCGACAAGCTTCAGCTCGCCCTCGTGGTCAGCGCCCTGGCCATCGACGTGCTGGTGCTGCTGGAGATCGTCGGGCGGATCACCGAGTTCGGCACCACGCCGAACAAGGCGGCCGCCCTGGGCGAGAACGTGATCCTGCTGGCGAACCTCGCCTGGTCGGCCTGGCTGCTGCTCGGTCTGCTCCGCCGCACCACCCCGTTCGCCACCCTGGAACGCTGGCAAACCACCTATCTTCCGGTGTTCGCCGGGTGGGCCTGGATCGTGGTCCTGATCTTCCCCCCGGTGTTCGACTATCTCTGACAGCTCCAGGTCATGATGATCTCGCGTTCGAAGTTGACGTAGCCGGCGCGCTGGAAGGCTTCGGCCATGGGGATGTTGCCGAGGTCGGTCGCGGCGCGGATCCGTGGAACGTGTTGTGCGGCAAGGATTCGGGTGCCCTCGGCGAGGATGTCGTCGACGTAGCCGTTGCCGCGGTGGGCCGGGAGTACCGCGAGGTAGGCGATGATCGGGTTGTAGTCGTTGCGCGCGGGGATCACGAAGCCGACCGGCGCTCCGTCGAGCAGGGTGGCGACCCGCCACCAGTCCCGCGGGCTGGTGTAGCGCGCGAGTTCGTCGTCGTAGTGCCGGATCGCCGCTTCCCGGACGGACAGCACGGCCAGGTCGTGTCGGCTGTGGGCGTCCAGCGTTGCGTCCAGCGCCTGCGCCAGCAACGCCAGCAGTTCGTCGGAGTCGCGAATGGACCGGAACTCCAGCCGGCCGCTCGGCCGCGGAAGTGGTGCGTCCGGGCGCCATTCCAGTCGCAGTCGTTCCACGAACAACCGGGCGCCGGTCCGCTCAAGAACCCTCATCCGGTCCTCGACCGCGCGTTTGCCGGCCGGATTCGCCCGCCAGTCGGGTGGGACGTACCGGCCGTACTCGGGTCGCGGCGCCGTGCCGGGGAGGATGGCCGCCAGCGCGGTGCGCAGAAGTCGTTCACCGACGCGCAGCCGGGCGGCGGCGGTGTCGTCGATGTCGAAGATGTCCAGACGGGACGGAACGTCCGCGCCGGCCCGGCCCCACCAGGCCGCTCTGGCCAGCAGGTGATCGCCGCGCAGGGCGACCCACAGCCATTCCGGCCGGCGCCGGCCGGCGGCGAGATCGTCGGCGAGTTCTTCGTTGAGGGCATAGGGAAACCGGCAGAACAGGTCGAGCTCGGCGGGTCCGGCGATCGGGCGCAGGGTCGGTTCGGCCTGATCGCCCATCGCAACATCACCTCGCGCGGCAGGGTAGCACCGAGCGCCGTTACCTAATCGTTATGTGCGGGTCGTGGCGGCGCGGGTAGTCCGACCGGACACCGGGAAAGGGGATGAACCGCTGTGGCTGAGACGGTTGGCGACCACGTGGTGCGGCGCCTGCGGGACTGGGATGTGGAGCAGGTGTTCGCCTATCCGGGTGATGGGATCAACGGGATCCTCACCGCGTTCGGCCGGGCGGACGACCGGCCCAAGTTCGTGCAGGCCCGGCACGAGGAGATGGCCGCCCTCGCCGCGGTGGGGTACGCCAAGTTCAGCGGCCGGGTCGGGGTGTGCCTGGCCACGTCCGGCCCGGGCGCGATCCATCTGCTCAACGGCCTCTACGACGCCAAGCTGGACCACGTGCCGGTGGTGGCGATCGTGGGCCAGACCGCGCGCAGCGCGATGGGCGGGGCCTACCAGCAGGAGGTGGATCTGCAGACCCTGTTCAAGGACGTGGCCAGCGACTACCTGGTCGAGGTCAACGTGGCCGAGCAGCTGCCGAACGCGATCGACCGGGCGATCCGCACCGCGCTGGCCCGGCGCGCGCCGACCGCCGTGATCATTCCGGCGGATCTGCAGGAGGAGAAGTACACCCCGCCGCGACACGAGTTCAAGAACGTGCCGTCCAGCCCGCCGAGCGTCCCGGCCAGCACCGTGCTGCCCGCGGCGGCCGAGATCGAGCGGGCCGCCGAGGTGCTCAACGCCGGCAGCCGGGTGGCCATGCTGGTCGGGCAGGGCGCGCGCGGCGCCGCGGCCGAACTACCGCGGGTAGCCGAGATCACCGGTGCCGGTGCGGCGAAAGCGTTGCTGGGCAAGGATGTGCTGTCCGACGAGCTGCCATGGGTGACCGGATCGATCGGTCTGCTCGGCACCCGGCCCAGCTACGAGCTGATGCGCGACTGCGACACGCTGCTGATCGTCGGATCCAACTTCCCCTACTCGCAGTTCCTGCCCGAGTTCGGCCAGGCCCGGGCCGTGCAGATCGACCTCGACGCCAGCCTGATCGGCCTGCGCTACCCCGTGGAGGTCGCCCTGGTCGGCGATGCGAAGGCAACGCTGGCCGCGTTGCTGCCCAAGCTTCGCCCGGCAACCGACCGCGGTTGGCGCGAGAAGGTGGAGCGCAACGTCGCCCGGTGGTGGGAAACCGTGGAGCGGCAAGCCATGCTGTCGGCGAAACCGGTCAACCCGATGCGGATCGTGTGGGAGCTGTCCGAACGCGTTCCGGACGACGCGATCGTCACCGCGGACGCCGGCTCGGCGGCCAACTGGTACGCCCGCGACCTGAAGATGCGCGGCACCATGCGCGGCTCGCTGTCCGGCACCCTGGCCACCATGGGATCCGGGGTGCCCTACGCCATCGGCGCGAAGTTCGCCCACCCGGACCGACCGGTGGTCGCGCTGGTCGGCGACGGCGCCATGCAGATGAACGGCCTGACCGAGCTGATCACCATCGCCAAGTACCACCACCTGTGGGCCGACCCGCGGATCGCGATCTGCGTGCTGCACAACAACGATCTCAACCAGGTCACCTGGGAGCTGCGCGCGCTCGGCGGCGCCCCGAAGTTCGAGCAGTCCCAGAACCTGCCGGACATCTCCTACGCCGAGATCGCCCGCGCGGTCGGGTTCGAGGCGATCACCGTGGACGACCCGGACCAGCTCGCCGGGGCCTGGGACCGGGCGCTGCACGCGGATCGCCCGGCACTGCTGGACGTGCACTGCGATCCCGAGGTGCCGCCGATCCCACCGCACGCCACCTTCGACCAGATCAAGGCCGCCGCCGAGGCCGTGCTCAAGGGCGACCCCAACGCCTGGCACCTGCTCGCCCAGGGCGCCAGGACGAAGCTGCAGGAAGCCCTGCCCGGCCGGTAGGGCCGCGATCAGGCGCCCCTGTCGCGATCTCGTCGGCGGTTGCCCGTGCCCTCTAATGTTTGTCCGGTGGAGGTCGTCTACCGGACCGCGGGCGAACTGGCCCACCTGGTGCGCAGCCGTGCGCTGTCGGCGCGGGAGGTCGTTGCGGCTCATCTGGATCAGGTGGAGCGGGCCAACCCGCCGGTGAACGCGATCGTGACGCTCACCGCGGAGCGGGCCCTCGCGCAGGCCCGGGCGGCCGACGAGCGGCTGGCCGGCGGTGCGGAGGTCGGGCCGTTGCACGGGATCGTCGTGGTGCACAAGGACACGCACGACACCGAAGGGGTCCGCACCACCTACGGCTCGCCGGTGTTCGCCGACCATGTGCCGGACCGCGACGAGCTGGTGGTGGCCCGGCTCCGGGCCGCCGGGGCGATCAGCATCGGCAAGTCGAACGTGCCCGAGTTCGGTGCCGGGTCGCACACGTTCAACCCGGTGTTCGGGGCGACCCGCAACCCGTACGCGCCGGACCGGTCGGCCGGCGGCAGCAGCGGCGGCGCGGCGGCGGCGCTGGCCGCGGGGATGTGCGCGCTGGCCGAGGGCAGCGACATGGGCGGCTCGCTGCGCAACCCGGCGTCGTTCTGCAACGTGGTCGGGTTTCGGCCCTCGCCCGGCCGGGTGCCGTCCTGGCCGAGCCGCGCACCGTGGTCGACCATGACCGTGCAGGGCCCGCTGGCCCGCACCGTCGCCGACGCGGCGTTGCTGCTGTCCGTCCTCGCCGGGCCGGATCCGCGCAGCCCGATCGCGCTGGAGGCGCCCGGTGCCCCGTTCGCCGAGCCGCTGGATCCGGACCTGTCCGGGCTGCGCGTGGCGTGGACGCCGGACCTCGGCGGAATGATCCCGGTCGATCCGGAGGTCGCCGCGGTGCTGGCCGCAACGCCCACCGTCCTGACCGGACTCGGCTGCCGCGTCGAGCCGGACAGCCCCGATCTTTCCGGCGCCGACGAGGTGTTCCGCACCCTGCGCGCGTGGCAGTTCGAGCTGACCCATGGCGAGCTGCTCGACCGGCATCCACACCTGCTCAAGCCGACCCTGCGCGACAACATCGCCGCTGGTCGTCGACTGACCGGCCCCGAGGTGGGCCGGGCCCATGTGCTGCACGCCGCGCTGCACGAGCGGGTGTGCGAGTTCTTCACCCGGTACGACGTGCTCGTGCTCCCGGTCAGCCAGGTGGCCCCGTTCCCGGTCGAGCTGGAGTATCCCACCGAGATCGCCGGCCAGCCGATGAGCGACTACCTCGAGTGGATGCGATCGGCGTACCTGATCAGCGTCACCGGCTGCCCGGCCCTGTCCGTCCCGGCCGGCTTCACCCCCGCCGGTCTCCCGGTCGGCCTGCAGATCGTCACCGCTCCCCGGGCCGACCGCCTCGCCCTGCGCGTCGGCCACGCCGTCGAAGTAGCCACCGGCTTCGGCCGGCGCCGGCCCGAAACGTCCCGGAGCCGGTCATGACCGGCCTGCGGCTGCGCTGGCTGCTCACCGGCCCGGGATGGGCGCAGTGCTTCGTCGGCGACGACCGGTCGGAGGTCGAGCTGACCGTCTCCTACGTCACCACGGCGCCGGAGGAGTTGCTGGTCGGGATCACCCGGCTGCTGCTGACCGAAACCGAGATCCGGGTCGAGTTCCATGCCGAGCCGACCGTGGTCCGGTGGGACTTCCACCGCGAGGACGACCAGGTGTCGGTGCGCCTGCTCCAACTGTCCGATCAGGACGGTCCGGATCGTGCCGGGCAGGTGATCTGGTCCACCCGGCAGGACATCGGGACGGTGGCGCGGGCGGTGATCCGTTGTTTCGACGACGTGGTGCACACATACGGGACGAGCGGATACCGGGGCACGTGGGGCGACGAGTTTCCCGGTGCTGAGCTGGAAACGCTTCGGTCCGCCTGGCGTGCCCACGAACGCCGTACGACGCGGGGGAATGGCCACGGGTGAGGTCACGGCTGGGGCGCGGGGTCCCCGGTGGGGGTTCGGGCTTCGGTGCGGACGCCGTGCTGGTGCAGGAATTCCAGGCAGCGGCGGGCTTCCGGGCCGGTGTCGGCGAGGTGGTGGCGGCCGGGTGCGGTGTGTCCACTGAGGATCTCGTTGACACCGTGGGCCAACGGTAGGGACACCGCGCGGGCCATGGCGGACTCGGTGGCGGTGCCGGCGAGGTCGAGGTGGTGCGCACCGGTCCAGGTGCGGCCGTCGTCGGTGTGCACGTCGAGGGCGACGGTGAGCACCACCCGGTCGTGATCGGTCGGGGTCATCGGGTAGCGGGCGGCCAGATCCTCGGCGAGGGCGGCGATCCGGCCCGGATCGCCGGTGCGCACCTCGGCGAACACGTCCTGCCAAGCGGCGTGCCAGCCGGGCAGCCGCAGCGTGCCGCGGACGAACGTGTGCGGTCGCCAGGCGTCCGGAATGCCGTACTGGGCAAGGAAGGGCACGCTGTCCCGGTTCGGGTAGACCTCGAACTTCTCGCCTCCGACCGAATACTCGGTGGTGTGCTCCCATGGTTCGGTGGCGAGCCGCTCGGCGCCGTCGGCGAGGTAGCGGGCGGGTTGGCGCAGGGCGTTGAGCACACCGAGCGGGGACCAGCTGAACCGGTAGCGGAAGTCGTTGGCCACGGCCGGAATGCCGCCGCAGTACGAGGTGAACGTGATCGCGGCCGGGGCGTCGCCGAGGGCGGTACGGGCGCGGTCGATCAGGTCGTGGGCGAAGGCGTGGTCCAGGCCGGGGTCCACGCCGGACTCGGTGAGCACCACCAGGCCGTCCCGGCCTGCGGTGTCCGCGAGTTCGCCGAGCTGCTCGGTGTCGTAGCTGGAACAGGCGAAGTGCGCCCCGGCGTCCAGGCAGCGGCGAAGCACGGCCGGATGTTCGGAAGCCGGCAGCATCGACACGACCACGTCGCCCGGCCGCGGCCGGGGGTCGAGCGACGGGGGCAGCGCGCGCGACTCCACCCGGCCGGTCAGGTCCAGGCGGTGCAGCAGTGCGTCGGCCTTGTCCGGGGAGCGGGCCCACAGCACGGTGCGGGCGGCAGCGTCGGCCACGGCGCGCAGGCCGCTGCCGGTGGACAGGCCGGTGCCCAGCCAGTGCACGGTGGTCTCAGGCATGGGTGCGCTCCTTGTCGTCACGGTCGAGCTCGGCCAGTGCGGCGTGGAACCGGTCCAGGCAGCGCCGCCAGGCCGGGTGACCGTCCGGCAGCGCCGCCAGCAGTGGGTGCAGGTCGGCGGAGAACCCCACGCTGGCTTCCCGGGGGAGCAGGGCGGGCAGGTTGTCGATGGAGATGATCTCCAATGGTGGCGCGACATCCAGCGCCAGCACCGGTTCGGTCCAGGTGGTGTTCCGGTCGTATACCGGCAGCAGGTGGTTCGGCGAGCCGACGTCGCAGGTGACGTCGGCGAGCACGGACAGCCGGCGCGGACCGGTCAGATCGGCCGGGGTGAGGAACGGCGGGGCCGGGTGCTCGGTGAGCACCGCGTTGACCAGCAGGTCGTGATCAAGCAGGGCCGCCCGGTCCAGTTCCCGCGTCTCGGCCAGGTCCCATCGGGTCGGCTCGATCCCGGCCTCGGTCAACGCCGCCACCGCACCCCGCCCACACCGGCCGAGCGCCCCGATCACCAGCGCCGTGCCCGCCGAGCCACCCGTGTCGCCCAACGCCCGGTCCAGCTCCTCCTTGGTCGACGGCACCAACGGAACCGGCAGGTCACCGGTCTTGCACAGCACAGCCAGCGCCGCCCCGACATACCCGGCCCAGTACCCGAAAGCCACCAGCCGCCGCCCCGCCTCATCGGTCAGATACTCCAGATCCAGCAGCGCCCCACCCCCCTTGGCGAACCTCCGCAACAGCGCCCCCGCCCCCGCCTGCCCCTTGTACGCGTGCCCGAAGAACACGTGCCGATGCCGCAACGCCGCCGGTTCCTCCGGCAGCTCCTTCACCCCCACCACAACGAAATCCCCCGGTGCGTCCACCCAGCTCCCGGGCTCGGCCACCGCACACCCAGCCGCCACATACTCCTCGATCCCGAACACCCGCTGCGCCGAGTCCTCCACCACCACCTCGACCCCACCCCGAACCAACCGCGCGGCATCCTCAGGCACCAACACCGCCCGCCGCTCACTCCCCCGAACCTCATGCCGCAACCACAACCGCACAGCGTTCACCACCCGTACCCATCCTCGCCACGTCAGCATTCCATCCTGGTGCACCCCGGTCAGTTCAGCGCGGCGAGGGTTTCGGCGAGGTGGAGCATCTGGGGGACGGTGAGCGGGCGGCCGGTACACGGGTGATGCGGCAAACCGGCCGATTGAACGCGCCGGCCGGCCCGGCTTAGATCTTGGTGTGACCGGCGTGCGTGGGTTACCCGCGGGGGAGCGACGGGCACCCGGACGGGACCGGGCGCTCGTGCTGCTGCTGTGCGCCAAGGGCATCTCCGACATCGGCTACGCGCTGGACTTCGTCTGCCTGTCGATCTTCGTATGGGAGCGCACCCGGTCCACGCTGGCCACCGGAATGGTGAGCGTGGCGCTCTACGCGGGCGCGATCGCCGGCGGGCGGCTCGGCCACCGGTACGGCGACCGGTGGAACCGCCGGTCGATGATGATCTTCGCGGACCTGCTGCGGATGGCCGTGCTGCTGACCCTGGCCGGACTGCCCGCGCCGGCCCAGAGTTGGTGGCTCTACGTCGCGGTCTTCCTGATCGGCACCGGCCGGTCGGTGTTCGAGGCCACGCTGTCCGCGGCCACCCCGGTGCTGGCCGGCGGGCGCAGCCAGCTGATGAACAGCGTGCTCGCCGGCCTGAAGGGCATCGCGTTCATGGCCGGCATGGGTCTGTCCGCGATCGTGGTCCCGCTGTTCGGGTTCCGCGGCGTGTTCCTGCTCGACGCGGCCAGCTACGCGCTGTCGGCGGCGGTGCTGCTGGTGGTGCGGCTGCGGTTCCGGGAACCGGGCGAGCGCCGGCCGGCCGGCCGGCGCCCGGTGGTCTGGCCGGTGGTGGTCGCCGCCGGGCTGGTGCCGCTGCTGGTGGTGCGGTGCCTGGACGCGTTCGGCAGTTCGTCGCAACACGTCGGCATCCCCATCCTGGGCAGCGAGCTGCGCCCGGACGCCCCGACCGTGCCGGCCGGTCTGCTGTGGAGCGTCTGGGCGGCCGGCCTGCTGCTGGGCAGCTTCGTGCTCCGCCCGCTGGTCACCCGGATCATCGGCCGAGCGCCCGGCGTGGTGTTCTGCGTGGCCACGATGGTCATGTCGGTCGGCTTCATCGGCATCTTCTGGCTGGACGTCTGGTGGTTGCGGCTGGCCGCGGCCGCGCTGGCCGGGATCGGCGACGCGGTCAGCGAGATCGCCTTCAAACAGGCGGTCCAGCGGCTGCCCGACGACGACCGCGGCCCGGTGTTCGGGCTGTCCCAGGTCGTGGTGAACGGAGGATTCATGGCCGGTCTGCTGGTCACCAGCGTTGTGCTCAGCCCGGAGCTGCTGCCCGGGTGGGTGCTGCTGCTGCACGGGGTCCCGCTGGTCGTGGCCGGCGCGGCGGCCGTCCGGATCGCCCGAGGGGGTCAGCGGTGACCGTCTACCTCGACCACGCGGGTCTCGGCCGGCTGCGTGCGCCGGCCCGGGCGGCCATGCGGGCGGCGCTGGACGAGGTCCTGCCGCACGGCAGCGTGGCCATCGGCCGGGTCTTCCCGGCCCGCCGCCAGGCCCGGGCCCTGGTCGCGGGGCTGCTCGAGTGCTCGCCGGACGAGGTGGCGTTCACCCCGAACACCTCAACCGGCATTCACCTGGTGGCCGACGGCCTGGCCTGGCGGCCCGGTGACGAGGTGGTGGTGTTCGACCGGGACTTCCCGGCCAACGTGCATCCGTGGCGGGCGCTGGCCGACCGCGGCGTGCGGCTGGTCTGGGTGCCGATGCGGGCCGGCGGGTACCGGCTGGAGGACCTCGAGGCGGCGATCGGGCCGGCCACCCGGCTGGTCGCGGTGAGCCACGTCAACTTCGCCACCGGGTTCCGGATCGACCTGGCCGCCGTGTGCGAGCTCGCCCACCGGGCCGGCGCGCTGGTCTGTGTCGACGCCGTGCAGAGCCTTGGTGTGCTGCCGCTGTCGGTGCGCGCCGCGCCGGTCGACTTCCTCGCCGCCGGGGCGCACAAGTGGCTGAACGGTCCGATGGGCACCGGCGTGTTCTTCTGCCGGGCCGCGCGGCTGGCCGAGCTGCGCACGCCGAACGGTTGGTTCGGCTTCCAGGGCGCGAACGACATGCTGTCCAAGGGGGCCGGGCACTTCAGCTACGACCTGGCGCCGGTGCCGACCGCGGCCCGGGTCGAGGGCGGCATGTTCGACGTGCTCGGGATGGTCGGTCTGGCCGCCGCGCTTGCCGAGCTGGAAACGGTCGGGGTCGCCGCAGTGGCCGACCGGGTCCACCGTTTGACGCAATGGCTGCGCGCCGGTCTGGTGGATATCGGTTGCACCATTTCAGTGCCGGCCGGTGTGGACAACTGGTCCGGCATTGTGAGTTTCGTCCATCCGGCCGTGGACAGTGTCCATTTGGTTCAAGAGTTGGCCGCAAATGGAGTGCAGGTGTCCCTGCCGGACGGTCAGGTAAGGGTTGCTCCGCATTACTGGACCGACGACGCCGAGGTCGCCCACTTTTTGGAAGAGGTCACCAGTCGGGTTTCCTGATGGAAACAATTCCACGTGAATCGGCGCTTGTTCGGGGTCGTCCTCCGCTGCTACCGTTTCAGCTGATCTTTTCGGTCACGGAAAGGAGTTCTGAATGGACTACGAGACCTGGGAAACATTAGCTGACCAGGTGGAGATCACCACGGGTGCGGCCGACTGCTGGGCGTGCCTGGTCGACAACTGATTGTGGTTCCCCCGCGAGGCATGGGCAACCAACGCCTCGCGGGGCGGCGGCTCGGCGAAGGGAGCGCGGAGTGGACCGCTGGGACCTGGCACACGGGCATATCGGCGTGAATGCGCCGTCCTGGTTGACATTCGAGGTCCACCGCCCCTATTTCGACGGTGCCGATTCACCGCGGGCGACACTGCACGCGCGCGGCCCGCTGCTCGCCGCCCGCCGGTTCGAGCAGCGCCGGCCGGCCGCCCTCCGATTCGGTATGACCATGCCGGCCAGTTACCGGCAGTTACTCATGGAGGAGTCCCGGCTGCACCGGTACGACATTCGCGATCCCACCCGACTTCCACCGGAACTGGCCTCCGCCGGCTGGCGGGTACTGGCCGACGCTTTCGCCCGAAAAGCCGATCTCGACGATATCGACCGGGCCGGTCTCGCCCATTGGCTGGTGGCACTGTGCCTGCATGAATCGGCGCTGGCGGTGGTGCCCGCCGATATCCCGGAAACCGATTGTGCGCGCCTGGTTCCGGCCAGTGCGCAATGGGCGAGGGCGACCGCGCTGTTCGCGGTGGAGGGGCTGTCGGCGCGCACCATGGCGGCCTACCGGCGGCTGACCGACGACCCGGCGCCGACCGTGGTGCACGTGCAGGCGGTCGCCGGCTGGGGATACCTGCTCGCCCGGCACGCCGGCGACGACTCCGCCGCGCCGCGGCACTTCGCCGTGGCCGGCGAGTTGCTCAAGAGCCTGACCGCCGACCTCGGCGAGTTCGACCACACGATCCTGCTCGCCCGGCTGATGCTGCGCGAGGTCATGCACGCCGAACGGCAGCGGGACCTCCAGCACGCCACCGACCTGCTTGCCGCCGCGACCGGACTGCTGGCCACGCTGTCCCCGGCCACCGACGACGACCGGGCGCTGGCCGCCGAGCTGCGCCGCCGGCTGATCGACCGGCGGGTGGACATCGCGGTGCGGCGCGCGGACCCGGCGGCCGAGGACCGCGCCATCGCCGAGGGTCGCGCGCTGGACCCGTTCGACGTGAAGATCCACATGCAGGCAGCCCAGGCCGACGAGCGCCGCGGCGAGCACGAGCGCGCGCTGGCCGGGTTTCTCCAGGCCGCCCGGCTCGGGCCGTACGGCACCGGGTTCGCGCTGCTGGGCGCGGTGCGGTGCGCGCGGGTTCTCGGCCACGACGAGTTCGCCCGGGTGCTGGCCGAGCGCGCGTTCCGGGCCGCCCCGCGCTCGGCGCGCACCCGGGACACGCTGCTCGAGCTCTGCGCCGGGGACGAGCCGCTGGCCGAGGTGGTCCGCCGGGCCGCCGGTCGCGGTGCCACCCGGTCGTATGAGCACAACTGGCACTACCAGATGTACGGGTCGTACTTCAATCTCGGCGAGTCGCGTTCGCCCTGCCTGTATGCCCGGCTGCCCACGCTGGCCTACGAGTTCGCCGTGCGCGGTGCGCCGCCGGAGGTCAACTGGCAGCGGCTGATGCCGCCGAGGTTCCGGGCCAACCTGGTGCGCGAGTCCGGGTTGCGCGAGTTCGCGGTGTCCCATCCGGCCGAGCTGCCGGCCGCGCTGCGCACCCCGGCGTGGGACCGGCTGTGCGAGTGGGTGGCCGGGTTCGGCGGTGCCGACCGGATGCGGCAGTTCCTCACCGCGCAGGTGCTGTTCCGGCTCGGCTTCGGCGATCTGGTGCTCGAGTTGCTGCCGGCCCGGCCGGTTGCCGAGTTCACCGACCCGCTCGAGCTGCGCATCCAGCACTGGCGCGACGTCGTGCGCTACGTCGGATCGGTGGCCGGGGAGGTGGTCGAGCCGACGGCGTCGTTCCAGGCGGCCGGAAACCCGCACTGCCCGACCCAGCTCCGGTTCGTGATCGCGGTGTTCGCCGTGGTGTTCCACGCCAGGGAGACCAAGTCGGTCGAGCAGGTGCTGGCCTGGCGACAGACCGCGCAGCAGGCCTTGGACGAGCTGCTGGCCACCGACGGGTACTCGCCGTTCGAGCGGGCGATGATGGAGAGCCGGTTCTACCGGGCCGTGACGTTCGCGCCGTTCCTGTTGCGGAACAAGGAACAGCTGGCGCGCGAGATGGACCGGGCCGAGGAGCTGGCCAGGGCCGCGACCGGAACCACGCCCTACGAACGGTTCCTGTCCGCGGAGAACCTGCGTGCCTGCCTGGAAAGCCGCTCCAAGGAGGCGTTCGGCTTCGGCGAGGCCGACCGCGGGCACCGGCTGGTCCTCGAGGTGCTCGCCATCGACCCGTACGAACCGAAGACCCACCTGGAGCTGGCGGAAACCCTGATGCGCCAAGGCAATGAGCTGGAGTCGGGGAACAGCTACCTGCGGGTGGCCCGGCTCGGCCCGATCGGCACGGCCCGCGGGTACGCGCTGGCCGGTGAGCGGTTCGAACGCGCGGGCCGGCCGCTGCTGGCCGAGGACTGCTACGTGCAGGCCCTGCGGGTCGACCCGTACGCGGTGTCGGCCGCCCGCGGCTGGCGCCGGGTCGCCACCGGGATGGCCGAGCCGGCCATGGAGTACGCCGCCGAACTGGAAGCCTGGGGCGCCGCCCGCCGGGCCGCCCGGACGGCATGAGCACCGCATGACCATCGAGTGGCGCCTGGCGGTCGCGCCGCCGCGGGACGCCGACGCGGTCGCGCTGCCCGCGTACGCCGGGGAGCCACCGGATCTCGCCGCACCCGCCTTCCTCGCCGGCTGCGGCTTTCACGCGGCGGCCGGCCAGATCCTGCAGCTGCCCGGCGATCCGCCAACCGTGCTGGTCGGTCTCGGCCCGCGGGACGGGCTCGACCAGGACGCGGTCCGGACGGCGGCGGCGATGCTGGCCAGATCGGTCCGCGGCTACCGGCGGCTGGCGATCCGGGTGCCGGCGCCGGGTTGGGTGCGTGCCGTTGTCGAGGCGTTCACGCTCGGCGGATACCGCTTCACCCGGTACAAGTCCGAGCCCGGTCCGGCCGGTCCGGCCCGGGTCGACCTGATCGTCGAGTCCACTGTGGACGCGGAGGACGGGCTGCGCATCGGGCGCGCGCTGGCCGCCGGGGTGCGGTTGGCCCGCGATCTGGTCAACGAAACCGGCGATGCGCTCACCCCGGCCGGGTTCGCCGACCGCGCCGCCGTCATCGCCCGCACCGGTGGGCTGGACTGCGAGATCTGGGACGAGCACCGGATCGCCGCCGAACGGCTCGGCGGGCTCGCCGGGGTGGCCCGCGGCTCGCCCCGCCCGCCCCGGCTGGTCGAGCTGACCTACCGGCCCGAGCGGCCGGCGGCCACCGTCGCGCTGGTCGGCAAGGGCGTCACCTACGACGCCGGCGGCCTGTCGCTCAAGCCCACCGCGCAACTCGTCGACATGGCCGCCGACATGGCCGGTGCCGCCACCGTGCTCGGCGCGATGGCGGTGCTCGCGGAGCTGCGCTGCCCGGTGCGGGTGCGGGGCTGGTTGCCGTTGACCGAGAACATGCTTGGCACCGATCCGATCCGGGTCGGCGACGTGCTGCGGATCCGCGACGGCACCACGGTCGAGGTGCGCAACGCCGACGCCGAGGGCCGGCTGATTCTGGCCGACGCACTGGTCCTCGCCGCGGAGTCCGCCCCGGACGCGATCATCGACGTGGCCACCCTGACCGACGCGGCCGCCATCGCGCTCGGCCGGCGCATCGGTGCGGTGCTCGGCAACGACCCGGACTGGGTGGACACGGTGCGGGCCGCCGCCACCCGGGCCGGCGAACGGCTCTGGCCGCTGCCGCTGCCGGACTGCTACCGGCCCCAGCTCGACTCCCGCATCGCCGACCTGGTCAACTACACCACCGGCAACCGGCACGGCACCGCACTGCTTGCCGGCCTGTTCCTGCGCGAGTTCGTCCCCGGCACGATTCCGTGGGCACACCTGGACATCCAGGGCACCGCGCTGAGCGACGGCGACGCCGGCGAATGGGTCCCCGGCGCCACCGGATTCGGCGTCCGCACCCTGGCCGAGCTGCTGCTGACCCCCTCGGGATTCGCGCCCCGTTGACCGCGCCGGAGTGCCGTCATACTGGAGTCCCTGCGATTCCTAGGAGGCTGCCCGTGCCACCGACGCCGCCGACCGACGAGGAGCTCAACATCCTGATCAGGGCCCGTCTTGCCGTGCTCGGCATCGACCTCGATCAGCTCCCGGCGGGCACCGCCGCCGATCCGGCCACCGGTGCGCCCGGCCGGGAGACCGCGCTGGCCAGTCTGCGATCGTTCGTGCGGAGCAGCGTCGTGCAGCTGGCCGGCTACCGGTTCGGCAGCGATCCCGCGCTGGCGCAACAGGTTGCTCCGCCGCAGCTCTACCCGTCCATCGGCACCGCGTGGACCGCCGAATGAACGAGCCACTTGACCGGCGCGTGGACCGGCGTGCTTTCCTCGCCCGCACCGCGGCCCTCGGCGCCGCCGGAACCGTGTCCCTGCCGGCCATCGCCGAGGCGGCGCCCGTCCCGCCCGGCGAGCCGGCCGCCGTGGCGGTGGAGCCGCGACCCGAGGCCGTGGCCGATCCCACCGAGCTGACCATCGCCGAGGCGGCCACGCTGATCCGCCGGGGCCGGCTGCGGCCGGAGGAGTTGCTGCAGGCCTGTCTCGACCGCATCCGTGCGTTCGACGGGGTCTATCAGGCGTTCAACACCGTTCGGACGGACCGCGCCGGGACCGGGTCCCGCGGGCCGCTGCGCGGAATTCCCTTGGCGATCAAGGACAACTACTTCACCGCCGGGACGCCCACCACGGCGAACTCGTTCCTGTTCGCCGGTTTCGTGCCTCCCTTCGACGCCACGGCCGTGGCGCGGCTGACGGCGGCCGGTGCGGTGGTGCTCGGCAAGACGCAGATGGGCCCGCTGGCCACCACCCGCGCGACCACCCCGGACGGGCGGGTCACCACGGTCAACGCGTGGGCGCCGGACCGGCCCGAGGTCGATCCGGGCGGCTCGTCCACCGGCACCGCGACCGCCGTCGCCGGGCGCATGGCCACGTCGGGGATCGGGACCCAGACCGGCGGATCGATCACCGCACCGGCCAACGCGCAGAACCTGACCGGACTGAAGCCGACCATGGGGCGGGTGTCGCTGCACGGGATCATCCCGCTGTCCTACACCCGCGACCATCCCGGCCCGCTGGCGCGCGACGCCCTGGACGCGGCGATCATGCTGTCCGCCATGGCCGGCCCGGACCCGCACGATCCGCGGACCCAGGGCCTGCCCCGGGTACCCGACCTGGTCACCGCGGCGACGCCGGTCGTCCGGGGCGGCCGGGTCCGGTTGCGCTGGCCGACCCGGATCGGCGTGATCCCCGGGTACACCTCGGGCGACTCGCCGGCCGCGCGAGCCAGGGCGGCCTTCCTGGACACGCTGGCCGGTGTTCCCGGTGTCACGCTGGTCGACGTGCCGTTGCCGGCCGAATGGGAACTGCTCACCGGTGGCACGTTCAACAACGTGCGGCTGCCCGAGCGCTCGGAGCCGTTTCTCCCGCAGCTGACCGGAGATCTCCGCCGGTTCGGGGTGTCGGTGCTCGGCTGGCTGCAGGGGGCCCTGCTCGGCGCCGACGAGTACCTGATCGGTCAGCGCGCCAAGGTCGTGCTGCTGGACCGGGTGCTGACCGACCTGTTCGCCCGCTGTGACGTCGTGGTGCAGACCAACCCGGTGCCGTTCGACATCATCGGCCTGCCGGAGTTGGGGCTGCCCATCGGATTCACTCCGGACGGCCTGCCGATCGGCACCATTCTGGGCGGCCTGCCGTTCGGCGAGGACCGGCTCCTGTCGATCGCCGCCGCCTACCAGGCACGCACCACCTGGCACCGGCGCCGCCCGGCCGACCCGGCCGTCGCCGCCGCGGCCGCCGCCCGGCCGCGCCTGTCCGCCCTCGACGTCCTGGAGACGATGGAATAACAGCAGTGGATCATCGTGTGAAGTCTTGGGCCCACCAATGGCAACCTCAGGGGCACCGTGACGCAACCCAGCCACAATCAACCCGTGATCCGCACCTTCGCTGGGACGTAACGACAGCAGTGAAATCCGGAGAGGCGGAACAGTCAGTGCACGACCGGTAGGCGCAGGCGCACGCGGGTGCCGCGGGGGAGGGATTCGGCGGCGACCGTGCCGCCGTGGGTTTCCACGACCTGGCGCACGATCGCCAGGCCGAGCCCGGAGCCGGGCATCGATCGGGCCCGGGCCGCCCGGTAGAAGCGGTCGAACACGTAGGGCAGGTCCTCCGGGGGGATGCCCGGGCCCTCGTCGGTGATCGAGAACTCGCCGCCGGCCACGGTGATCAGCACGCGGCCGCCGGGTGGGCTCCATTTCACCGCGTTGTCCACCAGGTTTCCGATGGCCCGCTCGATCGCGTCGGGGTCGACGTGCACAAGGCAGGGCGACAGCGCCGAGGAGAACCGGGGTGCCGCCACCCGGCCGGTGGCTCTGGCGATCACCGTCTCGGCCACCAGATCCAGCCGGGTGTCCTCGGTCCGCGCGGTGTCCTTGCCGTACCGGGCGAGGTCGACCAGGTTGTTGACCAGCGACCGCAGTTCGGCCGCCTGGTCGATCGCCGCCCGCACCAGCGCGGGTGCCTCGGGATCGCGCAGGCCCGCTCCGTCGGCGAGCAGTTCGAGGTTGGTGGTCAGGCTGGTCAACGGGGTGCGCAACTCGTGCGAGGCGTCGGCGACCAGTTGCCGTTGGGCGTGCACGGAAGCGTCCAACGCCGTCATCATGGTGGCGAACGACCTGCCGAGCCGGCCGATCTCGTCGGGTCCGGTCGGATCGAAGCGCGCGGTCAGGTCCTGGGTGGCGGTCACGTGTTCCACGGCATCGGTGAGCACGTGGACCGGGCGCAGCACCCGGCGCGCCGCCAACCGGGCGCCGAGCGCCGCCAACGCACCGCCGGCAACCGTGATGATGATCAGCAGCGCCGCCAGCCCGGTCAGCACCGCGTTCTGGTCGGCAAGCGGCCGGGCGACCCGGACCAGCGTGCCCCGCCCCTCCGGCATCAGTGCGGTGTAGACCCGGTATTCGACGCCGCCGTGGCTGGTGTCCTGAAAGTAGGCCGGCTCGGTTCCGGCGGCCACCCGGGCATCCCGTTCGGTCACGTCGATGAAGGTCTTGTTCGAGCCCGGAAACACCGGCCTGCCAAGGAACTGGACCAGCGTGTTGCCGAGTTTCACCGGGCTGTCGATCGGCGCTCTGCCTCCGGAGGCCTCGTTCTTCTGCTTGAGTTGGACGGCCAGCGTCGGACTCTGGGCGACGGCCTGGACCAGCGACTCGTCGATCTGCCGGTGCAGGTTGGCGCGCAGCGTCGGATAGATCACCAGCGCGGCCACGGCCAACGCCAGCCACACCACGATTCCCCCGGCGAGACCGACCCTGGTGCGCAGCGTCATGGTCGGTCCCGCAACACGTATCCCAGTCCGCGCACGGTCTGGATCAGTCGGGGTTCGCCGGCCGACTCCAGTTTCCCGCGCAGGTAGCTGATGTAGACCCACAGCGCGTTGGACGCGGGCCCGAAGTCATAGCCCCAGACGGATTCGAAGATCAGCACCCGGCTCAGCACCCGGTCCGGGTTGCGCAGGAACAACTCCAGCAACGCGTACTCGGTGCGGGTCAGCTCGACCGGCCGGCCGCCCCGGTTGACGCGGCACGTGGTGGTGTCCATCTCCACGTCGGCGAACCGCAGCACTTCCTGCGTGATCCCGCTGCGCCGCAACAGCGCCCGCAACCGGGCCCGCAACTCGTCCAGCGCGAACGGCTTGACCAGGTAGTCGTCGGCACCGGCATCGAGCCCGGCGACCCGGTCCTCCACCAGATCGCGCGCCGTGAGCATGAGGATCGGTGTCTGGTCGCCGCGCCGGCGCAGCCGCCGGCAGATCTCCAGGCCGTTCGGCTCCGGCACAAGGACATCGAGCACGATCACCTCGGGCCGGCCGCGGCTGAGTTCGTCCATGGCCGCCACGCCGTCCGCCGCGACCGACACCCGATAGCCGTCCCGGCGCAGCGCGTGCGCCAGTGCGCGACGGACGGCCTCATCGTCATCGACAACCAGAACCCGCACGCCACCAGTATGGATCACACCGTCCGGCCCGGTCGCCGGTCGCGGCCCGGGCCGGTTGGTCTCCGGCCCGGGCCGATCGCGGGGCAACGTCACTTGGCCGGAGCGCCGCCCGGGACCTTGTCCTTTTCGTTCTGCTTTCCGTACTCCTGCTTCACCTTGATCAGCGTGTCGAGCAGCCGCTGCGGGGTGATGCCGAGCTTGTCGGCGATGGCGACGAACGCCGGGTCCGTGACGATCTCCGCACCCTTGCCGTCGACCTTCTCCAGGTCCCGGAACACCTGCCGGGCCGCATCGGCGGAGATGTGCAGCTCGGTGGCCAGCAGCTTGACCACCTCAGCCGGCACCCCGTTTCCCTTGCCATCGCCCGGCTTCTTCTCACCGGCCAACACGGTCAACGCCTTCTCCGCGTCCGCGACGCTGATCCCCAGCTCCTTGGCGAAATCGCGCACCGCCGCCGGCTTCGCCACGCCCTTCGCCAGCGCCTTCTTCAGGTTGTCCAGCGCGGTGACCAACTGCCGCACGCTGACCTTCAGGCTCGCCGCCACCTTCGCCAGGGTGGCGCGGTCCTTGTCCTCCTGCTTGTCAGCGCTCGGTTTCGACGGCGGCGGGCTCGCCGACGCCGACGACGCGGTCGTCGCGCCGGCCAGTCCGGCCAACAATGCCGCCAGCGCCGCGGCGATCAACCTGGTCCGAATCCCCATCCGCATCCCTCACCCGATCCGGGCACCGGCCGGTCCGGTGCCTGGCCCCAGCAGATCAACCCCGGCTCAGCGGTACTTTCAGCCAACCTTGGAATTGCCTTATGAGCATCGGGAGATCACCAGGTGCTGAGCAGGATGTGCGCGGTGACATAGCCGGCGTAGAGGCCGAGCAGGATCGCGCCGTGTGCGCGGGTGAGCCGGCCGCGCCAGAGGAAGGCGGTGGCCAGCCAGGTCACGGCGACGAGGAACGGCCAGTCGAGTACGACGACGCGCTCGGGCACCGGGATCGGTGCGACCACGGCGATCAGGCCCAGGTTGAACAACACGAAGTACAGCAGGGTGCCGACCAGGTTCCCGGCGGCCACATCGTGCCGGCCGTGCTGGGCGGGTACCGCCTGGCGGATCACCTCCTCGGCCTCGATCGCGGCGGGGGTGATCACCATGCCCATCAGCGCGGCGGGGAAGCTGAACCGCTCGATCAGCGTCTCGGTGCCGGAGTTGATCAGCTCGGCGCCCAGGGTGAGCACGGCAAGCCCGAGCACGGTCAGTCCGACCGGTCGCCACCACCGCACCGGCCGTCCCTCGGTCCGCACCGGCTCGGCCGGGCCTTCGCCGAGGAAGTCGTGTGTCCGGCAGACCCGGACCAGGTAGACCATGCTCGCGGCGAAGGCGGCCAGCAGCACCACGCCGGCCGCGCGCGCGGTGTTGCCGCCGATCAACGCCAGCCCGCCCGCCACCGGTGTCGCCGCGAGCAGCACGAGCACGCCGCGGGGCAGCCGGACCCGCAGCGGGAACAACACCGCCGCCAGCCCCAACGCCACGCACACCAGGAAGCTGCTGCCGCCGAACACCGTGCCCAGCGCGATCTCGACGTTGCCGGACCGGGCCGCCACCACCCCGACCGCGACGTTCTCCGCCTCCAGACCGGAGAACACGACGGCGATCACGAACGGCGCCGCCCGCAGCAGCGTGGCCAACCCGACCATGCCGTCCAAGAGCCGCTCGGTGGCCCACACCACGATCACCACGCCGAGCAGGAACGCCCCGGCCGCCAGCACCGCGGTCACTCGACACCATTTCCAGCAGCCACCCGATCATGGTGCCGGCCGGGTTACACCGGATGCAACCAGCTTTCATTCCCGTGGGTGAAAAGGGCGACCGGAAATAAGGGCCCCGGCCGATTGTCCCGACGATTTTCGGGGTTATTCAATGGGCCCATTTGAGTTACTATCCAAACCATGATCTGGGAGGTGCTCGTCCTCGGTTTCGTACTCAGCCTCGACAATTTCCGGATCTCGATCGCGCTCGGTACCGTCCCATTCGGGCTGAAACGCGCGACGCAGGTCGCGCTCACCTTCGGCCTGTGGGACATGGTCATGCCGTTGATCGGGCTGCTGATCGGCAACCAGATCGGGACGGCCGTCGGTGAGATCGGCGAAATCGTCGGCGCGGTCGCTCTCGGCGGATACGGTCTCTACCTCGTCATCTCCTCCCTCCGCAAGCCCGAGCCGGAGGAACTGGACCATCCGTGGGCGCTGTTCGGCATTCCGTTGACGCTGAGCCTGGACAACCTGTTCGCCGGGGCGAGCCTGGGGATCCTCGGGTTCCCGCCGATGGCCTCGGCCGCCGTCTTCGGCGTCATGACCGCGGTGATGTCGTTCGGCGGACTGCTCCTCGGCCGGTTCGCGGCGCGCCTGATCAAGGTCCGCGCGGACCTGCTGAGCGGGGTCACCCTGATCATCGCCGCGGTGGCGCTGCCGTTGGTGTTCGGCGGCTAGCGCGAACCCGGTGCGGGCGGGGGATCAGGGGGAGATCCTCGGTCGGTGCGCCGGGGTTGGCGGCCGCGACGGCTCGGGCGACCAGGTGATGGTCGGGCGAGAGGTGGCAGACCGGATCCGTGCGGGCGGCGTCGCCGGTGAGCTGGAACGCCTGGCAGCGACACCCGCCGAAGTCCAGCTCCCGCCGGTCGCAGCTCCGGCACGGATCCGGCATCCAGTCCGTCCCCCGGAACGCGGTCAGCACCGGGGATTCGGCCCAGATCCGGGCCAGCGGGTCCACCCGAACGCTGGCCCGCGGCAGCGGCAGGGACTGGGCGGCCGGACAGGGCAGGACGTCGCCGTTCGGTGTCACGGTCAGCTGCCGCGCGGCCCAGCCACCCATGCAGGGCTTCGGGTAGCGGCTGTAGTAGTCGGGAACGACATAGATGACCTCCATGCACTCCCGCAACCGTTGCCTGGCCGCCCGGACGACGACCTCGGCCGCCTCGAGTTGCGCCCGGCTGGGCAGCAGCGCTTCCCGGTTTCGCCAGGCCCAGCCGTAGTACTGGGTGTTGGCCAGCTCCAACCGGTCGGCGCCCACCCGCTCGGCCAGCTCGATCACCCCGGCGACGCGGTCGATGTTGTGCCGGTGCAGCACCACGTTCATGGTCAGCGGCCAGCCCAGCTCCTTGACCAGTTCCATCGCCTCGATCTTGCGCTGGAAGGACGGGATCCCGGCGAGCCGGTCGGAGTTGGCCGGTTCTTCGGCCTGGATGCTGATCTGCACGTGGTCCAGTCCGGCGGCGCGCAGCCGCTCGGCCGTCGATCGGGACAGCCCGATGGCGCTGGTCACCAGGTTGGTGTAGAGGCCGATCTCGGCTGCCTGTGCCACGATCTGCACCAGATCGCGCCGCAGCAACGGTTCCCCGCCGGACAGGTGGCACTGCAACACCCCGAGCTCGCTCGCCTCGACCAGCACCCGTCGCCACTCGTCGGTGGTCAGCTCGTCGGTGTAGTCGGCCAGGTTCAGCGGGTTGGAGCAGTACCCGCATGCCAGCGGGCAGCGGTAGGTGAGCTCGGCGAGCAACCCGAAGGGACTATCCATCGGCGAACTCCACGCAGCGGCGGGCGGCAAGGTGGGTCAGGAACCGCCGCACCTCGTCGTCCGGAACGGTCCGGTAGCGCGCGCCGAGCGCGGCCACGATCTCGGCGACGGTGTGCCGCCCGTCGCACAGCTCGAGAATGGCCGCGCCGCTGTTGTTGAGCACCACCACCGTCTCGGGGAGCTGCAGGATCGGACGCTGCCGCCGCCGGCAGAACGACATCCGGACATGGCGGGCCAACCGGGGCCGGTCCGAGCCGGAAACCCCGACGCCGGACCGGGTTCTGGTCGAGTCCATGGTGATCACTCCGGGTAGGCCGAATCGATGGCGTCCATCAGACTCCACAGGACGTCGCACTTGAACGACAGCGCGTCGACGGCGCGCGCCTGGGACTCGGCCGACCGGCAGTACGCGGTGACCACCTCGAGGGCGTGCTCGCAGTCCCGGGGCGCCTGGTCCAATCGGGCGCGGAAGTAGGCAAGGCCGGCCGGGTCGATCCACGGGTACCACCGCTCGAACGCGGCCAGCCGCTGCGCCATCAGATCGGGGGCGAACAGCTCGGTGAGCGAGGAGGCCACCGCCTCCACCCACGGACGGGTCCGGGTGAAGTTCACGTAGGCGTCGACCGCGAACCGCACCCCGGGAACCAGGTGCCGGTGGTCGGAGATCTCGTCGCGGGTCAGCCCGGCGGCCTCGCCGAGGCGCAGCCACGCCTCGATGCCACCCTCGCCGGCCGCGGTGCCGTCGTGGTCGACGATTCGCCGGATCCACCGGCGGCGGGCCTCCAGATCCGGGCAGTTGGACAGGATCGCCGCGTCCTTGCGCGGGATGTTCTCCTGGTAGTAGAAGCGGTTCGCCACCCAGCCCTGGAGCTGCCGGCGGCTCAGCCGGCCGGCGTTCATCCGCACGTGGAACGGATGCTGGTCGTGGTAGCGCCGCGAGTGCGCCCGCAGCGTCTCGACGAAGCCATTGGTCGTCATCGTTGTCGTTGGCACGACTACACCTCCACCTCGAGGCCGTCCACGGCCACCTCCATGCCGCTGTCCGTCACGATGCGCCGCTCGGGCGTATCGGCAAGCAGGATCGGGTTGGTGTTGTTCATGTGTACGAAGATCGTCCGCCGCACACCGAGCGCGGCCAGCTGTGCCAGGCTGCCGTCCGGCCCGTCGATGGGCAGGTGGCCCATCTCCCGGGACGTCTTGCCGGCCAGGCCGAGCCGGACCAACTCGTCGTCCCGCCAGCAGGTCCCGTCGATCAGCAGGCATTGGCAGCCCTGGATCTCCGCGCGCAAATCGGGAGTGAGTGCCTGCACCCCCGGCAGGTACACCAGCGTTGCACCGCTGCGCTGGTCGGTCAGCCGGTAGCCGACCACCCGGCCGTCCTGCTCGCCGGATTCGAACCGGTTCAGTTTGGTGGTGGGCACATCGAACGCCCGGCAGGTCAGCCCGTCGGCCAGGGACCACTCGGCGCCGGGGACCACCGCCCGCCACTCGACCGGGCAGTAGCGCTCCAGCGTCCGCAACAGCCCGGATCCGTCGCGCAGGGTCTGGTGCACCGACGGCGTTGTGTACAGGCGCAGGCCGCGGGCTTCGCGCAACAGCAGCAGGCCGAGCGTGTGGTCCAGTTCGGCGTCGGTGAGCAGCACCGCCTCCAGCGGCGTGGCCCGGCCGGCACGCGGGTGCAGTTCCGGGCAGGCCTCGATCTGGGCGCGCACGTCGGGGGAGGCGTTGATCAGGAACCAGCGCCTGCGGTCGACGCTGACCGCGACCGACGACTGGGTGCGCGTCGGGCCCGACCCGGAGCGGATCCCGGTGCAGATCGGGCAGCCGCAGTTCCATTGCGGGGAGCCGCCGCCCGCCGCCGAGCCAAGCACCCGCAGCAACACCCCGGCACTCCGTCCGTCGGCGCGAGGGCGCCGGACCCCCGGGGTCCGGCGCCGCCCACGTTCGCCTCAGTCGTCCAACTGATCGATGTACATGGTTACTTCCGGTGCGACTCCGATCTCGTCGAACTCAGGCGTCTCCCACACAACGAGCTGAGATTCCATGGATCCACCTCCTATCTACGACGTCTCCTCCGGGAGGGCGAACACGATCAGCGCGCTGCCGTGGCCGGCGCCGAGCATGCCGGGGAGGAATCCCTCGGCCCAACCGCCCCAGCCGACCGGCACGGCGACGTACTGCCGGCCGTCGACCATGTAGGTCGTCGGACTGCTGTGGTGACCGCTGCCGCACTGGAACTGCCACAACAGCTCCCCGGTCCGGGCGTCGAACGCGTTGAACTCACCGGAGGGCTCGCCGGCGAACACCAGGTCGCCACCGGTGGCCAGGACCGAGGCGCACATCGGAAGCTCGTTGCGCCAGCGCCACTTCTCGTCGCCGTTGACGTCGAACGCGCTGACGCAGCCCACCGCCTCCTCGATGTCCACCTGAACACCGGCGCCCCAGTACGGGATGCTCTCCTTGAACTCCCGGCGCCGCCGGGTGGCGGTGGCCCCGACATCCTGGACCGGGACGTAGAACAGCTCGGTCCTGGGGCTGTAGGCCGCGTGCGTCCATTCCTTGGCGCCGGCCGGGCCCGGATAGAAGTGCACCGGCACGCCTTCCTCGTCCGGGTACACCTTCGCCGTCACCTGGCCGTCCCTGGTGATCGCCCCCCAGGTGATCCGGTCGACGAACGGGGTGATCTGGACCAGCGAGCCGTCCGTGCGGTCCAGGACGAAGAAGTAGCCGTTCTTGTCGAAGTGTCCGAGCAGCTTGCGCCCGTCCGACTCGAACAGGATGCACTCGCCGATGCTGTCGTAGTCCCACACGTCGTGCGGGGTGCACTGGTAGTGCCAGCGGATCTGCCCGGCGTCGACGTCGACGGCGATGATGCTGTCGGTGTAGAGGTTGTCGCCCTCGCGCACGCCGCCGTCGAAGTCGGGCGCCGGGTTGCCGGTGCCCACGTACAGCAGGTTGGTCTCCGGGTCGAAGGAGCCGGTGATCCAGCAGTTCGCGCCACCGCGCGCCCAGGCCTCGCCGTCGGAGGGCCAGGTCTCCGAGCCGGGTTCGCCGGGCTTCGGAACGGTGTAGCAGCGCCACTGGTGCTCGCCGGTCTCGAGGTCGAACGCGTCCAGGTGGCCGCGCACCCCGAACTCACCGCCGGAACTGCCGACGATGACCTTGTTCTTCACCACCAGCGGTGCGACGGTGGCGCTCTCCCCGGCCCGCACGTCGCCGTAGGTCTTGTCCCAGACACGCTTGCCGGTGGTGGCGTCGAGGGCGAGCACATGGGCGTTCGCCGTGACGAAGAAGACCTTTCCCTGTGCCACCGCGACCCCGCGGTTGACGTTGCCGCAGCACAGCGACACGTCGAACGGGATCGCGTGCTTGTACCGCCAGATCTCGATCCCGGTCTTGGCGTCGAGGGCCCAGACCCAGCCGTCCCAGCCGGACAGGAACATGACGCCGTCGACGATGATCGGGGCGGCCTCGAACGAGTAGGTCGATGCGCCCGCGATGATGCCGCTCGAGCCGGCCTGGAAGATCCAGGCGGGCCCGATCCGCTTGACGTTCTCCGTGTTGATCTGGTCCAGCGGGCTGTACCGCTGGCCGTTGTAGGCGCCGTAGTAGGTGAGCCAGTTCTGCGGCTCCGCCTGGGCGTTCAGGATGCGCTCGTAGTCGACGTCACGAACCACCGGCGGCGCGACCTCGCCGCCCGCGACCTTGCCGCTCAGTCGTCCCTGGTCGACGGCCTCGCCCGCGTCCACGTACTCGACGGTCATCGTCCCTCCTCCGTTCTACGGCCGCGGCTGGTCGGGTCGGTCGAGGCGGGCCTCCGGCGGCACGTCGCCGAGCACGACGATGGCCCCGGTCAGGCCCCGGCCCTCGTCGTTTCCGGTGGGGGAGCTGAACCAGTAGTAGCCCGGGCCGTCGAGGTTGAGGGTCGCCTTACCCTTCGAATGGTTCACCAGCCAGATGAATTTCCTGTCGCCATTGCTCGGCAGGAGTGCGCAGTGTGTGTTCAGGTCGTCATTGATGAGTTCGAGCTCGACGTCTCCGCCGTGCGGCAGGACGAGAATCGACGGATCCCAGGCGATCTCATCCGGCCGGATCCGGATTGTGGCTTCCATTGTGCCATCAGCCCGTTCCGTCGCGCGTGCAATTCGTCCGGTTCCCAGCACCTGACCCAATGCCGCCTTGTTCTGCGCGTTCAACCCGAGCTCGTTCAGTAGGTCGACGCGCTCCTGCGCGGTCGTCATCGGGGCTTCACCTCCCGATTGTGAGTGCATGCCAAAACGGTGCATCGAATTAATTGTGCGGCCTGATCCCTGAATTGACCGAAAATCACCGTTAAGCAGCACTTTACGCCGGCTTAATCACACCGACAAGGAGCGATCGGCAATTCGGGCGGGCAACGCCGTTCGTCCGCCATCAGCTACCGCTCGTGCCCGAGGTCGTACCGGTCGAGGTTCATGACCTTGTCCCAGGCGGCCACGAAGTCCCGCACGAACTTCGCCCCGGCGTCGTCGCCGGCATAGACCTCGGCGAGCGCCCGCAGCTCGGAGTTCGAGCCGAAGACGAGGTCGACCCGGCTGGCCGTCCACCTGATCGCACCCGTGGCGCGGTCCCGGCCCTCGAACGTCTCCGTGCCGTTCCCGGCGGCCGGCCGCCACTCGGTGCCCATGTCGAGCAGGTTCACGAAGAAGTCGTTGGTCAGCGATCCGGGGGTCGCGGTGAGCACGCCGAGCCGGGACTGCCCGGAGTTCGCGCCGAGCACCCGCATCCCGCCCACCAGCACCGTCATCTCGGGCGCGGTCAGGTTCAGCAGGTTCGCCCGGTCGATCAGCAGGTGCTCGGCCGGCAGCCGGGCACCGGGTCCGAGGTAGTTGCGGAACCCGTCCGCGGCCGGCTCGAGCGCCGCGAAGGACGCCACGTCGGTCCACTCCTGCGTGGCGTCCGTCCGTCCCGGGCTGAACGGGACCGCGATGTCGTGGCCGGCGGCCCGGGCGGCCCGCTCGACCGCGGCAGCGCCGCCGAGCACGACCAGGTCGGCGAGCGAGATCCGCTTGTCCCCGGTTGCGGCGCCGTTGAAGGACTCCTTGAGCTCCGTCAGGGTGTGCAGCACCCGCGCCAGCGTGTCCGGGTCGTTGACCTGCCAGCCGCGCTGCGGTTCGAGCCGGATGCGCGCCCCGTTGGCTCCGCCGCGCCGGTCGCTGATCCGGAACGTCGACGCCGACGCCCATGCGGCGCACACCAGCGCGGCGACCGGCAGCCCCGAGTCCAGGACCGCGGCCTTGAGGGCGGCGACGTCGTCCGCGTCGACCAGCTCGTGATCCACGGCCGGGATCGGGTCCTGCCAGAGCAGCCGCTCGCGCGGGACCAGCGGGCCGAGGTAGCGCTGGATCGGGCCCATGTCGACGTGGGTCAGCTTGAACCAGACCCGGGCGAACGCGTCGGCCAGCTGGTCCGGGTTCTCCAGGAAGCGCCGGGAGATCGGCTCGTAGGCCGGGTCGAACCGCAACGCGAGGTCGGTGGTCAGGATCGTCGGGGCGTGCGTCCTGCCCGGGTCGTGGGCGTCCGGCACGGTGCCCGCTCCACCGCCGTCGCGCGGGATCCACTGCCACAGGCCGGCCGGGCTGAGCTCCAGGTCCCACTCGTAGCCGTACAGGGTCTCGAGGAAGCTGTTGTCCCAGCGCGTCGGCGTGGGGGTCCAGGTCCCGTGCAGTCCGCTGGAGATGGTGTCGGCGCCCTTCCCGGTGCCGTAGCCGCTTTTCCAGCCGAAGCCCTGCTCCTCGACCGGAGCGCCCTCGGGCTCGGGGCCGAGGTGGCGTTCCGGGTCGGCCGCGCCGTGGGTCTTGCCGAACGTGTGCCCGCCCGCGATCAGCGCGACGGTCTCCTCGTCGTTCATGCCCATCCGCCGGAACGTCTCGCGGATGTCCCTGGCGGAGGTGAGCGGGTCCGGGACGGTGTTCGGTCCCTCCGGGTTGACGTAGATCAGGCCCATCTGGTCGGCGGCCAACGGTTTCGCCAGCTCCCGGACGCCGCCGTGGCGTTGGTCGCCGAGCCAGGCGCGCTCGGGACCCCAGTAGACGTCGTCGTCGGGCTCCCAGACGTCCGCTCGGCCGCCGGCGAAGCCGAAGGTGGAGAACCCCATCGTCGCCAGCGCGCGGTTGCCCGCGAAGATCATCAGGTCGGCCCAGGAGATCCTGCTGCCGTACTTCTTCTTCACCGGCCAGAGCAGCCGGCGCGCCTTGTCCAGGTTGCGATTGTCCGGCCAGCTGTTCAGCGGCGCGAACCGCTGCATGCCGGCGGCCGGGCCGCCCCGGCCGTCGCCGATGCGGTACGTCCCGGCGCAGTGCCACACCATCCGGATCACCAGCGGCCCGTAGTGGCCGAAGTCGGCCGGCCACCAGTCCTGCGAGTCGGTCAGCACCTCGTCGACGTCCCGGGCCAGCGCGTCGAGGTCGAGCGTGGCGAACTCCGCGGCGTAGTCGAAGTCCGGCCCCATGGGATCGGACGCGGCGCCGTGTTTGCGCAGGATGCTCAGGTCGAGCCGGTCCGGCCACCAGTCCTGGTTGCGCGCGCCGAGGATCGAGCGGCCGTGCTGCCCGGACGGCACGGAGATGCCGAGGCCGCCTGCTTTCCCCACGTCCTGTGCGCCGGACATCAGATGTCCAGCGCGCGCCGCACGGCCGGCGCGTTGCGCCGGGAAACCGGCACCATCGTGTGCGTCCGGTCATCCATGATCAGGGACAGCTCGCCCTTGCCGCCGCGCTCGATCTCGCGGATGCGGCTGAGGTTGACCACATAACGGCGGTGCACCCGAAGGAAGCCGGCGGCCGCCAGCTCGCCGTCGAGCTTGTCGAGGCCGGCGGCGGCGGCGCGCAGCCGCCCCTGGTCGGTGCACAGCCACACGTCGCTGCCGTCCGACTCGGCGAACGAGACCTCCTGCAGCCGCAGCAGCACCATCCGGTTGTCGCGGGTGGCAACCACCCGGCGCGGCCGCGGTCGGGGCAGCGCGGCCCCGTCCGCCTTGGGCAGCTGCACGCCGTCGGCGACGCCGAACGAGACCAGGTTCCCGATCAGGTGGCCGGACAGGAAGACCGGCCGGATGCTGATCGTGGTCGGCTCGGCGGCGAGGTGGGTGAAGATCTGCGTCGTGCCGACCCAGTCCGGATTGCGCGCGGCCTGTCGGCTGGCGTACCGGGCGGCTCCGATCAGTTCCGGCAGCCCGGGTTTCCACCGCACCGTGGGATCGACCGCAGGCGTGGCGGCCGGAACGCCCATCAGCACGCTCGCCGTCTCGTCGGCGATCACCACCTTGCCGGCGGTGTCCAGCGCGGCGAGCGCCGCACTCGAGCGGGACCTGGCCTGGGTGAAGGCCGCGACCAACTCCGCGCCGCTGTCCCGGGCGCGCCTGGTCAGCGTGCACTGGGTCTTGCTGACCGCGTTGGCCAGCCAACTGCCCGCGGCGGCCGGGAGCGGGCTGCGCCAGCAGGAGATGTTCAGCACCGCGATCGGCTCCCTGGTCACCACGTCCCGGACCGCGACGCCGGCGCAGACCCAGTTGTGGAACGCCTGGCACCAGTGCTCCGCGCCCCTGATCACCACCGGGCCGTGCGCCTCGAGCGCCGTGCCCATGCCGTTGGTGCCGGCCGCGGACTCCGACCAGCAGAACCAGGGCGCCAGGTTGGAGTCGGTGGCTCTGGCGAGGGTGGCCTGGTCGCCCCACTCGGCCAGGATCCGGCCGGTGGCATCGGTGACCGTGACGACACCGCCGAGGTTGCCCACGTCATGGGCCACCGACGCGGCACGAAAGCCCAGCTCGGCGAAGACCACGTCGTGTTCGGGGGTGTGGTCGACCTCCGCGACCGCGACCGGCGCCTGGGTGAGGTGCGGGTCGACCCGGTACTGCTCACGGCACCGGTGCCAGGAGATCGCCACTTCGGGCCGGACACCCGGGGCCTGGTCCGCGCCCTGGACGAACCGTTCCCACGCCGCGAGCACGGTGCCGCCGTCCTGATTGACCGGCATGGGCTCGAATCGATGTACATCCCTCATGGTGGAGAACCGCCCTTGGTCCATCCCCAACCGCCTGGCGGCCGGTGTCGCACCGACCGGCACTCCCACCCTAACTCGGATCTTTCGCGTTGGTACGGCCGGTTTTTCCGCTCATGATCGACCGGACTCCGGTCATTGGAAGGTCATTCGAAGACGCCCAGCGGCAGGTAGGCGGCGACGGTGTAGCTGGGCATGTTCACCAGTTGACTGATCTTCAGATCGACGCAGGCGCTGGCCAGCACGTAGGCCTCGGCGGGGGTGAGGCGGTGTTGGGCGGTCAGGTAGCCGATGGTGCCGCGCAGGGCGGTGCGGGCGGCCTGGCGCAGGTCGGTTCCGGTGCCGGCGGTGACGTGGTACGGCCCGGGCAGGGAAAGCGGTTCCCCCGAGGTCAGCATCCGGGGGTGTTCCGGGGCGGAGCCGGAGATCAGGTCCAGGCGCAGGGTCACCGTTGCGGCGGTCTCGATGCCGGTGCCGCTGACCTCGCCGTCTCCTTGTGCCGCATGCACATCGCCGACGGACAGCAGGGCGCCGGCGACCAGTACCGGCAGGTGCAGGGTCGACCCGGCGGTGAGGTGCCGCAGATCCAGGTTGCCCCCGTGCCGGCCGGGCGGGACCGTCGAATGCTGGCCCGGCTCGGCTGGTGCGACGCCGAGCACGCCGCAGAACGGCGCGAGCGGGATCCGGATACCCGGTTTGAAGATCGCCGCGCCGTCCCCGCGCAGATCCCACACGTGCAGGTAGGAACCGGAATGCTCGGGCAGGCAGTCGTTGAGCAGACCCGGCCGGTCGGGATCGGCGTGCGCGATGGTGAAACCCCAGGCCGCGGGCTCGACCCGGACGACCGACACCACCAGCGTGTCACCGGGTTCGGCCCCGGTCACGGCGACCGGGCCGGTCAGCGGGTGACCGCGCGGCAGCTCCACCTCTCGGTCCATTGTGGACTGCTCGGGATAGGCGTCGGCCGCGACCAACGCGAGCAGCCCCTGGTCGACGCCGGGCGGAGCCAGTTCCCTGATGTCGCGGGCCACCCGGCCATAGCTGGAATCCAACGTTTCGAAGATCACGGTGTCGCCCGGCGCGACGGTCAGCCCCGGGCGCAGTGCGTTGCTCCAGTAGGTGTGGATGTTTCCGCGCCCCAGCCGATGGATGCGTGCCGACGACCCCATCGATCGACCCTTTCTTCGGCAAATCCCCATGCAGTATCGTCGAGTTCCCTGCATCACGGGAGGACGGCATGATTCGTTCCCGTGCGACTTTCCCTGTGCGCATCCTGATGGCGGCCCTGTCCTGCATGTTGGCACTGACCGGATGCGCCGCGATCGACAGCCAGGACGGTGCGGCGCCGCAATCGAGCGGCCCGGACGACCGGCCGGTCCGGGCCGGTGGCACGCTGCGCGTCGCGCTGGACGCCGAGCCGGACCGGCTCGACCCGACCCTGTCCCGGACCCTGGTCGGCCGCGACGTCATGCAGCACATGTGCGAGATGCTTTACGACGTCAACGAAAAGCTGGAGCTGGTACCCAAGCTCGCGGCCGGGATGCCGGACGTGTCGAGCGACGGGATGACCGTGACCATCCGGATTCGCACCGGACTGAAGTTCGCCGACGGCACGACGATGGACGCCGCGGCGGTGAAGACCTCACTCGACCGGCATCGCACGTTGCAGGGCTCGGCGAGAAAGAGCGAGCTGGATCCGATCGCCGAGGTGGTCGTGACCGATCCGGCGACCGTGACGCTGCGCCTGTCCCAGCCGTTCTCCCCGCTGACCGCACAGCTCGCCGAGCGCGCCGGGATGATCATGTCTCCGGCCGCGCTTGCCGCCACCGGCGGGGAGTTCAGCAACGCCCCGGTGTGCGTGGGGCCGTTCAAGTTCGCGGTCCGGATTCCCCAGGACCGCATCGAGCTGGTCAAGGACCCGAACTACTACGACGCCGGAAAGGTCAAGCTGGACAAGCTGATCTTCCGCACCATCACCGACGCCACCGCCCGGCTGAACAACCTGCGCTCCAACGACATCGACCTGATGATCAACGTCAGTCCGGTCAACGTCAGCGAGGTGACCGGGATCGACTACGTGCGGATGATCACCTCGGACAGCATCGGCTACCAGGGCATCACGATCAACATCGGCAACACCAGCGGGATGGGCAAGGACCCCGGCCAGCTGGCCGCGCCGTTCGCCGGTCCGATGGCGGCCGACGCCAGGGTGCGCCGGGCGTTCATGTACAGCATCGACCGCGAAGCGCTCAACCGCACCGTGTTCCGCGGGATCTACACGCCGGCCTGCGGGCCGGTCAGCCCGGTCAGCCCGCTTTCCTCGGATGCGGCCCAAGCCTGCCCGAAACACGATCCGGCGGAGGCCAAGCGGTTGCTCGCCGAGGCGGGGGTGGCCACACCGGTCCGGGTCAACCTGACCGTGATCAACAACGCCGACGGCGTGCGGATCGGGGAGGCGATCAAGTCCATGGTCGTCGAGGGCGGGTTCGACCTGCAGCTGGAGCCGACCGAGTTCGCCTCCGCGCTCGACATCACCGACGCCGGCCGGTTCCAGATGTTCCGGATCGGCTGGTCCGGCCAGGTCGACGCGGACGGCAACATCACCCGGTTCTTCCAGACCAGGGGCTCGCAGAACAATTCCGGCTACTCCGACCCGCAGGTCGACCAGTGGCTCAAGGACGCGCGGTCGAGCCAGGACGTCGCCAAACGCCGGGAGCTGTACGGAAAGGTGATCACCAAGATCCACGAGGACGTCCCGATCATCTACCTGTACCGGATCAAGAACACGGTCGCGGTCAACAACAAGGTCGGCCAGGTCCGCATGTACAGCGACTACATCCTACGCCTGGAATACGCCGGCTTCGTCGAGTGACCACCACGGTCAGTCCACAGCGGACGGTGCGGGATCCGGCTCGTCGACCGGCACGCCACCGGGCATGATCAGGACGGCCAAGATGGCGATGACGGCGACGGCAAGCGTGCCGGCGAAAACGGTGTGAATGGCGCCGGCCAGCAGGTCGCCGGGAACGTCCTTGGCGGTGGGGTGCGGTCCGCCGCCGGTGACGGTGGTGTTGACGATGGCGCCGAAGACCGCGATGCCCACGGCGCTGCCGACCGAACGGGCGAACATGTTGGCGCCGGTAACGGTTCCGCGGGTCTGCCAGTCCGCCGACGCCTGGGCGGCGACCAGGGACGGCGCGCTGATGAACCCGAGTCCGGCGCCGAGGACACAGCAGCCGGCCGCGAGTCGCAGCACCGAACTGGTGGGGTCCACGGTGACCAGGACGATGCTTCCGGTGATCGCCAGCGCGCCGCCGAGCAGAGCCGTGGCGCGGAACCCGACCCGCAGGTAGACCCGGCCGGACATGGTGGCGGCGAACGGCCAGCCGAGGGTGAGCGCGGCGACGGCGAACCCCCCGACCACGGCGCTGGTGCCGAGCACGTTCTGGGCGTACAGCGGAACGTAGGAGGTCAGGCCGATCAGCAGCACGCCGACGCAGAGCGCGACCGAGTTGGACCCGATGAGCACCCGCTTTCGGAACATCCACAGCGGCAGGATCGGTTCGGCCGCACGCCGTTCGACCAGGCCGAACGCGACCAGCAGCAGGGCGGCCGCGGTGAGCACGGTGATGCTGGCCGGCGATCCCCACGCCCAGTTCACCCCGCCGGCGAGCAGGCCGAGGATGAGCAGCCCGCCGCCAGCGGCCAGCAGGGCCGCCCCGGCGTAGTCGATCTTGTGGGTGGTGCGCGTGACGTCCTCGGTGAACCCGCGGTGCAACATCGCCATGGCCACAACGGCGATCGGGACGTTGATGAAGAAGATCCACCGCCAGGACAGGTAGTCGGCGAACAGCCCGCCGAGCGTGGGTCCGACCACCGACGAGGTCGCCCACACGCTGGCCAGGTAGCCGATCACCCTGGCCCGCTCGGCCAGGCTGTAGATGTCGGCCACGATGGTCTGCCCGGTCGGCATGATCGCGCCGGCGCCCAGCCCCTGCAGCGCCCGGAACACGATCAGGGACACCATGCTCCACGCCGCACCGCACAGGATCGAGGCCACCAGGAAGATCGAGACCCCGATCATCATCATCGGCTTGCGCCCGAAGATGTCGGCGAACTTCCCGTACAGCGGCACGGAGACCGCCTGGGCCAGCATGTAGATCGAGAACAGCCATGGGAACAGGGCGAAATCGCCCAGATCGTCGACCACGGCCGGGACCGCCGTCGCCAGGATCGTCGAATCGATCGCCACCAGGCCCACCGACAGCATCACCGACAGCAGGACCGGACCGCGATCTGATCGCAGACCTACACCCCGCTCACCCGTCACATCCGGAGCGAACACCGGGGACTCCGAGATCATTCCCGGATCTCGTCGGTACCTGTTGCCAGTATGGCGGCGTGGCGGCCTACGAGATCGTGCCGGCGAGCCGGTGGTGTCCGAAGTGGAGGCTCCACACGACACGTCGCCCCGGGCTCAGCCGACGTCGGACGCGGGCGGGGCGGTGATGTCGACCAGCTTGCCCCAGTCCTGGTAGTCCACGGTGACCTTCGTCTTGGTCGACTGTCCGGTTTGCGAGTTCTTGACCGGAATCTCGGCGACCGTGCGCACCGGCAGCTCGTCCTTGTTGAGCCACACCTCGACCGGGAAGGTGGTCGCGCCCGCCGCGCCCGCCTCGTCCATCGTCTTCTTGAACTCGGGATCCGTCTGCTCCGCCGCGGCCTTCCGCACGTCGACGGTCACGACGTGGCGGGTGACCTGCTCGCCCCGCACCGTCTCGGTCGTCCTGCCGGTGATTCTTCCGCTCCGGGCGAGTCGGGGCACCAACTGGGCCGGGTCGATGTAGGCCTTGATCCGCTGGACCGCACCGCCCACCGTCCGCGCGCTCAGCTTGCCCTCGGTGTCGACCTTCATCCAGGGTTTGTCCCTGTACCGGACATACGCCACGCCGTCCACAAGGCGCGCGGTCACCGGCGCCGTCTCCGGAAGCCGCAAGGTCGTCTCCAGCCTGAGGTTGTCGCCGAACAGCACGTCGCCTTCGGCGGTGAACGACTCACCGGCCGTGGTGATCACCATCGTCATGTGCGCCGACTGGTGCTGGCCGCGCTTGTCCTTGACGAGATCGGCCAGTGTGGACATGCTGCCGAACTCGTCGCCGGTACCCGAACCGTTCCCACCGGAGCTCGCCGACGGTGCCGAGTCGCACCCGGAAAGCACGAGCGCGCCAAGAGTCGCCAAGCAGCTCAGGAGAAGGAGCTTCCGCACGTTCTACCTCCCGGTCACAGTGCCCCCAGCCGGATCGACGAACGCCGGGTCGCGGCAACGATATCGTCCGGAACACCGGGACTGAACGAAGAGAGCCGGTAGTTTTCGCTCGAGGAGCATGGCCGAGGCACTGTGAACCGAGGGACGGGTCCACGGCGTCTCCCGCGTCGACCGTACCATGTGGACGGTGGTCGAATCCCGCGGATCGGCCGCGTTGGGTTCGCTACATGGGCGCGCTCAGCGGTTCCTCAGCTCCTCAGCGGCTCCTCAGCCGGCCGGTGCGAAGGTGCGTGCCATGAAGGCACTCATCGTTCTCGTCGCCGCCGGCACCCTGCTCACCGGCGCCGCCGCCGTACCCGAGGCCGTCGCAACGCCGGCCAGGCCGGCCGGCGTCGTCGGCTGGGCGCAGATCCGGTTCCACTACGCGCCGAACGACGACATCCGGTTCCGGTTCGACGCCCATGCCGCCGCGTTCACCCGGCCGACACCGCAAGCACCGTCGGGCCTGCCGACCGACGCCCGGGGCACGGTTCACTTCTCGCACCGCATCGGCGACACGACGTTCCGCGTCGAGGCCGCCGTCGAATGTCTGCTCACCGGCGGCCCGTCCGCGACCGTCACCGCACTCGTCACGTCGACCTCGCACGGCCAACTCCCCACCGGCATGCGGGTCGGCTTCAGCGTCCTGGACGCCGACCAGGACCGCATGGGTTTCTCCTGGGGCCTCGCCGACGGCACCGACCTTCGACCCTGCCTCGCCCCGGCCCCCTTCGCCCCGACCGTCCGCGGCGACTTCACCGTCCACCACGCCGACGCACCACTACCGCGTTGACCATCGAAACGCGTGCGCGGCGACCTCCTCGACCGTGCGGTGGTCGGTGTCGATGCGGTGGCCGAGTGCGGTGCGATCGAATGCTTCGGCCGCACCGGCCGCGTGGTCGGCGATCCGGAGCAGATGCGGGATCGGCTTGCCCACCAACGGATCGCCGGGTTGTGTCCAGTTGGAACCCTGACCACGCGACAGGATCCGGTTGGTCAGCTGGTCGCGTCCGGCGTGCAGGCGCAGCAGCGTGATCCGCGTCGCCGGCAGCGCGTGCGAGTACACCGCGAACGCGGCCTCGTCCTCGACCGGGCCGACCACGACCAGGTCCCGCGCACCGGCCTGCCGGTAGGTCCGCCAGATCGTGGCCATGATCCCGGCCCGCACCGGATGACCGGCCGGGGTGGGACCGCGGAAGCCGATCTGGTCCAGGTCGAGGTAGGCCGCCGTTCGCCCGGACCGCAACACCTTCTGGTACACCGCGAAACCGACGGCCGACTTGCCGGCAGCGGTCGGTCCGCACAGCCACAACACCCGCCCGTCGGCGTCGGGTCCGGCCGGCCGCACCGGTGCCGGGGACGGGTTCGGGCCGCTCGGCACCGGCCACCCGGTGCGATCGCGCACCAACCGGGCCACGTCGGCCACCGGCAGCCCGGTGGTGTCCACGGAGCCGCCGGCGACCGCACCGGTGTCGAGTTCGTCGGCCTCCCGCAGCGCCCGCTCCACCTCGCCGATCGGCAACCGGCGGGCCGCGAGCCGACGGCGCAGCTCAGCCCCGTCGGCGCGCAACCGGCACACGGTCAGCACGGCGTCCGGAACCGCCCCGGCCGGGACCTCGTGCCCGGGATCGAGCACACCGGACACCACCACACACCGGGCTCCAGCGGCCCGGAACCCGGCGACCACCGCACCAAGGTTGCGCGCCTTCAACCAGTGCCGGCCCGGATCCGCGGCCGGCTCGGGGTAGTACATGCCCAACTGGTCGATGTCGACGTAGCCGGACTCCAGCCCCGACCCGACCAGCTGGGTGTAGATCTCCCAACCGACCGTGGTCTTTCCGACCCCCGGCGGCCCGGACAACCACAGCACCGGCACCAACCCCGACCCCACGGCGCGGATTGTCCGGACCGAACGCCGCCGGGTCCACCGAGTTCGGTTTGGTCGACCGCCGGTTGGAGGTCGATCCGGTCCCGTCGGTCAGACGTGGGTCCAGGCGTGGCAGCCGTTGGTTTCCACGAGTTCGCCGCCGTTGACGGTGATCTGGGTCGGACGTTCGGACTTGCCGTAGTCGGTGACGCTCGACCGGTCGGCCTTTCGGACCGACCAGTAGCAGCCCCCGGGGTTGGTGCCGTTGGGACCGGCGGTGCGGTAGTCGCCCGGGGTGATGTTGAGGCCGACGATGTGCGTGCCGTCGCCGAACTGGCTGGCCGGGCCGGCCGGTGGTGCCGGTGCGGCGGTGATGGTGACCACGGTGCTCTCGGTCACGGTTTCGGTGATCGTTTGGGTGGCCTGGGGCTGGACGGTCTCGACGGGGTCGTCGGCTCCGGTGGCCTCGCTCACGAAGGCGGCCGCCGTGGCGATCGCGAGCCCGGCGCCGATGATCGCGGCCACCGGCCAGATCCTGCGCCAACGTGGATTGGGAGCGGACATCGAACCCTCCTCGTCAGGCATCGCACACGGGTGCCGACCAGTGAGGTTAGCCCTCATCCGGGCAGCGCTGTGCATGGTACGGCCGAGCACGTCGGCGAGGCCCCGCTGCCGTCCGGCCGGTCGCCCTGGTGACTGAGGGGAGTGCCGGGGCAACCGTGAGTCACTGCGACCTTGGCCTGCTCACCAGACCGACTCGACCGGTTGACCACACGCGGATTTTGCCGTTGGCCAGGCATATTCGGGACATGCGGACGGCTGTGGCTGCTCCGGTGCTCGCGGCGATGTGCACGGGCGTGCTCGCACTGGCCGGATGCGTCGGCGATCCCGCGCCCAGCTCGGTGCCCACCTCCGAGTCGGTGCTGCCGACCAGTCCGGTGCCCGCCGGTCCGCCCACCCCGGTGGTTGTCGAGCCCCGGCTGGAGGCCTTCGAGCTGCCGGCCGGTGCGGGTCCGCACGACGTCGCTCCCGCGGTGGACGGCGGGGTGTGGTTCACCGCGCAGCGTGGTGGGTATCTCGGTCACCTCGATCCCGCGAGTCGCACCGTGACCCAGGTCCCGCTCGGGCAGGGCGCGCGGCCGCACGGGGTGATCATCGGTGCGGACGGCGCGGCCTGGGTGACCGACGGCGGTCTGAACGCGATCGTGCGGGTCGACGCCGCCAGCCGCGCGGTCCAACGGTTCCCGCTGCCGGCCGATCGGCCCAACGCCAACTTGAACACCGCCGCCTTCGACGACGCCGGCGTGCTGTGGTTCACCGGGCAGAACGGAATCTACGGCCGGCTCGACCCGCGCGGCGGTGCGATGACCGTGTACGACGCCCCGCGCGGGCGCGGCCCGTACGGCATCGTCGCCACCCATGCCGGCGAGGTCTACTACGCCTCGCTGGCCGGCAGCCACATCGCCCGCATCGACACCGGTACCGGCGCGGCCACTCCGATCGAGCCGCCGACCGCCGGGCAGGGCTCGCGCCGGGTGTGGGCGGACAGCCGCGGCCAGATCTGGGTCAGCGAGTACAACGCCGGCCAGATCGGTCGCTACGAACCCGCGACCGGCCAGTGGCGGGAGTGGCGACTGCCCGGCGCGGCACCGCGGACCTATGCGGTCTACGTGGACGACCGGGACATCGTGTGGGCCAGTGACTTCGGCGCCCGCACGGTCGTGCGCTTCGACCCGGCCACCGAGGCGTTCACCACGGTCGGGCTGCCCGAAGGTGCCGAGGGCGCCCGGCAGCTCCTCGGCCGCCCGGGTGAGGTCTGGGGCGCCGCCTCCGGATTGGACCAGCTCTTCGTGATCCGCACCGGCTGAAACCGGTCCCGACACTCCACCGATCCGACGCCGAACCCCACCACGACCGCCGGTCGGCGGCTCCGGTTCGCCGCGCACTACCTAGGTATGCATGCTGTGTCCGGCTTCGGTCGGCATAGCATGAGCAGTGATCGTGGGGATGGGCGAGGTGTGCCGTTGTGATCGAGCCGGGTGTTCCTCCGGGTGAGCGGATCCGCTTGCATCGCAGGCGGATCGGGCTGACGCAGGAGCAGTGCGCACAGTTGAAGGGCTGCACCGTTTCGGCGTGGCGCAAGTGGGAGTCCGGGGACCGGCAGGTCGCCTCGTTCTCCGACTGGATCGAGATCGCGCGGATCCTGCGGGTGCGTGATCTGTACCGGTTGACCGGGTTGCCGGTCGGCGAACTGCCGGAGGAGCCCAGCGAGCACGAGACGGTGCCGGCCATCCGGGCGGCGATGGTGTCGTTCGACCCCAAGCTGGCCGGTGAGCCGGACATCAAGCGGCTGGACGAGGCGGTGGAGACGGCGTGGGACATCTGGCAGGAGCGGCGACCGTTCAACCAGATCGGCGCCATGCTGCCGGAATTGATCACCGAGGTGCGGGCGTGCATTCCGCAGGTGGACGGTCCGGAGCGGGACGGCATGCTGCGCACCGCGTCGATGCTGTACTTCCTGGCCCGGGCGTTCACCAAGCGGGTCGGCGCGCAGGACGTGTCGCTGCTGGCCGCGGACCGGGCGATGGCGGCGGCGATCAAGGCCGATGATCTGGACTACCGGGCGGCATCGGCGTGGAACGTGGGAATGACCCTGGCCGATCAGGGTCACGTCCAGGTGGTGTTGGACCTGGCCACGGACGCCGCGGCCGAGTTGGAGCCGACGTTGCCGGAGGCCCCGCCGGAGCGGATGAGCATCTTCGGTGCGCTGCACCTGCTGCGCGCGGTGCAGTTCGTCCGGCTCGGCGAGGAGCCCAAGGCGGTGCCGGCGTTGGAGATCGCCGACCGGGTCGCCCGCAAAGTGGGGGAACGCAACGACTTCCGCACGGTGTTCGGACCGAGCAACGTCGGGATCCACCGGGTGTGGCTGGCGGTGGAGTTGTCCAAGCCGGGTGAGGCGATCCGGGCGGCCCAGCAGGTCGAGATCGGCTCGGTGCCCAGTGTGGAGCGCCGGTTCGTCTTCTACGTCGAGTTGGCCCGGGCCTACAGCCTGCGCAGCGAGGACGTCGCCGCGGTGCAGATGCTGCTGCGTGCGGAGCGGGAATCGGCCGAGGAACTGCGGTACAACGTCAACGTTCGGACGCTGACCCGGGAACTGTTGCGCCGGGAGAACTCGCTGACCCGCGAAGAACTTCGCCCGTTGGCCGATCGCATGGGCGTGCTCACCTGACACCCGCACCGTCCCGGTACGGGTCAGCGCCCCACCGGGTGCCATAACGAAGCGGCACCGCCCGGGGCGGTTACCCACCGGTAGCGGAGTTAGCGTTGATACGTCCGATGATCAGGGCGGAGGATCCGGTCGATCGGCACCGGACCCGCCGAACCGAACAGTGCGGGCGGTCAGCATCGCGTGGGTGACGCTGCTGACCGCCGGTATCTCCCGCGCTCAAGCCAAGTCCGGCGGTGCCGCGCGGTAGTTCCGCGGTAATTCCCTGGGGACCAAACGGGAATCGGAGACCGCCATGTCGCATACGACCGTGTCCAAGAGCCGACTGCCCGCGAGCCGACCTTGGTGGCTGGCCGGCGGCATGCTCGGCCTCGCCTTCGGATACTTCCTCTGGTACACCCCGTACGCCGCGTTGACCAAGGCGCTGTCCTCCGGTCTGCTGCCCGGAATGGACACGACGGTGGTCGGATTCATGCTGCTGCCCGCCGCCGCATTGGGCACACTCGTCGGCGCCACGGTGTTCCTGGTCGCGACCGGCTGGTGGCGCTACATCGGAACCCGGCGCGTCGCCGGGCGGAGATTGCGCCTGCCAAGCAACACCATGCTCATCGCCGGGTTCTGCATGGCGCTGGTGATCGCCACCACCACGCTGAACTACACCTTCGTCGGCGTGTCGATCCTGTTCATGCTGCTGATGATGCGGGGCGGGGTGCTGATCCTGTCGCCGATCGTGGACAGCGTGCGCGGTCGCCGGGTACGCGTATACTCCTGGGCCGCGCTCGGGTTCAGCCTGTGCGCCGTGATCACCGCACTGTCCGATGTGAACAGTTACGTCCTCACCATCGGTGCGGCGCTCAGCCTGGCCGTCTACTACAGCGGGTACCTCGGCCGGTTCCGGATCATGAGCCGGGTCGCCAAGACCGGTGACGAGCTGACCGACCGGCGCTACTTCGCCGAAGAGGCGATCTCCGCGGCGATCTGGCAGGTGCTGCTGTGTGCCGTGCTCGCCGTGCTGGGCCTCGGGTCGGTGTCGGCGGCGCTCCGCGAGGGGTTCACCTCGTTCCTGTTCACCCCCGCGGCGCTGCCCGCGTTCGGGATCGGCCTGCTGTACTCGGCGCTGTACGGCTACGGCACGCTGATCTACCTCGACCCGCGCGAGTACACCTGGTGCGTGCCGGCCAACCGGTGCGCCAGCCTGCTCTCCGGGCTGGTCGCCTCGTTCGGGCTGACCGCCCTGACCGGCATCGCCCTCCCCGGCACCGGCCAGCTCGTCGCCACCGGCTTCGTCTTCCTGGCGATCCTCGCGCTGAGCTACCCGACCATCCGCGCCGCCCTGCGCCGGAACAGCGCCCCGCCACTGTTGCTGTTCGTCTGCAGCGGAAACACCTGCCGCTCGGCCATGGCCGAGGCCGTCGCCCGCACCGCCGTCGCGACCGGCCGGTGGCGCATCGCCAGTGCCGGCCTGACCGCCAAGCCCGACGCGCCGATCGCCGAACCGGCGGCCACCGCGCTGGCCGAGCTCGGCTGTCCCGCCCCGACCGAGCACCGGGCCCGGCAACTGACCCTCGCGATGATCGCCGAAGCCCACACGGTCTACACCATGACCACCGCACATCGCGACGCCGTGCTCACCATGGCCCCGGACGCCGCAGACAAGACCATCCTGCTCGACCCCCAGGGCGCCGACATCTCCGACCCGCACGGTCAATCCGCCGAGGCATACCGGGACTGCGCCGTCCAACTCCGCCAGTTGATCACCGTGCGGCTCACCCCCGCCGAGGACGGCAAGGTTCCCGCGGGCTAGGAGTGCGGTTCGCGGTCACTGCTGATCCAAACCAACCGGCCGGAGGCCGGCGCCCGAC
>NZ_DASUCC010000128.1:0-21921 GCF_035762905.1 Actinophytocola sp.
GGGGCGGTGCGGTTGTTGCGGGGGACGGCCTTTGAGATCGGGGTGAACGTGGTGGGCGCGCCGACGTTGGCGGTGACGTCGACGGGGGATGCGGGGACGTCGGCGGTGGCGTACACGGCGCCGGTGCTGGACGTGGTGCAAGGGGGGCGGAGTCTGGGGCGGTTGGATGCGGCGAATCCGCGGTTGGACATTCCGGTGGGGGTTGCGGTGGCGGGGGATGCGGCGGGGAACCTGCCGGTGATCGGGGATCTGCTCGGCAGTGGGCAGCGGGTGGGGGACGCGGTGGCGCGGGGACTGCGGAAGATCGATATCGGGGTGATCCGGTTGAGCATCGGTCAGCTGGATCAGAAGTCGCAGGTGATGACGGAGCCGTTCGCGGGGTTCCAGTTGGGGGCAACGGCGCGGCTGCTGGATGTGCAGGTGTTGCCGACGGCGGCGTTGGGGCTGGCCAAGTTGCCGTCGGCGTTGGCGCAGGTGACGTTGGGTGAGCAGGTGGCGCGGGCGTATGCGCCGACCGGAGGTGTGGAGTGCGGGCGGCCGGCGGGGCAGCCGGCGCAGCCGCCGGAGCCGCGGCCGGTGCAGAACCTGGCGTACAGCACGGCGCAGTACCAGACCATTCCGATGTTCTGGGGTGGGACCGCGATGCTGCTGATGGGGGTCGTGCTGGTGGCGGCGGTTCCGGGGCGGCGCCCCAGGATGGTCGCTGCGCACGACACGGAACCCGGACTGGACCCCGCAGACAAACCCGAACCAGACCCGAAGCCCGCAGACAAACCCGAACCAGAGCCGAAACCCGAAACCGCACCGGAACCCGAGGCGACGGAGACGGACGAAACGGAGACGAAGGACTAAGCCCTGCCTCGTGGATCAGCGGGTGAAGTCTTGGCCCGACCCAACGCAACCTCAGGGGCACCGTGACGCCACCCAGCCACAATCACCCCGAAATCCGCACGTCCGCCGGAACGCAACAACAGCAGTTAATTCCGGAGAGGCGGACAGCGGCGGACTAGCCGCGGTGTAGGGCGGTGAGCATGGCTTCGATGGCGATGCGCGGCTTGACGTTGAGCTCGATCGCCTCGCGGCAGGAGAGCACGGCTTCCAGGCGGCGCAGGGTGGATTCCGGGGACCAGGTGCGGGCGGCCTTGTCGATGTGCTCGGCGTGGTCGGGGTGGGTGAGCGTGGCGGGGGCGCCGCCGGTGCTGACCAGCACGTCCCGGTAGAAGCCGGCGAGGTCGACAAGGGCCAGGTCCAGGGCGTCGCGTTGGGTGCGGGTGGCGCGGGACTTCTGGCGGCGCTCCAACTCCTTGATGGCGCCGGCGCTGCCGCGGGTGGCGCCGACGGCGCCCTTGCCGGTGCCGCCGTGGCCCATCGCGGTCTTCAGGGCGTCCTTCTCCGCCTCGTCCCGGGCGCCGCTCACCTCACTCGCGTCCGCCTCGGCGGTCTTGACCAGATCGTCGGCGCACTCGAACACGTCGGCGAGGCGGCCAAGGTGCAACGGGATGCGCAGCACCGCGGCCCGGCGGTCGCGGGCGGCCGGGTCGGTGGCCAGCCGGCGGGCTCGGCCGACATGGCCGCCGCACACCGACGCCGCCCAGCCGGCGGTCTGCTCGTCGATCCCGTCCCGGTCCCGGAGCACCTCGGCGATCGCGGCCGGCGCCGGGGTGCGCAGCGGGACCGGCCGGCACCGCGAACGGATCGTCACCGGCACGTCGTCCGGGTGGTCGGACGGCGCGCAGAGCAGGAACACGGTCCGCTGCGGCGGCTCCTCGATGGCCTTCAGCAGCGCGTTCGCCGCGCCCTCGGTCAGCCGGTCGGCGTCCTCGATGATCACGACCTGCCACCGGCCGCCGGTCGGGCGCCGCGCGGAGGTCTGCACCAGCGCCCGCATCTCGGCCACCGAGATGGACAGTCCCTCGGGCACCACCAGGCGCACGTCGGCGTGCGTGCCGGCCATCGTCGTCCGGCAACCGGGGCACTCGCCGCAGCCGGACCCGGCCACGCACTGCAGCGCGGCGGCGAACGCCCGGGCGGCGACCGAACGGCCCGAGCCGGGCGGCCCGGTGAACAGCCAGGCGTGGATCATGCCCGCACCGCTACCGGCACCGTCCACCACCCCGGCCGCGGCCGTCGCGGCGCCCCGCAGCACCGCGATCGCGTCGGGCTGACCCACGACCTGCGACCAGATCACCGTAACTCCGCCGGGGTGAGGGACTCGTCGGGAATGAGCGCGGCCAGCCGCCGGCCGGCCAGCGCGGCCTGGACGGCCGTGCGGATCCGCTCGGCCACCTGGTCCGGCGTGCCCTCGGCGTCGATGACCACGTACCGGTCCGGGTCGGCCCTGGCCATCTCGGTGAGCAGCCGCTGGACCCGCCAGTGGTGCTCGGGGGAGCCCCGGTCGGGGGTCGGCATGGTGCTCGGATCGCGGTCCAGCAGCAGCGTGATGTCCGGCCGCAGCCGCGCGGTGGCCCAGTCGGCCAGGCCCTCCAACTCGGCCTGGTCCAGCCCGGCCGCCGCGGAGAGTTGGGCCAGCGGGCTGTCCACGAACCGCTCCATCACGACCAGCGCACCGCGATCCAGCGCCGGGCGGATCTGCCGCTCCACGATGTCGGCCCGCACCGCCGCGGCCACCAGCGCATGCGCCCGGGGCCCGGCCAGCTGGGCGCCGGTGAGCACCGCCTGCAACCGGCGGTCGTCCAGCGCCGGGTCGGTGGCCAGCAGCACCTCCTTGCGCCCGGGGTGGCGCAACCAGTCGGCGAGCAGGTGCGCCTGGGTCGCGGTGTCCTGCACGGTGTCGCCCTCGACCGCGATCAGCAGGCCGGTCGAGCGGCGCGGCTTGCCCCGGATCGCGGCCATCAGGTCGGCCATGATCGGCTCGGTGCGCCGGTCGTCCATCTGCCGGTAGGCGATCACGCCGACCAGCGCGGCGAGCAGCCCCGCGGCCAGCAGCACCGGGCGGGTGCCGTCGACCAGCATCTCCCGGCCCCACGCGGTCACCGTGCGCGGCTTGACCAGGCCGACCAGCAGCGGAACCGATGCGGTCGCGCCGAACAGGATGATCTTCATCAGGGACTGGTAGATCGCGTTGATCCGGCCCCGGATGGCGTCCTCCACCTGCGAGCCGATGATCGTCACACCGGTCAGGAAGGCCACCCCGGCGCACGCCCCGACCATGGCCACCGCCAGCAGCGACACGGCCAGGTGCGGGGACAGCGCGACCAGCGTCAGGCTCAACCCGGCCAGCACGATCGCGATACCGAACAGCCGGTTGTGCGGCAGCCGGACGGCCAGCCGCGGCGAGATCGCCATGCCGGTGCCCAACCCGACGAACAACGCGACGAACAACATGCCGAACGCCGAGTCGCCACCCAGCAGGCTGTTGGCGTAAGCCTTGGCGGTACCGATCACGGCGCCGCCCGCGGCGAACGCCCCGATCATGCCGATCAGCAGGCCGCGGACCAGCGGGGTGCTGCGCACGAACCGCAGCGCGTCGCGCAGCATGACCCCAAGGCCCGGCAGGTTCTCCGTGGGTACAACGGTGCCCTGCTCCTCGGCCGGGGCCCGACGGGACAGCTCCGGGATCCGGGAGATCAGGATCGCGCTGGTCAGATACAGCAGGCCGTTGATCACGATGATGATCTTGGCGATGTTCAGCGCGAGCGCGTCGGTCTGGAAGTCCAGCGTGGTGCCGATGCCGGTGACCAGGGAGTACAGGCCGGCGGCGGTGACCACGGCGATCCCGTAGGTCATCACCATGCCGAGCTGGTTGGCCGTCTCCACCTGGTCGCGGCGGCGCAGCAGGTTCGGGACCGCCGCGTCCTTGGACGGGATCCACATCATCGCGCAGCAGCCGATCATGAAGTTCGCCAGGAACAGCCACCAGGCCGTGCCGACGATCACGATCGAGGCGAACAGCGCGCAGCGCAGCAGATCGCAGACCACCATCACCTTGCGCCGGTCGAACCGGTCGGCAAGCACCCCGCCGAGCGGTGCGAACAGCAGGCCGGGCAGCAGCTGGGTGAGCACGACGCCGGCGAAGGCGAAGCTCTGCGCCTGGTAGCCCTCGGTCAGCTTGGTGACCAGACCGGTCAGCGCCAGCAGCGACAACCAGTCACCGATGCTGCACAGGTAGGTGACGCCCCACAGCCGCCGGAACGCCCGGATGGCCAACACGCTGCGGGCGCGGTGGGTGATGGACGCGTTCGAAGTCGCCGGCGAGCTCGCCCAGCCGACCGCATCCGAGTTCGGGCCCCCGCCGATGACTCCACCCCTTCCAGCTGACCCGCTACCAGCGTAGCCGGACGGCCCGACAGAGGTGGGCGATACCTGAGACCTCGCTCAGTTGACGATGCTGTCGATCGTGTCAGCCAGACTGATGAAGATCATCACAATCATCGTGATGATCACCCCGACCAGCAGCAACACCCCCACGGTGGTGGCGATGGCCACGCCGCCGGAGCCGGGCCGGCGGACCCGCTGGATCCGGGCCGGCTGGCGCGGCCGGAAACCGGGGAGCTGCCGTCCGGACGGGTTGCGCGGCCAGCCGGCCCGCGGGTTGAGCGGCACGATGCCGGGCGTCTCGGTGAACGTGGTGGCGGACTCCCGGCGCCGCACCGGCTCGGCCGGCGACTCGTCCTCCTCCTCGCCCAGCGCGGCGTGCACCGCGCGACGCACCTCGGACAGGTCGGGCTCGACCGGCTTGGCCATCTCGATCCGAAACGGCTCTCCGGTGTCGTTCCACGCCGGGTACGGGTCGGGCGGCTGGGTCCCGTCGGGTTCCCACGGCGTATGGGCCACGGGTTTCAGTATGGCGGTTGGGCCCCGTCCAGCCAACGGGGTCGGTCCGACCAGTTACTGACCGTCAGGTCTTCGCCTTGGAGCGGGCCGGTGCCTTGCGCTTGGTGGTGGTCCGTTTGGGGGCCGGACCCTTCGCCCGGCGCTCGGCAAGCAGCTCGGCCGCCCGCTCGTCGGTGAGCGTCTCCACGCTGTCCGCCTTGCGCAGCGAGGCGTTGGTCTCGCCGTCGGTCACGTACGGCCCGAACCGGCCCTCCTTGACCACCATCGGCTTGCCGGTCGCCGGGTCGGCGCCCAGCTCGCGCAGCGGGGGCGCGGACGCCGCCGCGGCCCGGCCGCGCCGCTTCGGCTCGGCGTAGATCTTCAGCGCCTGCTCGACGGTGACCGTGAAGATCTCCTCCTCGTTGGTCAGCGACCGGGAGTCGGTGCCCTTCTTCAGGTACGGCCCGTACCGGCCGTTCTGCGCGGTGATCTCCTCACCGCTGGTCGGGTCGGTGCCCACCACCCGGGGCAGCGACAGCAGCCGCAGCGCGTCGTCCAGCGTGACCGTGTCCAGCGACATCGACTTGAACAGCGAACCGGTGCGCGGCTTGACCTTCTTGGCCTTGCTGCCGTTCTCCGGCTCCGGCAGCACCTCGGTCACGTACGGCCCGAACCGGCCCTCCTTGGCCACGATCTCGTTGCCGGTCACCGGATCCGAACCGAGCGAGCGGCCCTCCACCGGCGTGGCGAACAACTTCTCGGCGATCTCCAGGGTCAGCTCGTCCGGTGGCAGGTCATCCGGCAGGTTCGCCCGCTGCGCCGAGCCGTCCTCGCCGTCCCGCTCCAGGTAGGGACCGTAGCGACCGACCCGGACCACGACCGGCCGGCCGGTCTCGTCGTCGAACAGCGGGATCGAGTTGATCTCCCGCGGGTCGATCTCCTCGACCCCGGAGCCGACCAGCTTCTTCAGCCCACCCGAGCGGGCCACCGAGCCGTCCGGCCCCATCTCGCCGCCGAAGTAGAACATCGACAGCCACGGGGTGCGCTGCGAGCGGCCGGCCGCGATGCCGTCCAACTCGTCCTCGAGGGCGGCGGTGAAGTCGTAGTCCACCAGCCGCCGGAAGTGCTGCTCGAGCAGCCCGACCACGGAGAACGCGATCCACGCCGGCACCAGCGCGGAGCCCTTCTTCCACACGTAGCCGCGGTCCTGGATGGTGTTGATGATCGACGCGTAGGTGGACGGCCGGCCGATGCCCAGCTCCTCGAGCGTCTTGACCAGGCTCGCCTCGGTGTAGCGGGGCGGCGGCGAAGTGGTGTGCCCCTCGGCGGTCAGCTCGGTCGCGGTGATCGGCTGGTCCTTGACCAGGCGCGGCAACCGGCGCTCGGCGTCGTCGGCCTCGCCGCCGGCCTCCGAGTCCACCGCCTCCACGTAGGCGCGCAGGAACCCGGCGAAGGTGATCGTGCGGCCGGACGCGGCGAACGTGCACTCCTCGCCGCTGGCCGCCGTCCCGGTGATCCGCACGCTCATCGTGGTGCCGCGGGCGTCGGCCATCTGCGAGGCGATGGTGCGCTGCCAGATCAGCTCGTAGAGCCGGAACTCGTCGGACTCCAGCTCGCCGGCCACCTGACCGGGGGTGCGGAACACCTCGCCGGCCGGGCGGATCGCCTCGTGCGCCTCCTGGGCGTTCTTCACCTTGCGGGTGTACTGCCGCGGCTGCGGGGAGACGTAGGCGTCCCCGTAGAGGTCCCTGGCCTGCGCCCGGGCCGCCGCGATCGCCGTCTCGGACAGCGTCGTGGAGTCGGTACGCATGTAGGTGATGTAGCCGTTCTCGTACAGCCGCTGGGCCACCCGCATCGTGCGGTCGGAGGAGAACCGCAGCTTGCGCCCGGCCTCCTGCTGCAGCGTCGAGGTCATGAACGGCGCGTACGGGCGGCGGGTGTAGGGCTTCTCCTCGACGCTGGTGACGGCCAGCGCCGACCCGGTGAGCCCCTCGGCCAGCCGGCGCGCCTCCGGCTCGTCCAGCCGCAGCACCGTCGCGCCCGGCTTGAGCTCGCCGTTCGGGCCGAAGTCGCGGCCGGTGGCCAGCCGGGTGCCGTCCACGCTGACCAGCCGCGCGCCGAACTGGCGTGGATCGTCCGCGCCGTCCTCGCCCGTCCCCTGGGCGGTTTCCAACCGGGCCGAGATGTCCCAGTACGAGGCCGACACGAAGCGCATCCGCTCGCGCTCGCGCTCCACCACGATCCGGGTGGCCACCGACTGCACCCGGCCAGCGGACAGGTTCCGCATGATCTTCTTCCAGAGCACCGGGCTGACCTCGTAGCCGTACAGCCGGTCGAGGATGCGCCGGGTCTCCTGGGCGTCGACCAGGTCCTGGTCCAGTTCGCGGGTGTTCTCGGCGGCCGCCCGGATGGCCGGTTCGGTGATCTCGTGGAACACCATCCGGCGCACCGGCACCTTCGGCTTGAGCGCCTCCAGCAGGTGCCAGGCGATGGCCTCCCCCTCCCGGTCGCCGTCCGTGGCCAGGTAGAGCTCGTCGACGGTCTTGAGCGCCTCTTTGAGCTCGGTGACCGTGGACCGCTTGTCCGGGGTGACGATGTAGATCGGCTCGAAGCCGTTGTCCACGTTGACGCCGAGGTTGGCCCACGGCTCGCCCTTGTACTTGGCCGGTACCTCGGCCGCCTTGCGCGGCAGATCCCGGATATGGCCGCGGGAGGACTCCACGACAAAGTTCCGGCCCAGGTAGGAAGCGATCTTCCGGGCCTTGGCCGGCGACTCGACGATCACCAACCGACGGGTCGCCGGTCCCCCACCGCTTCTCGTCGTTCTCGATGCCACTTAATGTCCCGCTCTCTTGTCTCCCACGTGGGCCGCCAGGCCCGCGTCAGCACGCCAGTGTGCACGTTCCTCCCCGCACACCTCGAACTGGAGTATGACTCGTTACTACTTGTAGCAGGATCACCCGGTCGCACGCACGCGCGAAACCACCGGCCAGCGGCCGTCCGCGGCCGGGACCGGCACGGGTCCGACCAGCTCAGCCAGCCGGTTCAGCCGCCGCTGACCCGACACCCGAAAACCCGGACCGCCGCCGCGGTCGGAGAGCATCGTCGCCGCCAGCCCGCACCGGGCCAGGGCACCGCCGAGCGGCTCACCGGTCCCGGACGCGCCCGGATCGGTGCCGAGCAGGTAACCACCGTCGGTCCAGCGGCCGGAGGCCATCGCCCAGAGTCGCAGCAGCGCACCGTCCAGGACCAGACCGGGCGGCACCGACTTCGCCGGCCCGGTCGTCCAGGCGGCGGCCAGTGCCGACAGATCGGCCCGGAACGCGGTGCGGACCAGCCGGGCACCCTCGTCGGAACCGCCCGACTCGGCCTGGACGCCCCGCTCGGCACAGGCGGCCACGATCGCCCGGACCCGCCATGGCTCGTCCACCACGACTGACAGCCGGGCCGCGGTGCCGCCGAAGCTCACGATCTGCCCGGGCCCGCACAACAACCCGGCGAGGTCGCGCACGCGGGGGGTGTTGGCCTCGGCCGAAAAGAACGACAGCTGCGGCACCGGGCCAGGCTAGAACACTCGTTCGACCTTGGTAAGTGGACGCGCGGTTGGTCGGATCAGCTGGTCGGTGCGCTGCTGGTGGAGCCGGCGCCCATCCCGGCCTTCTTGCAGGTTTCGGCCTTGCTGAAAGCGTCGTTCAGCTCCTTGCTCGCCGCGAGGTCCTTGGTCGGGTCCTCCAGCGTGGCGAACTTGCCCATGTCCGCGGCCACCTGCTGGAACGCCTTCTGGAACGCGGCCGGGTCGGCGGGCGAGGCCTGCTCCAGCTTGGTCTTCGCGCCGTCAACGGTGGTCTTCACGTCGGTCAGGGTGGCGGTCACCTTGTCGACCGCGACGGAGCCGTCGGCCACCGGCGGGTCGCCCGCGTCATTGAGATTGCCGATCAGCGTGTCGATCGTGTTCGAGATCGAGCTCAGGTAGGCGACCATGTCGTCCTTTGCCTTCACCGGATCGGACGGGTCGACGTTCGGTGCTTCGTTCAACGCGGCGACCTCATCCTCGACCGATGAGCAGACCTTCTCCGCCCAGGCGACCGCATCGCCACCGCCGGCATTGTCCGCGGACGAGCCGCTGTCACATGCGGTCAGAACCAGGGAAAGTGTGAAGGCCGCGGCGGCGGCCATGGCGATCCGGCGCAACATTGTTGTCCCCTTTGATTTCCTGTGGCACCAACATCATGACAGGTCCACAGTGGATCAATACAGCAGGGGCCGGTCCGAGCGGACCGACCCCTGCTGTACTGCGGAAAACGCGATTACGCCGCGCCGCCCGCGACCTTTTCGGCCGGGTTGTCCGCGATTGCGGTGCCCCGCCGCTTGGAGATCACCACGGCCGCGACCACGATCGCGGCGGCGCCCAACGCGATGGCCACGCGCAGCGCGGTGTTCTGGTCGTCACCGATGGACAGCGCCACGACCGCCGGTGCGATCAGCAGCGACACCAGGTTCATCACCTTGATCAGCGGGTTGATCGCCGGGCCCGCGGTGTCCTTGAACGGATCGCCCACGGTGTCACCGATGACCGTCGCGGCGTGCGCGTCGGAGCCCTTGCCGCCGTGGTGGCCGTCCTCCACCAGCTTCTTGGCGTTGTCCCAGGCGCCACCGGAGTTGGCAAGGAAGATCGCCATCAGGGTGCCGGTGGCGATGGCGCCGGCCAGGTAGCCGGCCAGCGGACCGACGCCGAGACCGAAGCCGACGGCCATCGGCGCGAGCACCGCGAGCAGACCCGGCGTGGCCAGTTCCCGTTGCGCGTCCCGGGTGCAGATGTCCACCACGCGGCCGTACTCCGGGCGCACCGTGCCGTCCATGATCCCGGGGTTCTCGTGGAACTGGCGGCGCACCTCGAACACCACCGCGCCCGCGGCCCGGGAAACGGCGTTGACCGCCAGCCCGGAGAACATGAACACCACCGCGGCGCCGATCGCGACGCCGACCAGCACGTTCGGGGCGAACACCACGAAGTCCAGCGCATTGAGCCCGGCCCGGCCGGCCTCGGCAAGCGCCCTGGTGATCGCGTCGGTGTAGGAGCCGAACAGCGCGGTCGCGGCCAGCACGGCCGTCGCGATCGCGATGCCCTTGGTGATCGCCTTGGTGGTGTTGCCGACCGCGTCCAGTTCGGTGAGCACCGCGACGCCATCGCCCTGCACGTCGCCGGACATCTCGGCGATGCCCTGCGCGTTGTCGCTGACCGGGCCGAAGGTGTCCATGGCCACGATCACGCCGACCGTGGTCAGCAGGCCGCAGCCGGCCAGCGCGATGGCGAACAGCGAGACGAAGATCGAGCCGGACAACAGGAACGCGCCGTAGACCGCGGCCCCGATGACGAGCGCGGTGTAGACCGCGGACTCGAAGCCGACCGAGATGCCGGCCAGGATCACGGTGGCCGGGCCGGTCAGCGAGGTGCGGCCGACGTCCTGGACCGGCTTGTGCTCGGTGCCGGTGAAGTAGCCGGTCAGCCACAGGATCACGCCGGCGAGCACGATGCCGATGATCACCGCGACGGCCGCGATCAGTGCCGGGCTGCCCTCGATGTTCGGGTCGGACGGCCCGTCCAGCTCGGAGAACGAGTTCGGCAGGTAGATGAACGCGGCGACGGTGCACAGCAACGCGGAGATCATGGCCGAGATGTAGAAGGAGCGGTTGATCGCGGCCAGGCCGCCCTCACCGGCCCGGGCCTTCGTGATGTACACGCCGATCACCGCGGTGATCACGCCGAGCGCCGGCACGATCAGCGGGAACATCAGGCCCTGCGCGCCGAACGCGGTGGTGCCCAGGATCAGGGCGGCGACCAGGGTCACCGCGTAGGACTCGAACAGGTCGGCGGCCATCCCGGCGCAGTCACCGACGTTGTCGCCCACGTTGTCGGCGATCGTCGCGGCGTTGCGCGGGTCGTCCTCGGGGATGCCCTGCTCGACCTTGCCGACCAGGTCGGCGCCCACGTCCGCGGCCTTGGTGAAGATGCCGCCGCCGACTCGCATGAACATGGCGATCAGCGCGGCGCCGAACCCGAAGCCCTCCAACACCTTGGGCGCGTCGGCGGCGTAGACCAGCACCACGAGGGAAGCACCGAACAGGCCGAGCCCGACCGTGGTCATGCCGACCACGCCGCCGGTGCGGAACGCCACCCGCATGGCCTTCTCGCGGCCGCCCTCTTCCCGGGCCGCGGCCGCGACCCGCACGTTGGCCTGGGTGGACAGCCACATGCCGATGTTGCCGATGGCGAACGAGAACACCGCGCCGATGAGGAAGAACAACGACCGGCCGATCCGCTCGCCCCAGCCCGCCGCCGGCAGCACCAGCAGCAGCAGGAACACGACTACGGCGAAGATGGTCAGCGTGTTGCGCTGCCGTTTGAGGTAGGCCGCGGCGCCTTCCTGGACCGCCTTGGCGATGTCCTGCATCTTGGTGGTGCCCTGGCCGGCGGCCAGCACCTCCTTGAGCAACACATATCCCACGCCGAGCGCGGCGAGGGCGATCACGGCGACCACGACCACCACGCCGCGATCACCTCCGGATAGCGTCAAGCCATCCGCGAGCAACTGCCCGGACATCCGTCCTCCTGGTACCTATGCCGGCTGCGGCGCCGGCTACCGGTGACTGGACGCATGCGCCACCGGGGACTTGTTCGATGGGACCGGCGGAGTCTATTGGTCCGGGTGGGCCAGTGAAGACCGAGGGTAGGCCGAACGCCCGCGGGGCGGACCGGCGCGGGGCGGGGCAACGGACAGTAGCGCGGCCGTCGTGGTCCGCGCATCCCGGCGCGTCGTACCGCTGTGCGAAGCTGCCCGGGTGGGCGAGAACACGGGCCGGCGGCTGCTCGACCGGGTGCTGTCCGGCGTGCCCTCGGGTGAGAACCCGTTGACCCATGTCAGGGACCTGCCCGAGCGGCCGGCGGTGAGCGCGCCGTGGCCGGACTGGGTGCCGGACGGGGTGCGCGCATCGTTCGCGCGCTGCGGGGTGCGTCGGCCGTGGGCGCACCAGGTCGAGGCGGCCGGGCACGCGCACGCCGGCCGGCACGTGGTGGTGGCGACCGGGACGGCGTCCGGCAAGTCGCTGGCCTACCAACTGCCGGTGGCCGTCGCGCTCACCGCCGATCCGCGGGCCACCGCGCTGTATCTCGCGCCCACCAAGGCGCTGACCGCCGACCAGCTGCGCGCGGCCGTCGCGCTGGACCTGCCCGGCGCGCGCCCGGCCGGCTACGACGGGGACACCCCGATGTCCGAACGGGACTGGGTGCGCGCGCACGCCCGGTGGGTGTTCACCAACCCGGACATGCTGCACCGGGGCGTGCTTCCGGCGCACGGGCGGTGGGCCGGGTTCCTGCGCCGGCTGACCTACGTCGTGGTGGACGAATGTCACGGCTACCGGGGGGTGTTCGGCTCGCACGTCGCGCTGCTGCTGCGCCGGTTGCGCCGGGTGGCCCGGCGGTACGGGGCGGACCCGGTGTTCGTGCTGGCGTCGGCGACGGTGTCCGATCCCGCGGCGTCGGCGTCTCGACTGTCCGGTGTGGACTGTGTGGCGGTGACCGCGGACGGCTCGCCGCGCGGGGGGCGCACGGTGGCGCTGTGGGAGCCGCCGCTGCTGGCCGAGCTGTCCGGGGAGAACGGCGCGCCGGTGCGACGTTCGGCCGGGGCGGAGACCGCGCGGATCCTGGCCGACCTGGTCGTCGAGGGCGCCAGGACGCTGGCGTTCGTGCGGTCCCGGCGGGGGGCGGAGCTGACCGCGCTCGGCGCCCGGCGCGCACTGTCCGAAGTAGACGGTGTATTGGCCGGGCGGGTGGCCGCCTACCGCGCCGGGTTCCTGCCGGAGGACCGGCGGGCGCTGGAGGCGGCGTTCGCCTGCGGGGAGCTGCTCGGGGTGGCCAGCACCAACGCGCTCGAGCTGGGCGTGGACATCGCCGGGCTGGACGCGGTGGTGATGGCCGGGTATCCGGGCACCCTGGCGTCGTTCTGGCAGCAGGCCGGGCGCGCGGGCCGGGCCGGCGACGGGGCGCTGGTGGTGTTCGTGGCGCGGGACGACCCGCTGGACACGTACCTGGTGCACCACCCGGCGGCGGTGCTGGACAAGCCGGTCGAGGCCACCGTGATCGACCCGACCAACCCGTACGTCCTCGCGCCGCAGTTGGCCTGCGCCGCGGCCGAGCTGCCGCTGACTCCGGACTGCCTGGCCGGTTTCGGCGGGGTGCACGCCGAGGCCGTGGTGACCGGACTGGTGGCCGACGGCGCGCTGCGCAAGCGGCCGACGGGATGGTTCTGGACCGGCCGGGACCGTCCGCATGCCGGTGTGGACATTCGCGGCTCGGGCGGCGAGCAGGTCGCCGTGGTGGAGGCGGACTCCGGCCGGATGCTCGGCACGGTCAACCCCGGCTCGGCCTGCGCCACCGTCCATCCGGGCGCGGTGTACCTGCATCAGGGTGCGTCCTATGTGGTCGATGAGCTGGATCTCGAGCGGGGCCTGGCATTGGTGCACGAGGAGGATCCCGAGTGGACCACGTCGCCGCGCGAGGTCGTGGACATCGCGGTGCTGTCCGTCGCGGAGCGCCGCCGGGCCGGGAGCTCCGGGTCGGTGTGTCTCGGCGAGGTGGCGGTGACCGCGCAGGTGGTCGGGTACCTGCGCCGGCTGCCCTCCGGCGAGGTGCTCGACCAGGTTCCGCTCGACCTGCCCGAGCGGACGCTGGAAACCCGGGCGGTCTGGTACACCGTGGACGAGGGTCTGCTGCGCGCCGCCGGCCTGCCACCGGCCCGGGTGCCGGGCGCGCTGCACGCCGCCGAGCACGCGGCGATCGGCCTGCTGCCGCTGTTCGCCACCTGCGACCGGTGGGACATCGGCGGCGTGTCCACCGCGCTGCACCCGGACACCGGCGCCGCCACGGTCTTCGTGCACGACGGCCATCCCGGCGGGGCGGGCTTCGCCGACCGCGGTTTCGCCGCGTTCGTCCCGTGGCTGACCGCAACCCGGGACGCGATCGCCGCCTGCGAGTGCCCGTCCGGCTGCCCGTCCTGCGTCCAGTCCCCCAAGTGCGGCAACGGAAACGAGCCCCTGGACAAGCCGGGCGCGGTGGCCGTGCTTGCCGCGCTGCTCGATGCGCTCGACTCGGGCGGTGACCTCGCCTGAACATGGCAGCGCGCCGGGTGGTCGACTTCTCGACCTACCCGGCGCGCTACCTGACGCCGGCCACTTAGGAGGGCCCTGCTACCGCATTTTCGGGACTCGCGACCAGGGGAATGATCGGCTGGGTGTCCATCGCCACGCACGGAGTCGATTAGGGAGGCGGGAAACTCCGTGCGGGATGGTCATCCCGGGGCCAGGTTTTCGCCGATCCGGTCACCTGACTGATCGCTGATGCGGTAGTCCATTCCTCCTTTCCCGTGTCCGGCGGATTGCCCTGCCGCGGTTCGTCGGTCGAGTGCGGGAGTCGCGACGACCGCACGGCGGGGCATGGTCAAGATCGGTCTGCGGTGGTCACCAGGTGACCGGCCGGGACGCCGGCCACGGCGTCGAGCACGGCGTCCTGGACGATGTGCGCCTCGGGGATGTGCCAGCCGCACACCTCCGGCCGTACCCGCCAGTGCGCGACACCGTGCGGGAACTGGGACGGCGGCAGCGGTACCCAGCTGCCCGCGCCGTGCACGACGACATCCGCGTGCCCGGCGAGCCCATCGGCCAATCTGGCGCTGGCCTGGACGAGGAACAGCCATCGGCCGTTCGGCGTGCCGATGATCGGTACCGGCAGACCGATCGACCTGAGCACCCGGGCCACCCCGGTGCCGAGGCCGCTGCCCATCTCGACGGCGTCGAGGGTGCCGCCGGTGGCGAGCAGCAGGTTGTACGGCCGGCCGGTCCACCAGCCGGCGACCTCTTCGGGTGTGCTGCCGATCCGCTCCTGCCAGTCGTCGTGCACGGGGACCGGACCACTGTCCGGCGCGTCCGTGCGACCCGCCCAGTGCCCACCGGCCGGATAGGTGCCGGGCAGAACCGGCCAACGGCGCCACGCGAGGCCAATCACCTGCGCCCGCAGTTCGACCCGGAAAGCCCGCAGCCAGCTATCCGACCAGTCCATCTCCAACATCGTGAGAACTTGCCTCCTTGCGCATGGGGCACCGCTCGGCACCCACCGTTGACTCAACGACATCCCCCTGGTGCGAGAAACTTGCAGTCGACAATCGGTCGCTGTGGAACGGCGAGTGAAGGGTCAACCGACCGAGCGACTGAAGACCGCGAGCCGATCACCGGCCGGTGAATTGCAGGCGGGCAACCCCTGGGCACCGCTTATCGTGGGCAATCGACCGCTCCTCGCCACTCATCGACCGTTTAGCGGGATTGACGGTTCCGGCCTACCCGTGGTGGTTCAGTCCACTGGCCGACGGAGTTCCGTCCACCGGTCCGGCGCGGGCCCGCGCGGTCGCCGATCCGTAGCCGAGCAGCAGGTCCGGAGGCGGGGCGACGATCTCGACCTCCGCCGTCCATCCGGTCAGCCGGCAGCCGGCCAGCCGGACCCGCATCTGGCTGGCGACCCACTCGGCCCGGGCGCACGCCTGTCCCACGCCGGACACGGCATGCGCGGCCGCGGCGAGTGCGGCCAGATCGGCGGCGCTGGCCGCCCGGTGCCGGGTGTGCGCGGCGGCGCCGATGCCGAGGATCAGGCCGAGGACCACGAGGATCGCGGCGATGGCGCCGGCGGCCCAGACGGATGCCGAGCCCTGGTCGGGCGGCCGGCCGCGGGCTGGCGGTGTCGGGTTGCCGGCGGATGTTCGTTCCAGCGCAATCGCGGCGGGCTCGCGGTCGGCCGAACGCGCATGGGGACGCGCGGCGGGATTTCGCCTATGGGATCGCACGGCGGCGTTCCGCGGGTGCGGTCGCGCCGCGGGGTTCCGCGGATCGGATCGCACGGCGGCGTTCCGCGGGTGCGGTCGCGCCGCGGGGTTCCGCGGATCGGATCGCACGGCGGCGTTCCGCAAGTCTGGATGCGCGGCGGGGTCCCGCGGGTGCGGTGCCCGCTGCCGGGGTGTGGCCATTTGGTCGACTTCTCCTTTTCTGATGGCCTGTCACGGGGTTTGCGGTTCGGCGACCGCGTAGGCGTGGCCGCGCAGGATGACACCCGGGAGCAGGCCGCCGACGGGTGTGACGGTCACCTGGACGGAGATGGCGTCGCCGTCCTGACTGATGCTGATCCGGGCGCCATTCGGGGCGATCTGTTGCGCGGCGGCCCTGGCCCGGTCCGGCTCGCCGCGAGCGGTGAGGCGGGCCGCCTCGCGCGCCGCGTCGGTGCACCGGAGTTGGTCGGTGACCGCGCCGATGGCGGCCAGCACCAATCCGAGCACCACCGCGAGGGCGGCCACGGCAAGCGCCGCCTCGACGGTGACCATGCCGGCCTCGGAGCGGGACCGCCGCGGCATCACAAGTTCACCGACAACGCCCGCTGCAGCATGGCTTTGAGCCCGGCCAAGGCGGCGTCGCCGGTGACGACGGTGTAGAGCACGGCGGCGAAGGCGGCGGCGGCGATCGTGCCGATGGCGTACTCGACCGTCGACATTCCGTCGTCCGGCCGGCGGCCGAGCCAGCGCAGTGCGTGGGGTGGGCGGATGGGCAAGGGTCGGGGAAACATCGGGTTCTCCTTTTCGGTGTGTTCATTGCTGGACGGACAGTTGGGTGGCCAGTCCGACGACGACCGGCGCGATACCGAGGCAGACGAAAGCGGGAAGGAAACACAGGCCGAGCGGTCCGGTGATCAGCACCCCGGCCCGCTGTGCCCGCGACTCGGCGACATCGCCGGCGGCGGCCCGGATGTCCGTCGCGAGCGAGCCGGCGACGCCGGCAAGGGCGGTGCCGGATCGGGCGGTGCGCCGCGCGGCCCGGGCGAGCGCGGCGGTCGCCGGGCAGTCGAGCGCCGGCGTCCATGCCTCGACCGGATCCGCGCCGAGCGCCAGCAGGTCGGCGGTGGCCCGCAGCGCTCCGGCCGCGGCCCGGGGCAGGTCGTCGGCGACGGCGCGGATGGCCGTGGGAACCGGGAGGCCGGCACGCAGGCAGGCGGCGAGCAGGTCCCAGCCGGCGGCCAGGTCGAGTTGGTCGGCCGGTCCGCCGGGTCGCCAACCGCGGCGCTGGATGCGGTGCACCGCATAGCCGCCGGCGACCGCAACGGCGACGCCGGCCGGCATCCCGGCGAGGGTGGCGACCAAAGCCCCGGTGGACAGACCGAAGACCACCGGCAGCGGCGGGCGGCGGACGAACCGGTTGCGCCGGGTCGGGTCGCCGGCCGGGCTCAGCCGCAGCCGCGCCGGCCGGGTGCCGGACACGGCAACAGCGGCGGCCAGCGACAGCAGGGCGAGCACCTGTTCGGTCAGCACGGCACCTCCCGGCTCATCGCAGGACCACCTTGTCGGTGAGCCGGGCGCTCCAGGCGATGCCGGCGCAGGTGAGGCCGGTGCCGAGGAGCAGGAGGAGTTGGCCGGTGGGGGTGGCGGTGAGCACGTGCAGGGGCCGGGCGCCCATGGCGTGCCCGAGCGCGATGCCGAGGACGGGGAGCAGGGCCAGGATGGTCGCGCTGGCGCGGGGGCCGGCCATGCGGGCGAGAACCTGGCGGGCGAACCGGACGCGGGTGTGCAGATCGACGCGGACGGCGTCGAGCAGTTCGGCGAGCGGGAGGCCGTGCCGCTTGACGAGCAGCCAAGCCCCGCCGAGCTGGGTGAGGGCCTGGGCCGTGGCCGGGGTGGCGGCGCGGCTGCTGGCCAGAGCCAGCCGGACGTCGCCGTCCAGGCGGGCGGCGGCACCGATGGCGCGCAGGGCTTGTGCGGTCCGGGGTTCGGCGTCGGTGGCCGCGGACTCGGTCGCGGCCGCGGGATGGATGCCGGCCCGCAGCCCGGCGACGACCGAGCCCAGTGCCTCGGCCAGCCCGTCGGCGGCGGCCAGGTTCTGCCGGATGGCCCGCCGTGCGGTCCACCGGCGCCAGGCGGTCGCGGCGGCGAGACCGGCGGCGATCCCGCCGGCCGGCCCGCTCACCGCCCAGCCCGCCAGTGCGGCCAGCCCGGCAACCGCGGGCAGCGTCGGCCGGCGGCGGATCCGCGGGAGCCGGCGACTCCGTTGGCGCGCGAGGACTCCGCGCAGCCGCCGCCCGACGCCCGCGGGCGGCCAGCACAGCACCGCGGCGGCCAGCAGGGCCACGATCGCGCTCACCACGGCGGCCGCACTCCCCGGACGGCGAGGGCCGCGCCCAAGGCCTCGCGCCCGTCCAGCCAGGTGCCGGACCGCCAGACCGGCCGCACGACCACCGCTGCGGAGCCGCGGTCCAGGACGCCGATCTCGGCCAGCCGTCGCGCTCCGCCCGGCTCCCGCCGCATGTGCAGCACGACCTGCACGGCCGCCGCCAGCTGACTGTGCAGCGCGGTCGGCGCCAGCCCGCCGAGCGCGGCCAGGGCCGCCAGCCGAGCCGGTACGTCGACCGGTGAGTTCGCGTGCACCGTGCCGGCACCGCCGTCGTGGCCGGTGTTCAGCGCGGCGAGCAGGTCACCCACCTCGGCACCGCGGACCTCGCCGACCACCAGCCGGTCCGGCCGCATGCGCAGCCCCTGCCGGACCAGATCGGACAGCGTGACCTGGCCGGCGCCCTCGACGTTCGGCGGACGGGCGATGAGCCGGACGAACTGCGGATGCCTGGGACGCAACTCCCCCGCGTCCTCGATGCAGACGATCCGCTCGGTGCCCGGCACTCGGGTCAGCAACGCGGACAGCAGGGTTGTCTTGCCCGAGCCGGTTCCCCCGGAGACGAGGAAGGCGAGCCGGGCGTCCACGATGGCTTCGAGCACCGACCGGAGTGCGACGTCGAAGCCGCCGAGGGCCTCGAGGGCGGCCAGGTCGTGCGCTGCCGGGCGCAGCACGCGCAGTGAGATGCAGGTGCCGTCGGCGGCGATCGGCGGCAGCACGGCGTGCAGCCGGACCCGGCCGAGCGGTCCGGATTCCGGCAGCCAGGCGTCGACGAACGGCTGCGCGTCGTCGAGCCGGCGGCCACAGGCCAGGGCGAGGCGTTGGGCCAGCCGCCGGACCGACTCCTCGTCGGGGAACTTCAGGTCGGTGCGGCGGAGCCCGGCCATGCCGTCCACCCACACCTCGCGGCCACCGGTGACCAGGACGTCGGTGGTCGTCGGATCGCGCAGCAGCGGCTCGAGCGGGCCGGCACCGGCGAACTCGCGGCGCAGCAGCCGCAACGCGGCCAACACGTCGTCGTGGCCGACCACGCCGCCCGCCTCGTCGCGGACGGCCTCGGCGACCACGGCGTCGGTCATCTCGGCGCCGCTGGTGGCCAGGCGGCTGCGGACCCGCTCGATGAGGTCGGCGGTCATCCGGTGCTCCGGCGGTCGAGGGTCGACTCGGTGTCGAGGGCGCGCAGGGTGGCGCGGGCGGCGGCGGTGAGGGGGCCGCGGGGGCGGGGCCGGAACTGACCGCGGTCGAGCGACTGGGCGAGAAAAGGTTCCGGGCGCATGACGGCGAGCAGAGGGATGCCGGCGGCGTCGGCGACCTCCTCGGCTCGGAGACCACCGGGGGCGGGGCCGCGGACGATGAGCCGGGGGGCGAGGCCGCGTTCGGTGAGGCGGCGGGCGACGAGCTTGGCGCCGACGCTGGCGCGCACCTCGGCCGGCACGACGATGACGGCGAGGTCGGTCCGGTCCAGTGCGGCGCCGGTGGCGTCCCCCAGTTCCCTTGGCAGGTCGCAGATCACGGTCTCGCCGGCCCGGCGGCCGGCGTCGAGCACAGCGGCGACCGCATCCGGCTCCGGCCCGATTCCTTCTCTGGCGCCGGACAGCAGGGTGAGCCGGGCCGCACCCCTTGCCCGCCCTGGCAACGCGGCATGCAGCGCGGACACTGGTACCCGGCCGGCCCGCAGCCGCATGTCCGGCCAGCGCAGCCCCTCCTCGGACTCGGCGCCGAGCACCAGGTCCAGACCGCCGCTGAGTGGGTCGCAGTCCACCAGCAACGCATTGCTTCCGTTGCGCAGCGCGGTCAGGCCGACGGCGGCGGCGAACACCGAGGCGCCCGCCCCGCCCCGGCCGCCGAGTACCGCCAACACCCTGCCGGTGCTGCCGGCCGGCGCCTCGGCCACATCGGCGAGTACGCCGACCAGCCAGGACTCCTCGTCGGGCAGCTCGACCACCTTCATGGCGCCGAGTGCGAGCGCATCGCGCAACAGCTCGGTGGGCGGCGGTTCGGCGCACACCACGACCACCGAGTCGCGCCGGGGCAGCCCCAAGTCGCGGCAGTCGCGGATGCCCCGGGCGTCCAGGATCACCAGCGGAGCGGCGGTCCAGTGCGGCCGGACCGCCGCCGCGTCCGGTATCCGCTCGACGGCGCACCCGGCCGCGGCGGCGAGTTTGAGGATGTCGTCCAGCAACTCGTCGTCGACCAGGACCACCGGTCGGTTTGTGTCCATCGTGTGCCCCCCGGGAGGCGATCGTTTCGTCCGCGGCCGGGAATTCCGGCTGCGGTTTCCACGATCAACCGGCGGGACGGACCGGACAACGACCGGTGATCAACATGTGGACAACCGACTCGCTTGTGGACAGACGGGCGGGCGCAACACGGCCAGGCATCCACAGGCTGATAAGGGACGACCCCCGCCAGGGGGGAGGGACGGGGGTCGTCAAGGGTTCAGCCCCGGGGGGTCGGACTGAACCGTCCGGCCGAAATGCCGGACCTGACTACTGTAGCTCCTTGTCCAGCCCATGGGGGCACAACGGCTATACCGACGCGCAAGCGGTTCACCGGCGACTTCGCTCGTATGCTGACGATGTGACCGACCCTCGCAGCGCCGCGTCCGGGGACAGCGAACCGTCGGTGGCCGCCTTCTTCGACCTCGACAAGACGGTCATCGCGAAGTCCAGCACGCTCGCCTTCAGCCGCCCGTTCTTCCAGGGCGGGCTGATCAACCGCCGGGCCGTGCTGAAGAGCGCCTACGCGCAGCTCGTGTTCGCCGCCTCGGCCGCCGACGCCGACCTGGTCGAGCGGATGCGGGCGCACCTCACGGCGCTGTGCAAGGGATGGGACGTCCAGCAGGTGCGCTCGATCGTCGAGGAGACCCTGCACGACATCGTGGATCCGCTGGTCTACGCGGAGGCGGCCGAGCTGGTCGCCGAGCACCGGGAGCAGGGCCACGCCGTCGTGGTGATCTCCGCCTCCGGCGCGGAGATCGTGGCCCCGATCGCCAGCATGATCGGCGCCACGGCCAGTGTCGGAACCCGCATGGTGGCGGTGGACGGCCGGTACACCGGCGAAATCGACTTCTATTGCTACGGCGAGAACAAGGCCACCGCGATCAAGCAGTTGGCCGCCGAGCACGGCTACGACCTCGAGGCCTGCCACGCCTATTCGGACTCGATCACCGACCTGCCGATGCTCGAGGTGGTCGGTCATCCCGCGGCGGTCAACCCCGACCGGGCGCTGCGCGCGATCGCCGCGGAGCGCGGCTGGCCGGTGCTCCTGTTCTCCAAGCCGGTGTCGCTGCGCTCGCGGTTCCACGCGCCGTCCGGGACCACGGTGGCGGTGACCGCGATCGGCCTCGGCGCGCTCGCCACGGCGGGCGCCACCTGGTACGGCCTGCACCGCAGGCGGAAAACGCAAAGGTAATTCGGGATATTTGCGCGAAACACACATTTGACTTCACCCGGCCGGCCGTACCCGCATGCTCCGATCCGGCGGTATTCGCAGGCAGGAGCCCTGGAGAATACGCTCACCGGGCGTGTCCGTACACCACTTGCGGGCTCTTTAACGGTGCACCCATATGTGCACTTGAAGTGCCCGGACACACTCGGTAGAAAGTAGGTGCGGACCTCTGATCGGCCAGGGACGAGGCGAAGAGAAGCCCCGATCCACCCCGACTGGGCTCCGTGCGCGAACACCGGAGCACCCACGCTCAGCACGCCGCGGGAGGCATGTCGTCAAGGACTGCGTACCGGGACGCCGGACGCCGAGGCCAGGAACATACGACACCGTTGCACGCTTGGTAGCCCGGATGTTCGCGCTGGACGATTGGGTGATCCCTGCCCGCGGAGAGCGCGGGCGGGGATCGCCCAGTTTTTGTTTTCTGGGGGCCAAGCCCCCAGACCCCCGGGG
>NZ_DASUCC010000129.1:0-7668 GCF_035762905.1 Actinophytocola sp.
AGGCAAGGATGGAGACGACCGAGGAATCCGAGTTAAGCCCCTCATGCGGCTACCAGTAGCGCGACCGGCACACGGGCTCTGGTAGCATGTTCACATGGATACCTGCACTGCGCAGGTATGCCACAGGTCGGCGTTGAGGTCCTCGGACACTCCTTTACCCCACGGCCATCTTGAGTGCGCGGGCTCGTGGTGTAGGACCGATAACGGGCGATCTGACGGTAACCGATCCGGTGCGCTGGTCGGCCCCGAAACCGTCCCCGTGCTGGAATTCCAGCCCAAGGGTCAGCGCCCGTTGACCTGTGGACGGTGAGGCGTTGGTGGCCTCGTAGGGTGCTGTTCGCCGGAGTTGTCGATCGTTGTTGGTGCAGACGATCTGAAGGCCTCGCTCGCGCAGGACGTCAACGGAATCGTGCTGTGCTCGGTCACCTTCCATGACATCGGCGAGCAAGCCGGGGAGGGCGTCCAGGAGATGATCTTCGCGGTGGTAGACGTTGCGGGGTGCGTCGACCGGCCGGTGGGTGGCGCTGGTGTAGAGCCGTGCCGGCAGCGGTAGCCGGACCGGCCGTGGACCCAGTGCGCGTCCATCCGGCGCCCGCACAGCCCGCACACCGTGAGCCCGGCGAGCGCGAACTGGCGGACCGCACCGGTCTGGGTCGGTCGATCGACGCGGATCCGCTGGACCGCCAGAAAGGTGGCGTCGTCGACCAGCGCAGTGTGGGCGAGATGCTCGGAGACCTCCCATTCGGCTGCTGGGTTGCGCCGGACCTGACCGGAGCCCCGCCCGCCGGGCCGGCCGGTTCCGCTATGGCCGTGGGTGCTGTGCCGGTTCCACACCTGCCGGCCGGTATAGCGCGGATTCTGCAGAATCATCGCCACCGTCCGCACAATCCACCGTTCCCCCGTGCGATGCGGATTCCGGGACGCGTCCGCGCTGGACGGGCACGGCACATTGCGCTCGTTGAGCTCGCGGACCAGCGAGGCGAGGCTTCGGCCGCGGGCCCGCTGGATGAACAGCCATCGCACCCAGGGCGCGGTCGCCGGGTCCGGCTCCAGCCCGTGCACCCGCCGGCCCCACCGGGCATGCTCGACGTTGGGATGAGGTCCCTGATCGGCCAACCAGTACCCGTACGGGGGCCGCCCACCGAGGAACCGGCCCTGTACCCGGGTCTGCGCCCGCATCGCCGCCAACACCCGCGCCCGGGCCCGGGCCACCTCCCGCTGGGCCTGCGCCCCCAGCAGGACCATTAGCGCCTGGTGCACCGGACTGCCCAGATCAACCGGGCCACCGGCTTCCGGCACCCACAACTTCACGCCGACCGCATCCAACTCGGCTGCTACCTGTCGGAACTGATCACCACAGAACGCGCGCTCGTACTCCCCCACCACCACCGCATCAAACCCACGATCCGGCCGCCGCGCGGCGGCCAACAACGCCGCCGCAGCCGGACGATCCGGCCACGCCCACCGCCGCGACCGGCCCTCGTCGAAGAACTCCACCACGATGGCCCCGTACCCTTCGACCAACTCCTCCGCCACCGCCCGCTGCCACTCCGACGACGTGTCCACGTCCTGAAACTCGCAGGTCGACATCCGCCCGTAGAACGCAAACCGCAATCCCTGCTGTACCGCTCCGGCCGCATTCCGTCGTCGACCACGCCGCCGATTCTCTACCGCCGCGACGAACTCCACCCCGCTCAATGTCGCCATGCCTGGTCCCTTCTCTGCGTGCACCAGTCGCACAGACCGCCGGCGGACCGGCCGGCCGCGGGTGGTGGTGAGCGGGGCGGGCGGCGCGAGAACCAACGCGAGGAGAAGCGGATGACCGATACCGGCGCCCGCATCGCCGGCTGGGTGCGCGGCAACGCCGCCCGGGTCGGTCTGCCTTCGGGAAGCGAATCTGCGGTCAAGTCATTGCCTGTCCCGCGGACGTCCGGTCTTCGCGCCGGCGCCGGTTTCGTTGTTGGCGTTCCCGCTCACGGCGGCTGCAGGTCGCCTTGCGGACGGTGGCATTGCCGGGGCATCTTGACAAGCACGGCAGCCCTACGAACTATCTAGTTCGTACGTCAGGCTCGCCGGCGTCTACCCAGGAGGATCGCGGTGTCCACCGACCAGACCGAGATCCCCGCCGCCCAGGGCCGGCCCCGCCAGGCCGCGATCGCCGCATGGGTGGGCAGCGCGCTGGAGTACTACGACTTCTTCATCTACGGCACCGCCGCCGCGCTGGTGTTCAACAAGGTCTTCTTCCCCACCTCCGACCCGGCCACCGGCACGCTGCTGGCCGTTGCGACCTTCGGCGTCGGCTACGCGGCCCGCCCGCTCGGCGCGTTCCTGCTCGGTCACGTCGGCGACCGGCTGGGCCGCAAGAAGGTCCTGGTCTTCACGGTCCTGCTGATGGGCGTCGCCACGTTCCTGGTCGGCTGCCTGCCGACGTACAACCAGATCGGCGTGCTCGCTCCGATCCTGCTGGTGGTGCTACGGCTGCTCCAGGGCCTCTCGGCGTCCGGTGAGCAGGCCGGAGCCAACTCCATGACACTCGAGCACGCGCCGCCCAACCGGCGCGCCTACTACACCAGCTTCACCCTGAGCGGCACCCAGGCCGGGCAGATCCTCGGCACCGCGGTGTTCCTGCCCATCGCCGCACTGCCCGAGGAGCAACTGCTGTCCTGGGGCTGGCGGGTTCCGTTCTGGCTCAGCGCGTTCGTGGTCGTGGCCGGCTACCTCATCCGGCGCCGGCTGTCCGAGACACCGGTGTTCCAGCGGCAGGTCGCCACCGCCGGCGTCGCCCGGCTGCCCGTGGTCGACCTGTTCCGCGACCACTGGCGTGACGTGGTGCGTGTCGTGCTGGCCGCCCTGATCGCCTCGGTGAGCACGATCTTCACCGTCTACGCCCTCAGCTACGCGGTCAACACCATGGACCTGGCCCGCGCCCCTATGCTGTGGGTCGGCGTGCTGGCCAACGTCGTCGCGCTGGCCGCGCTGCCGCTGTGGGCGAGCCTGGCCGATCGCATCGGCCGCAAGCCGGTGTTCATCGCCGGCTCGGTGGGCTGCGCCGTGCTCATGTTCGCCTACCTCGCCGCGATCGCCGCCGGCAACTATCCGCTGATCTTCCTCGTCGGCATCCTGATGTTCGGCATCATCTACAGCGCGGCCAACGGCATCTGGCCGGCCCTCTACGGCGAGATGTTCACCACCCAGGTCCGCCTGTCCGGCACGGCCATCGGCACCCAGATCGGCTTCGCCATCGCCGGCTTCTCCCCCGCCATCGCCGCCACCATCGACGGCAACGGCACCAACTGGCTCCCCGTCGCCATCCTCACCGCCGCCTTCTGCCTGATCAGCATCCTCGCGGTCGCCACCGGCAAGGAAACCCACCGCATCCCCACCGAAAACCTCGGCCGCACCCCCACCCCCGCCAACCGACCAGACCCCATCAACACCTGACCGGCGCTACGCGTCGAAAGCGTGCTCGAGCCGGCCAAGCATGTCGGCCAGTTCGATGATCTCGACGCGGTCCGAGCAGGGCCCAGCCGCTCGTACAGCCGGATCTCCGAGCCCCGCCGGGCCAGAAGCCGGCCACCCAGCGCAGCGACCGCCACCAGCACGCCCAGCGACCAGACGTCGAACTCCACCATGTGGTTGTCCCGCGCGCTGCCCCGGGTGAGCGTCATCGTGAACGTCGCCCCCGTGCTGCGGACGCGCTAGCCGGTGGGGGCTTCGGCGAGATTGTCGTTGCCGTCCCACCGCGGCTGGTGCGCCGGGTCCGCGCAGGACGTGTTAGCCAACTTCAAAATCTCTGACCACCACTCGGCGGCGTGCCGGAACACAACACCCGGCACGCCGCCCACCTCAACCCACCGATGAGCTGAGGGCGGAAATCCTGGTAGAGCCCGGAGCGGACCGCCGACTCGAGTGGAGGGTCCGGACCCACCGTCGCCGACCGGTGACAGCGGTTTGTCCTGCCAGGACCGTGGATGCCGACTGCTGGTGGGCCGATTCCAGAAAGGACGTCTGGCGTGGTGGCCGTTCACAGCACATGAGCACGTGACCGTACTTGACGCGTGGGCCCGTCCGGTTCATGGTGAGTCCTTGTTTGGCCCAACATCAGTCGCCTGCTGGCAAGGTCCAATGTCCAGTTGGACTATCCACACGATGTCACAAAATGCTGGACGTCCACCGAGGTTCTAAGCATCTGTCCGCGCGCAATAAAGGTAGTTGCAGCGACAGACTAGTAACCAGCTTCGGGAGGCCGCGTGCAGCGCCTGTTCCAGGCGGATCGCTCGACGTCGTACACGGTCGGTTCGCGGTTCTGGACGGCGGACACGCCATGGGTCGACCCGCTGATCGCCGCGGCCGCGATGGGCGCGGTCACCAGCCGGCGAACAACCCGCCCAGACCTTCGCCGGCGTGGCACAATGGATCCCGCATGAGAGGCTGATACGGTGCACCGCATTACGGAAATCGCCTGGAATTCAGGGGATTTCCTAGGCAGTCGTGTTCGAGTCCCTCGGACACTCTTACCCACGGCCGGCTGGGGTGCGCGGGCTCGTGGCTGCGTGGGTCGGTCGTCCGGCTACCACAAGGTCACGCTCTACTGGTGGAGTGCTGGAGGTTCGTCCGGGACAGCAAGTATCCCACACGTGCCCTGTTCGTGAGTCACCTCGGTCGGTTCGTGCGCGGTGTGAAGGCTGGACGGTTCGAGCACTGAACGACAAGAAGGTCGGATCAGGGAAGTATTTCGATCGGAAGTCTGTCACTTCTTATCGATGATCGCCCCTGCGCGAGGATAAAGTGTCTCGGGTCTCGTTCCATGAACGGCTTAGGTATGGTGATCGTCGTCGAAAAGGAACCTTTTGAGTCGGCCGTCACCCGCGTCACCGATTGGAGGTCAACCGATATCTCCACCGTTTCGTTGGCCTGGAACTGTGAGCCTTGAACGGTTACCTTGTCCCCGATGTGTGCGCTGTCCTTCGAGAGCTTGATCGACGCCGTTGTCTCGAGTCTGTGTTGCTGTGTACGTTCCTCGAACTCCTTGAAGCTCTTGTCGACCTGCTGCTGAAATGCGGCCACAGCCGCTTGGTCCGGCCCCGCGGTGGCGGACTGCTTCGCGAGCTCCAAGCAGTCCTTGACGACTTGCAGCGCAACGGGCGTGTTCTCCTCCTGCACCTTCTTGCGTGCGACGCTCAACGAGGCGTCCGCGACCACCCTGAACGAGCCCCCCACGCTCGCGCTGATCTCGTCGGTGACGTTGAAACCCCGGCCCTCCGTGCACCCGACGTACTGAATGGCCACCCGGTCTAGGCACTTGCCCTTGTACGGATTAAGCCCCTCCGGGCACTGCGGCTGGGCCTCCGACCCCACACCGCAGCCACCCACGAGCAACGCCGCGAAGAGCAACAGCGCTAACACGCCGGAACCCGTCGCGATTCGGTAGGTGCGGTACACGCGCATTGTTGCCTCCGCTCAGGCGAGCTACTCAGCGGGCATCCCAGGCGGTGCCACGTCGTGCTGACTATCGCCAGCCGTCGCCACGGCGTAATGCGCTCCAGCCGATTCACGCCTGGCGGTAACCCGTCCGGAGTAGCCCGGCGATGTCCGGCTCAGTGGCGGGCAGCCGGAACGCAATTCCGCATCAGTAGCAATACCCGGTGACACGCGAGATCCCGTGATCACGCGCCGACGCGGTGACGTCGACCGTCACTGAACGCCACAGCTCACCACTGCCGTCACCGAGATGCTGGTCGGCCCGGTCATCGCCGCGCGCCCCGAGATACCGGTTAGCGGTCGGCATGCCGACCGCTCAGCGATATGCGTGTAGTTAGCGTGCAACTTCGTCCTCGGACACGTTCACTATCCCTACCGTCTGGCCGGATGGTCACGTCTACCGTCCGTTGCTTCGCGTGGTAGATCATCTCGAGTCGTAGCTCTTCGTAGAGCGCATCGAGTTGTGCCGGGTCGCCGTCGTTGAAGGCGCTGCCGATCTGATCTTCGAGGGAGTCGAGCCGGGCATAGATCTCGGCCCGGTCGATCGTATGGTCGGCGGGCAGCGCATGTAGCTCGGCCAGGGCGGCTTCGTACTGTTCGTGCGCTTGGTTGATCGCGCCGACCAGGGCGGCAGGGTTGGCGCCGGCCTTGATCGCGTCCTGCAGGCGGCGCAGCTCAGTCTCAGTCTTGTCCACCCGGTGCTGCACCTGCTCCCGCCGACCCATCGGACCGCGTTGCTTGGCCGCCGCGCCCAGCAGGCGATCCACCGTGGCGTCCCGGTTGGCCGGGTCGAACAGCTCGCCGAGCCAGGCGTTGACCAGCCGGATCACGGCCCGCTCAGGGAGATAGATGTTCTTCGGGTGCCCCTCGAGCGCGGGTGAGCCGGGCACGATGCCGCGTGCCGCGCACCGGTAGTAGATCCGCTCCTGACGTGGGGTGCCTTCCATCCGGCGCTGGCAGTGCCCGCACCGCACCCGCCCGCGCAGCACGTAGGGCCGCTTGGTGCGCTTGGGGCCGCGCTCGAGCTTGCGCCGGGCCGGCAGGCCGCCGGCCGCCCGAGAACGGCGCAGCAAGGTCACCTCGGTGAACAGCTCGACCGAGACGATCGCCGATGGGCGGGCTTGCGCGACCGGACGATGCGGTCCGGGCTGGCACGGCGGAACCGCACCACATGCCCGCGGCCCGGTGACCCGGTTTGTGGCCGATGGCGCGCAGGTGCTCCTGGTCGGCAGCGACCAGCCCGGCGCCCCTGAGCCAGTCGCGGACCTGCGCCGGCTGTACGTCTGCGAGACCGCGCCGCGCGCCTTCCCACTTGCCGGCGGAACGGCCGCCGCCTGTGACACCAAGGCAAGACACGCCATGGTGGCCGTCGTCGCCGACACCGCGGTTCGGTTCATTTCACCGTCGCCGTCCCGCCAGACACCCGCGAGCGGATCCTGGCGACCCCGACCGTGTCGGCAGACCGGCCCTAGTCGGGATGGGCGCTGATCCGGAGCACCGTGCCATCCGGGTCGTGCAGCCGCATCTCGTACATCCCCCAGGGCCGCACGGATGGTGGTTCGGCGATGGTCGCGCCGCGCCGGCTCCACTGCTCGAACAGATCGTCGACCTGTGCGGTGGTGTTCACGTCAAGGTGTAGCCGGGTCGGGTGCGCGCCGGCGACCTGGGTCAGCATGAGGTGGGCACGATCCCGGAAGACCAGCGCGGTACCGGGCTCGTCCGGGTCGTCCTCGGCGAGGAACCGGCCGGCCGGGTCGGACCAGCGCCAGCCGACCTGAACCCCAGCAGGTCCCGGTAGAACCGCAGGCTCGCGGACAGGTCGCGCACCAGAACGTTGGGCCGGCAGGCGTAGATGGCCGGTTCGTCGGCCCGGCTGGGCCGGTCGCCGGCCAGCAGCCCGAACAGCAGGTCGTCAGTCCACTCACCCTTGACCCAGGTGTGCTGGACGCGCCGGCCCTCCCGGCGAAACCCGAGCCGGTCCAGCAGCTTCGCCGATGCGGTGTTGCGGGCGTCGCAGTCCGCCGAGACCCGGCGCACTCCGGTACCGAACACCCGGTCCAGCACGCACCGCACCGCCTCGGTCCCGTAGCCCTGTCCCTGGTACGGCCGAGCCACGGTAAACCCCAACTCCGCCTGCATCCGGTTGTCGTGCAGGCATATACCGATGTCGCCGATCAGCACGCCGTC
>NZ_DASUCC010000130.1:0-141915 GCF_035762905.1 Actinophytocola sp.
CAGGGTGGCCACCGTCTCCTGGTTCGTCGTGACCCCCTCGCCGAACGTGGTGTAGCTGATGGAGACGTTCTCCGCCGTCCCGGTCACCTCATACACGATCGTGGCCTCCCGGTTCGACTCCTCCTGGACATCCGAGATGGCTTCCCGATCACCGCCACCCACAGAATGCACACCACCAACCCCAACGCCGACAGCACGACCCCCGCCGATCGCCAAACCCCGGTTGGTGGCCCGCCCCTGTTTGACCCGGCCCAGACCCAGAACCGAGAGAATCAACCCCAGGATGACCAGCGGCCAGGCGATGAGCCCGATCACCGGAATCGGCAAGAAGATCAGACCCAACCTTCAGGCTCATCCGGTGACCGACTGGCACACCGTGCTCGACAGACTGCCGATCGGAACCGTGCCAGTCTCGCCTGAGATCGCCCGCACCGCAGGACGAATGGCCACCCGTTGTCCCCCATCCGGGTGGGACCGCTGGCATCATCCCCGACGTCGACCACTTGGCAGCTCCAAAGAGCTTCGATGACAACGAGCTGGGTTGAACTGACAGATACTCTCGCCGGCGCGAGCACCGCGCGCAGATCGTCGCCTATCCTACGATTTCCGGAATAAAGTCCGGTAGGGAGCGAAGAAAGCGGTAACCGACTTTGCGAAGCCAATCCATCCAATAGCTCGCATCTCGATCTGTCGGTGCGCACGAGCACGGCGGCCATGATCTCTGGCGAGCCGATGATCATCGGGTGGTCGTTGTTGTCATGACCGGCTCATGATCGAATTGGGGGTACGGTGCGTCACGGATGTTCCACGCCACGTGGTGCAGTACTCCCCATGCCACGGGTCCGTGCCCGGCAGTCGGCGCTGGTCCTGCGCTGCTTCCACCAAGCCCGAATTAGTCGATCTTGTGAAGGAGTGTTCTGGCTGATGGAGCGGGGTGGGGCGGGTGGGACTCGAACCCACGGCCAAGGGATTATGAGTCCCCTGCTCTAACCGGCTGAGCTACCGCCCCGTGGAGGGGAGGTTAGCTTACGGGGGGTGAGCGGGGGTCTTGGTATGGCGGGGAATGGGGGTACGGGGGTGGTCTGGGGAACTGGAGGGGAGGGTGTTGGGGCGGTAGCTGCCGATGGCGGGGCGCCAGGTTATGGGACGGCGATGGGGGTGGGTTGGGGCGGGCGCGGGCGGCCAGGGTGGGCCAGGGTGGGTAGTTCCAGGCGGGCTGGGGGGCCGCCTATGCAGTAAGTGGGGCCTCGGGGGGTGGGGGCGGGAGGGGACGGTGATGTCGAAATAGCGCCGTTCGGGGAGGCTTGGGGTTGCGTTGGGCGGCTTTGACGTCGATCAGGAACATGGTGTGGGCGGGGATTTGTTCGTTGTGGGAGGTGAAGGGTTCTGCGGTGAACCGGAAGGCGGCGTTGGAGGGGAGCCAGCGCTTGAGGTCCACGGCGGCTTGGCCGGCGAGGTGGGGGCAGCGGCCGAGGAGGGGCCACTGGGTCGGGGTGCTCGGCGGAGGTGACCAGGGCGTTGGCCAAGTTGGAGCAGGGTGGTGTCGCGACCACGGCGCTCGCTCCGGCGGTCTGGCTGTGGCCGGCGCTGCTGGGCATCTGGGCGGTGCTCGGCGCCGGCTGCGGCGCGGCGATCACCACGGTCGGCCGGTTGATCCGCGGGTGCGGCTCTGGCGGGTAGTGGCCGGCGCTGTTCGCCGGCCAGTTCGCGGTCTCGCACGCCGGCTGGTTGCTGACCTACCTGCTTGTCGGTCCACTCGGGACGGTGGTCGGCGGGCTCGGCGCGGCGGGTGTGCTCACCACCCGCCTGGCCGGGCCGACACCGCCGGCCGGGTGGGAGCTCCGCCCGGCGGTGCTGCCCGTTGGGGTGGGGGGCGGCTCCCCGACGCGCTCCCGGAAGGGGCTGACCGGCCCCGGTCCGCGACCGCCATAGTGGCCCGAAAGCCGGATGTCGAAGGGGACCGTCATGAGCAACGTTCCGCAGGGCGCGACGCTGTCCGATGACGGGCACTACTGGTGGGACGGCACCGACTGGCAGCTCGTGCAGGACAACGGTGACGCGGGCGGCGCGGGTGGGTCGGACGGCTCGGCCGACGCTGGCACGCCGGTGATCGTCTTCGTCGACGTCTACGCGGGGTCGGCGAATACCGGGCCGGGGCCGCGGGTGATCGTCGACCAGGACGACAACCCGGACGACCACCTGGTGCTGCACGTCGATGCGGGCTGCCTGGCCGTGTGGGGCGAGGGTAACGCCGGCACCGCGGACGGTGTGTACTCCGACAGCTGGTCGCTCGAGGACGGGACCACCGGGACCCTGGACGACCTCAGCCTGCTCCCGGAGCACACCGTGACCCGCTCGGTCCGGCTTGGCCGGCTCGGCGCCGGCCGGCACACCTTCTCCGTCACCCTCAACGGTCAGGCCTTCGGCGAGGACCGCGACTTCGACGTCGCGGGCTGACCACCGCGGCCACTTCGATCGCCGTTCCGGCACCGAAAACCACGGTCGGCGAGACACCATTACGCAAGCCGCACGGCGGGCGGGTCTCGGCGAAGCCCGGTCGGCGAGCGGCGGCGACGGGTGCGCCTTTCGCGGCTCCGGAATCGGAATGATGATTCTGCACAAGCGTCCGGAATCCATGAACGCAAGGCGATCGCCGAACTCTGGGCGCCAGGGGCCGTTTCGCCGAGGAACACGAAGCGGCACATGATCTCGGCGCCGACCCCTTCAGTGGCCGCACACGTGCCCGGGCCGGCGACGCGGACGGTCACCGCAACGTCGTCAAACAATTGACGCCGAGCGGCACTCCGATCGGTGCCGCGGCGTCAGTTGAGGAAGGTCAGGCCGACCGGCCGGCCGAACAGCGGCGCGAACGGGCGGGCCTTGCCGGTGGCCAGGTCGATCTCGACCAGGAACGCCCAGCCGTAGAACTCCGGCGCTACGGCCGCGACGGCCCGGTAGTCGGCGGGGTTGAACGGGCCGGCGGGCGCGGCGCCCGTGATGTCGAAGGCGAGCGCGTCCCGCACGCGCAGGCCCAGCCCGCCGACACTGAACAGCTGTCCGGTGTTCGGCGACACCGGGGTGGCGGCTCCGGGCACCGAACCCTGCAGCACCAGCACATCCCGGGCCGAGTCGATGCCGTAGAGCGCGGTGCTCGTGGCCCCGGTGACGCTGTTGGTGTAGCCGGACCCGACGACCCGGGGCGAGCGGCCCGCGGCCACGTCGGTCGCGGCGTAGGCGAGGTTGGTGTCGGTTCCGGCGACGGCCCCGTTGTCCGGGTTGAGCCGCAGGTTCTGCCCGGTGGCGGTGACCACCCGGATCCGGTCCACGGTGGGGTTGAAGTCGAAGCCGACGGCCCGGCCGGACAGGGCGATCCTGGCGCCGACCGGCGTGACCCGGCCGGTCCGGTGGTCCACCGTGTACAGCTGGCCGGCCGAGGACAGCGCGTACACGATGCCGTTGGCGGGTCGGGTGTCCAGGCCGATCAGGCGCTCGCCCGCGGCCAGCCCGACGACCTTGACGCGGGCGCGGGGCAGCACCGGCCGCCGCACGTCGTGCCGGCTGAGCACGCCGTCGTCGGTCAGCACCAGCAGTTGCCCGGACAGGGCCGGGCGCGGCGCCGCGGTCGCGGTGCCGGCGCCCAGCGTCGCGGCCGCCAGGGCGGCGACCGCGATCGTGGTGATCGTCTTGCGCATGACTGCTCCGTTCTCGAAGGTGACGTCCACCTGCATTCGAGACGGAGCCGGACAAAGTTCGCCGACACCGCGAACTTTCCCCCATCGAGTGAGTAACCGGGTGATTACCGGCCGACATCCGGCGCATCAGGACACCGCATTAGCAAGATCCTCTTGGGGGTTACCAAGATCGCCTCGTCGTTGCATGACCCACCCCATCGTGATAACGTGGATGAATTGCAAGATCTTTTGTGGTCTTAAAGGGGGAAGATCATGACTGCGGACATCACGCCTATTCACGATGTGGCGTTACCGAACAACCGCAAAGGTCTGCCGATCGTTTCGCTCGACGAAGCGCACGCGCCCACGAAAGTCCTTGCACACGAGGACGCGCTGCGTAAATTCGTCGAGGGGCAGGAGATCCAGCCGATTCACATGCGGATCGGGATCATGGGCGCCTGCAATATGCGCTGCAATTTCTGTAACTTCCACTCGCCGAACGAAGAGAACTTCTACGACCTCTTCTCGTTCAAGGATCTCATCCCCACGGCCAAGGCGATCAAGCTCATGGGCGAGTTCGCCGGCACCGGCGGGCGGGCCGTGACGTTCTGCGGCAGCGGCGAGTGCACGATCCACCCCGGCTACACCGCGATCTGCCGGAACGCGCACGAGTTCGGGTTGCGCGTCGGCCTGATCACCAACGGATCCAGGCTGCACACCGAGGATCTCGCCACCTGCGTGGCCGAGACGCACACCTGGGTGCGCATCGGCATGAACGCCGGGACCGAGGCCACCTTCAACATGATCACCAGGGACCGGGAGCAGACGTTCTCCCGCTTCGTCTCCTCGCCCGCCCGGCTGCGGGCGCAAGCCCGTGACCCGGAGTTCCGGGTCGGTTTCAACTTCGTGATCACCCAGCAGAACTACCGGGAGATCCGGGAAGCCGCCGAACTGGCCAAGGAATCCGGCGTGCACTACATCCGGTTCGAGCCGGAGTTCTACAGCGCGTTGGGGCACGAGACGGTCGAGTCGGTGATGTCCGAGGTGACCGACGCGCTCACCGAGGTCGCGACGCTGGCCACGCCCGACTTCGAGGTGTCGGTGCCCAAGCTCGACCGCGGGCCGATGGACGTGACCGACAACGTGGAGGGCGATTTCGAGCACTGCCACTACAGCCGGTTCGTGACCGCGGTCGGCGCGGACGGCCACCTCTACCCGTGCCCGCAGGTCCACCTCAACAGCCGTTACCGCATCGGAAACGTGCTGGAGGAGGGTTACCAGCAGGTGCTCGAAGGCGGACCCCGGGCCGAGTGGGAGGCGTCCAACCCGCGCCGGACCGACCTGTGCAAGTCCTGCTTCTACCGGCCGCAGAACGAGTTGCTGGAGTGGCTGCACCGGGGCCAGATCTCCCTCGACGACGCCCTGGCGAGCTACCGCGTCGAGATTCCCCGGACGCTGCACGCCGACTTCGTCTGACGGCACGACCATGAAAACCGACCTGACGGGTGCCGTCAGCTCGAACGGCATCGAGCTGCCGTTCTCCGCGGAGTTGTTCGAGCCGATGCGGGACAGCACCGCGTTGTGCGGCGATCCGGCCGCCCTGCGTGGCCGGTTGCGAGCCGACGGTTACCTGCTGCTGCGCGGAGTGCTCGACCCCGCCGCCGTCCTGCGGCTTCGAAAGTCCTATCTGGACAGTTGGGCGGCGGACACCTCGAGCCAATCGGCTTACGGGGTGGCCGGGCATCCGGCCTACAACTTCGTCCGCTCGGCGGAGTTCGCGGACTTCGTCGACCAACCGGCGCTGGCCGACCTCGCCGCGAAGCTGCTGGGCGGCCCGGCACACCGGCTGCCGCGGGCCATCCTGCGGCATTTCACCGGCGGCACAAGGCAGTCATCCCGGGCCCACACCGACTTCGCCTACATGGACCAGGGTTCGGAAGACCTGATCACCATGTGGATCCCGGTCGGGAACTGCACGCCGCAAGGCGGCGGGCTGGTCTACCTGGACGGTTCCCATGACGTCGAACCAGATGGCCTGACCGCGTTGCGCTCGGTCACCGACCGGCCAGACGATCCGAGGCCGTTGAGCCATGATCTCGGCTGGGTGGCGCGCTCGCTCGGCCGGCGTTGGCTGTGGACCCACTACCGCGCCGGCGACGTGGCGATCCACACGCCACACCTGGTGCACGCCGCGTTGGACACCAACACCCCGACCGCGCGGGTGTCGGCCGACATCCGGTTCCTGCGCAACGGCGCGCGGGTCGACCCACGCTGGACCCACCCGTGGTCCGCCGTCGACGGCGCCTGACAACGCCCGGCCAGTACCCCGGATCTTCCGTGCGAAGCCCGCACCCGACCGACAGCCACCTCAGGGGCACCGTAACGAAACCCAGCCACAATCAACCCGCGATCCGCACGTTCGCTGGAACGCAACAACAGCAGTTGATCCCGGAGAGGCGGAACAGCTAAATCCGGAGAGGCGGAACAGCGATCAGGGTGTCCACCAGCGACGCGTCGGCGAGCGGGCACACCGGCGCGGTGGATTCGCGGACGGCGCGGGCGAAGTCGATCACCAGCGGGGTGTGCGGGTTGGCGGCCAGGCCGGCGTCCAGCGGGTCGAGCACGATCTCCCCGCCGGGGCCGGTGATCGTCATGCGGTCGGCGGCCGGCCCCGCGCACCAGCTGAACCGGCAGTTCGCGACCGGTCCGGACGACCAGCCCAACCGGACCTGGGCGGTCCGCTCGGCGCCACCGGGGAACGGGTCGGCGATCCCCCCGGCAACCGTGTCCGGTGGGCCGAACAGCCAGCACAGCAGGTCCAGCCGGTGGCTGCCGGCATCGGCGAGCACGCCGCCGCCGGCGACCGAACGCTCGGTGCGCCAGTGCATCGGGTGGTCCCGCGCCGGGTCGAACGGGTGCCGGAAGTCCACCTCCACCTGCCGGACCGGTTGCACGGCAAGGGTTTTCCGCAGCTCGATCAGCGTCGGGTTGAGCCGGCGGTAGTAGGCGACCCCGACCGTCACGCCGCGCTCCGCGGCCAGGGCGGCGAGCCTGCCGGACTCGCTGCCCAGCGCTCCCGCCAGCGGCTTCTCCACCAGCGTGTGCCGGCCGGCGCCGACCGCGGCCAGCGCCACCGGCACGTGCGCGACCACCGGTGTGGCGACGTAGACCGCGTCCACCCCGTGCAGCAGCTCGGCCAGATCCGTTGTGGCTACCGGGATCCCGAACCGGGCGGCGACGTCGGCGGCGCGGGCCCGGGTGCGGCCCCAGATGCCGGCCAACTCCTCGCCGGCTTCGCGCAGGGCCGGCAGCACCCGGCGGACCACGACGTCGCCGTACCCGGCGACCGCCCACCTCACGGGCAGATCGCGATTTTGAGCACGTTCGGCGGTGGGCCGGCGTGCACCTCCGCGCCCTCCGGGGCCAAGGTTCGGTTGGCGGACAACCGGTCGATCGCCTCCGGCAGCTTCTCCAGCGGATAGACGTCGGTCAGCAGCTCGGCGAGCCGGATCCGGTCGGTGTAGACCAGCCGCTGCGCGATCGCCATCGACTCGGCCCGCGCCTGGTCGGTCGGCTCGGCCGCGGTGTGCACCCGCAGGCCCTTCTTCTCCCAGGTGACCAGGTCGAAGGTGACCTTCGTGTCGACGTGATGGGTGCCGAGAAAGACAACCAACCCGTTGTGCCGCACCAGATCCACGCACGCGTTGGCGGTGGTCGGGGTGCCGACCGCCTCGATCGCCACGTCGAAGCCGGTGCCGATCTCGTGCAGCGCGGCCAGGCTGCCGTCCACCTGCTCGGTCCGGTCGGCCCCCAGCTGCCCGGACCGGGCCAGTCGCCACGGGTCCAGGTCGGCCACCACGATCTCGGCCGCGCCGCGCAGGGCGGCCACCTGCAGTGCCATCAGACCGACCGGGCCCTGACCGATGATCACCACCCGGTCGCCGAGCCGCACCCCTCTGGTGGCGTGCACGGCCAACGGAAGCAACTGGAGGATCGCACCCTGCTCGAACGGGATCCGCTCCGGCAGCCGGCCGAGCGCGATCGTCCTGGCCAGCGCGAAGTCGGCGAACCCGGACGTCAGCGGCGTCCGCACGAACACCCGCTCGGCCACGGAGAACCCGGTGACCCCGGCACCCAACTGATGGACGACGCCGGCCACCTCGTGTCCGAAGCAGCCGGTCGCGCAGTGATCACGCAGCCCGAAATAGTGGTAGTAGGCCAGATCGCTGCGATTGCACAACGTGTTCGCGCGTACCATGACCAGCACTTCGCCCGGTCCCGGTACCGGCACCGGTGCCTCGTGCGTGAGCCGAATCTCCTTGCGGTCCACCAACTCGAACTTTCGCATCACTCCCCCATCCCCGATGCCGCGCGGCGGCGCAACCGTCCGTCCGCGCAACATGCGATCAAAGCGCCGGCATACCCGGCGAGCGCCGTCGCCCCGGGTCCGCACCCACCGTCCACCCACTCGGACCCGTCAGCACATAATCGGCTGCGCACACCACCGCGCCCGGTCACGGCGAACAACCGCCCGCTCACGCCGGCCAACGAGATCACGTCGGCGGCGTCACCGGCGCACCGCCAGGCCCCGGCGTCGTGCGGCGTGGCCAGGGGCACCGACCACAGCACGCCGTCCGCCGTCACGGCGAACAAACTCTGGTAGCACACCGCTATGTCGATCGTGCCGGCCGGAACGCGGCAGAACGGCTCCCAGGGTGCCGGCTCGGACAGCGGTTCACGGAAGGCCACCGTGTCGTCGCCGAACAGGCCGTACAGGCCGACCGGGCAGCCCACGATGGCCTCGCGCGGTGCGGCCACGGACCGCAGACCGGGTGCGGTGTCCACGGTCCGCCAGGCGAGGTTCTGTGCGCAGTAGTCCCGGGTGGTCAGCGCGCCACTCCCGGTCACCCCGAACAGCCGGTGCTCGCAGGCCGCCAACGCACGGATCCCCGCGCTGGAGCCGATGTCCTCCCAGTCCTCGGACACCGCGGTCGGCGCCGCCAGCCGGTCCACGACGTTGGCGGTGATCCGGGCCACGATCGGATCCCCCAGCCGGTTGGCCCAGTTCACGGTGGCGGCGTTGAACACCGTGCCGCGGCCGCGCCGGAAGATGCCCATCGTGGCGTGCCCGCCCTGCCCGTAGCGGCGCCAGTGCCGCAGGTCGGCCGTTGCCAGCACGACGAAATCCGGCGGGGTGCCGTCCCGGCCGGTGACCCGCGGCACCCCGTCGAGCTCCTCGAAGTCCGCGGCGTCGGTCTCATAGCCGACCGCTCCGGTGGCGAACTCCTGCCCGTCGCACAGTCCGGTGCCCTCGAACACCCAGTGCTGCGCGAACCGTGCCGTGTAGCCGGCCGTATCGACCTGGGCCATGTCCTCCCAGCAGCCGGCGCCACGGCGGAAACTCACGCCGGTCATGCTGTTCTCCGCGCGGTTGACGGGCGCGCTGGACCACTCGACCGTCGTCCGGTTCGGGTGGACCGCCGCAACCGGATCGCGCACCGCGTCGCGGTAGCAGATCATCGTGCGCAGGTCGTCGGAGAACCGCACCTGCCACCAGCAGGTGTTGCCGGTGAAGAACGCGAGGTTGCCGCCGGCATCGACGAATGCCTCGACGCTGTCGCGCATCTCCCACGACCAGTACTCGTCGTGGCCGGCGCAGATCAGCAGCCGGTAGGAGTCCAGGGCGGCGGCGCCGGTGTGCAGGTCAAGGGCCGAGCAGTACTCCACCGTCCGGCCGGTGGCCGAAAGCCAGCGGTAGAACGGCAAGTCCCAGCCGCCGGCGGTCACCGGACCGCCGCCGGGCCGGTCGAACCGCACCCGCACCGCCCGGTCCGGCTGCTCGGTCAGATACAGCCCCTGACCGGGCACCCCGAGGTGGTTGTACGCCTCCCAGGTCGGGAACGGCACCGAGACCAGGATCGCGGCGGTGGAACCGGGATCGGCCGGGCGCACCACGAAGTGCGGCCGGCTCCGCTCGTCGTCGTCATCCCCGAACTCGGCGCGATAGAGCGAGCTCGGCCACGGCGCCCGTATCGTCCACTTCGGACCCGCGGCGATTCCGGTATGCACCGCGGTTCCGGTCGCGACGTCACGGATGGACACCGGAACCCGGCCGGGCGGCAGGCAGAAGTCGAGTAGGTCGCCCTGGCGTACGGAGGTGTGCGCGGCATAGGCCCCTACCGTCATCGAGACGGCTCCGGGTCCGGTTGCCACGGCCCGGACAGCCGCCCATATCCATACCCCGCTCGCCAGCTCAACGGCTCCAGGTGGGCGTTGAACGGCGCGCCGCCGTCGTCGACCATCGGCGGGCGCGGATGGTCCAGGTGCAGGAACGGGTCGGTGAAGCGCCGCACCGGGCCGTGCAGTTCGAGCCGGGCCAGCAGGTCGTCGTCCTCACCGCCCCAGCCGGCGAATCGTTCGTCCATGCCGCCCACCCGGTCGTACGCGTCCCGAGTGATCCACATGCAGGCGCCGGGCGGCCGAACGAGCACCAGGGATCGCAACACGTCGAGTGGCACGTCGGGTTCGCCACCGGCCACCCGGTCCCGGATCGCGCGGTGGCTCGCCGCGGCGTCCAGCGAGAACATGTTGACGTAGGGCAGATGCGCGTGCCCGTCGGCCACCAGGCGTTCCCGGTTGCGCGCCACGAAATCGCGGTCGGCGAGGATGTCGGCGTCGAGAATGCACAGGTAGCGGGCATTGCCGGCACTGTTCGCCACGCCGACGTTGCAGGCCCAGGACTTGTTGAACGGCCCGTCGTAGGGCAGGAAGAGGTACCGGTCCACCAGTGGATCCACGACCTCGCGCCACCGCGGTTGCTCGTCGGTCTCAACCAGGGTCACCGCGACCGGCCAGGTCTGGTCCCGCAGTGCCATCAGGCAGGCCAGGAGATTACGCACCCGGGAGCCACCGACACTGTCCCGCAACGAGATCACGACGAGCACGTCCGGCTCGCCGGACGGCCGGTGCGGGCGGCGCGCCGCCCATTCCCGCAGCAGGGCGAGGTCGACCGGCTCCGCGTCCGGCCGGTATCCCGGACCGTGGTGGTAGTCGATGCGGATCGCGGCCGCGGCCCGGTCCAACTCGGCGAGGACCGGTGCGAGCCGCTCCGGGCGACCCGCGAGCACCTCGGCCAGTTCCCGGCGCAGCGGCACCTCGGCGGCAATGTTCCCGGGCCGCGCGGTGAGCCGGCGATAAGCCGGCTCGGCGGCCGTTCCGGCCACGAGATCACGCACGTGTCCGGCCACGGCCAGGTAGTACGGCCGGCTTTCCTCCCAATAGTCCACTGCGATTTCGGCTACGGCCGGATCAAAGGCCAGCACCACATAACGAACCAGACGATCCGCCAACGCCTCGGCCTGCATTTTTCCCCCAAGGTCATCGATCAGCGCGGCTCGATGGCCAAATCGCGAAATGTGACGGAGAAGCCGTCCCCTTCCGGCGCGGCGCACATGACGCCGACGTGGGCCTCCCGACCCGCCGGCAGGTACACCAACGACGCCAGGTCGTAGCCCGCCCCGTCGAGCGAGTAGTGCACCTCGACCGCCTCGCTCTTGCGCTGCAGCCGCAGCCACAGGGTGGCCGTGCCCTCGGGCAGCGTGGCGAATGCCCAGTTGGAATGGCCGATCGTGACGACGGTGCTCAGGCGCAACTGCCCGTCGAACAGTTCGACGCCCGCCTTGAGCCAGTGATCGTCATCCACCCAGGCCATGACACCGGCCTGGTCGTACTGATCCCGGTAGTTCCCGTCGATCCGGACGGACACGGTGACGTCGCCGGAAACCGACTCCCCATAGATGTGTCCACTGGCCCGCACGTAGCCATAGCCGGTCGTGTGCCAGAAATCGGTATGATCATCGGCCCTGGCCTCGAGCACGCCCGCATCGTCCGCCCACTGCTTTGGCTCGTTGCGCCAGTGCATTGCGGCACGATAACACCCTCTGAATCGAACTGACAAGCGTCGAATCTGCTTGACAACACCGCTGCGACGTGGGCTAATTCGTCGAACGACGTGGGGGTTTCCGCAGTGCAACGAGACCGAGTCGATGAGCTGCTGCGCGCCCTGCCGGTGGAGCGTGTCCGGGGCGCACCGCTGCGGGCGGTCGTCGCCCGGCTCATCGCGGCGCGTCCGGCCCGCCTGGTGGTCACCAGTGTCCACACGAGACAGAGCGATGGCCTGTGCCGGGAGCAGTACGTGCTGCGGCACGAGCACCGCGACTCGATCAAGGCCACCCTGCTGCGCCCGCCGGACCCGGCGGATCGGCCGGCAATCCTTGTGTGTCAGGGGCGAAACGCGCGACTGGACCAGGTGACCGGCGAGCAGCCGCCCGACTACCCGGACCGCAACGTGGCCGAACAGCTGGCCCGTGCCGGGTTCGTCACGCTGACCCTGGACTACGGCCTGGCCGGCGGTCTGCCCGCGGAGTCGTTGCGGGGCCGCAACGAGGCGGTGGTGCTCGCCCAGGCGCTGGAGCTGGGCGGGCGGTCCCTGCTCGGCGCGCTGGTCGAGGATGCCGTCGCCGGGCTCGACTGGCTGGCCGGTCGCCAAGGGGTGGACCGTGACCACATTGGACTGTTCGGGCACAGCCTCGGCGCCGCGGTCGCCCTACACACCGCGCTGGTGCACGACCGGCCGCTGCCGGTGAGCGCGGCGAGCCATCTCGGCGGCTACCCGACGCTGTTCGGCCGGCTGCTGACCCTCGGCGAGGGCGCCGCGCTGCCCGGCATCCTGCGGCACGCCGACCTCGCCGACCTGTACGGCGCGCTCGCGCCGGCCCCGCTGCAACTCCAGTACGGCCTCGACGATCCGAACCTCGACCGCTCCGACGCGGCAGCCGCGGGCGAGGTCGTCGGCAAGCACTACGCCGACGTCGAGGCGGCCGACCGGGTCGAGGTGCTCGCCCTGCCCATGGGACACGGCAGCGGGATTCCCCAGGCTGCCGAGTTCTTCACCCGGGCCTTCGCAAGGGAGGAACCCGGCGTCTCGGTGCCCGCCGCCCGGATCGTGTTCGACCCGGTGGCACGCGTGGAGATCGCCGAGCGGATCGACCGGGCACTGGCCTCCGGTGCGCTGACGCTCGGCCCGTTCGGGCGGCGGTTCGAGGAACTGGCCGCCCCGTGGACCGGCCGGCCGACCGCCGCGGTGTGCTCCGGCTCGGCCGCGCTGGAGATCGCCTGCCGGATCGTCGGGGTGGCCGGACGGACGGTTCTCGTGCCGGTCAACACCTTCTTCGCCACCGCGGCATCCGCGGTGCGGGCCGGCGCCACGGTCGACTTCGTCGACATGGAGCCGGACGGGCTCGGCATGGATCCGGACGCCCTGGCCGTCGCACTGTCCACACAGGACGACGTGGCCGCCGTGGTCCCGGTGCACATCGCCGGTGTGGTGTCGCCGGCCCTGCGCGACCTGTTGGACCGGTGCGCGGCCGACGGGATCGCGGTGATCGAGGACGCGGCGCACGCGGTCGGCAGCACGCTGGCCGGCCGCCCGGCCGGCGCCTTCGGCCGGCTCGCCGCGTTCTCCTTGTATCCCACCAAGGTGATCACCAGCGCGGAGGGCGGAATGCTCGCCTGCGCGACGGCCGAGGATCTCGACGAGGCGCGCCGGTACCGCGATCAGGGCAAGCTGTCCTTCGAGACCAACGTGCACGGCAGTCTCGGCAGCAACTGGCGGATGAGCGAGCCGCACGCGGCGATCGGCATCGCGCACCTGGAACGGCTCGAGGCGATGCTCGACGAGCGCCGCCGGCTGGCCGCCTGGTACGACGAGCAGCTGCCGTCCGTGCCGCGGATCCGCCCCTACCCGGTCCCGGCCGGCGTGCGCAGCAACTACTACAAGTACGTGGCGCTGCTCGACGAGGAGGTGTCCCGTCCGGACCTGAAGCGGCGGCTTCGCGAGCGGCACCGGGTGGCGCTCGCCGGCGAGGTGTACGACACGCTGCTCTCCGAACAGCCGTACTTCGCCGATGCCTTCGCCGGCCGGGTGTTCGGGCATGCGGCGTGGTTCGCGCGGCACCACGTCTGCCTGCCGCTGTTCAACGGCATGACCGAACGCCAGCAGCGGACCGTCGTGGCCGCCCTGCGCGAGGAGCTGTCGTGAGCGGAAGCGAGGCCGCGGTGCCGGCTGGACTGAGCAGCAGCGCAGCCGCGAGGAACGAGCGGCGAGCAGCGCACGAAGGAAGCCGGCGCCAGCAGCGGCCGAGCGGAAGCGAACCATGGGCACCGTGAGCGGAAGCGAGGCCGCGGTGCCGGCTGGACCGAGCAGCAGCGCAGCCGCGCGGAACGAGCGGCGAGCAGCGCACGAGGGAAGCCGGCGCCAGCAGCGGCCGACCGGAAGCGAACCATCCAACACCGCGAGCGCGAGCGAACCATCCAACACCGCGAGCGGGAGCGAACCATTGAACACTGCCCCGGCGCCGAGCTTGCGAGGCGGCGGGGTTCGACGGCACCGAGCTTGCGAGGTGCCGTCATGAGACCCGCGCCGGGCGCGGCGGGTGTCCTACGGTGTTTCCGCGGTGGCCGGTGGTACGAGTCGGCGGACACCACGGCGGTCGTCGGCGGTTTGCGGGTGTGCCTGGCGCCGGAGATCATGCTGCGGGGCGACGCCAGGAAGGCGCCGGCCGGCCCGTTGCGCATGGCCGGCGCCGCCCGGCGCGAGATCCTGCGCCGCGCGGTGTCGTCGTTCCGCGACGGGGCACCGGTGGTCGGCGGGATCGGTGCCCAGGACCCGGCCGGCTTCGCGGCGTCCCTCGGTGAGATCGTCGGCCTGCCGGAGTCACTGGTGTGGCGGTGGTGCGATCTGCTGGCCGCCTCGATAGCGGAGTTGGCCGAGGTCGCACCCGATCGGCACAGTACGTTGGTCTGGTTACCCGGCAACACGTTCACCTGTCTGGTGGCGGTCGCCGAGGCGGTGCTGCGCGGCTCGGTGGTGGTCGTTCGGCCGAGCAACCGGGAGCCGCTGTCCAGCGCTCGGTTCGTCGCCGCGCTGTTGGACGCCGGCTGGCCGGCCGATCGGATTCGCTTCTGTCCCACCGAGACCGCGATGCTCGACCCGCTGATCCGGCTTACCGACCGGCAGATCGTCTACGGCGGGGAGACCGTGGGGGCTGCCGTCAGCGATGTGTCCACTGTGGAGTTTCGCGGTCCCGGCCGGGCCTGCGCGATCGTCGCGGCGGACACGGATCCGGATCACACGGCGGCGTGGCTGGCCGGCCTTGTCGCCGCGGACTCGGGCCGGTTCTGCACCAACGTGTGCACGATCGCGTGCCTCGGCGACCCGGCGGCGCTGACGAACCGGCTCGGCGCGCTGCTGGACGGCATCGAACTGGCGGCCGACCCGCGCTGGCCGGTCGGCTGGGTGAGCGAGCGAACGGCCGACCGCACCGCGGACTTCGTCGCCGGCCGGACAACGGCCGCCGACCGGCGGCTGACCACGCGCGAACTCGTCGTGCACTCCGGCGGCCGCACGTTCCTCGCGCCCACGCTGCTGCGGCTGCCGTCGCCGGCCGGACACCCGCTGGCCGGCTGCGAGCTTCCGTTCCCGTTCGCGTCCGTGGTCGCCGCCGACGAGCCGGCCGTCCAGCGGCTCGTCGCCCGGTCCCGGTTCGTCTACCGCACGGGAGTCTCCGCATGACGGTCCCGCGACCCGAACCGCCGCTCATGGACGCCATGCGGGACCTGGTACCGCCGCTGCGCCACGACCGCGACGACTGGACCCGCCGCATGATGCGCTGGCACTTCTCGGCGGAGACCGGATCCCCGTTCTGGCTGCGCCGAAAGACCGAGCTGCCGTTCGATCCCGTTCGCGACGTGACCGAGTACGCCGCGCTGGAACTGTTCGGCTACTTCGACAAGACCGCGCTGCGCTCCGCACGGGCACGTGACCTGCTGCCCAAGGGATTCGCCGGCCGGCCGTTCCGGGTGATGGAGACCGGCGGCACGACCGGCCCGCCCTGCCGGGTCGTCGACGTGACCAGGGGTCGCTATGACGTGGCGATGTACCGGGCGATGCTGACCGCCCGCGGCCTTGCGGGCGGCGACGTGCTGGCGATGACGCCGAGCGGGCCGCACGCCTACGGGCATTTCGTCGCCCGACTCGCCGACAGCTGGGCCGGTGCCGTGCACTTCATCGACTTCGACCCGCGTTGGGTGAAGAAGTCCCTGCTCGGCCGCGGAAACGCGCGCGACTACGTTGGGCACCTGATCGAACAGACGACCGTGCTGCTCGGCGCCGAAGGTCCCGACCTGCTGTTCACCACGTCCCGGCTGCTCCTCGAACTCGCCGCCGAGCTGCCGAAACCGCTTGCCGCCTACGGGGTCCGCGCCGTGTGCACCGGCGGCACGTCCTGCTCGCGGGAGGAGGTCCGGTACCTGCGCGCGGAGCACCTCGACGGCGTGCAGTGGATCGACACCTACGGCAACACCCTGATGGGACATGCCCTGCAGGCGGACCGGCCGGACGGCACGCACAGCTATCACCTCCCGCCGCCGCTGGCCTTCATCGAGGTGGTCGACCCGGTACGGCCGCAGCGCCGGGTGGCCACCGGCGAGCGCGGCCGGGTGCTGGTGAACACGCTGCTGGAAGACCTGTTCATCCCCAACCTGCTCGAGCGGGACAGCGTGCTCCGGGTGGGTCCGCACGAGTGGTTCCCCTGGGACGGCGTGGCCGATGTCCAGCCGTACGCCGACGACGAGACCGAAGCGACAGAAGGCGTCTACTGATGGACGAGCAGAACGGCTCCGCCAGGGCCCGATGGGCGGTGGCCGGCCTGTTCTTCATCGTCGGCATCGTCCTGTCCACCTGGTTCACCCGCATCCCCCAGTTCAAGTCGGGCCTGTCGCTGTCCGACGCCGAGTTGACCGTCGCCCTGCTCGCCCCCACCGTGGGTGCGCTGACCGGCATGCAGTTCGCGGGTCGGCTCACCGCCCGGTACGGCAGCGCGCCGATCGCCCGCGTCGCAACGGTCCTCGCGCCCCTCGCCCTCGTCGTTCCCGCCGCGGCCGGTGATCTGACCATCGCGATCCTGGGCCTGCTCGTCTTCGGCATCGTCGACGGGATCACCGACGTGGCCGTCAACGCCCAGGGCGTCGCGGTGGAACGAGCACTGCGCCGCCCGGTGCTGTCCGGCATGCATGCCGCCTGGGGCATCGGCGCGATCGTCGGCGCACTGTCCGGAGCCGCCGCCATCGCCGCCGGACTGACCGTCCTGCAACACTTCGCCGCGATGGCCGCCGGCACCGTCGCCGTCGCCCTTGTGGCCGGCAGCCAGTTGCTGCCGGCCGGCGTCGACCGCAGCCAGACCGGCGGGGAGAGCCCGAAACCGAAGCGGTCGTGGCGTTCCGGGTGGACCCGCCGGGTCCTCGGGCTCGGCCTGCTCGGCGGTGCCGCCATGCTCTGCGAAGGTGCGATCTCCAACTGGAGCGCGGTGTTCCTGCAGGACGAGCTGGCCGCGACCGCCGCCGTCGCCTCGCTGGGCTACTCGGTGTTCACCGTCGTCGAAACCGGGACCCGGCTGGTCGGCGACAGCGTGCGCGGCCGGATCGGCCCGGTGCTCCTGGTTCGGGTGTCGGTCGCGCTGGCGATCGCCGGGCTCGCCCTTGTGCTGCTCGGGTCCCCGGCGGACACCGTGTGGCTGGCCATCGTCGGCTTCGGCGTCCTCGGTGCGGGCCTTGCGACGCTGAACCCGATCGTGTTCAGCGCCGTGGGCCACGGAAGCGTGCGGGATGCCGGCTCCGCGGATGCCGCGGGCGAGGCGATCGCGCACTACACCACCATGAGCTACGGCGGTGTGCTCGCCGGTCCCGCCGTCGTCGGTTGGCTGTCCGGCGGGATCGGCCTGACCGGCGCCCTTGCCTGCCTGTTCGTCCCGCTGCTCGGCATCGCCATGTTCGCCAGGTTGACCGCTTCCGCCGAGCCCGTGGTCAAGCCCTCGAGTTGACGACGTAGCGCCGGTACGTCTCCGCCAGGGTCGCGGGTACCAGACCAGTTCGGTGCGGTGTAAGGAAATGCGAGCTGACGATGTCGGTGTCCGCGGCCGGCGCGGGCCGGGACGATGCCGGCAGCACCCAGGGCCTGCCGGCCCGGTTACCGTGCTGACCCGGGGCCGGCAGCCAGGATTCTCGTTCGTCCACTTCGGACAGTAGGTCCGGAAGTGCCGTGTCGGGGTTGCCGACCATGATCTCGGCGGCCGCGGCCGCGCGGGTCAGCAGCTCCGGGGGCGGTTGGTCGCGGCCCGGCTGCACCAGCGGCAGCACCGACCGGGCGGTCAGCCATTCGCAGGCCAGGGCGTGCAGCAGCACCGAGCCGGGTGCCGGCGGTTCGTCCGGTTCCAGCATCCGTACCTGGTCCATGGGTTCGAGGCCGGCCGGGTTCGCCGTCCCGGCGCCGGCCCCGCACCACGGGCAGGGCAACGGCCGCACCGACACCCGAACCTCGGGTGCGATCAGCCAGGTCGTGTGCACCGGTTGCCGGCGGAGTGCAGCCGCCTCCCGTTCGGCCATCCGGCGCAGCACACCGTCCAGCCCGGCCGGGTCCGCGGCGGCGCCGGACCGGATTGTCGGTGCCGGGGCCTGCGCCGCGGTCCGCGTCCCGGTGTCGGCGGCCAGCGTGGCGAACTCGACGAGGGCGTCCCAGCCGGCCACGGTCAGCGCCCTGCGGTCCCGCCCGGACAGACCCATCTCGAGCCAGGAGAGCACGGCGCGGCGGCGCAGCGCCGGCACGAAGTCGGCGTCGTCCGCCTCGGTCGTGCCGGACCGGTGCAGGTCCGCACCGAGCAGGAAGGCCGCCGCCCACACCTCCAGACTCAGCGCGGCGGACAACGCTTCCGGGTCGCCTTGCGCCCGGGCGGCCCGCCACTCGGCGACGACCTGCTCGGCCCGCACCCCGGCCAGGCCGGCGTGATCCCGCCACTCCCAGGTGAACGGGTGCTCCGGCGGATCGCCCGCGGACAGCGGCCGAAGCCCGCACCGGGACTCCCGCAGCTCCACGGCAAGCCCGCCGGCACCGGCCCGCTCCGGCGCCGGCACCGGGGACCGGCCGTCGCCGTCCCACCACGCCGGCGGTGGCTTCCAGTGCTCGTCGTAGACCGTGACCGGACGGCGCCCCTCGTTCCCGTACGGGGACAGGCTCACCACGTCCGCGTGCTCCACCAGGTTGGGCACGGTGGCGAGGACCGCGATCCCCCGTTCGGCACAGAACGACGTCACCAGGTGATCGTCGTCGACGTAGGAGTCCGGCACCCCGGCCAGGTACCGCGCCAGCGCCTCGGCATGGGCCATCGGCAGCGCAAGGGCGAGCGTGGGAGTCCACTCCACCGCCGACAGCTCGGCGAACGGGTGGCCGGCCACGGCGGCCCGGCGGACCGCGTAGGAGTTGCGCGGGCTGGTCTGCTGCACCGACAGCGTGACACCATCGGCCGGGCGAGCGGCCAGGGCCTGGTGCAGGTGCTCGGCGAACCCGGCCATCGGCAGGATGTCGTCCTGGAGCACCACATGGTGGGTGGCGCCGGGCGCGATCGCCGCCCAGGCCCGCTTCGCGGTCCGCAACGGGCTGCGCGGACCGCCGGGGTCGGGATCCACGACCACCCGGACGGGCAGCGGGTCGCACGCGGCGAGCAGTGCCGGAATGCGGTCGTGCCGGCTCGGGTGGTGCATCACCACGACGCTGAGCACAACCGGATCGTTCGCAGCCATGGTGATCAGTCCTTGCCGATGCCCATGTGGTGCAGGACGTTGCGGGTCAGCACCTGCAGGCCCGGGTCGACCGCGAGCGCACCGGGATAGTTCGTCGCGCCGGCGTTGAGCACGCGTCCGCCGGCCGGGCGTTCCCAGTAGATGAGGTCCGCGCCGTGGCCGGAGTCGGCGCCCCAGTGCGCGACGAACCGCGGTCCGTGGTCGGCGTGGGCGAGCACGGTCAGGCCCTTCGGGTCCAGCGCCGGCATCCCCTGCACCTCGGGGAGGCCGTCCACCTCGTACCCGCTGACGGCGGGGCCGTCGTGCGATCGGGTGCCGATCAGGCCGCCGGGCTCCAGTGGCACCGGATCCGGGTGGTGCAACAGGAAATGCTCGGGTGCGGTGACCGTGAACGGCGCGAACGCGGTGCGGTCGCCGCTGTCGACCCAGCCGAGCGTCTCCAGGCCGAGCAGTTCGCTCGGCGCCTGCCCGAGGTAGGACCACTTGCCGCCGGGCCGGCCGTCGGTGTGCCAGCGCTCACCCCACTCCTGCGGCGGCAGCCAGGCGACCCCGGTGCCCTCACCGGGATGCGTGGTCTTGCGAGTCTCGATCACCTTGGTGTCCTGGTCGTAGCCGACCCGCCAGAACGCGGTGTTGCCGCTGAAGCAGAGCACGTTGCCGCCGCCACTGAGGTATTCCTCGACGCCGTCGCGCATGCGCTGGGTCCAGTACTCGTTGTGCCCGACGATCATCAGCGCCGAGAACTCCTCGAGCAGGCCGGGATCGGCGTCGAGCTCGGCGTCGGTGATGCACTCGTAGGCGTAGCCCTCGCTGGCCAGCCAGGACTCGGCGTGCCGCTCCGGGCGGACCAGGTGCTGGTGCACCGTCGCGTCGCACAGGTGGCTGGGGTGGCGGAACGGCCGCACCCGCGGCATCGGCAGCTTCATGCCCAGGTTGAAGAACAGCCGGCCGCTGATGTTGCGGGTGTAGGCGGACGAGGCGAGCCCGGGGATGTTGACGCCGTCGGTGGACCGGCGCGCATAGGTGGTCCAGGTGAACGTCGCGTACAGCAACGCGACCGAGCGGGGCCGCCGCGGCACCGGGCGGACCACCACGAACGGCAGCTCGAGCGGGTCGTCGTCGGCGCCGGCCAGCGTCACCCGGACGTAGTAGGTGCCGCTGTCGGCGTCCGGCGGCACCAGCACCTCGGCCGCGGTGGGCCAACCGCAGTCGACGAGGTCGTCGGAGGAGAACCGGATGCTGCCGCCGCGGGTCGGGTCGGTGTCCGGGTCGTAGCCGGGCCGGCCGATCGCCGAGGAGGCCGGTGGGCCGGGAATGTTGAGGGTGGGGGTGTTCACCAGCGTCAGGTGCCGGTCGTGCCCGCTGACGTCGGCCGCGGTGCTGCCGGCGATCTCCCGCAGCGGCCAGTGGGCCAGCAACGCCGCCGACGCCACCGGCACGGCCTTCGACATCGCCCGGTCCTCGGTCAGGGCGACCACCTCGTGCCGGGTCAGCGTGCGGGAGAACAGGGCCACGTCGCTCACGTCGCCGTCCAGGAGGTGGTCGACCAGGCCGCTCTGCGCGGCGGCCGCGACCCGGACCGTGCCGGGCGGACCGGCCGGGGCGGCCGTGCCCTCGGCCGCGACGGTGCCGTCCACCCACAGCCGCACCCGATCGCCGTCGACGGTGAACGCGAGGTGCACCCACTCGCCGAGCCGGTGCAGCAGCGACGACCCGGAGAAGGTCCAGTTCGCGCGGTCGTGGTGGTCGCCGTCGCCGAGGTAGCAGCCCGGATGCCCGTCGGCGTCGACGCCGATCGCCCAGCCGCACCGGTTGGGGTAGTCAAGGTCGCTGACCACGGCCGCCCAGCTCGACGTCTCAACGGTGGCCGGCAGGTGCCACACCCGGACCCAGGCGGAGACCGTCATGGGGCGGCCGACCGGTGCGCCCCCGGCGACGCCGTACGAACCGGGGTGCACGTCGTGCCGGTTCGCACTCGGCACCGACGCGCTCGCCAGCCAGGTCACCTCGGCCCGGTCGGCCGCGTCGTCGGGCTCGGGCAGCAGCAACGCGCCGCGGCCCAGCCGGCCGACCGCGATCTCGTGCGCCGCCGGCGCCGAGAGATGCACCCGGAGCACCTCACCCGGGCGGACGCCGAGCGGGTCCACGTAGCCCATGAGGCTGGCGATGCGGATCGGACGGTGCCTTGGCGCCCGGTGCGCCGACCGGTCGCCGACCCGCACCTCCCACGCGCCGGCCGATGCTGCCTGTCGTGCTTCCGTTGGCATGTGCCTTCCCAACCTGTGAGTGCGTACCGAACGATTGCCGATGCTTCAGCCGACCGGCGGTGGGGACCGCAGAGGACGGGTCAACTCCTCGAACTCGACGCCCCCGGCCATCGCCGAGGTGAGCTCTTCCCTGCTGATCTGCTCGCGGGACCAGGACCCCATCAGCCGGCCGCGGTTGAGCACGACGAACCGGTCCCCGATCGGATAGGCGTGCTGCGGGTTGTGGGTGACGAACACGACCCCGGCGCCCCGGTCCCGGGCGGCGGCGATGAACCGCAGCACCGCCGCCGTCTGCTTGACGCCCAACGCCGAGGTCGGCTCGTCCAGGATGAGCACCCGGGCGCCGAAGTACAGGGCGCGGGAGATGGCGACCGCCTGCCGCTCGCCGCCGGAGAGGGTGCCGACGGTCTGGTCGGGGTCGCGGACCGCCAAGCCGATCTTGGCCAGCTCGGTGCGGCACACCCGCCGGCAGGTCGCCGCGTCGAGCAGCCGCAGCGGACCGAACCGACGGGTCGGCTCGGCGCCGAGGAAGAAGTTGCGCCAGATCGACATCAGCGGCATCGTCGCCAGGTTCTGGAAAGCGGTGGCGATGCCGTGCGCCCGGGCGTCGCCCGGTGAACCGAACCGCACCGGCCGGCCGTCGACCAGCAGCTCGCCCTCGTCCTGCGGGTGCACGCCGGAGAGCACCTTGATGAACGTCGACTTCCCCGCGCCGTTGTCCCCGAGCACGCAGGTGACCTGCCCACCGCCGACGGCGACGGAGACGTCGGACAGGGCGTGCACGCTGCCGTACCGCTTCGACAGGCCGCGGCCCTCGAGCAGCCATGCCGGCCGGGTCATCGCACCGCCCTCCGGACCAGGTTGTTCACCAGGACGGCGAGCAGCAGGATCACGCCGAGGAACAGGAACCGCCAGTCGGTGTTCCAGCCGGAGAACTGGATGCCGATGAACGCCATGCCCACGATCACCGCGCCGAGCGAGGCGCCGACCGGCGAACCGTAGCCACCGGAGAGCAGCGTGCCGCCGACCACCGCGCACACGATGTACATGAACTCGTTGCCGACGCCCTGGGTGGCGGTGACCGAGCCGAGCCGGGCCGCCACCATGATGCCGACCAGCGCCGCCGTCATCGACGTCGCCATGAACAGGCCGATCTTCACCCGGTTGACCGGGACGGCCATCATGCGCGCGGCCGCCGGGTCGCCGCCGACGGCGAAGATCCAGTTGCCGGCGCGGGTCCGCTTGAGCAGCAGCGCCGCGACGACCGTGATCACGATCCACCACAGCACGCTCACCCGGAAGTCCCACGTCGAGAACGTCCCGCCGAACACGGCGTGCACCTGTTCGTAGCCGGCGACCGTCCGCAGCCCGTCGACCCGAACGTTGTCGGTGATCAGCTTGGTCACGCCGAGGTTGACGCCCTGCAGGGTGAAGAACGTCGCCAGCGTGACGATGAAGCTCGGCAGGCCCGTGCGAACCACCACGAACCCGTTGAGCCAGCCGATCGCGGCGGCGAACCCAAGCGCGGCCGCGACGGCGACCCAGAGGTTGACGCCCAGCCGCGTGCTCAGGATGCCGACCAGCAGCCCCGCGCTGCCGACCATCACGCCGGCCGACAGGTCGAACTCGCCGGCGATCATGAGTAGCGCCACGGCCACCGAGACGATGCCGATGGTCGAGGCCACGTCGGTCCAGTTCGCGACACCGCCCGGGGAGGCGAACCGGACCGTGCTGACCGAGAAGAACGCGCCGATGACGATCACCGCCGCCAGCGCCCCCAACTCCGGGTGCCGCATCAGCCGGATCATCGGGCCCGGGCGGTGCGGCCGCTGCTCGGCGGGGCCGGGTGGCGCCGCCGGCTTGGGGCGCAGCGCGACGTTGCCGTTCATGGTTTCCTCCACGGTGCGCCTAGCGGGTGCCTTGCTCGACCAGCTTCCGCACGGTCGCCGCGTTCGACCGGTCGACGAAGGCCGGTCCGGTCAGCACCGGGTCACCGCCACCGACCAGGTTCGCGTTGGTACGGAACAGGCCGAGGAACACGATCGGCAGGTACCCCTGCAGGTAGGGCTGCTGGTCGACGGCGAACTCGATGTCGCCCTGCTCGATCGCGGTCAGCACGTCCGCGCTCAGGTCGAAGGTCGCCAGCTTCGCGGTGACGCCGGCCGAGGTGATCGCTTCGCGCGCCGCCACGGCGATGTCGGGGTTCAGCGTGAGCACCGAGTCGATCCGCGGGTCGGCCCGCAGTTTCGACTCGATCTCGCTCAGCGTGGTGGCGATGTCGGCCACGCCCTTGACGTTGATGGTCTCCGACTGGCCGCCGAATCCCTGCTGGGCGCCCTGACAACGCTGGACCTGGCCGATGTTTCCGCCCTCACCGTTGACACACAACAGTTTCTTGCCGCCGGCGCGGGCGAGCCGGTCGCCGGCCCTCGTCCCGGCCACCGTCTCGGTCTGCCCGACATGTGCGACGGCGCCGAGTGCACCCGACTTCTCGGCGCCGGAGTTCAGGGTGACCACCGGGATCCCGGCCGCGCGGGCCTGCTCGACCGCGTCCTGGATCGCGTCGGGGTCCGCCGCGGACACCGCGATCCCGTCGACCTTGTCGGTGACCGCCGACGCGATCAGCTGCGCCTGCCGCTCGTGGTCGCCGTCCGCGGTGTTGTACTTCAGCTCGACGCCCAGATCGTCGGCGGCCCGCTGCGCACCCTGTTTGACCACGGCCCAGAACGAGCCGCCGTCCCACTCGGTGATCACCGCGATCCGCGCGCGGTAGTCGCCCGCCGTCGCATCCGACTCCGTGGCGCAGCCGGCGGCACCGAGTACCAGCGCCCCCGCCGCGACCCCGGCGACGACGCGCTGAAGACCTGCTCGTGCAGTCATGCCTTACTCCTTTCGGGAGCCCTCATCGGGCTCTGGCTCACCAGGCGTCGCCGGCCGCGGCCGCGACCTTGGCCACGGCGTCCGCGATGTCGACCATGTCCTCCTCGTCACCGAGGAACGTGCTGTGGTGGGTCAGGACCGCGTGCCCGGCCAGGAGTTCCGCGTTCGGGAACCGGCGGTCGCGGTGCAGTTCGTTGAACCGTCGGGCCAGCGGCGCCAGGGCCGGTTTCGTGGCGGGCCGCAGCAACTGGCTGCGGTCCAACGGTTCGCGGGGCGGATAGAACCGGACGCCGAGCTCCGCGGTCAGCGCCCGCGCCAGGTCGGCGTTGGACCGGCCCTCGGGCAGCGTGTCGAAGACGATCGGCGCCTCGTAGACCGACAGCCGGGTCTGGTCCGGTCGCGGGCCGAGCAGCCGCACCCCCGGCACGGCGTCCAGCAGCTTGCCGAGGATGGCGTAGTTGCGGTTGCGGATCTCGTGCTGCTCGTCGAGCGTGCCCAGTTGCGCGCAGAGCAGCGCCGCGCTGAACTCGTCGAGGCAGAAGTTGGCGCCCATGACGGTCGCGGTCTCGGTCAGGTCGAGCTCGCCGGGGCGCGCCTGGTCCGACCGGTACCGCCTGGAGTCGGCGCGCAACTCCTCGAGGACACCGGCGAGGTGCTCGTCGTCGGTCACCACCGCGCCGCCCTCGCCGCCGGTGAGCACCTTGCCGTGCTGCATGCTGAAGCAGCCCAGCCGGCCGATCGTGCCCGCGTGCCGGCCGAGCCACTGCGCGCCGTGGGCCTGCGCCGCGTCCTCGATCACCACGCCGCCCCGACTGTCCATAGTGGACACTATGGCGGGCACGTCGGCCATGACGGACGACCAGTGCACCACGATCACCGCGCGCGGGCCGACGTCGAGGTCGAGCCCATCCGCTTCGACGCACCCGGTCTGCGCCGACACGTCGGTGAGCACCGGCACCAGCCCCGCACGCAGGACGGCCGATGCGGTGGCGACCCAGGTGAGCGCCGGCACCAGGACGAGGTCGCCGTAGTCGAGGCCGAGCGACTCCAGTGCGATCACGAGCGCGCTCGAGCCGTGATCGACCGGGACACAGTGCGCGACACCGACGTATTCGCGGAACATGCGGGCGAAGCGCCGCTCGTACAGTTCCCCGGCGTGCGGGCTGCTGATCGCCCAGCGGCCGCTGTGCAGCACCGAGGTGAGCGCCGAGGCCGCCTCCGGCGCGGGCTGCGGCCAGGCCGGCCACCCCCGGTCCGGCGGGCGAACCGGGTTCCCGCCCGCGACGGCCAGCCTGGCCGGTCTCGATGCGGTACGCGACAACGTGGACATCGTCCTCCGTCCGGGGATTGGTGAATGGCGACAGCGGGCGTGACTCAGTGGGTCAGCGCGCCGTCGTGCGGGGCCACCGATGTGCGCACACCGGTGTGCGTGGCCGTCGCCGCGGCGGCGGCGATCTCCTGGGCCTTGACCGCGTCGTCCGGGCCGCACCGGCTCGGCCCGTCGCCGGCCGCCAGCGCCAGGAACGCCCGCATCTCGGCCCGGTACGCGGTGGCGAACCGGTCCACGAACCCGGTGAACGCGGGCGCCTCGGACGTCCGGTCGGCGGCGTTGCGCCCGGCCGCCATCGACAGCCGGGTGCCGAGCACCTCCATGCGGTGGTCGTAGCCGAGCGGGTTGAGCCGGGACGCGGTGAGCACGGCGACGCCGCCGCCGGCGAAGCTCAGCACCAGGGTGCCCATGCCGATCCCCTGGCGGTCGTTTCCCGTCACCTCGCACGCGTCCGCCTGCACCGCGACCACCTCGTCGTGCGCGATCCAGCGCGCCGCGTCGATGTCGTGGATGAGGCAGTCGGTGAAGATGTCACCGGCCGTGGTCCGGTACTCCGGGCCGGGCGGCTGGTGGTCGAACGCGGTACCCCTGATCATGAGCACCTGCCCGGCCGCGCCGGAGGCCACCATCCGATGCAGCCTGCGGTATTCCGGGTCGAACCGGCGCTGGAACCCCACCTGCACCCGGGCACCCGTACGGCGGGCCGTCTCGGCGACCGCCCGCGCCTGGACCAGCCCGGCGGCGAGCGGCTTCTCACAGAAGACGGCGATGCCCTTCGTCATCGCCGCGTCGAGCACGCCGGACCGTTCGGTCGCCGGGGTGACCACCACCACGGCGTCCGCGTCCTCGACCAGCGCCACGGCGGTCGGGCGTACCGAGCCGCCGACCTCGTCCGCCACCTTCCGCGCAACGACGGGGTCACTGTCATGGATGAGCAGCGAACCGGCGGGGAGCATTCCCGCGAGATTTCGGGCATGCACCGAACCCATTCGACCGACGCCGACGACCCCGATTTTCATCGTGCGTTCGAGCACGAAAAACCCCCATTATTCAAGCCAGCCGCGATTCTTATAAAAGATTATTTCGGGGGTCGCCGACGAACGTCAATCGGTCTAACTCTCTGGTTGACCGGGGGCGCGCGTCATTCGTCGCGGATCGCGGCGGTGGGCAGGCGTCGTTCCAACGCGAGAACGGCCACGACCGCGAGGCCGTTGAGCACCGCGAGCGCCACCCAGGGCAGGCCGTGCCGCATGGCGAACAGCGTGGTGAAGAAGCCGGGGCCGACGATCTCGGCGATGGTGAAGGAGTACTGGAAGATCGCCAGGTACCGCCCCCGGGTCTGGACCGGCGCGGCGGCCGCGGCGAGTCCCATCGACACGGGCGCGTGGATGACGGTGGCCGCCGTGTACAGCACCGTCGCGGCGATGAGCACCGGCACCGCCCACGCCAACTGGCCCGGGCGCAGGACCGCGAGCAGCAGCGCCCAGCCGGCCCACAGCGCGCCGGCGGTGGCCACGATCCTGGTCCGCCGGAACGGTCGCAGCCACAGCACGACGGGCGCGGTGACGACCGACACCACGATCGTGTTTCCCACCAGCAGCGCCGAGATCAGCCACGCCTGGGCATCGAGGTGGATCAGCACCAGGGCCGGCAGGGCGAGCGCCAGCATCATGGAGGACAGCGCGAACACCGCGTTGACCAGGACGAGGCCCAGGTACGGGCGGTCCCGCAGCAGGTCGCGGTAGCCCCGGGTCGCGGCCGCCTCGACCCGGCCCGCCCGCGGTGCCCGCACCACCAGCGCGATGGTCACGGCGGCGGCGGTGAAACAGGCCGCCGCGCCGAACGCGATCATCCGGAACACGTGGTCGCCGGTCTGCGGGTTGGCCAGGGCGATGCCGGTCAGTACGCCGCCGATGCCGAGACCGGCCGTGCGGGCCATGTTCGTCCAGCCGTACCAGTAGTCCTTGCTCCGCCCCGCCGGCCGCCCGTCGACGTAGTCGGCGATCAGCGTGAAGATCGAGGACCAGAAGAACCGCACGCCGAGGGCGGTCAGCACGGCCGAGACCAGGATGCCGACCGGCCCGGTCACCAGGCCGGCCGCGAAATAGCCGAGCGCCTGCAGGACCTGGGCCAGCACGACCAGCGGCCGGGCGCCGTAGCGGTCGGCGAGCGCGCCGGCGAACACCGGGATCGGCAGCTGCATGACGTTGGCGACGCTGAGCAGGACGCCGATCAGCACCAGCGGGACGTCAGTGATCTTCGTGAAGAAGATCAGGCCGAGCGGCAGGAACAGTCCGTTGCCGATTGAGTCAATCACCAGGGCCGCGATGAGGACGGCACCGCCCCGGCTGCGGACCGCCGGCGGCGGCGGAGCGGCGATAGTGGTTTCCTCAATTGCCAAGGCCCTCGAACCCCTCACACAATTGACCGGAACGTCGAGTTCCGGATACTACCGGTCGGCACCGACCGACCAAACTCCAATATCGCAAGTTGACCGATATTTGCCGCCGCCAGCCGAACATTGCTAGCGTTTGTCCACCGCATTCTCATCCGCCGCGGGCAGGTCATGCCACGAGCAGGTTTCGGCACATCAGCACACTTTGGGGAATCATGATCGACGAGATGTTGCGGGCCAGCGCCGCCGCCGTGCCCACCAACGACGCGATCGTCCATCTCGACCGACGGATCAGCTACCAGGAGCTCTACCGGTCCGTGCGGGCCGGCGCGGACGGGCTGCGCCTGCACGGCGTCGGGCCCGGCGACACCGTGCTGCTGGCACTCACCAACTGCCCCGAGTTCGTCATGGTGTACTTCGCCACGGCGCTGCTGCACGCCAAGATCTATGCGATCGACCCCAATGCCGCCGAGCCGGAGCTGCGCCGGTGCATCCGCGACGCGGAGCCCGCCCTCGTCGTCACCCACGCGATGGCCGCCGGGACGTTCCAGCGCCTGCTCGCCGAACGCGCCGACCTCGGCGCCAAGATCGCGGTCGTCGGCGGCGAACGGGGCACGCACCTCCTCGCGGCCGACCTGTTCGCCGGCACCGCCAGCACGACCGCCCTGCCCGCGCCGGCCGAGCCCTACCCGGGTGACTGGTCGGTGACCTACTCCTCCGGCTCGACCGGCACACCGAAACGGATCTGCCGCACCCAACGCAACCAGGTGGCCGAGGCCGGCAACATCACCGCCACCGCCGGAATCGGGCCGGACGACCGGTTGCTCTGCGTGGTGCCGCTGTTCCACGCGCTCGGCCAGTTCTGCTGCATGATCGCCGCGGCCCGGGCCGGCGCGACGCTGGTCCTGCTCGAACAGACCGGTCCGCCGGACCAGGACGGCGGGGCGCAACTCGTGCTCGGTGCCCGGATCGACCGGGTACTGGCGATGATCGAGGCGCACCGGGCCACGATCGTGCCCGCCGTGCCCTACATCTACGAGCTGCTCGCCGACGTCGACGAAAGCCACCCGGCGGACGTGTCCAGCGTGCGGCTGTTCCTCTCCGGCGGCAACTTCCTGCCCGCCGCGACCGCGGAGCGTTTCCTGCGCCGGTACGGCAAACCGATCCGCCAGACGTACGGCAGCTCCGAGGCGGGCAGTGTCGCCTGGGACTGCCGGGATCCGCGGCAGGCGGTCGCCGGCTCCGTCGGCCATCCGCTGACCGGGGTCGAGATCCGGCTGGTCGACTCCGCCCGGCGGCCGCTGCCACCCGGCTCGGTCGGCGAGGTCGCCGTCCGAGGGCCGTCGGTGATGACCGGCTACGACGGGCGCCCGGACCTCACCGCGCGAGTCCTCGCCGACGGCTTCTACCACACCGGCGACGTGGGGATGATCGACGAGGACGGCCGGCTGCACATCACCGGCCGGATCAACCTGCTCATCGACACCGGCGGCCGCAAGGTCAACCCGCTCGAGGTCGAGGCCGTGCTGGTCGAGCACGACCGGGTCCGCGAGGCCGTCGTCACGGGCGTCGGCACCCGGGGCGGCGACGAGCTGCTCGTCGCCGTCGTGGTTGCCGGGCAGGGCAACGGTGTCGGCGACGCCGAGTTGGCCGACGAGCTGCTCGGCTTCTGCCGCGCCCGGCTGACCGACTACAAGGTGCCGCACCGGGTCGTGTTTCGCGACGCCCTGCCCCGTTCCCCGCTCGGCAAGGTGCTGCGGCGCAACCTCGACCTCAGCGCGGAGCCCGGGACCGAGCCGGCGGCCGGCACCGTCCGGCAGACCGACGAGCGGCGCGCCGAGACGACCAGGTACCTGGTCGGCCAGCTCGCCCGGCTGCTGCGCAAACCCGAGGAGCGCATCGATGTCGGGGCACCGATCCTGGCCACCGGCCTGAACTCGCTGCTGGCGATGCAGCTGCGGGTGGCCATCGAGCGGGATCTCGGGGTGCCGGCCAACCTCGGCACCCTGCTGAGCGCGCGCTCGCTCGGCGAGGTCGCCGCCGGGCTCGCCGATCCGGAGCGGGCCGCCGCCGCGCTGCTGCCCGCCGCGGACCGCACGGAGTTCCCGCTGTCCGCGGCGCAACTGCCCCACGCGGGCCCGCCGGTGCCGGGCAACGCCCACCTGATCGCGGCGCGGATCCACGGCGACGTCGACGAGGCCGGCCTGCGCGCCGCATTCCAGGGGTTGGTCGACCGGCATCCCGCGCTGCGGCTGGCGGTGCTGCCGGCCGGCGCCGGACCGGCACAGCGCATCGCCGCCCGGCTCGACGTGGACTTCGCCGCCGACCACGTGCCGCACGGTGACCTGTCGGACCGGCTCGGCACGCTCGCCGAGGAGGCGGCGCGGACACCGTCGTCCGGCGGCGCCAGGCCGCTGCGCGTGCGGCTGCTGCGCGACGGTGACCGGGCGCCGGTCATCGCGATCGGCGTGCACAAGCTCGCGGCCGACCGGTGGTCACTCGCCGTCCTGCTCCGCGACCTGTCGATGATGCTCGGCGGTCAGCGGGCCGGCGACGACGCCTACCTGCCGTCGCTTCCGTTCCGCTACCCCGACTTCGTCCAGTGGTCGGCCGAGCAGGGCCACGTCGCGACGCCGTGCGCGCCGGCCGGTGCGGCCGCCGGAACCGTCGGGCAGACCCTCGATCCCGCGCTGACCGAGGGCCTGCGGCAGGTGGCCGACCGCGAGGGCGTGACCGTCCAGACCGTGCTGCTCGCCGCACTGGTGCACGCGACCGGCGGGGACGGCTGCGCGGCGGCGGTGCACTGGGGCCGCGACCGGCCCGAGTTCCACGACCTCGTCGGCCGGTTCGCCCGGGTGGTGACCGTGCCCGGCGGCACCAACACGGACGCGTTCGCGGTGCTGCCGGCCGTGCGCGACGCGCTCGAGCACCCCCGGCCGGCCGGCCCGGCGGCCCGGGTGCTGCTGGTCGACGACATCGGCCCGAGACCGGCGCTGGCCCAGCTCATGCGGTTCGCCGCCGGCATGTCCGAAGGGCCGGTCACGGTCGGCGACCTCCGGCTGCACCCGGTCGAGCTCCCGGCCCGGCCGCTGGCGGCGCCGGTCGAGTGCCGCGTGACCCGGATCGCGGACCGGGTGTGCCTGGTCTGGCGGCGCGACGCCAGCACCTCCGCCGGCCGGCTCGACGCCATCGTCGCGGCGTTTCACGCCGTCCTCGACGCCGTCGCGGCGCGGGCCGCCGCGACCCGATAGGAGATCCACGGGCATGATTTCGCACATTCGCCAGGTCAGCCTCGGCCTGCCGGACCTGGCCCGCGCCAGGGACTTCTACGAGCACCAGTGGCAGCTCGACGTGGTCGGCGTCGACGACGACCGGGTCTACCTCGGCTCCGCCTGCGCGGAGAGCTACAGCCTGCGGCTGCGCGCGACCACCGAGCCGAGGGTGGACCTGCTCGCGTTCGCGGCGCCGCGAACGTCGGACGTGGACGCCGTCGCCGAACGCGTCACCCGCCGCGACGACGCCAGGCTGGTCGCCGCGCCCGGCCCTCGGCAGGAGCGCGGCGGCGGTTACGCGACCCGCTTCCTCGACTGCGACGGCCGCACCGTCGAGGTGTCCGCCGGGGTCGAGGAGCGCTCGTACGACCCGGTCACCGCCACCGAGAGCCGCCCGGTCGCGATCAGCCACGTCGTGCTCAACACCCCCGACGTGGACCGGTCCCGCCGGTTCTACGAGGACGTGCTCGGCTTCACGGTCTCCGACTGGGTGGAGCGCCACTTCTGCTTCCTGCGCACCGGCCCGGCCCACCATCTCATCGCGTTCACCTCGGCCGGGCACGCCTCGCTCAACCACGTCGCGTTCGAGGTGCTCGGCATCGACGAGTTCATGCGGGCCACCGGGCGGATGATGCGGGCCGGGCACCAACCGATCTGGGGGCCCGGCCGGCACGGCGTCGGCGACAACGCGTTCTCCTACTTCGCGGAGCCGTCCAGCGGGTTCGTCACCGAGTACACCACCGCCATGCAGATCGTGGACGAGGCCACCTGGCGACCGCGCGTGCACGCCGCCACGGACCAGGGCACCGACCAGTGGGGCACGTCCAACCGGCTCGACGACGTCGTTCGAACGACCCTGCGGGGACGGCCCGATCCCGGGCTGTGGACCCCGCCGCCGGTGTGACCGGGCGCGGCGCCGGTGCGGGGCGCCCGGTCGCGCTGGTCACCGGCGGAGCCTCCGGGATCGGCCGGGCCGTCGTCGATGACCTCGCCGGCAACGGCTACGCCGTCGTGGCGTTCGACCGGACCGAGCCGCGGTGTCCCCTGCCGGCCGGCGTCGCGTTCGTCCGCGGGGACGTCACCGAGCCGGCCGACAACGAACGCGCCGTCGCCGAGGCGCTGCGCCGGTCGGGGCGGCTCGACCTGTTCGTCGGCAACGCCGGCATCCACGACGGCGGCGTGCGGCTGCTCGATCGCGACGGGCCGCGGCTGGCCGAGCTGACCCGGCGGGTGCTCGATGTCGACGTCGTCGGTTACCTGCTCGGCGCGCGGGCGACCGCGGAACACCTGACCCGCAGCCGGGGCAGCATGGTGTTCACGCTGTCCGACGCGTCGTTCCTGGTCAGTGGCAACGGGGCGGGGATCGCCTACGCGGCGGCGAAACATGCCTGCGTCGGCGTGGTGCGCCACCTGGCCGCGGACCTCGCGCCACACGTGCGGGTCAACGCCGTCGCGCCGGGCGGGGTGATCACGCGACTGCGGGCCGCCGACGGCAGCGACGTCTACGCCGAGCCGGAACCGATCGCGGCGGCCATCCGGTCGCTCAACCCACTCGGCGCCCTGGCCACTCCCGAGCGGCTCGCGCCGCTGTACCGGTTCCTGGCCGGCCCGGACGCGTTCGGCCTCACCGGCGAGATCCTGCGGCCCGACGGCGGTCTCGTCGTCCGCTGACCTGTTCGGTCAGGAGACGATCACGTCCAGCACGTACGGCACGTCGCCGGCGAGCGCCTCGGCGAGCCGGGCCGGCAGGTCGGCGGCCCGGTCCACCCGCGCGCCCCGGCAACCCTGGGCGCGGGCAAGGCCGGCGAAGTCGAGGCCGGGCAGGTCGGCGCCGACCGGCTTGGCCATGCCGAGCAGCCGGGCGAAGTGGTGCACGGTCGAGTAGCCGCCGTTGTTCACCACCACCACGGTCATCGGCGTGGCACCGAGCTGGGCGGCCGACCACAGCGCCTGGATCGAGTACATCATCGAGCCGTCGCCGATCACCGCGATCACCCGCCGGTCCGGCCGGCCGAGCAACATCCCGACGGCCGAGGGCAGGCCGAGTCCGAGCCCGCCGCTGGCGCAGGTGAAGAAGCTCTCCGGCGCGTTGTTGGGCAGGTACTCGCACATGACCGGCCGGCTGCTCGGCGCCTCCTCGACGATCACGCTGTCCGGTGGGCGGAGCCGGTCGAGGGTCTGCATGAGGAACTCGACCGAGATCGGCCCGGTGGCCTCGACCGGCGCGGGCCGGCCCCGGCGCGGCGGGGCCGGCCGCGGGTCCGGCGGTGGGTGGCGCAGCAGGTCCGCCACCGCGGGGGCGATGCTCGTCACCAGTGCCGTGCCGAGCGGGGTCCAGGCCGCCTGCTGCGCGTCGTCGGTGAGCTGCCACAGCCGCGCACCGTCGGGCAGGTAGGGCCCGTCGCCGGCGAGGCGGTAGGTGAACACCGGCGCGCCGAGCACCAGGACCAGGTCGGTGTCGCCGAGGCAGTCCCGCAGGCCGGCCCGGTCCGGTGGCAGGAATCCGGCGAACAGCGGATGCGACTCGGGAAAACTGCACCGCGACGACATCGGCGCGGCCCACACCCTGGCCTGGTGCACCTCGGCGAGCCGCACGGTCTCGGCGAAGGCGGGCTCCTGGTCCACCAGCGCCCCGACCACGAACACCGGGCGCCGGGCCGCGGCCAGTGCCGCGCCGAGCTCGGCGAGGTCGTCCGCGCCCGCGCGGATCACCTGGCTCACCCGCCGCGGTGGCACGGCCGCGGCGGGTGAGTCCCAGTCGTCGACGGGGATCGACACCAGGGCCGGACCGCGCGGCGGGCTCATCGCCACGTGGTAGGCCCGGGCGATCGCGGCCGGCACGTCCTGCGCCCGTGCCGGCTCGCGACTCCACTTGACGTACGGGCGGGGCAGCGCCGCCGGGTCCTCCGAGTACAGGTACGGCTCGCCGGCCAGCAGCGCCCTGGCCTGCTGGCCGGCGGTGATCACCAGCGGGGTGCGGTTGCGGTACGCGGTGAAGATGCTGCCCATGGCGTGCCCGACGCCGATGGCCGAGTGCAGGTTGACCATCGCCGCCCGCCGGGTCGCCTGCGCGTACCCGTCGGCCATGCTCAGCGCCACGGACTCCTGCAGGCCGAGCACGTAGCGGAAGTCGTCGGGCAGGTCCCGGAACATCGGCAGCTCGGTCGAGCCGGGGTTGCCGAAGATCGTCGTCAGCCCGAGCGCGCGCATCAGCTCGATCGTCGCGCCGCGGACGGTCGTCGGCTCAGCCATCGGCAAGGCCCGCCTTGTCGAGCATGGGCCAGAGCGTGGCCGGCGCCAGCGGGGTCGCGACGAGGTCGGCGGCGATCTCCGGCACGGCGGCGGCGAGCGCGTTGCCGACCGCGGCCGCCGTGGGGATGATCCCGCCTTCGCCGAGTCCCTTGAACCCGCCGGGAATGACCGTGCTCGGCGTGCACCGGTGCTCGATGACCGGGTCCGGCACGTCCGACGGCGACGGCAGCAGGTAGTCGCTGAGGGTCGTGCAGAGCGGCTGCCCGGTCTCCGGGTCGTGCCGGATCTCCTCCAGCAGCGCCAGGCCGAGGCCCTGCGCGATGCCGCCGGCGAGCTGCCCGTCGGCGAGCATCGGGTTCACCAGAACGCCGCTGTCGTTGACCGACCAGTACGCCTCGACGGTGAGCCGGCCGGTGTCGGTCTCGGCCGCGACGGCGGCACCGGCGACGGAGTACGCGTAGGTGATCGCCGGCGGGTCGAAGTCCGCGACCTCCTCCAGCTGGATGCGGGCCGCATCGCCGCGGCCCCAACCCATCCAGCCCCGGTGGGCGACCTCGCGCCAGGTCAGCGTGCCGGTGCCGGGGCCGCCGCCGAACACGGCGCCGTTCCAGGTCACCGCGTCCGCCGGGACGCCGAGCGCGCCGGCGGCCAGGCCGCGCATCCGCTCGCGCATCCGGGCGCCGGCCTGGACCAGCGCCCCGCCCGCGAGCGTGACCGAGCGGCTGGCCTGCGAGGACAGGTCCGAGTAGGACGACACGGCGGTGTCGCCGAGGTGGACCCGGATCCAGTCGATGGGCACCCGCAGCTCGTCGGCGACGATCTGCGCCAGGGCCGTCTCGATGCCCTGTCCCACCGCCATCACGCCGGAGGTGACCGACACGCTGCCGTCCTCGTTGACCCGGATCCGGCCGCTCTCCCAACCGGCCCAGTGGATCTGGAACATCTCGAGCAGCGCACTCGGCGCGAACCCGGTGACCTCGACGCTGCAGGCCAGGCCCACGCCGCGGCGGAGCTCGCCGCCCGGCGCGTCCGGCGCCGGGCGGAACCGGTCGGCCAGCTCCGCCGCGCGCCGCAGTGCGGCCGGGTAGTCGCCGGAGTCGTAGGTGAGCATCGTGTGGGTCGTGTACGGCAGCTCGGCCGGCGTGACGAGGTTGCGCAGCCGCAGCTCGACCGGGTCCAGGCCGAGCTCCCGGGCCGCCTCGTCGATCAGGCGTTCCCGGATCCAGGCGGCCTCCTGCATGCCGTAGCCGCGGTAGGCGCAGGTCGGCACGAGGTTGGTGTAGACCCCGGTGATCGTCGCGCCGGCCGAGGCGAACCGGTAGGGCCCCTCGATGGCCAGCCCGGTCACCTGGAACGGGCCGCTGCCCGCCTGGCTGGCGAAGGCGCCGAGGTCACCGACGATGTCGGCGTGGATGGCGAGGAACCGGCCGGCCGCGTCGAGCGCGAGCCGGGCCCTGGCGCGCTGGCCGCGGCCCTGGTAGGCGGCGAGCAGGTTCTCCCGGCGGTCCTCGATCCACTTGACCCGCCCGCCGAGCACCATGGCCGCGGCGCACACCATCGTCTCGTCGACGTAGAGCGTGTTCTTGCCGCCGAACGAGCCGCCGACGTCGGTGGCGACGACGCGGACCTGGTCGGCCCGCAACCGGAGGCTGACGGCCAGCTCCTGCCGGACCGCCTGCGGCGACTGGCTGCTCAGCCACGCGGTGAGCGCCCCGGTGCCGGGGATCCACTCGGCGAGCACGCCGCGCGGCTCCATCGGGCTCTGCGCGATGCGCTGCACCCGGAACTCCCGGTCGATGACGTGCGGTGCGGCGTCGATGGCCGCGGTCAGCGTCTCGTCGTCGGACCCGAAGTGGATCTGTCCGGCGATGTTGCTGCCGTGCTCCGGGTACAACAGCGCCGCGCCGGGCGTGGTGGCGGCGACCGTGTCGGACACGACCGCGAGCTCGTCGAACTCGAGGAGCACCTGTTCCGCGGCGTCCTCGGCCTCGGCCCTGGAGGCGGCGACGACCACGCCGAGCGGCTGCCCGACGTACCGCGCGGTCGTCGTGGCCACCGGGATGCCGGTCAGGTGCTGGCCGGGCAGTCGCCACTTGGTCGGCAGCGGATCGGCCAGCCGGGCCAGCTCCTGCGGCCCGAGCACGAGCCGGGCCAGTCCCGCCGCCAGGACGGCGGTCGCGTCGAACCGGGTCAGCCGCCCGTGCGCGACCGGACTGCGCACGATCGCGGCATGCCACGCGCCGACCTCCTCGATGTCGTCGACGTAGCGGCCCTGACCGCGCAGCAGCCGCGGGTCCTGCGGTCGCGGCATCGACCGGCCGACGTAGGGCGTCTCGTGCGCCATCACGAATCCTTCCGTCGCGACCAGTGCCGCTCGATCGCCGCGCGGATGCCCGCGTAGCCGGTGCAGCGGCAGGTGTGCCCGCCGAGCTGCGGCCCGGCCGCCTCCTCGGCGGAGCACCCGGCACGCTCGGCGGCGGTCAGGGTCATCAGCACGCCCGGCGTGCAGAAGCCGCACTGCAGGCCGTGCTCGCGCATCATCGCGTCCTGCAGGCCGGACAGCTCCGCGTCGCCGGCCAGTCCCTCCACCGTCTCGACCTGCTGCCCATCCGCCTGCACGGCGAACATCAGGCAGGAACGCACCGGCTCGCCGTCGACGAGCACGGTGCACGAACCGCACGCACCCTGCTCGCAGCCGACGTGGGTGCCGGTCAGCCCGAGCTCGTGGCGCAGGAAGTCACTCAGCAGCGTGCGGGCCTGCGTCGTGCGCCGGTGCGGCACACCGTTGACGGTGACCCGTACATCCCAGTCGTTCATCTGGCCTCCCCGGTGCTGCCCTCGGTCGCGAGTTCGGTGACCGCACGCCGGATCGCGGCCCGCAGCAGGCCGGCGCGGAAGACCGGCTCCTCGGGTGGGTCGGCCTCGTCGGCCGCCGCGGCGAGGGCCCGGCGCAGCGGGTGGTCGGGCGGGTGGCCCCCTGGTCCGGGCACCAGCTCGGCGAGCGCCCGGCCGGTGAGCACCTGCTCCGCGCCGGGCAGCCGCACCGGGACCGGCCCGACCCCGCCGGCGCCGATCCGGGCGGACGTGATGACGCCGTCGTCGAGCACGAGCGCGACGGCGACGCCGACGAGCGGAAGGTCGTTGGCCCGGCGGGAGAACTCGACGAACCGGGCGGCGAGCCCGGGCGGCACCGGGAGCTCGATCCCGGTGAGCAGCTCACCGGGCCGCCGCGCGGTGGTGTGCGGCGCCAGGAAGAACTCGCCGGCCGGCACGACCCGGTCGCCTGCGGCCGAGCGCAGGTGCAGGCGCGCGCCCAACGTGACCGCGAGCGTGGGCAGTTCGGCGGCCGGGTCGGCGTGGCAGAGCGAGCCGCCGACGGTCGCCCGGCTGCGGATCTGCGGGTGGCCGACCAGCGCTGCCGCCTCGGTCAGCACGGGCAGCCGGTCCCGCAGCGCGGGTTCGCGCAGCAGCCGGGCGATGCGGACCATGGCGCCGAGGCGGACGGTGCCGGCGGTGACCTCGATGCCGTCCAGGCCGGGCACTCGGTTGATGTCGACCACCGCGGCCGGCCGCGCCACCCGCAGGTTCATCCTCGGCACCAGGCTTTGACCGCCGGCCAGGACGGCGACGTCCTGCCGGGGTCCGCCGAGCGCGTCGAGCACGCCGGCGACCGTGGCCGGGCGCAGGTACTCGAACGCCGCCGGCTTCACGGTTGCTCCAGGGTCGGGACGGTGCCGGCACCGTCCTCGGTACGGACCCGGACCAGGTCGGTGACCGCGGCCGGGGCGAGGTGGCACAGCGCTTCGAGCACCGTCGCGTCCAGCAGGATGGCCGCACCGGACCGCTCGGACACGATCTTGAGTCGCATACCGTTCCCGGTCGGCGCGGCGAGCACGGCGATCGCGGCCGACTCACAGGTGATCCGGCACAGTTCCCGTTCCTGGCGCTCGTCCGCGGTCCAGGCAAGTCCGCTCACGCCGCCACCTCGCAAGCTCGGTGCCGGCAAACCCCGCCGCCTCGCAGGCTCGGCGCCGGGGCAGTGCTCGATGGTTCGCTCGCAAGCTCGCTCACGCTTGAGACTCCTGACTACTAAAGGATGATCGACAGCTGCTGGTACGTGGGGACCTCGGTGTCCAGCAGGACCCGCCTGCGCAGCAACAGGAACCGCTCGCCGCCGAGGTGGCGCAGCACGTCCTGGCGGCCGGCGGTGACCAGCGTCGACTCCTCGACGCCCCGGTTCCAGGTGGCGATGACGTTGCTGTCGACCCGGAAGTCGTCCGGGCGGCCGGTGTCGAACACCTTGACCCCGCCCACGATGTGCCGGATGGACGCGCCGGGCCGGTCCGACCATGCGTAGTGCTTGCCGACGCGACCGAGCTTCATCGCCATGATGTGCTTGGTCGCCTCGTAGAGCATCGCCCGGCCGCTGTGCCGGGGCAGCGCGGGATCCTCGCGCAGCAGCGGCACCGGCACCTGGTAGACGAAGCCGTCGGCGAGCAGCTCCAGCCAGTCGTCCGGCCGGTTCTCGTCCAGTGCCGCGGCCTCGTCGGTGTAGAACTCGGTGACCGCCGCCGTCAGGTCGCGCCGCCGGGCGCCGCGGTCCGGGAACGGCAGGCGCTCGAACGCGCACTCGGCGACCGGCGGTGTGATCAGCTCGGTCATGCCGCCGCTCCCATCAGGCCGTCATAACCCATCAACTCGCCCCATCTGCGGTAGAAGGCGCGCTGGTTGTGCTCGGAAAGCGTGCAGTACTCGGCGTTGCCCGGCCCTGGGAAGTCGCCGACCGGCTCGCCGAGACCGAGGCCGAGGGTCAGGTCGAGCGGCTCGCCGCCGGCCACCGGGCCGTTCACGACGCTGTCGATGCGGGCGAAGTTCTCGAAGTCGTCCATCTCGAAGAGCATTCCGCCGGCCGACTGCGACCTCGCCTGGAACTGGTACGAGCGGCGCTTCCACTCCTCCGGCATCATCTTCGGCACCAGCGTCCAATAGAGACACTCGGTGTGGCGGGCATCGATCGGCGTGTGGGTGCGCCAGACCGTGTACTTGGTCAGCGGGTCGTCCTCCCGGCCGATCGCCTTGTCGTGGGAGACGCTGAGGTAGGCCGCGTTCGGGAACACGGCGCCGTGCAGCACCTCGCAGCGGGAGTTGAACCGAACCTGCTCCGGGGTCTGCGCCGCGGTGAACGCCGGCCACACCTCGCTCGGGTAGCCGAGGTACACCGGATCGGAGCTGTCGGGGTTGACGCTCCGCGCGCCCTTCTCCACGACGTAGCCGGCGCGCAGGCTGTGCCCCTGGTCGGTGCTCACGTTGATGCCGATGAGCTCGAGTGCCTTGCGCCCCAGGGTGCCGCTGGCCAGCGAGTCGCCGTAGACGCCCTGCTCGAACGCGGCCTGGTGGGTGGTGCCCATGTGGTAGCCGTCGCCGGCGAAGTTGTCGGTCGGCACCTTCCAGTTGCCCTTGGTGATCGAGCGCTGGGGCGGGCCGTACACCTCCCACTCACCGCCGGCGAGGTCGAGCATCGCGTCGAGGTACCAGCGGAAGGCGCCGAGGTAGGTCTCCAGCGACGGCCCGTCCTGCCGCCAGGTGGCGAAGACGAAGCCGCGATAGGCGCTCACCCGCGCGCGGCGCAGGTCGTAGAGCGACTTGTCGAACCCGGCGGGGTACGCGGTGCGCAGGTGCGGCACCCCGACCAGCCGGCCGTCGTTGCCGTAGGTCCAGCCGTGGTAGCTGCAGCGGAAGTGGGCCGAGTTGCCGAACGTCGCCCGGCACAGCTGGGTGCCCCGGTGGTTGCACGAGTTGAGCAGGACGGTGAGCGCGCCGTGCTCGTCGCGGGTGACGATCACGCTGTCGCGGCCCATCCTGCGCACCACGTAGTCACCGGCATCCGGCAGCTCGGACTCGAACGCGACGAACTGCCATGAGGGTTTGAACACCAACTCGAGTTCCCGCATGAGGACCTCGTCGTCGGCGAAGATCCTGCGATCCGGCCGGTACGGCCGCTGGGTTGTTCCCCAGTCTGGAACGGCGGACATCAACGACTCCCGGGATTTCGGTTCGAAATTCCTCTGAACGCGAACGCGGGGGGTATATTGGGTCACCCATTCCCGCCGCTGCGCCGAAGTATGGATGACCGGTCCCGACCTGTCCACTCTGTCCCATAGACAGGTCGACCGCCTAGTTGACCAGGGGTTGCGGGCTGCCTGACGCGACTGTTTGAATTGGTCGGCCACCGAATGCGTTGGTCCTAACTGGGGAGCCGGGCAGCCGGCCCGAATTGCACCTGTCATTGCCGGAGTGCTGACGCACTCCGGCATCTCCACGCGCCGAAAAACGCCGTTCGCTCACGGGAGTGGATATTGAGTTCTGAAGCCTTGACCCCGGAAGAGTTCACCCACAACGAGGACAAGTATATTCCCGATCCGTTCCCGTTCTACGCACGTATGCGGGCCGAGAAACCGTCCTACCACTCCGACCGGATCTTCGGCGGTGCGTGGCTGTTCTTCAGCTACGCCGACAACGTCGCGCTGATGACCGACGAGCGGCTGTCCAACGCGCGCGCGGCGGTGCCGCTGTGGTTCCTGCCGCCGGACCAGCGCGACGCCGTTGCGGACATGGTGGGCGTGTTCGAACGCTGGCTCGCCTTCCACGACGGGCCGAGCCACACGAAACTGCGCCGCCAGGCCAACCGCAGCTACGTCCCGTTCACCGACGAGTTCCTCGAGCCGCGCATCCAGGCCATCGTCGACCGGCTACTCGACTCGGTCGACCCGGCCGGCTTCGACCTGATGACCGACTTCGCGTTCCCGCTGCCGGCCATGGTGATCGCCGCCGTGCTCGGGGTGCCGGTCGAGCACCACCCCGACCTCACCCGGTGGACCGACGACATCGCGCACCTGTTCGGCTCCACCCAGGTCTCGCTCGAGCACGTCCTGCAGACCAGGAAGAGCACCAAGGAGCTGGTCGAGTTCCTTGCCTCGCCGGACATCGTGGCGCACGCCGCGCGCGCCGGGGGTCTGCTGCAGACGCTGCGCACGACCGAGGTGCGCGGCAGCCGCTTCGACGCCGACGAGGTCGTGGCGCAGGCCGCGCTGCTGCTGTTCGCCGGGGTCGCCTCCATCCGCTACCTCGTGGGCAACGCCGTCCACACGCTGGACTCGCGGCCCGTGTCCGACCGGAAGCTGTTGCTGGCGAAGGACACCGTCGACGACGCCGTCGAGGAGGTGCTGCGCTACTGCACGCCGGTGCAGTTCGTCGGCCGGATCTCCAATACCGACTTCGACTACGTCGACGCCCGGGGCACCCACTGCCTGATCGAGGCCGGCCGGCCCATGCTGCTGTACGTGGCCTCGGCCAACCGCGACGAGCAGGCGTTCCCGGACGCCGGTTCGCTGGTGCTGACCAGGCCGGCGCCGAACCGGCACCTGACCTTCGGCGCCGGCCGGCACCTGTGCTTCGGCGACCCGCTGGTGCGCCAGACCACCCGGATCGCGCTGGCGAGCCTGTACGAGCGGTTCCCGATGCTGCGGGTCTGCCCGCAGGAGCTGAACTGGAACAACAACCTCGGGTTCCACGGCTTCCAGACCCTTGCGGTGGCGGAGTCATGACCCGGCAGACGAGCCTGACCAACTTCGTCGACGGCAAGCCGGACGACGCGGCGAGCAGCGAGCGGCACGACCTGGTCGACCCGGTCACCGGTGCGGTGTACGGGACCGCGCCGTCGTCGGACGAGGCGGCCGTCGACGCGGCCATGCGCAGCGCGGCGACCGCCTTCGAACGCTGGCGGGCCACCACTCCCGCGGAGCGCCAGGCGATGCTGCTGCGGGTGGCGGACGCGCTGGCCGAGCACCTCCCGGAGCTCGCGGCGGCCGAGCTGCGCCAGACCGGCAGCCGGGCCGCGGCCGGCGAGATCCCGCTCGCCGGGGACCAGCTGCGCTTCTTCGCCGGTGCCGCGCGGGTGCTGCCCGGCCTGGCGGCCGGGGAGTACGCCCAGGGACACACCTCCTACGTGCGGCGCGAGCCGCTCGGCGTCTGCGCGCAGCTGGCGCCGTGGAACTACCCGATGATGATGGCGGTGCTCAAGTCCGCGCCGGCATTGGCGGCGGGCAACACGGTGGTCCTCAAGCCGGCCGAGACGACGCCGGCGACGGCGCTGCGCTACGCCGAGATCGCCGCCGAGTTCCTGCCGCCAGGGGTGCTCAACGTGGTCTGCGGCGGGCCGGAGACCGGCCGGCTGATGGTCGCGCACCCGGTCCCGGCCGCGGTGGCGCTCACCGGATCCATCGCGACCGGCATCGACGTGGCGACCACCGCCGCCGGCGGCCTCAAGCGCGCCCAGCTGGAGCTCGGCGGCAAGACCCCGGTCGTGGTCTGCGCCGACGCGGACCTCGATGCCGTCGTGTCCGGCATCGTGACCGGGGCGCTGAGCAACGCCGGGCAGGACTGCACCGCGGCCTCCCGGGTGCTGGTCGCCGACGAGATCCACGACGAGCTGCTCGCCGCGCTGGCGAAGGCGGTGGCCGCGGTGCGCACCGGCGGTCCGGACGACGAGGGCGCCATGTACGGGCCGCTGAACAACGCCGACCAGTTCGCCAGGGTGAGCGGGTTCGTCGAGACCCTGCCGGCGCACGCGCGGGTGGTGACCGGCGGCCGGCGGGTCGGCACGGCCGGATACTTCTTCGCTCCGACGATCATCGCCGGCGTGCGCGACGACGACCGGGTCAGCACCGAGGAGATCTTCGGCCCGGTGATCACGGTGCAGCGCTTCGGATCCGAGGCGGAGGCGGTGCGCTCGGCCAACTCGGTGGTGCACGGCCTCGCGTCGTCGGTGTGGACCACCGACCACGCGCGCGCCATGCGATTGAGCACCCAGCTCGACTTCGGCTGCGTCTGGGTCAACACCCATCTCATGTTCCCCACCGAGATGCCGCACGGCGGGTTCAAGCACTCCGGCTACGGCAAGGACCTGTCCCTGTACGGGCTGGAGGAGTACACCCGGGTCAAGCACGTCATGCACCGGTACGCGTGAGCGCACCGCGGTCAGATGGCGGTGATCGGCCCGGCGGCGCGCTCGGGCCTGGCGAGCGCGCGCAGCACGGCGGCGTGACCGTGCCGGCGGGCCGCGAGCCGGGTCAGCAGCCCGAGCACCAGATCGGTGGCGGCGCCGGGAAGTTCCGGCGCCGCCACCGGTGCGCTCGCCGCCAGGTCGTCGGCGTGCACCACCATCTCCAGCAGCCTGGTGACCAGGAAGTCGTCGAGCCGCAGCCGGCGGCCCGACCACGGGATCAGCACCACCCGGTCGTCGGGTTCGGCGGGCAGGGCCGCGCGCAGCCGCTGCACGGCCGCGCCGACGTCCGCGGCCAGCGCCGCCTGGCCGCCCGCGGCGAGCCGCTCCCCCTCGTCCCGCACCGACACGTTCACCGGGTCGTCGAGGTCCGCGCCGATCCAGGCGGCCCGCGCGTAATGCGTCTCCACGGCAAGAACTTCGCCGGCGCCGGGCGGCTCGGCGAGCACTCGCTCGATGTTGAAGACCTGGGCGCCGAGATGTCCGGCCAGGCCGCGCACCAGGAACCGCGGCAGCGCGCTGGCGCCGTCCCAGGCCGGCGCCAGCCCGGGGTCGCGCAGCAACGCATGGATGGCATCGGCGGTCGCGAGCGCCAGACCCCGGACATCACCCATGGCCAAACCCTAGATCACGAGGAGCCACCGACCGTGCGAGTACTGCCCATGACCCCCGGACAGGCCGTCTACCACGACTTCATCGTCGCGCCGACGACGTGCGGGCCGGCCAAGCGGCTGTTCGCGGCCTACGTGGTGGCGGCGGAGCTGTCCCTCGACCGGCTGGCGGCCGCGGCGGACCGGGTCGTCGCGCTGCACGACAGCCTGCGCACCGCGATCGAGCCGGTCGACGGCGAACCGGCGCAGGTGATCCGCGAGCCGGACGAGCTCGACGAGCAGGTCCTGCGGGTGGTGCCCTGGGACGGCACGCCGCAGGACGCCGCGCGCCACGTCGGCGCCCTCGACGACTGGTGGGCGGTGCCGAGGCAACTCGCCGTGCAGGTCCTCGCCGGGGTCGCCGGCGGTGCGACGCTCGTCGTCTGCGTGCTCAACCATGTGTGCAGCGACGGCATCTCGGCCGAGTTGGTGTTCGACCAGCTCCGCACCGGCTACGACGGCGGCACGATCGAGCCGGCCGACGTCGAGCAGTTCGCCGGCTACTACGCCGCGATGCTCGACGAGGGCCTGCGGGACACGTTCGACGACTGGGTGCGGCTGCTCGACGCGGGCTCGCCGGCCCTGCCGCAGTGGATGATCGACGAGAAGCTCGCGACCGGGAAGGTGTCGATCGGCTCGCACGGCTGGACGCTCGCCCCGGAGACCGGGCGGGCGCTCGCGGCGGTGGCGCAGGACCGGATGTGCACCCAGTTCGAGGTGCTCGCGGCCTGCGCCGGGCTGTACTTTCGCCGCGCGGACGGCCGGCCGGCGAACATCGGCATCATCCACAGTGGACGGCGCCGGTTCCGCGGCTTCGCCGTGCAGGGCCTGCTGCGCAGCTACGTCGTGGACCTGGTGGACCACTCCGAGACCCCGACGGTCATCGACGCCGTCGACCGCCGCCGGGACCTGCTGCGGTACCGGACCGAGCACTTCGCGAAGCTGCCGTTCGAGGAGGTCTGCGCGCGTACCGGGCGCTCGCCCGGCTGGCGGGCGGGACAGCTCGGTGCCTGGGAGATCGAGCTCAACGGGATGTACGCAGCCGCGCCGGACATGACGATGCAGCAGGCCCCGGTGCGGGTCGCCGACGTGCCGCTCGCCGAGGACACCACCTGCGAGAACGGCGGGCCGACGCTGCTCGTGTCGTTCGTGCTCGGCCAGGACGGGATCGACGCGTCCCTGCGGTATGTCTCACCGCCGCTGGACGCCGCCACCGTCGAGTGCATCGCCATGGACCTGGAGGCAACGGTCCGCTTCGTCCACGAGCACCCACACGCGCCGATCAGCGAAGCCCCAGTGATCCACTAGTCCGCCTCTCCGGGATTAACTGCTGTTGTTGCGTACCGGCGAACGTGCGGGTTTGCGGGGCGATTGTGGCCGGGTTGCGTCACGGTCCCCTGAGGTTGCGTTGGTCGGGTCAAGGCTTCATGCGATGGATCCGGGGATGACCACCTCGCTCTCCTTGGCGCAGCACTAGCTGGTTTGGCTGGTTTGGCGTAGGTCGATGGTGTCGGCGAGGCTCTGCCAGGTTCGGGCGAAGCCTCGGGCGAGTTCGGCGATCCGGTCGGCGCAGTGCGGTGGAACCGCTGCCACGACCCAGTTCCGGTCGTCCTCGCGCAGCGCGTGCACGTCCAGCCAGCGCAGCAGCCGTCGCCCCGTTTCGGTGAACCGTAGCGACGGGTCCTGCTTGAGGCTCTGCACGATGGCGAGCAGGCCGGTCACCTCGTCGAGCAGGGAAACCGGCGCGGGCAACGGATCCGCCTTCGCCTCCGGCTCCCGGCCCGCGCGTTGCCGGACCGGGATCGGGTCGGCCCCGCGCCTGATGCGTTCGCGCACGTCCCGCGCGGTACCAACGGCGATGCCGGCTTCCCTTGCCACCTCACGCAACGACGCATCGGGGCGGGCCGCGAGCAGCCTGCTCGCGCGCAGCCGCCCCTTGGCGGGGTCGACCGGGCGGACCCGCCCGTCCCGGCCCACCCGCACCTCGAGTTGCGTCGACCCGGCGGTCACCCGCCTGCGGACCGCCGCGACCGCGTCCGCGGACAACCCGACCGCCTCGGCGATGGCCCGGTCGGACCACTCGGAATACCGCTCCATGACCCGGCGGGCCGCCTCGCGCCGGTCGGCCAGCGAGAGGGGCAGACCGTGGGCCAGGTTCGCCTGCACGCCCATCAGGTAGGCCGCGTCCTCGTCGCCGTCGAAGTACGTCACGGCGATCTCCGACCGCCCGTTGAGCAGGGCGGCGCGCACCCGGTGCATCCCGTCGATGACCCGCATCGTCGACCGGTGCACCAGGATCGGCGGGAGCTCCACCTCCAGCGCGGCGAGCAGCGCGGTGTGCTCACTGTTCTCGCCGGCAAGCCGTGGCGAGTCGGTCAAGGTCAATGACCTGATCGCGGCGAGCTGCGGCCACGAGGCGAAGCCCTGCTCGGCCATACAGAAATTGCACAAACCAATTGGCTCGTTCAACCGTCGATTACCGACACTTGAACGGCCGGCGCGCACCACCTTCCGGCATTCTTCACAAGAAACGCCGACCGAATCCGCGGTACCGGCTTCCGCCTCCAACAGTTGGATCGCGCCACTTGTCGCCCCCTGGCGGTCGCTCATTCCATTCTCCTCGCACTCTCCGGCAACCCCGATCGACCCGTGTCGATGTTGGATGGTCGCCCGGTGCGATCCTCAAAGGCTCCCCAAGCGGTCCTCATTCGCTGTGGATCAAATCACCATGGAATGCAATACTCAAGCAACAATTCAGCCAGATGCCAGCGACGGCGCGACACGTATATCAGATGGTGGCAAAATCCCGCTTGAGTTCGACCGGATTCAGCGGTCTCGATGGACGGCGTCGAGGCGGGCGCGCCGGCCGGGGGTCGCGCGGGGCCCGCGCTCCACGCCCAGGTTCGAAGATTCTGCGTGTCCGCAGTACTTGCGTATCCGCATATTCTGCGTATAGTTGCCCCGTGACAGACGAGATCGACTCGGGCCGGCTCGACGCCGTCCGGACGTGCCTCGACGCCGCCGCCGGACTGCCGGCGGTCGACGCCCTACCACACCTGCGGGAGGCGGCGGACCGGCTCACCGACCTGCTCGACGAGACCATGGCCGTTGCCGTGCTGAGCGGGCGGGCCTCCCTGCGGTCCGCCGGGCACCGCGCGGGACTGACCGAGAACGCGGTCGGCCCTCGGCTGGGCCGGACTCGGCTGCTCGGCGGATACGCCGACGCGCGCGGCCGGGTGACGGCGGCCGGGGTCGAACGGGCGAAGTACGACCGCGAGTCCGGCACCCCGACGCCGGAACCGAAGTCCACCACGGCGATGCGCTTCAAACCGCGTCGCTCCACCACCTAGAAGGAGTGCCGATGACCCGTGCCGACCTGACCCGGATCTACTTCCTGCTCGACCGCAGCGGATCGATGCAGTCCATCAAGGCCGACACCGAGGGCGGCTTCGCCGCGTTCGTCGACGAGCAGCGCGATACCCCGGGCACCTGCCAGGTGACGCTCGCCCAGTTCGACAACGTCTACGACGTCGTCTACACCAACGTGCCCATCGCCGACGTGCCCCCACTGGTGCTCCAGCCACGCGGCTCCACGGCATTGCTCGACGCGATGGGAAAGCTGATCACCGACGCGGGCGCCGAACTCACCGCGTTACCGGAGGGTGACCGGCCCGGCACCGTCATCGTGGCCGTGATGACCGACGGCCACGAGAACGCCAGTCGCGAGTGGACCCACCCGGCGATAAAATCCTTGGTGGAACAGCAGACCAAGGACTACTCCTGGCAGTTCCTCTACATGGGTGCCGACCAGGACGCCATCGAGGTGGGCACCAGCCTCGGCGTCGGTCGCGACTACTCGGTCACCTACGCCCGCGGCAAGGCCAAGCAGGCACTGAGTTCCGCGGCCGGCAAAGTCAGCAGCTACCGCGCCGCGCGGATGGCCGATCCGGCCGCCGTGATGCTCGCCTACACGCCGAAAGAACGCTCCGACCTCGGCGACTGACCGGCTCGGGGCAGAAGTCCGGCTTCACCGGAAATGACAGGTTGAGCTCGGCGCCGGCGGGCGCGTTTTCGCACGTTTCACGAAGACCCCGCCGCCGTGCCCTCGGGAGGATGTTGCGGGCTGGCAGTCGCCAGCACAGCAGAACCCAGAGGGGTGGAAATCAGTGAAGGCATGGATCAAGAAGGGGATCGCGGCGGCGGCAGTGGTGGTTGCCTCGGCCGCACTGGCCGTCGGGTCCTCGACCAGCAGTTCGGCCGCGGCGCCCGGGCTGCCGGCGTTCGGGATCACCAGCGACGGCCTGATGGCCTCGTTCAACACCAACAATCCGGGGGTGCTCAACTGGGTCGCGTTTCCGACCGGGTTCGTCTGCGGTGAGAACTTCCTGATCGGGATCGACTTCCGCGTTCAGGACGGCAAGCTGTACGCCCTTGGCAACCGCGGCTGCATCTACACGGTCACGCTGCCGAGCAACCCCAGCGTGCCGATTGTGACGCTCACGCAGGTCTCCCAGCTCAGCGTCGCGTTGCACGGCACGAACTTCGGCTTCGACTTCAACCCGGCGGCCGACCGGCTCCGGATCGTCAGCGACACCGGACAGAACCTGCGGCACGACCTCAACACCCACGTCACGGCGGTGGACGGCTTGCTGAGCTCCGGACCGGGCACCGCGACGGTCACCGGCATCAGCGCCGCCGCCTACACGAACAACGACCTCAACTCGACCACCGGGACCACGTTGTTCGACATCAACCCGGTCACCGGCCAGGTCCTCATCCAGTCGCCGGCCAACACCGGCTTCGTGATCATGACCGGCATGTTGGGTGGAACGTTCGGCCCCAACGCGGGCTTCGACATCTTCGCGGACCTGGTCGGCGGCAAGACGGTCTCGAACACCGCCTTCGCCGTCCTGACACCCTCGGGTTCCCGGCCGCTGCTCGTCACCGTGGAACTGCTCACCGGCGCGCCGACCACCGTCGGCCAGTTCCCGCTGTTCATCAGCGACATCGCCGTCGCGCTCGACTCCTAGAGCAGCCGGTCCGGCCGGCACAACGGTGAGCCCGTCCCGCATTCCCACCGGGACGGGCTCACCCGTCGAGGGTCACGGCGGTGGTGAAGACGCGGATTCCGTTGACGGTGCGGGGATCGACCCCGGTGAGCTGGTGCGCCCGCTGCAGCCGGTAGTCCAGGGTGCGGGGGTGGACGTTGAGCGCGGCGGCGGTGCGGGAGCGGTCGAGGTCGTGGCGATAATAAGCATCGAGGGTGGCGCGGAGATCGGGGCCGGTAGCCAGCCGGGCCGCGAGATCGCGCAGCCACCGGTCGAGTTCCGGCAGCTCCGCGACAGCGATCTCGATGAACAGGTCGGCCATGGTGCACAGGTGATCCGGCCTGGTCCGGGGCGGCACGGCCTGGCTGACCCGCCGGGCCAGCTCGAACGTCTCGGCCAGTGTGGACAGTGGGCCGGTCGCGGTGCCCGCCGCACAGGGCCGGCCGACGATGTCCGCGACCTCGCGCACCAGCGCCGGCGCGGCGGTTTCCTGGTCCGCCGGCAGGAGCACGACCAACTCGCCGGGACGGTGCCAGGTGGCCGGTGCCCGGTGCCGGCGCCACACCAGCTCAACGGCGGCCTCGTCCGGCTCACCGGGACCGGGTGCCCGGATGACGACGACCTGCCAGTGGTCGAGCACCGCGATTCCCAGTTTCCTGGCATACCCCGGGGCGGCCGGGTCGCCGGCCAACGCCAGCCCGACGAACCGCCCGATCTCACCGATGACCGGCCGGTGGCGGTTCTGTCCCCGTAGGACACCCGCGAGGTAGGCCTGCTGGGCGATCGGGGCCTGTCGCCCGAGCCAGCCGAGCAGGTGCATGCCCTCGTCGAGATCCGCCGGGCCGCACGTCTCGTGGATCTCGCGCAGGGTCGCGGCGGCGTGCAACGCCAGGGCGCTGCGCGCGGCCGGCAGCGAAATGCCCTGCCCGCCGCGCTCCGCACCGAACGCACCGACAATGGCGAGGTCATCGCCGGTCAGCGGATGATCATTGGGGGCCAGCTCGAGCGTGCGCCTGCGCAGGAACACGGCGAACTCGAGCATCCGCGCGTAGTCATCCGGATTCGCGGCGACCGCCTGAAACTCCGGCAGTTCCTTGACACAGCTGTCGACGACCCGCAGGGCACTGGCCGGCGCCTGGCTTGCCAGTTCGGCGTAGAGGGTTCCCATGGCTATGTCCACGCTCCGGCCAGCGCGCGGGTCACGGCGGTGCTCAGGATCCGCACTCCCCGAACCGACACCGGATCCAGGCCGGTGACCTCGTGGGCCCGGCGCAGCCGGTAGTCCAGCGTACGTGGGTGGATGCCCAGCGTGGCCGCCGTCAGCATCCGGCTCATGTCGGTGCGGTAGAACGCGGCCAGCGTAGGCACCAGGTTCGGACCGGCGGCGAGGCGGTCCGCGACGTCCCGCAGCCACGCCTCGACCGGTGGCACCCTGGCCACGCCGAGTTCGGCGAACAGGTCGGTGCGGTAGTGCACCGTGCCCGGCGAGGTGTCGAGCGGGGCCACCCGGCAGACCTGCCGGGCCTGCGCCAGCGGGCCGGCAAGCTCGCCGGTGTCACCGACCGCGGCACCCACCGCACACGGCAACTCCACCAGCTGCCCGAAATCTCGCGCCACGGCAAGCGCCCGATCCTCGGCCGACACCGGCCCGTCCGCCCCGACCAGCGCGACGAACTCTGCTGGCGTCTCCCACGACATCGGCATCCAGTGCCGCGCCAGCAGATCCGCCACGACCTCGGCGCGTGGCGGGTCCGCGTGTCCGGGTCGGGCCGGCGGTGTCCGCACCACCAGCACCACACACCGGGCGGGCACGGTCATGGCCAGGCTGATCGCCAGCTGGGCGGCCATCGCATCGCCGGCGAGCAACAGACCGGCGAGCACGCGCACGCGGTCGGCGTCCGGCAGGTGCGCCTGCTGGCCCCGCAGGAACCCCCGCGCATAGGCGGCCTGCACCGACCGGCTCTGCGGGGCGTACCAGCGCAACACCCGCATCAGATTGTCGATGTCATGCGATCCGGCCGCCCCGTACAACTCGCGCAGCGTGAGTTTCGTGTGGATGAGAACGGCTCGCCGTTGGGCGGCCGGGGAGATTCCCGCGGCGCCGTGTACCCGCCCGCCCGCCGCGATGGTCTCGAGGTCATCATCGGTGAACTGCCCGCCCTCGGTCGCCAGATCGACCGTGCGCCCCCGCGCGAACACCATGAGCTCCACCAGCTCGGCCCGTGCTCTCGGATCGGCCACAATCCGCCGGTAATCAGGAAGCTCCGCGCCATATGCGTCCACCACCCGCAGACTGACCATATCCACGCGACTGCGCCACACGGCGAAAAGATCACCCACTGTTCCCCAGCCCCTCGAGTATCTCTTCCGCCGCCGCAGGCAGATAGTCACGTGCCGGCACCCATATCGGTACCGCCACAAGGAGTATTCAACGGACGAGAAAAAATACCAATGGGCACCAATGTCGACCACGGAATCAGGGATGCGAGTTGATACATCCCTTTCCCGATCGTTTTCAATCTGTTAGCCAACGGGATGGTCGCTGACCGATGACCTACCCGGCGGCAGGTGCCGGTTGGCACCCGCCGCCGGGTTTCCCTTGACGGGGTCAGGAGTTCAGCAGTGCCACGATGGCGTTGAGCAGATCGGTCAGCGCCCGCAGGTCCGGCGCCGGCCCGTTGAGCAGGTTCGCCACGGCACACAGCAGGTTGCCCAGCAGGTTCCCGGGCCCGGACTCAGCCGTGATGTTCAGGTGCACGGTGTCCAGGTGGACCACCAAGCCGAGCAGGTCCAGGTCAAGCGGTCCGAGTACCAGATCGAGGATCTCGCAGCTCGCCTGCGTCGACACATCGCCGGGGGCGACCGCAACCGGCAGCCGCACCGTCGGGGCCGCGGTGCCGACCGGCTGACCGGCCGAGTCGGTCAGCCCGAGATCGGCCACGCCCTCGGCGAGCACCTGGTCACCCTCGACCAGGAACCGACTCGGGGTGAACGTTTCGGTTGCCGTGCCGGTTCCGCCGGCGGCATCGGTGAACGTGCCGGTGACCGGCGCGGTCAGGGCATCGGCCGGCGCTACCGGCTGCGCCGCGGCCGCCGCGACACCACCGGCTCCGAACAGCGCTGCCAGGGCCGCGACCAGCACGCCGATGATCGCCGCGCGTCGGGTGGAGGCAAAACTCACCCTGTACTCCTTCCGATCGGAATCATGACCTGTCTGGGGTCGACCCGATCATCACCAGGCAAACGGCGATCACCCTCATCCCCACCATGGCAAGACTCACCGCAACCTTGCCGCACCTGGCTCGTTTGCCCGCATATGCCCTCATGAGGACAACTCCCTCGCGCGGTCCGCATCGCCGGGCGTTTCGGTGGAACCGACCTGGCGCAAAACGACCAGCACCACGGCCACCGGCGTCGCCACCAGGCTCGCCGCCGGAACGAGCAGACCGGCAAGGCCGGCGCCGCGGAGCAGAAGACCAGCACTCGGCCCATGCCGAACGTGCGGCCGAGCCAACCGGTGCAGGTGGCGGCGATGACTCCGCCGACGCCGCCGAACATCGTCGCCACGCCGAGCAGGAACGCGCTCAGCTGCAACTCTCGTATGACATAGAGCGTGTACAACGCGAAGAACATGGCGGTGAACAGGTTGAAATGTGCGGCGGACAGCGCGAGCGGGCGCAGGATCGGGTTGCGCCACAGCAGTCGAAGACCATTCTTCACGGATCGGAAGTGCGATCCACCGCTTTCCGGTCATGCTCCGGCCGGGCCCGTGGAAGCGTCGCCAGCGCCGCGGAACTGACCAGATAGCTCACGCTGTCCACCAACATCGTCACCGGGGCGCCGACGATGAAGGCCACGATCAGCAGCACCCACAATCGAAAGAATCCGGTGCCTGCCAATTGGCCCTTCTCGGGCGGGGCGCTGGCCACGCGAAGATCCCACGTTGGTACCCCACGATTCGCTGTTCGACTCATGCGCCCGTGAGAACAGAGCAGCAAGAAAGCCCGAAATGCACCTGGACGACGGCGACGACTCGCCGAACCAGCCGGGCCCTATTCGCCGCCCGCCTTCTTGAGGTAGTGCTTGACCAGGGTGGTGTCCGGCTGGCCCGCGCGCAGCCGTAGGGAACGCTCGAGCAGCGACCGGGCGATCGTGGCGGCGTCGGCGGGGTCGTCGGAAAGCCTGGCCGCCACGGTCTCGTCGGCGAGGGCTGCCGTGCCAAGGTGTTGCAGGCAGCGTGCCTGCCCCTGCTCCTCGCCGATGGATTCGAACAGTTGCAGGGCCTCCTGCCAGAGCGACACGGCCGCGGACAGATCCGTCGCCGTCTGCGCGATTCCGCGCAACTCCACGGCCTGCGCCTGGCAGCCGACATCGTGCCGGTCGCGGGCCATGGCCTCGGCCCGGTCGAGGTACTCCTCCGCCTTGCCCCGCGAGCCATCGGCCAGGTGCAGTGCACCCAGGTTGACCATGGCGATCCCGGCTCCGGGATGCCGTTTGCGGAAAGCGATCTCCTCGAGCGACCGGCGCACCTTCGTTCGTTCCGGATCGTCGCGTTTGGACGGACCGTTGCCCAGTGCGAGCAGGGCTTTCTCGACCTGCAGCCGGGTGACGAGCTCGCTGCCGAGGTCATGAGCGGTGGGGAGGCGCACTTCGCCGGCCACCACGGTCAGCCGTTCCTCGGCCTTCGACCGCTCGCCGAGCATCCGGTGGGCCGTGGCTTCCCGGGCCGCGGCCAGCGCGCAGAGCTCGGGGCGCTGGGCGCTGCCGGCCAGCTCGCGCAATGCTTGGCTGACTCTGAGCAGGCCGTCCGCCTGCTGCTCACGCACGTACCAGTACTCCAGGGCGCTGGCGATCCGCGCCAGGTCGTCGATCACCGCGAGGAGCACCACGCCGTCCCGGTAGTTGTCCGGGAGGAACAGTGGGCGCAGGGTGGGCTCCTCCTCGTGCAGCCACGCCGCGGCCCTGGGGCCGACCGAACGCACGTCGAGCTGGTTCGCCCGCCGCACGACCCGGTCCGCATGGTGGCGAATCAGCGCGGGCACCGCGATCCGAGCCGTCTCGACGTCCTTCGGGTCGGCCTGACCGGTGAGCGCCCATCGGATCTCCAGCGGCAACCGGTACCGGTCGCCGACCTCCTGCACGAAGCCCCGGACGCGCAGCTCGTCGAACGCCGCCGGCGGAGTGGCACCGGAGCCCGGGTCCGCGTCGGGCGTATGCGCGGTCACCAGCGCCGCGATCGCTTCGACGGTCAGCGCGGTCACCGGGAGCACGGCCAGCGCGTGCAACAGCCAGGCGGCATCGGGGCTGAGACTGTCCTCGGTCCGGCGCAGGATGGCCCGCCAGATTCCCACCAGCGGGTTGTTCTCGTCGGAGTCCACCGATTCCACCAGCTTGCGCACCTCCGCGTCGCGGTCGGTGCCGCTGGTCTCCCTGGCCACGGCCTTGATCGCACGCGGCCGGCCGCCGCACACGGCCAGCAGTTCGTCGATCGGGTCGGAAGCGGGTTGTGGCAAGGAAGTCGTCCGGTCCCGCCGGGTTGCCAACAGCTCGCGCAGCCACCGCGGCAGGTTCCGGCGCCGCAGCGGCGGCGGCGGCTTCGGCACCGTGTCCGTGTCGGCGTACCAGATTCTGCGCATCCCCTCGGTGGACAGCGGGCCGACCGGTACCCGGCTGCCCGGCAGCACCGACCCGATCGCCGCCTCGCCGGCGATCACCAGCCATGGCTGGCCGCTGCCCCGGTCCGTCCACCGTGGAACGAGCCACTCGATCTCGTGCGGCACCGCGGCATTGTCCAGCAGCAGCACCGAATACTGCCTGGTGAGCACATCGTGCAGCCGTTCCGCGGCGTCGGCCAGCACCTTCGGCGTCCCGTCCGCCGGCTCGTCCAGCCGGAACGTGGACAGGATGCGACCCGCCGTCGCCCGCGCGTCGTCCGGGTTCCGGCTGGACCGGCTGCGCAGGTCGAGCCGAACGACGGGCCGGTTCCCGGCGAGCCGGTCATCGATCAACCGTTGCACCGCCGCTTCGGCGACGGCGGACGTGCCGACATCGCGCGGCCCGCACACGACCGCGATTCCGGTGTCGAGCAGCCTCCGCACCACCGCAGCCACCGCGTCGTCCCGTTCGTAGATGGGGCCGGGCGGGCGCCAGTCCGGCGGCGCCGGCTCGGCCGGCCAGGCCATCTCCGGCGGGGGTGGCAGCTCCGGCGGCGCCGGGTGCCGCCACTGCCAGAGCTTGACCGCGGCCCATCCCGCCGCGGTCAGCGGCACCACGACGAGTCCGGCGACCAGCAGGTACCGCCCGATGCGCTGGCCGATGTCGGTGGCGTTGGCCTGGTTGCCGAGCAGCTCCGCGGACAGGGTCAGCAGAAACCAGGTCAGCACGGCGACCGGGACCAGGGCGAGCCGCTTGAGGAAGTTCCGCTCCGACGGGCTTGCGTCCCGGCCCGGCCAGTTCATTCGGTCGCACCCCCGGTCAGCCCGGAGATCACCTTCGGCCAGGTGACCAGCAACAGCGCGACGGGAATGACCGAGGCGACCACGGCCCCGGCGGCGACCGTGCCGGCCGAGATGCCGAACTGCCGGGCCTCGCCCCACAGCAGCAGGTTGAGCGGGGTCGATCCGGGCCCGCTGATCAGAAAGCCGACGATGAAATCGTTCCACACCAGGACGAACTCGAGCACCACCACCGCGATCAGGGCACGTCGGTACCGGCCGCGCCACATGGCGTCCAGCGCGGGCCGGCGGGTGCCGGACAGATCCGGCGGCGCCGCCTGGAACGCGGTGCGCAGTACGAGGGTGGCGAACGGCAGTCCGGCCGCCGCGTGCACGAGAGCCAGCGGTGCCCGGGCACCGGCCAGCCCGAGCTGGCCGAACAGGTCGCCAAGCGGGCCGGCGTACATCTGCACCGGCGCGACCGCCAGGACCACGAGCAGCAGGGTCAGCCCGCGGGACAGCCAGCCGGGCAGCCCGCCCCAGGTGAGCAGGTAGGCCGCCGGCACCGCGGCCGCGACCACGAGCGCGGTGGCGAGCCCGGCGAGAAAGACGCTGCCGAGCACGGCGGGCCACAACCAGCTCGCGCTCACCTCGGCGAACGAGCCGGGCCCGAGGCCGGAGAGCCCCCACCAGCCGGCCGATCCGGCCGTGCGGGGCTCGTGCAGCGCGGTGCCAAGCAAAACCACCAGCGGCAGCAGGAAGAGCACCGCCAGACCGAGCCCGATCAGCCAGCTCAAGGCGCGGCGCTTCGCCGGCTTCCGGTCGGGCGCGGCCGCGCCGTTCTCGGCCGGTCCGGGGGTCGGGCGGTCCGGTTGGGTCGTGCGCCTTCGCATACCGGCCAGGCTGAGCAGGCCCACGATGATGAACAGCAACACGGCGAGGGCGGCGGGACCGCCGGTGTCCGCGCTGCGCGTGGTCATCCGCCACCAGTGCAGCCCGACCACGTCGACGTCGTCCTGGATGGAGCCCGGCGCCGCGATCAGGACCAGGTCGAACACCCGGATCGCGGCGACCAGCACGGTCAGCACCACGATGGAGGTGACCGGGCCCGGCCTTGGCAGCTTGGGGTGACCGAACAGCCCGGGTCCGGCCGCTCGCGTGTCCAGACCGGCCCGGAACAGCACCACGACGAAACCGAGCCAGGTCCAGGCGAACGACAGGGCGAGCACGATCCAGATCAGTCCCGGGCCGAGCCACACCACGTCCGCGCCGAACAGCGCGCTGGCCATGCCCCGTTCGGGAGCCGGGTCGAAGATCATCCGTGCGATCGCGCCGGAGACCAGCGCGGACACCCCGAACGGGAGGATCAGGAAGTACAGCAGGACCCGCCACGGCCCGCGGACCAGCCGGCTGGCCACCGCGATCCCGTAGCCAAGCGCGACGACGATCAGCGCGATGCCCACCCACAGCACGCTGTTGCGCGCCGCCGCCAGCGCGCCGTCGTCGGTGATGACGGTCAGGAAGTTCCCGAGCAGCACCGGGTCGCCGTTCAGCGCCCACACCACGGTCCACCCGGTCGGCACCAGCAGCACGAGCAGCAGCAGCACCGCCGGCACGCCAAGCAGGAACCGGGCCGGCCGGCCCTGCTCACCGGTCGGGTCGAGCGCCCGGCCGGCCACCTCGCGCCCGACCACCTCGAACGTGAGGCCGTCCTTGGCTTTGAAGGACGCCGGACTCATTCGGCCGCCGCTCTGGCGATCGCGACCATCTTCCGGCACGCGTCCCGGGCCGCCGTCGCCGGTGGCATGCCGGTGCCGAGGTCACGCACGAGTTGTTGCAGGACAAGCGCAAGGCCGTCGCGGCCGCCGACCGGGCCGAGCTGGTCGGCGAGCGCGAACCGGATCGGCTGCCTCGGGTCGCGCAGCTGGCGTTCGTGCCGGCGCAGGGTCCGGCTGTAAAGGCTCGAATCGGTGTCCTGGTTCGCCGCGATGAAGCCGCCGGTGTCCTTGATCCACGGGATCGGCGCATCCTCGCCACCCAGGTAACGCAGCAGATCGAAGGCGGACGCCCGCGCCGGCTTGACCGCGACCAGCAGGTCGCCGGCGATCGCGATCGGAGCGGTGACGCCCGGATCTGCCGGGAAGGTGAAGCTGTCCGCCTCGTCCTCCGGCGTGCCGAACCTGCGGATCACCGACTCCGCGAAGTCCGGTGCGACCACCATCGCGGCCCGCCGGTACGGGAACACCTCCTGCACCGCGTCCGGATACTGCAGTACCAGGGCGCGGTCCAACCCGCCCGAGACCGCCCCCGGCACCGCCCACATGCCGGCGAGCATGCGCAACGCCGTTTCGACTTCGGACCCGCGCCAGGTTTCGGGGTCAGCGGCGGGCCGGATCAACTGGTCGTAGGTGTCCGGAAAGTGCCGCAGCAGAACGTTTTGGAAGGAGACGGCCAGCAGCCAGCCGTCCGCACCGCCGACGGCGAGCGGCGCGATGCCGGCGCCACCCAGGTCCGGGTCGTCGATGATCCGCTGGTTCAGGTCCATCCACTCCGACCACGTCCGCGGTGCCGCAAGGCCGTGCTCGTCGAACAGCCGCTTGCGGTACCAAACCACCGACGAGTGCGCGACCTTGAACGGCAGCGCATGGTGCCGATCGCCCGATTCGGTGCCCGCGATCCGGTTGTACTCCGGGCGCCACATCGTGTCCGGTATCGGCTCCAGGTCGTCGATGCTGGCGCTGACCGTTCCGGGTTGCGGCATCGCCACCAGGTCGGGCCGCCCCGCGGTCCGTGCGCCGAGCGCGGCCGCGATGTCGTCGCCGAGCGGGACCAACTCGTAGCCGTTGGGATAGCCGGCGAGGATGGCCCGGAACGCCTCGAGTTCCCCGGCGCTCCACGCGACGGCCACCCGGACGTTGTCCCCGACCCCGGCGGTGCTCGCCAGCACGGAGCAGCCGGACAGCCCCGCCGCCGCGGCCGTGAACCCGCCGGCGCGGAGCAGGACCCGCCTGGACACACCGGCACCCGGCCGCGGCACGGCTCGCGAATCCGCCATTCCACCCCTCGGCACTGACCAATGGACGGGCATTCGCGCTCACCATACGCGCACAATCCGGCACCTGGGGCCAGGACATACCGGCCTCGACCACAACCCGAAAACCCATTTGCCCGCGACCCGACGCGACTGTCCGCGCTGGGCACAATGGCGCAAAGCGGATGCTCGAGTACGGCTCCGACGCCGACCGGGCGAAGCCGCTGCGCGGCATCGTCCCGGGCCGTCCGCACGGTCACTGAACGTTGTCCAAAACTTCGCCGTCTGGTAGAACGTGTTCTAATACTGCGAGGAGGCGGCGGTGGCCGACGTGCTCGACGGACAGGCCTGGTCGGAGTTCTGCCGGGCCCTGGAACGGGCCGGCGACGTGGTGCTCCGGGACACCGCCCCGGCCACCGCGCTGGACCGCGCCGAGGGCTTCCGCTACCTGACCCGACTGGTCCGCGAGATGCTCTACGCCACAGTGGAGAACGCCGACCCGGACTTCCCCCGGCTGCACGAGCTGGACCTGGTCAAGATCGGCGCGGACAACCCGGACAACGTCTACCTCTCGGCCACCGTCCGGGGCGACCGCGACTACCGGATCACCGGGCGGCGCGGCACGATCGCGTACTTCAGCGTGGGTTCCAAGGCCAACCGGTACGCCAAGGACGGCACGATGGCCTCGACCGGCGAGCTGTCCGACCGGGACCTGGTGGTCGAACCGGACGGCACGGTCGAGATCATCGCCAGCCGTACGCCGCGGGACCGCAACTGGCTGCCGCTCGCGCCCGACTCGACCGGTATCGTGGTCCGCCAGTCCTATTTGGACCGCAGCGCCGAGGAACCCGGCACGTGGCGGATCGAGCGCATCGGCGGCCCGGCGTTGCCCGCCGCGCTGGACCCGGACGCACTGGTGCGGGCACTGCGCCGGGCCGCGCTGGCCGTGCACGGCACCGCGGCCACCTTCGCCGGATGGACCGAGCTGTTCATGACCCGGCCCAACGAGCTGCCCGACTTCGGCCAGGAGCTGTTCCAGCGGGCCGGCGGTGATCCGGAGATCTTCTACCTGCACGGGTACTGGACGCTGCGGCCCGGCGAGGCGTGGCTGATCGAGACCGAGGTTCCGGACTGTCCCTACTGGAACTTCCAGCTCAACAACTGGTGGATGGAGTCGATGGACCACGCACACCGGATCACCGTGAACAAGCACACCGCCACACTGGACGACGACGGCAGGTTGACCATCGTCGTGGCCGACAAGGATCCGGGTTGGGGCAACTGGATCGACACCACCGGCCACACCAGCGGAACCGCGCTGCTGCGCTGGCTCGGCGCCACCCACCACCCCATCCCCCGCTGCCGGGTAGTGAAGCCGTGACCGAACCATGTCGGCCGCCCACCTGCCAACCGCACCCAAGGGGAACGGGACGCAACCCGGCCACCGAAACCCTGTCAACCGAGCGGGATCAACTCACCGCCACAACAGCAGTAAATTCCGGAGCGGCGGAACTGCGCGCTCTGCGGGTGGACGAACTGTTGGACGCGGCCAAGACCAAGGCGGGCCTGACCGAGTTCGGCGACGACTGGTTCGTCGAACCGCTGCAGGTTCTCGTCCGCAGCCTCAACGCACAGGCGCGGCTCTCGCCCGCCGGGCTGGAACTGACCCGCCGCAGGCTGACCGCGCTCCTCGTCGACCGGCTGCGGCTGCGGGCCCTGCAGCGGACCCACCCGGAAGTCCGGGCGGTCGAGGTGCCGGTGGCCGCCGCGATCTGCGGTCTGCCGCGTACCGGCTCGACCCTGCTGCACCGGTTGCTGGCCGCCTCGCCGCGACTGACCTCGACGCTGTCCTGGGAGGCCTCCTACCCGATCCCGTTCCCCGGCGAAGGACCGGACGCCGCGGAGCGCAAGCGGCGGGCGCGGGACCGGGCCGAGCTGTTCCTCCGGATGTCGCCGGAGTTCGCCGGCATCCACACCATCGAGTGGGACGGGCCGGAGGAGGACGTGATCCTCCTCGACCGCTCGTTCACCTCGATGAGCTTCGACTCCTTCTACCGGATACCCGACTATGGCGCCTGGCTACGCTCGGCCGACCAGAGCATGGCCTACCGGGAGCTGCGCGAGTGGTTGCAGGTGCTGCGATGGCAGCGGCCGGACCGCGCCGGGCGTCGGTGGATCCTGAAGTCGCCGCACCACCTGACCGCGGTGGACACGGTGCTGGACACCTTCCCGGGCTGCCGGATCCTGATGACGCACCGGTCGCCGGTCAGCGCGGTGCCCTCGTACGCCTCGATGGTGGTGTCGATGAGCTCGCAGTACAGCGCCGCGGTCGACCCGGTGGCGACCGGCCGGTACTGGAGCACGCGGTTCGCCGCGACCCTGCGCGGGTTCGCCGAGGCACGGCGGCACCGCCCGGACCGGTTCGTCGACGTGCCGTTCGCCGAGCTGACGGCCGATCCGCTGGCCGTGGCCCGCCGCGTGCTCGATGCCGTCGGCCTCGCCTCCGGCTTCGAGTCCGGCCCGTTCCTGGCCTACCTCGACCGCAACCGGACGCAGCGGCACGGCGCGCATTCCTACGCACCGGAGGACTTCGGCCTGTCGGCCGCGGAGTTGAAGCGGGACTTCGCTTTCTACACGGAGGCATTCCTGTGATCCTGTCCGGGGAGGTCGTGGTGATCGCCGGGGTCGGGCCCGGGCTGGGCGCCAAGCTGGCCGTGCGGGCCGCCGCGGAGGGCGCCAAGGTGGTCATGGCCGCCCGGTCCACCGCGGTCATGGACCAGGTGGCCACGGAGGTCGCGGCCGGCGGCGGTGCGGCCATCGGGGTGCCCTGCGACGTGCGCCGGGCCGAGGACGTCGCGGCCGTGGTGGCTGCGGCGGCCGACCGGTTCGGCACGATCACCGGGCTGGTCAACTCCGCGTACTCGCACCCGGGCTTCTTCGACCTGCTGGACACCCCGGACAAGGGATTGCGGCGCGCACTGGAGATCATCCTGCACGGCTCGCTGACGATGACGCGGGCGGTGCTGCCGCACATGAAGGCCGCCGGCCGCGGGTCGATCGTGAACATCGGCACGATGACCACCCGGGCGCCGATGCGCGGCGAGGGCGGCTACGCCGTGGCCAAGGCGGCGATGTCGTGCGCGTCCCGGTACCTCGCCCTCGAGCTCGGCGAACACGGCATCCGGGTCAACCAGGCCGTGCTGGGCTGGCTGGACGGGCCCGGAGTGCGCTACTACCTGCGGATGACCGCCGAGGCTCGGGGCGTCAGCGAGCAGGACGTGTACGACGAGATCGCCGCCCGCAACCCGCTCGGCCGGATTCCACCGGACGAGGCGTGCGCGGGCACCGTGCTGTTTCTGTTGTCCTCACTGGCTTCCGAGGTGACCGGCGCGGTGCTCGACGTCAACGGAGGGGAGTTCCTGCCACAATGAGCATGATCACCTCCATCACGGTCGACATCGCCGCTCCGGCGAGTTTCGTGTGGCGTGTGCTGATCGACTACCCGAACTATCCACAGTGGAATCCCTACACGGTGCGGGTGGAGACGACGCTGGCCATCGGCGACCCGATCGACCTCACCCTCCCGTCCCCGGACGGCTCCGGCGGCACGTTCGTCAACCGCGAGTTCATCCGCGTGGTGGATCCCCCGCATCACCTGCGCTACGACACCGGTGCGGCGATCCCGGGCCTGTTCGCCGTCCGGGACCAGTGGATCACCGAGACCGGCCCGGACCGCTGCGCCTATCACACGACGGACACCATCACCGGCGAGCACGCCGGGTTGGTGCTGGACCAGAACGGCGCCTGGGTCAAGGCCGGGTTCGACGCGGTGGCCGTGGCCCTCAAGGAGCGGGCGGAGCGCCTGTTCATTCCCGGGGTTCGGCGCGCGGACCGCTGAAGGTCACGACGCCCATCGCGAGCAGCCGGTCCAGCACGACCGCCGCCGCCGCCGACGGGGCCAGCACCGCCGTGTCCAGCCGCAGCTCCGGGTTCGCCGGAACCTCGTAGGGCGAGTCGATGCCGGTGAAGTGCGGAAGCTCGCCGCGGCGCGCCCGGGCGTAGAGCCCCTTGGCGTCGCGGGCCTCGGCGACCGCCAGCGGCGTGTCCACGTGGACTTCGCAGAACTCTCCCGCGGCGACGAGGCTTCGGGCCAGCGCGCGTTCCGCCTCGAACGGGGAGATGAACGACACCAGGACGATCAGGCCGGCGTCGACCATGAGAGCGGCGACCTCCGCCACCCGGCGGATGTTCTCCACCCGGTCGGCGTCGGTGAAGCCCAGGTCCCGGTTCAGGCCGTGCCGCACGTTGTCGCCGTCGAGCAGGTAGGTGCGATGGCCGGTCCGGTTCAGGCGCTGCTCGACCAGGTTGGCGACGGTCGACTTCCCGGCACCGGAGAGCCCGGTGAACCACACCACACAGCCCCGGTGCCCGCCGAGGGCCGCGCGCATCTCCTTGGTGACGCTGAGGGTCTGCCAGCGCAGGTTCGCCGGGCGGACGCGGTCCAGCAGGCCGGCGCCGACCGTGTCGTTGGTGAGCCGATCGATGATCAGGAAGCCGCCGAGGTCGCGGTTGACCGGGTACGGCTCGTAGGCCACTGCGGCGTCGAACCGAACAACGGTGCCGCCGATCTCGTTGCACCGCAACGAATCCGACCCGGTCACGCCGACCGTTCTGGCGCCGATCTTGGCGAGGTACGATCGGCCGGGCACCAGGTCCGCGGCCGCCATCCAGATCACCCGGGCATCGAACTCCGATCCCACGTCGCACGCGGACGACGCGGCCGCCAGGATCGCGCCGCGTCCCACGTCGAGATCCTCGGCCAGGACCACGGTCACCGACTGCCCTTCGACGGCGATGTCGAGGTCGCCGTCGAACGCCACGATCCGGGCCACCGTGGCCGGCAGGCCGGCGGGCAGCACGACGACCCGGTCACCGGGACGCACCGAGCCGCCCACGATCCGACCGGCGAAGCCGCGGAAGTCCGCGGCTGGCCGGATCACCCACTGCACCACCATCCGGAACGGCCCGGCCGGGTCGTCGGCGGGCACCGCGACCGACTCGAGCCAACCGAGCAGGGCCGGCCCGTCATACCAGGGCGTCTGCGCGCCACGCCGAACCACATTGGTCCCGTGCAGCGCGGAAACCGGAATGCAGGCGACCGAGGTGATCCCGAGAGCGGCCGCGAGAGCCGAGTACTCGGCGGCCACCGCGTCGAACACCGTCCTGGAGTAGCCGACCAGGTCGAGCTTGTTCACCGCCAACGCCACGGTCCGGACCCCGAGCAGCGCGACGATCTCGGTGTGCCGCCTGGTCTGCGGCAGGATTCCCGTGCGGGCGTCGACCAGGATCACCGCGGCGTCCACGACCGATGCCGCGGTGACCATGTTCCTGGTGTACTGCTCGTGGCCCGGTGCGTCGGCCACCACGAACTTCCGGGTCGCGGTGGCGAAGTACCGGTAGGCGACGTCGATCGTGATGCCCTGCTCCCGCTCGGCCAGCAGGCCGTCCAGCAGCGTTGCGAAGTCCATGCCGTGCCGCTCAAGGGCGGCCAGCTGGTCGTCGGGCAGGGTGCGGGCCTCGTAGAGCAGCCGGCCGATCAGCGTGCTCTTGCCGTCGTCGACGCTTCCGCAGGTCATGAACCGCAGCAGGGACATCAGAAGTAGCCCTCGTGCTTCTTGCGTTCCATCGAGCCGGACTGGTCGTGGTCGATGGCCCGGTCGGCCCGTTCGGAGGTGGTGACCTGCCGCAGTTCCTCGATGATCTCCGCGACACTCGCCGCGGTGCTGGGCACGGCGCCGGTGAGCGGGTAGCAGCCGAGCGTACGGAACCGTACGGTCGCCCGGCGGATCTCCTCCCCCGGCCGGAGTCGCAGCCGGTCGTCGTCGACCATGATCAGCATGCCGTCCCGGCGCAGCACCGGGCGCGCCGCGGCGAAGTACAGCGGCACCACCGGGATACGCTCGCGCCGGATGTACTGCCACACATCGATTTCGGTCCAGTTGGACAGCGGGAACACCCGCAGGCTCTCCCCCGGGTCCTTGCGCGTGTTGTACAGCCGCCACAGCTCCGGGCGCTGACTGCGCGGATCCCACCGGTGTGCCGCAGTGCGCAGGGAGAACACCCGCTCCTTGGCGCGGGAGCGCTCCTCGTCCCGGCGGGCCCCGCCGAAGGCGAGGTCGAACCGGTGCTTGTCCAGCGCCTGCCGCAGCCCCTGGGTCTTCCACATGTCGGTGTGCCGGGCCGAGCCGTGGTCGAACGGGTTGATGCCGAGAGCGAGGCATTCCGGGTTGCGGTGCACGATCAGCTCGACGCCGAGCCGCTCGGCCGTCCGATCCCGGAAGGAGATCATCTCCCGGAACTTCCAGGTGGTGTCCACATGCAACAGCGGGAACGGCACCGGCGCGGGATGAAACGCCTTGCGGGCAAGGTGCAACAGCACCGAGCTGTCCTTGCCGATCGAGTACAGCAGCACCGGGCGCTCGCTCTCGGCGACCGCCTCGCGCAGGATGTCGATGCTCTCCGCCTCGAGCCGGTCGAGCTGGGTGAGCGTCATGACCCCATGGTACAAAGTAAACTGGACAACGTTCAATAGTCTCTGAACGTTGTTCAACGTGCGGTACCGTTGCGCCCGTGGAAACCACTGCCGCCTGGGGCGACGCGAAGGCCCGCCGCGCCGACATCCTGTCCTCCGCCGAGCGCCTGCTCGAGCGGGACGGCTACGCAGGGCTGACCGTGCGCGCCATCGCGGACGGCGCCAAGATCAGCTCAGGCACCGTCTACCAGTATTTCCAGGGCAAGGAGGACGTGTTCGTCGCGCTCATGGCGGCTCGGCTGGACGCCCTGCGGGCCACGTTCGACGAGCTGGACCGCGAGCTGGGCATCCCCGGCCTGCTGACCGCGACGCTGCCACAGGTGCGGGAGCTGTGGCGGCTGTTCGGCCGCTCGGCCCAGCAGTGGGAGTCCAAGGTGCTGGCCGGCGGGCGGCGCGGCAAACAGGCGGTGACCTCGGCGACGGTGTTCCGGCGCACGATCCGCGCGCTGGACCGGGCCCTGCGCGAGACGGCCGCGGCCGGCGGCCGGACCGTGGTCGACGATCCCGCGCTGGCCCACTGGGTGTGGGATGCGCTGATCGGAGTCGCCGACGACCTGCTGCACGGCGGGTCGGTGCAGGGCCGGGTCCCGCCCCGCCGCCTGATCGAGTTCGCCATCGCCGCCATCGAACGCAGCATCATCACGAGCTGAGGAGACGGCCTGACGGGCCGGTGGCCGGTCGTCGCGGGACGACCGGCCACCGGGCGTTGATGTACCAGGGCTCAGACGGTGACGATCCGCCACTGCTGGTTGGTCTGCCCGGAGCCGAGGCAGTCGAACAGCTGGATGGGCGTGCCGTTGGCCGTCCCACCGTCGTTGTTGCGCACGTCCAGGCACTTGGTCTGCGCGTGCATCGGTCGCAGCTGGAAGAGGATCGGGGTGATCTGTACCGACCGCCAGAGCTGGTTGGCCTGTCCCGTCCCCAGGCAGTCGAACAACTGGATGGGCGTGCCGTTGGCCGTCCCGCCGTTGTTGTTGCGCACGTCCAGGCACTTGGTCGGCGCGTGCGCGGGACGCAGCTGGAAGAAGCCCCCGCCCACCGCGACCGCCTGCCACACCTGGTTGGTCTGCCCAGCACCCAGGCAGTCGAACAACTGGATGGGCGTGCCGTTGGCCGTCCCACCGTCGTTGTTGCGCACGTCCAGACACTTGGTCGACGCGTGCGCGGGACGCAGCTGGAAGAACGGACCCGCCGCGCTGGCCGCGGGCTCCGCACTGGACACCCCCGCGCCCCCGAAGAATGCCGCTGCCATTGCCAGGACGGCGGCGATCAGCGACACCCACGCGGCCGGACGGCCCCGCTTGGAATACTTACTCTTCTGCAGATTCATCGGATCTCTTTCTGTCGTGAATTGCGCCGGCCATTCCCCTCGTGATGCCGGCCGATTCAGTCCATCAAGCCCCCGACTGAACCGCAATACGCACTAATACGTATGAGCGTGAACAGTATTGTAGAACATTTCCAGAATAGTGGTGATCTACCGGCCAGAAGATGGCGGCGCGAACGACAGTGCAATGAGGCTCGCCCGATTGGGCAGCCCAAGCTTCCGGTAGATCTGTTCCAGATGCTTGTGCACGGTGCGGGGGCTGATCTCCAGGTGCCGGGCGATCTGGCGATCGGTCGTGCCGCGCGACACCTGCTCGGCCACCTGCCGTTCCCGTGGGGTGAGCTCCAGCCACCACGCCGGCCGCGAAAGACCCGGATCCGGCTTCCGGGCCGCGGCCAGCCGGTCCCGGCAGGCCATCGCCCTGGCCAGATGCGGCGCCACCAGTTCGACGACCGCGCGGTCCCGGTCGGAAAAGCCGGCTCTCGACCGGTTGAAACTCAGGCTGCTCCCGCGCCGTCCGTCCGCCCGCACGAGACACACCAACTGGTCGACCGTCCCACGTGGACGAAAGACGTCGGCATAGAGCGGTATCCGGCGCAACGCACTCAGTTCCGCGAGGTCGGTCAGGGCGACCGAAGATCCCGGCGCCAGCCGCCCGGACTCGTACGCGGCAAAACCCGGATGCTGGTGAGCGAGCGAATCGAACAGCGCCTTGTCGACCTCGTAGTGCTCCGGAGGATCGGTGACGGCGCCGACAATCCGGCGCTGCGGATACTCGACCCGGTTGAGGGCCGCGATGTCACACCCGACCAGCCGCCCCAACGCCGCCAAACCGGCATCCGACACCTCGGCGTCGTGCCCATCCTCGTGCAGGACACCGACCACGTCCAACACCCGAGACAGATCGCGGGCGCTCAGCACGTCCCTCGATGACCGATCCCCTCCCACACAGACAGGAGCCGGCAATCCGGTCACGGATACACGGGTGTTCTGGTCCCATCGTACGGTCGCACCGACAACGCAGTTGACCCAACAACCCGGCGAATGCTATTCCACAAATGGCGGCATGACCGCCACAGATACCCGCGGAACATCAATTGAAAGCAGCGGAGCCCACATCTCCGGTCCCGGCCTCCAAGGCGCCGTCCTCGACGCCATCAGACCCAACCCGGGTCTGACACAGGTCACCGTGACCGGATTCGAGACCGGAACCGGCACCACCGACCCGTGGTTCGTCGATGCCTACGCGACTCGCGCCAACCCGCTGCCGGGACTCCAACCGGCCACCGCCGCCATCGCGGCCCGCAAGCGCCTCAACGTCACCTGCCCTGGCGGAACCAGGACCGGTGGTGGTGGCCATGTGACCAGGTCGGATACTGCTCCCCCGGCTGGACTCGAACCAGCAACCCTTCGGTTAACAGCCGAATGCTCTGCCAATTGAGCTACGGAGGATTGGCGGGGTCAACTGTAGCGCACGGGGCGACGGGGTTACCCGGCGGAGGCCACCGGGGTGGGGGACGATGGAGGGGACAGCTTCGGCGGACGGGAGTTGACGTATGAAGGCGTTTCTGTTGGGTGCGGCGGTGGGGTACGTGATGGGCGCTCGGGCCGGACGGGAGCGGTACGAGCAGATCATCCGGATGTACCGCAAGCTGGCCGACCATCCGGCGGTGCAGGGGGCGGCGGGGATCGCCCGGGCGAAGATCGGGGAGAAGACCGGGTTCGGGCAGGGGCCGGGGTCGGACAACGGGCAGCGGACGGCCGACTCGACCGGGTATCAGCGGGCCTAGGCGGGGACGCGGGCCACGGCGAACACCCGGCGGAACGGGAACCAGGTGGTTCCGTCCGGGCGCTGGGGGTAGGCGTCGCGCAGCAGCGGGGCCAGGGCGGCCCGGAACCGGGTCCAGGCGTCCTCCGACAGGGCGGACCGGATCGGGCGCAGGGCGGTGCCGGCGATCCATTCGAGGACGGCATCGGCGCCGGTCAGACGGTGTAGGTAGGTGGTTTCCCAGGCGTCGACGGCGCAGCCTGCGGCGGCGAGCAGGGCGGCGTAGCCGGACGGGTCGAGCACCGCGTCCTCCGGGCGGAGGGGGAGGTCGGCCAGGTGCGAGCGCCATTCGGGGGTGCCGGCGAGGGCGCGGACCTGGGCGTGCGACGGGGCGTCGAAGTTGCCGGGGACCTGGAAGGCGAGCCAGGCGCCGGCCGGGAGGGCGTCGACCCAGGCGCGGAGCAGCGGGCCGTGGTCGGGGACCCACTGGAGCACGGCGTTGCACACGGCGACGTCGGTGTCCGGCGCCGGGATCCAGTCGCGGACGTCGCGGACCTCGGCGGCGATGCCGCGGTCCCGGGCGGCGGCGACCATCTCCGGCGACGAGTCGAACGCCTCGAGCCGGGCGCCGGGCCAGCGTTTGGCCAGGGTCTGGGTGAGATGGGCGGGCCCGCAGCCGATGTCCACCACCCGGCGCGGGGACTCGACGCGAATCCGGGCCACCAACTCGTCGAACGGGCGGGACCGGTGGTCGTCGAACATCAGGTACTGGTCCGGGTCCCACATGGAGCGACCTCCACCGAGCGGTAAACAGTACGAACGTACGGTTTACTCTACACTCCGGAGCCGCTCCGCGACCTCGGCGGCGAGCCGGCCAAGGGCCGCGCGATCGGCGCCCGGGTCCGGGCGGACCTGCAGCAGCAGGCCGTCCCGCCCGGGCACCTTGCGCTGCACGAACCAGGCACCGCCGCCGGGCAGGTCGTGGTGGTGCCGGGACCGGATCGACGACGTCACCCGGACCTGGACCGTCCTGGGCACCGTGCCGGGCCGGTCCAGCACGAACCGGCGAGGCGGCAGGTCGGCCAGCACCACGGCCTGGCCCACCGTCTCCTGCTCGGCCGCCTCGACCACCGCAAGCACGCCATCCGACCAGGTCGCCTTGCTGATCAGGTGCCAGCCGATCCGACGCACCCCGTCGTCATCGGGCACCCACAGGCCGAGCGAGGTGGCCACCAACCGGCCACCGCCGGCCACCGCCGCATGGCCCAACACGTTCTCGTCCTCGGCCAGCTCACCGGTGAAATCCGGCGGCACCCCGCCGGAGAGCAGCCGCTGCAACCACCGGGTCATGCCGCCGCCTCGCAAGCTCGGCGCCGGCCAACCCCGCCCATCGGTTCGCTCGCAAGCTCGCTCACGCCAACCCACCGGTGGCCTGCTCGCCGAGTGCCTTGCGGTACTGCTCCAGCGCGACCAGATCGCCGAACAGCGCCCGGTAGTCATCGGCGTCCTCGACCGGGTTCAGCCGGTGCAGCCGCGACTTCAGGTCCGCGATCTGCCCGGCGACCACGCTCTCCAGCAACCGGGCGACCAGGCTGCCGACATAGCGTGAATCGGGTTCCTGCTTGTGGTGCATCGGTTCCACCGCCAGCTCGGTGACCAGCGTCCGCACTGTCTGATGTGGACAGTTCCGCCCGGCCGCGTCCACCAGCGCCGGGCCGGACAGCCCGGACGAGGTGCCGCCGACCGCGAGCAACGCCTCGTACAGCTCGCGGTACGCGGGGTGGGTGAACGCCTCCTTGGGCACCGAGTTGTCGTAGTACGGCCCGGCCAGCTCCGGTGCCTGCAGCGCCGCCTTGAGCGCCTCGCGCTGCACCCACAGCCGCGGGTCGTTGCGCGGCGGGCGCGGCGGCCCGTCCACGTCCACCGCCAGCGCGCCCTGGCCCGGGTCGGCCGGCTGCCGGCCGCGCCGAGGCGGAACCGGCGAGCCACCGGCCGTCTCCCGGACCCGGCGCACCACGGTCTGGATGTCCTCCCAGCCGACCCAGCCGGACAGCTGCCGGGCGTACTCGTCGCGCAGCGACTCGTCCTTGATCCGGGCGATCATCGGCACCGCCCGGCGCAGCGCGTCCACCCGACCCTCCGCGGTGTCCAGGTCGTGCTCGGTGAGCTCGGCGCGGATCCAGAACTCGATCGCCCGCTGCCGCCGGGCGACCAGGTCGCGCACCGGCTGGTCGCCCTTTGCCTGGCGCAGCTCGCACGGGTCCATCCCGCCGGGGGCGACCGCGATGAAGGTCTGCGCGGCGAACCGCTGGTCGTCCTCGAACGCCTTGATCGCCGCCTTCCGGCCGGCCTCGTCCCCGTCGAAGGTGAAGATCACCTCGCCGCGGAAGAACGAGTCGTCCATCAGCAGCCGGCGCAGCACCGAGATGTGGTCGGTGCCGAACGCGGTGCCGCAGGTGGCCACCGCGGTGGGCACGCCGGCCAGGTGCATGGCCATCACGTCGGTGTAGCCCTCGACCACGACCACCTGGTGCCGCCGGGCGATCTCCCGCTTGGCCAGGTCTAGCCCGAACAGCACCTGGGACTTCTTGTAGATCGGGCTCTCGCTGGTGTTGAGGTACTTGGCCTCGATCTGGTCGTCGTCGAAGATCCGCCGGGCGCCGAAGCCGACCACGTCCCCGCCGAGGTCGCGGATCGGCCACAGCAGCCGGCGGTGGAACTTGTCGATCGGCCCCTGCCGGCCCTCCCGGGACACCTGCGCCTTGTACAGCTCGGTCAGCTCGAAGCCTCGCCCCAGCAGGTGTTTGGTCAGCCGGTCCCAACCGGCCGGCGCGAAGCCGCAGCCGAACCGGGTCGCCGCGGCCTCGTCGAACCCGCGCTGGGTCAGGAACTCCCTGGCCTTGGCCGCGTCCGGGGTGCGCAACTGTTCGGCGTAGAACTCGGCGGCGGCCCGGTGCACGTCGAGCAGCCGGGTCCGGGTGCCGCGGTCGCGCTGCACGGTGGCGCCGCCGCCCTCGTAGGTCAGCGCCACGCCGACCCGGTCGGCCAGCCGCTCGACCGCCTCCACGAAGCTCAGGTGGTCGATCTTCATCACGAAGGCGATCACGTCCCCGCCCTCGCCGCAGCCGAAGCAGTGGAACGTGCCGTGCGAGGCCCGCACGTTGAACGAGGGCGTCTTCTCGTCGTGGAACGGGCACAGGCCCTTCAGCGCGCCGCCGCCGGCCCGGCGCAGCGCCACGTACTCACCGATCACCTCGTCGATCCGGTTCCGCTCGCGCACCGTCGCGATGTCGCTTTCCCGGATTCGTCCCGCCACGAGGCCCAAGTCTAGGCTGGTTGCTGTGACCGTCAGCGATGACGTACTGGCCGAGCGGTTCGCCGCGCACCGGGCCCACCTCATCGGCGTCGCGTACCGGCTGACCAGCACGCTGTCCGACGCGGAGGACGCGGTGCAGGAGGCCTGGCTGCGACTGTCCGGTTTGGACGGTCAGCGCCGGGAAGCGATCCGGGACCTGCGCGCCTGGCTGACCACCGTGGTCGGCCGGATCTGCCTGGACCGGCTGCGGTCGGCGGCCGTGCAACGCGAACGCTACGTCGGGCCGTGGCTGCCCGAGCCGGTGGTCACCCCGTTCGGCGCACCGGTGTCCGATGATCCACTTGAGACGGTCGTGCGGGACGAGGGCGTGCGGATGGCCGCCATGGTGCTGCTCGACCGGCTGACCCCGGAACAGCGCGTGGCGTTCGTGTTGCACGACGCGTTCGGTGTGCCGTTCGGTGAGATCGCCGAGACCCTCGGGGTCTCCGAGGCGGCCGCCCGGCAGCACGCATCCCGCGGCCGGCGGGCCGCGGCCGAGGCCGATCCGCCGCGGCGGGTGCCGCTGGACGAGCAGCGGGCGGTGATCGAGCGGTTCACCGCGGCGCTGGCCAGCGGCGACCTGGCCGCCGTGGTCGAACTGCTGCATCCGGATGCGGTGCTGATCGGCGACAGCGACGGCAAGGCGCCCACCGCCCGCCGGATCATCGTGGGAGCCGACAAGATGGCCCGGTTCCTGCTCGGGCTGCTCCAGCAGTACGGCCCGCACCGGCTGCTCGCCGTCCAGCCGGTCCTGGTCAACGGCGATCTCGGGATCACGCTGCCGGACCTGCCGGGCGAGGAGGACTACCGGGCGATATCGCGTCGGGTCGGCACCTTCGCCATCCGGGACGGCAAGATCGTGACGATGTACGACATCGTCAACCCGGACAAGCTCACTCGGGTGCGGACTCCGTAGCCGCGTCGGCCGGAACCGGCACCCGGCACGCCGCACCGGAGGTGAAGCCCTGGTCGGTGATGCCCAACGCGCTGTTGAACCGGGCCCGGTGGTTTTCCAGGGCGATGTGGTAGGTCAACTCGAGCACGCCCTTGTCGCCGAACTCGGCGCGCAGCTCGGCGACCTGCTCGTCGGTCACCGACATCGGGTTCGCGGTCATCGCGTCGGCGTAGCCGATCGCCAGCCGCTCCGCCGCGGAGTAGGCGGGCGAGGTCTGATAGGCGTCGATCTGTTGCAACCGCTGGATGTCCAGGCCCTCGTGGCGCTGCAGCATGGTGCCGAAGTCAACACACCACGAGCAGCCGACCTGCTGCGCCACCCGGTAGACGGCGATCTCCCGGACGTTGGCCGGCAGGGACTTCGACGCCCGCTGCACGGCCAACTCGTGCCGGGCGCCGGCGATGGTCAGCTTCAGGTGGTGCGCCGAGACGGTGACCGGCTCGGGCACGGCGCCGAACCGGCGCCGCGCGAACCGGTAGATCAGGCGCAGCAGCGGGCCGGCGTCCCTGGTGGGGATCCCGGGAATCCTCGGCATGGTCGTCTCCTCCTGGTCGACGGGTTGTCGACCGGTGGACGGGCCGGCTCACCGGGGTGTGACAACGCGGGCCATGAAGTAGACCACTCCGGTCGCGGCGTGCTCGATGAGCAGCAGGAACGGGCGGTCGACGTCGACCGGAACCGGCTGCTCCACCGGCATCATCCCGGTGAGCGCGAACATCACCGCGGTGGCCGCGGCACCCTCGAGGCCCTGTTCGTCCACCTTCAGCACGGTGTCGTGCAGCACCTGCTGCACGGCCAACGGATCGGGGCTGATGCCGGACAGGTCGGCCCGGTCGGTGAACACCGTCCGCACCCCGAGCCGTTCGAGCGCCCCGGTCAGCTCGATGCTCAGGGACAACCGGAGCCGGGGCAGCCGCAGCCGCACCCGGGTCGGCCGCAGGGTGTCCAGCATCGCTTCGAACGCCGACCCGTCCAGCTCCGCCTCGGCGGCCCGCTTCGTCTCCGCCGGCAGGTCGCGGTCGAGCAGCAGCACGACCGCCCGCACCCCGCCGGCCGCGGGCAGCCGCACCACCTGCCAGGGGCCGACCCTGGCGTACTCGACCGTCTCGATCAGCTCCATGGTGGGCAGGTCGACCGGTCCGTCCGGGGTGTGGAACGGTCGCGGCCGGGTCGCGTGCTCGGCGAACGGGTACAGCCACGCGCACCTCAGGTACAGCGCGTTGACCAGCGCGGCCACCGTGTCCTCGGTGATGGCACCCGGCGGGACCAGCTCCCGGATGAGGTCCCTTGTGGTCTTCGCGACGTCGGCGTTGATCAACTCCTGGGCCCGGTCCGGCGCGTCCCGGAACGGCGCCGGCCGAACCGAGCCGACCTCGTCGGCGAACGACTCGTTGATCGTGATCGACCGATCGACCCACAGCGTGTCGGACACGGCAAGGACCGGTTGCTCGCCGTCCGCATCGGACTGGCTGAGCCGGCCGGCCCGCACGTGCAGCCGGCCGAGCGCGTCGAGGTCACCGGAGACGTCGCCGAGCAGCAGGGCGACCAGTTCGTCCCGGGTGATCCCCCGGGCGCCGGCGGCGACCAGCCGCAACGCGCAGGCCACGGAGAACGGTGCGAGGCAGACGTCCAAGGCCGGTTCGGGCGCCACGGCCCGGTGCAGCGCGAAGGCGAACTCGAGGGCGTGCGATCGGTCACCGGCGGGCGTCGGCGAGCCGCAGATAGGTGGGCGGCTCCGGCACCGGCAGCTCCCCGGCAGCGGACAGCGGGCCGTTCGGCTTCGGCCGACGCGGCTCGCGCACCCCGGCCGGGCCCGGGCCCGGGTCCTCGTCCCCCCACGGATCCACATCGTCGGCGTAGACCGGATCCCGCCGCGGCCCCAGCTCGGACCGGCCGGGCCCGTCGTAGTTCGGACTCCGTCGCGCTTTCCTGCTACCTCTCCCCATGCACTCGAGTGTGCCACGAGTCACACGAAAGTGGAGTGCCAGGCGACGGCCTGTGCGTCGGTGAGTGCGGCGACCTGATCCACGACGACCCGCAGCCGCGCCGCGTCGTCCGCGGCGACCTGCCAGGCCGGCCGGAACGCCGGCTCCAGCGCGTCGGGCACCCGGCGGGTCAGCGCTTCGACCAGCTCGGCCAGCAGCTCCCGCTGGCCGGCCTGCACGACCAGCCGGCTCGGGTCGCTCATCACCCAGCGCAGGGCCACGGCCTTGAGCAGCGCCACCTCGGCGGCCACCCGGGCGGGCACCACCAGGTCGGCGGCGTAGCGGGTCAGCTCCGCGTCGCCGTACTCCCGCCGGGTCCCGGTGACCGCGGCCGAGGCGAACCGCCCGACCAGCTCGCTGGTCAGCCGCTTCAGCGCGACCTGGGCGCCGAGCGAGCCGTCGTAGCCGGCGGCGGCCAGCTCCGCCACCACCGGCAGCCGCAGCAGTTCCTCGGCCGCGTCCTCCAACGCCGAGACCGGTTCGCCGGAGAAGTGCTTGGCGGCGAGCTCGGCGACCGCCCCGCGCTCGGCCGGATCGGCAAGGGCGCCAAGGGAGATCCGGCCGGAGCGGACGCCGTCCTCCACGTCGTGCACCGAGTAGGCGACATCGTCGGCCCAGTCCATCACCTGCGCCTCGAGGCAGCGCCGCTCCGCGGGCGCGCCCCGCCGCAGCCAGTCGAACACCGGCCGGTCGTCGTCGTAGACCCCGAACTTGACCAGGCCGGGCCGGCGCGGCCACGGGTACTTGGTGGCGGCGTCCAGCGACGCCCGGGTCAGGTTGAGCCCGTGCTCCCGGCCGTCCGCGCCGAGCGCCTTCGGCTCCAGCCGGGTCAGGATCCGCAGGGTCTGCGCGTTGCCCTCGAACCCGCCGCAGGACTGCGCGACCTCGTCGAGCGCCCGCTCCCCGTTGTGGCCGAACGGCGGGTGCCCGATGTCGTGCGCCAGCCCCGCGGTGTCCACCACGTCCGGGTCGGCGCCCAGCTCGTCGGCGATGCCCCGGCCGATCTGCGCGACCTCGAGGGAGTGGGTCAGCCGGGTGCGCGGGATGCCGCTGACCTCCGAGCTCTCGTCCGGCCCGACCACCTGGGTCTTGCCGGCCAGCCGGCGCAGCGCCGCCGAGTGCAGCACCCGGGCCCGGTCCCGGGCGAACGGGCTGCGCCGGGACCGCCAGGCGCCGGGCAGCGTGGCCGACTTGGGTTGCTCGGGTACCAACCGGGCGCTGTCGTGCTCGGTGTACCCCGGACTCGGCATGCTCACCGGATCCGATGGTTCGCTCGCAAACTCGCTCACCGGTCCGCCGTGACGTCCTCGGTGATGCTGATGCCCTCGGCGGTGGCCCTGGTGGCCCGGTAGTACAGCAGGGCGGCCGTCTCCCGGACGATGTAGCGCAGCTGGGTCTCGCGGGTCTGCACGATCGGCCCGCTGTGCGTCGGGGAGGTCCAGGCATCCAGGCCGACGTCGGCGGCCATGGTCCTGGCCCGCTGCGAGTGCCACGGGTCGCTGACGATCACCGCCGAGCGCCACCCCCTGGCCCGCACCTCCTCGGCCACGGCGCGCAGCGTGCCAAGCGTGTCGGTGCCCTCGTCCACCTCGACCACCCGGTCCCGCGGCACGCCGTGCGCGGTCAGCCAGCGGGCACCCGCGTCGGCCTCGGTGTAGTTGTCCCCGGCCTGGCGGCCGCCGCCGGTGACGATGTGGCCGGCCACGCCCTGCTCGAACAGCTCCTTGGCGTGCAGCAGCCGCGCCTCGAAGATCTTCGACGGCTTCCCGTCGTACTGCGCGGCGCCGAGCACCACGGCCACGTCGGCCGGGCTGCGGTCGTCGACCCTGGCCACCTGCCAGACCCGGATGCCGGTGCCGCCGACGACCAGCGCGCCGATCAGGAGCGCGCCGAGCACCAGTCGCCGAACGAACCTCACCGTCTCATCCTCGCAGATCTCGCGGGCGGCAACCGGTTTCAGCAGCCGAGCAGCTGGCCGGCCAGGTAGGACTCGAGCGCGTCGACGGATACCCGGTCCTGCGACATCGAATCCCGCTCCCGCACGGTCACCGCGTGATCGCCCAACGTGTCGAAGTCGACGGTCACGCAGAACGGCGTGCCGATCTCGTCCTGCCGCCGGTAGCGCCGGCCGATCGCGCCCGCGTCGTCGAAGTCGACGTTCCAGTGCCGGCGCAGCGCCGCGGCGACGTCCCGGGCCTTGGGCGAAAGGTCCGCGTTGCGGGACAACGGAAGCACCGCCACCTTGACCGGGGCCAACCGGCGGTCCAGGCGCAGCACCACCCGCTTGTCCACCCCGCCCTTGGCGTTGGGCGCCTCGTCCTCGGCGTAGGCGTCGAGCAGGAACGCCATCAGCGGCCGGCCCACCCCGGCCGCCGGCTCGATCACGAACGGCCGGTACCGCGAGTTGGTCGCCTGGTCGAAGTAGGACAGATCCACGCCGGAGTGGTTGGAGTGCGTGGTGAGGTCGAAGTCCGTCCGGTTCGCGATGCCTTCGAGTTCGCCCCATTCCAGCCCGCCGAACTGGAACCGGTACTCGATGTCCACGGTGCGCTTGGAATAGTGCGACAGCTTTTCCGCCGGGTGCTCGTACACCCGGAGGTTGTCCTTCGCGATTCCCAGATCGGCGTACCAGCGCATCCGCTCGTCGATCCAGTACTGGTGCCATTCCTCGTCGGTTCCCGGCTCGACGAAGAACTCCATCTCCATCTGCTCGAACTCCCGGGTGCGGAAGATGAAGTTGCCCGGCGTGATCTCGTTGCGGAACGACTTGCCGATCTGCCCGATGCCGAACGGGGGCTTGCGCCGCGAGGTGGTCAGCACGTTGAGGAAGTTGACGAAGATGCCCTGCGCGGTCTCCGGCCGCAGGTAGTGCATGCCCTCCTCGGTCTCCACCGGCCCGAGATGGGTGCGCAGCATCATGTTGAACTCGCGCGGCTCGGTGTACTGCCCGCGGTTGCCGCAGTTCGGGCACGGCACGGTGGACAGGTCGCCCTCGGCCAGCGCCGTCCCGGTGCGCGCGGCGAACTCCTCGGCGAGTTGGTCGGACCGGAACCGCCGGTGGCAGAAGGTGCACTCGACCAGCGGATCGTGGAACGCGGCGACGTGCCCGGAGGCCACCCACACCTGGCGCGGCAGGATCACCGAGGAGTCCAGGCCGACCACGTCCTCGCGGCCCTGCACCATCGACTTCCACCAGGCGCGCTTGATGTTCTCCTTGAGCTCGACGCCGAGCGGGCCGTAGTCCCACGCCGACCGGGTCCCGCCGTAGATCTCCCCGCACGGATAGACGAATCCACGACGTTTGCACAGGCTGACTACGGTCTCGATACGGTCGGCAGGCACGGGCTCTCCAGGAATTGGGCCACCGGTGGCGGGGAAGATGCCAGATTACCTGCGCGCGGGACGCCCCGATCGAGGGATGTGCGGTCTGTAGCAGGATGAAGCCGTGCCCCGAGATCGACGTTCCAGCCGGACCAAACTGCTCGCCGGCGACGGGCCCCTGACGCGGGTGCCGCCGGTCGCCGCGTTTCTGGTGGTCACCGCGCTGTTCGTGGTCGCCGTCGTGGTCCGGGGAGCGCTCGGCGCCGTCCTGCTCGGGATGCTGGCCCTTGGCGTCGGCGGGCTGCTCGCGGCCACCTGGGGCGTGCTCGCCCCGGCGCAGCGGGCCGCGCGGGTGCTGATCCTGGCCGTGCTGGTCGCCGTGACCGTGTCCATGTTCCTGACGGCATAGGTCCGGCCCCTACACTGTTGAACACGGTAACCACTGCCGAACGGGAGAGACCGTGACCTCGGAAGCCGCCTCGCAGACGCTGCCGGCGGCCGACCACTCCCCGGACCGGCCCGCGGTCGCCCCGGTCACCCGCCGGCCGGCCGCCACGCTTACCGCCGCCGGTGACCTGCTCCGCGCGCTCGCCGCGCCGGTGCGCATCGCCATCGTGCTCGAACTGCGCACGGCGGACCGGTGCGTGCACGAGTTGGTGGACGCCCTCGGCGTGGCCCAGCCGCTGATCAGCCAGCACCTGCGGGTGCTCAAGGCGGTCGGCGTGGTGCACGGCGAGCGGCACGGGCGCGAGGTGGTCTACCGCCTGGTCGACGAGCACCTCTCGCACATCGTCGTGGACGCGGTGGCGCACGCCGAGGAGGGCCGCCGGTGACGGCGGCCGACCGGTCCTCGCCGGTGGTGCCCGGCCGGCGGTCGACCCGGCAGCGCGCCGCGGTCGCCGACCTGCTCGAACAGACCACCGACTTCCGCTCCGCCCAGGAGCTGCACGAGGAGCTGCGCAAGCGGGGCCAGGGCATCGGGCTCACCACGGTGTACCGGACGCTGCAGTCGCTGGCCGACGCCGGCGAGATCGACGTGCTGCGCACCGACTCCGGCGAGGCGGTCTACCGGCGCTGCTCGGAGCACCACCACCACCATCTGGTCTGCCGCACCTGCGGGCGGACCGTGGAGGTGGAGGGTCCGGCGGTGGAGCGCTGGGCCGAGCGGGTGGCCGCGGAGAACGGCTTCTCCGAGGTGAGCCATACGGTCGAGGTGTTCGGCACCTGCGCCGGTTGCACGACCTGAGGAACGTCACGCCCATCCGGCCGACGAACGTGACGTTCCCCGCGAAGACCTAGCCGGCCGCTCGCGGCAGGCCGTTGTCGGCGATCACCTTGGAATACCAGCGGGCGCTCCGCTTGGGCGTGCGCAGCTGTGTGGTGTAGTCGACGTGCACGATGCCGAACCGCTTCGCGTATCCCTCGGCCCACTCGAAGTTGTCGAGCAGGGACCAGTAGAAGTAGCCGCGCAGGTCGACGCCGTGCTCGATGGCGGTGTGCGCGGCCCGCAGGTGGGCGTCCAGGAACGCGATCCGGTCCAGGTCGTTGATGGTGCCGTCGGCGTCGATGACGTCCCGGTAGGCGGCGCCGTTCTCGGTGATGTGCAGGGCGACCGGCGGGTACTCCTCGTGCAGCCGGACCAGCACGTCGACCAGTCCGGGCGGCTGCACCTCCCAGCCGCTGTCGGTGAGCGGCATGCCGCTGGACAGGAAGTCCACGTTGTCCACGCCGATCCAGTCCGTCGGACCGGTCCGCGGCTCGCCGGCGGCGACCAGGTGCCCGCGGTAGTAGTTCACGCCGAGCAGGTCGAGCGGGGCCGAGATGAGGTCGAGGTCGCCCTCCTTGATGAGCTCGACCAGGCCGTACGGGGCCAGGTGCTCGACCATGTCCGGCGGATACTGACCGCACAGCACCGGGTCCAGGAAGATCCGGTTCTGCATGCCGTCCACCAGCCGCGCGACCTCCCGGTCGGCCGGCGAGTCCGGGTCGGCCGCGGCCACCGGGAACAGGTTGAGCGTCACACCGGCGTCGGCCTTCAGGGCCAGCTCGCGAACCGCGGCCATGCCGAGACCGTGGGCCAGCAACAGATGGTGCACGGCGGCCACCGCGGCCCGCGGCTCGGTGCGCCCGGGCGCGTGGATTCCGCTGGCATAGCCCAGAAACGCCGAGCACCACGGCTCGTTGAAGGTGGTGTAGACCGGAACCCGGTCACCGAGCCGGCGCAGCACCGCGTCGACGTAGTCGGCGTACCGGTAGGCGGTGTCCCGGTTGGTCCAGCCGCCGCGCTCCTCGAGCGCCTGCGGGAGATCCCAGTGGTAGAACGTCGCCCACGGGGCGATGTTGTTCTCCAGCAACCGATCCACGAGTCGCTCGTAGAAGTCCAGCCCGCGCTGGTTGACCGCACCGCCGTCCGGCCGCACCCGCGGCCAGGCGATCGAGAACCGGTACGCGCCGAGCCCGAGCTCGGCCATCAGCGCCACGTCCCGCTCGTACTGGCGGTAGTGGTCGGTTGCCGGATCGCCGGTGTCCCCGGCCTTCACCGCCCCGGGTCGGCGGCAGAACTCGTCCCAGATGGAGTCCGACCGTCCGTCCACAGTGGTCGATCCCTCGATCTGGAAGGCCGCGGTGGCAGCACCCCAGACGAACCCCGGCGGGAATCTATGGGCTACCTCTTCCTCCACGTCCGATGTGGATCTGACCTCGTCTGGTATTACAGACACTTCTCACCCCTTCACGGCGCCATGCATGATCCCGGCCACGATCTGGCGGCCGAGCAGGATCAGAATGATCAAGATCGGGATGGTGGCCAGCGTCGTGCCGGCGAGCACCAACGAGTAGTCGACGTAGTAGCCGCTCTGCAGCTTCTCCAATGCGACCTGCACCGTCGGGTTCTCGGCGTTGAGCACGATCAGGGGCCACATGAAGTCGTTCCACGAAGTCATGAACACGAACATGGCCAGGAACGCGGCGGCCGGCCGAACCGCGGGCAGGCACACGTGCCAGTACACGCGGATCATGCTGCAACCGTCCACCCTGGCCGCTTCGATCAGCTCGTAGGGCAGCACCTGCGCGGTGTACTGCCGCATCCAGAACACGCCGACCGCGGTGACCAGGTTGGGCACCATCACGGCCCACAGGGTTCCGGTCCAGCCGAAGTCGGACATGGCGATGTAGAGGGGAATGATGCCGAGCTGGGTCGGCACGGCGAGCGTGGCGACCACGAACAGGAACAATCCGTTGCGGCCGCGGAACCGCAGTTTGGCGAACGCGAACCCCGCGAGGGTGGAGAAGAAGACCGTGGTCAGTGTGACCACCCCGCCGACGATCACACTGTTGCCGAGGGCCTTCCAGAAGGGCACCGTGTCGAACACCCGGCTGGCGTTGGCGAAGAAGTTCCCACCGGGCAGCAACGGTGGAATCTGCTCGGTCAGCATTCCCGAGTCCCGGCTGGCCACCAGGAACGACCAGTAGATCGGGAACGCCGAACCGAGCAGGAACGCGATCAACAGGCCGTAGACCCAGAACCGCGCCCGCTGGTCTCCGAATCCCCGGCGCCCCCGCCGCACCGGGGCCCGCCTGTCGGGGACTGTCAGCGCGGTCATCGGTCCGCCTCACCTGATGCGGCCAACCTTCTGGTCAACAGGAAGTTGGCTATCGCGAAAATGATGATCACCAGGAACAGCATCCAGGCGATCGCCGAGGCGTAGCCCAGGTCCTGGAACTGGAAACCGGACTGGTACAGGTACAGCGTCACGGTCTGGAACTGGTTCTGGGCTCCGCCGTTGCTCGAGCCCGGCAGCTCGGAGAACAGCTTGGGCTCGGTGAAGATCTGCAACCCGCCGATCGTCGAGGTGATCACCACGAAGATCAGCGTCGGGCGCAGCAGCGGCAGCACCACGCTGAAGAACCGGCGGGCGGCGCCCGCCCCGTCCATCACCGCGGCCTCGATCAGGTCCCGGGGTATGGCCTGCATCGCGGCCAGCACGATCAGCGTGTTGTATCCGGTCCACCGCCAGTTCACCATCATCGCGATGGCGACGTGGCTGGCGAACCGGTCGTTCTGCCAGTTGACCGGGTCCAGCCCCAGGATCTCCAGGGTGTTGTTGACCAGGCCGAACTGGACGCCGAACAGGTTGCCGAAGATGATTCCGACCGCCACCAGGCTGGCCACGTACGGCAGCAGCACGCCGACCCGCCACCCGGTGCTGGCCCGCAGGTTGGTGTTCAGCAGCGCGGCGAGCAGCACCGCGATGATGACCTGGGGGATGCTGGAGAGCAGGAAGATGCTGATCGTGTTGACCAGCGAGTTCCAGAACTGCGCGTCACCGAACAGCTCCGTGTAGTTCTCCAGCCCGATGAACGTGCCGGTCTCGTCGAGCAGTTCCCAGTCGAACAACGACACGTAGGCCGTGAACAGCAGCGGGAACAGCCCGGTGATGGCGAAGAGGATGAAGAACGGCGAGATGTAGAGCCACGGAGCGATCTTGACGTCCGCGATGCTCAACCGCTGCCGCAGGGTGAGCTTGGTGGGCGGTCTCGGGGGCGCCGGCGATGCCGGTGGCGACACCGGTCTGGCAATCGTTTCCGACATGCCACTCCCTCAGGGCGTGCGTGCGTGGCTTCGCGCCCGGTTCGGCGGGAACAACCCCCAGCCGAACCGGGCGCGACGATCCACTACCTGGCGATTCGCTTGGCGGCGTCGACCGCCTGCTTCCAACCATCCTCCGGAGATGCGCCCTGCTCAACAGCCTGCAAAGCCGGGCTGGTCGCGTTCTCCTGGATCTGGCCGTCGCCAGGGCCCTTGTACTGCGCCGGGCCGACCTTCTGGGCCATCTTCGCGAACAGCTCGCCGTCCTTGATGCCACCGAAGTACGGGTTGGTGGTGGACAGCAGCTCGCCCGCCTCGAGGGCCTTGACCTGACTCGGGAAGGTGCCCTTCGCCTTGAACGCCTTGATCTGCTGCTCGGGCGCGGTCAGCCACGCGGCGAGCTCTGCGGCCTCCTTGGGGTGCTTGCTCTGCTTGGGCACGGACAGGTACGAGCCGCCCCAGTTCCCGCCGCCGTTGGGGAAGGCGTCGGTGACGGCCCACTTGCCCTCGTTCTCGGGGCCGGCCTGGCCCTTGATGACACCGAGCATCCAGGCCGGGCACGTCTTGGTGGCGAACGCGCCGGTCTTGAAGCCGCTGTTCCACTCGTTGCTGAACGCCGCGAGCTTGGCGGTCTGGCCACGGGCGCCGGCCGCGGTCACCTTGTCCCAGTTCTTCTTGATGTCGGCGTTTTCCTCGATGACCAGCTTGTCGTCCTTGTTGACGTAGCCGACCGGCAGCTGGTTCTGCATCGCGTTGAAGATCTGCGAGTTGCTGTCGTACCACGCCTTGCCGGTGGCCTTGACGTAGGTGTCACCGGCCTGGAAGAACGAGTCCCAGGTCGCGAACAGAGGCTTGACCGCCTCCGGCTCGAACGGCATGCCGGCCGCCTGGAGCAGGTCCTTGCGGTAGCACATGGCCAGCGGACCGATGTCGGTGCCGTAGCCGATCAGGGTGCCGTCCTTGGCCTTGGCCGCGTCGTACTTCCAGCCCAGCCAGCGGTCCTTGGTGACGTCCTTCGGGCCGATCTCCTCGAGGTTGTTGAACAGCTGCGGCTTGCTCAACACGTCCGACAGGTGGCCCTCCTCGACGGCCGAGACGTCGTACGCACCGGAGCCGCCGGCCAACTTGGTCAGCAGGGCCTCGTGGTACGGACCGCCCTGACCGACCTTGTCGTGCTTGATCTTGATGTTGGAGTGCATACCCTCGTACTCCTTGATCAAGTCCTCGTAGCCGAACTCGCCGAAGGTGCCGAGGGTGAGCTCGATGTTCTCGTTACTCGAAGTGGTGCCGGAGCCGCCAGCGCTATCGTCGCCACCGCAACCCGCCAATGAGCCGGCGGTGACTAGGGCGATCGCGCCGATGAACGCCCTTTGTAGCTGTTGTCGCACGTCAAACCCCTTGCTGACGAGTGGGGACTCTGGGAGCGCTCCCAGAATTTGTGCCGCCGAGTCTCGCCCTGACCACCTCTTATGTCAAGACGTTGTGCATGTTGTGTTACGGCTTCGTTTGAGAGCGCTCCCAGATCCGGTAGGCTCCTGTCCGTGGCAGCCGGACCCAGCCAGGACGAACGCCCCACTCTCGAGGACGTCGCAGCATATGCTGGCGTCTCGCGATCGACCGCGTCGAGGGCGCTCAACGACGACGCCTACGTCAGCAGCCGGTCGCGCGAGGTGGTGCTCGCGGCCGCGGCGGCGCTCGGCTACTCACCGAACCAGGCCGCCCGGTCGCTGGTCACCAAGCGAACCGGGGCGGTGGCCCTGGTGCTGTCCGAGCCCGAGTCAAAAGTACTCGATGACCCGTACTTCGCCGCGATCATGCACGGCGCGTTTCGCGAGTTGACCGCGGCCGGCATGCAGATGCTGCTGATGTTCGTCGACACCCGGGACGACGTGCCGCGCACCATCCGGTTCCTCGAGGGCGGCCACGTGGACGGCGCCCTCGTCGTCGCCCCGCACAAGGGCGACCCGCTGCCCACCGCGCTGCGGCTGCTGCGGCTGCCGGTGGTGTTCGGCGGCCGGCCCGGCACGATCAGCCGCGGCATCCACACCGTGGACTTCGACAACCAGGGCGGCGCCCGGATGGCCGTCGAGCACCTGCTCGGCATCGGCCGGACCCGGATCGCCACGGTGACCGGGCCGCTGGACCACCCCGCGGCACGGGACCGGCTCACCGGCTGGGAGGACGCGCTGGTCGCGGCCGGGCTGCGCATCGAGGCGATGTCCGAGTCCGGCGACTTCACTCTGGAGGGCGGCGAGCGGGCGATGCGCTGCCTGCTGCACCGCGCGCCCGACCTGGACGCGGTGTTCGCGGCCAGCGACCCGATGGCGGCCGGCGCGATGCGCGCCCTGATCGCCGCCGGCCGGCAGATCCCGCAGGACGTGGCCGTGGTCGGGTTCGACGACCATCCGACCCTGGCCCCCGCGATGAACCCGCCGCTCACCTCGATCCACCAGGACCCGCGCGAGCAGATCGGCAACATGGTGCGCACCCTGATCGCCCTGCTGGCCGGCGACCCGGTCCGGCCGGGAACCAAGATCCTCCCGGTGTCCATCGCCCGGCGCGGCTCGGCGTAGGCCGGCACCTGCTCAGTGCTCGTAGGGATCCTCGGGGGCGGGGATCACCCGGATGCTCGTCGCCGTGGCCGCGGGCGTGTAGTCGTTGTCCCGGCGGGCCGAGCCGGGGACCAGGGTGACCACCGCCTCGATCCAGGTGTCGTCGCGCAGTCCCGCCGCCTCGGGGGCGTCGTCCAGCCGGACCTTGGTGGGGAACGCGTCCGCCGCGCAGCAGCCGATCGACAGCCGCGCCAGGTAGCTGGCCCCGCCGTCCTGGACCACGAACCCGGTGAGGGTCACCGCGCGGCCGGTCAGCGAGTCGCCGGTGTCCCAGGCCGCTCGGGCGGCGAACTCACCAACGGACACGGGGATCGCGTCGCCGGGCGGCAGCGGCGCGAACGCCTCCATCCCGTCCCCGGCGGCCACGGCCGAGCCGGAGCGCTGCACCGAGTCCGAGCCGAGCGCGGGCGGGGCCACCAGGAACACCGCGAAGACCGGAAGCAGCAGCAGCCAGGCGCCCCGGGACGAGTGCTGGTGGCCCTCGTCGCCGTGGCCGGACCCGGGCCGGCGCACCAGCGACACCAGCGCGAGCAGCACCATGACCGCACCCCCGGCGATCAGCAGCCACTGGTGGGACGGCTTGACGTAGCGCAGGTAGGTGCCGGTGAACGCGATCTTGAGCAGCGCCCCGCCGAGCAGCAGCAGCAGGATGTTCTGGGTCTCCCGCCTCACCGCCCCACCCCCAACGCGATCCCGGCCAGCACCGCGCAGGCGATGGCCACCACGAAGGTCAGCGGGGCGAACCGCACCGCGAACGCCCGGCCGAACGTGCCGGCCTGCAGGCTGATCAGCTTCACGTCCACCGCCGGGCCGACCACGAGGAACACCAGCCGGGGCAGCAGCGGCAGCGCCGAGAGCGAGGCCGCCACGAACGCGTCCGCCTCGCTGCACAGCGCCAGCAGCACGGCCAGCACGGCCATCACCAGGATGCCCAGCACGATCTGGTCGCCGACCGCGTTCACCCACTCCCGGGGCACCAGCACGTTGAGCGCGGCCGCGGCCAGTCCGCCGATCACCAGGAACCCGCCGGCATCCACCAGGTCCGCCCGCGCGGTCTCGGCGAACACCCGCCACCGGGACCGGCCGCCGGCCGGCTCGGGCAACCGGCGCAGCGCATGCTCGGCGAACCACTGGGCCTTGCCGAACCGGGCCCACAGCCAGCCCATCACCACCGCGGTGGCCATCGACCCGAGGAACCGGGCCGCCACCATGGCCGGCTCCCCCGGGAACGCCACCGCCGTGGCCACCAGCACGATCGGGTTCACCGCGGGCGCGGCCAGCAGGAACGTCAGGGCCACCGCGGACGGCGCACCCTGCGCGATGAGCCGCCGGGCCACCGGCACCGCCGCGCACTCGCAGGTCGGCAGCGCCACCCCGGCCACGCCGGCCACCGGCACCGCCAGTGCGGCCCGCCGGGGCAGCAGCCGGCGCAGCGCGTCGGCCGACACGAACGCCGCGATCGCCCCGCTGATCAGCACCCCGACCACCAGGAACGGCAGGGCCTGGATGCACACCGCGACGAACACCGTTGCCCCGGTGCGGATCGCCGGCACGTCCAGGATCCGGACGAAGGCGGCCTGCCCGACCAGCGCCAGCAGCAGCACCACGCACAGCACCTCGACCGAGGTGATCCGGAACCGGCGGGTCGGACCGGGGGCCTGGGGTTCCCGGACCTCCGTGCTCATCGCGCCGACTCCGCCGCGCCGAGTAGCTCGGTGCGCAGCTGCGAGGCGGTGGACACGACCAGCATGAGCAGCGTGCCGAGGGCCGCGGGGGCCAGGCCGTCGCCCGGGAAGGCGTAGCGCAGGGTCACGTCCATCCCGCGGTCGGTGTGCACCACGCCGAGCGTGCCGAACAGCCCCTGGCCGGCCCGCTCGGCCGCGGACACCGCAAGCGCCGGGTCGTCCGGCAGGTCCCAGGCCACCACGCAGGTCAGGCTGAGCACGGTCAGGCCCTCGGCCAGCTCCATCGCCTGCACCGCGCACGGGACCTCGCCGTGCCGGAAGGTGAGCGCGCCGTCGTCGTCGGCGCTGACGTCGTGGAACTGCTCAAGGGCGGTCCTGGCCCGGTCGATCAGGTCACTGCTCAAGCTTCTTCCCTCTCCGGGTCACCGGCACCGTCGATCGCGCCGCCGAACCGCCGGTCCCGGCCGGCGAACTCCTCGCAGGCCCGCCACAGGTCCCGGCGGTCGAAGTCCGGCCACAGGATGTCCTGGAAGACCAGTTCGGCGTACGCAGACTGCCAGAGCATGAAGTTGGACGTGCGACGCTCCCCCGACGGGCGGATGAACAGGTCCACGTCCGGCATGGCCGGCTGGTACAGATGCCGGGCCACGGTGCGCTCGTCCACCTTCTCCGGGTTGATCCGCCCGGCCGCGGCCAGCCGGGCGATCTCCCTGGCCGCGTCGCCGATCTCCGCCCGGCCGCCGTAGTTCACGCACATGGCCAGGTGCAGCACGTCGTTGTCCCGGGTGCGCTGCTCGGCCGACTCCAGCTCGCGGATCACGCTGCGCCACAGCCGCGGCCGCCGCCCGGCCCAGTGCACCCGCACCCCCATCGCGTCCAGCGTGTCGGTGCGCCGGCGGATCACGTCCCGGGAGAAGCCCATCAGGAACCGGACCTCCTCGGGGCTGCGCCGCCAGTTCTCGGTGGAGAACGCGTACAGCGACAGCCACCGCACGCCCAGCTCGATGCACCCCTCCGCGACCTCGACCACGACGCCCTCGCCGCGCTTGTGCCCCTCGATCCGGGTCAGCCCGCGCTGGTTGGCCCACCGGCCGTTGCCGTCCATCACGATGGCCACGTGCCGGGGTACCAACTCGGCCGGGATGTCGGGCGGCCGAGCCCCGGACGGGTGCGGTCGCGGTGGCTGGACCGGGCCGGCCCCGGCCCGCTCAGCCTTCCGCCGTCGCAGCATGGCTCCGACCGTACTTCAGGGCGCGCGGCGCTCCACCAGCGGCAGCGAGCGCAGTTGCCGTTCCAGATGCCACTGCAGCAGGGCGGCGACCAGGCCACTGCCCTCCCGCCGGGCCGCGGTCGGCGCCGCGTCGGCCCGGATCCACTGGCCGTGCATCAGGGCGTCCAGCAGGTCCAGCGTCTCGGCGGCCGGCGTGGCCGAGCCGGGTGGCCGGCAGCGCGGGCAGACCGAGCCGCCGGCGGCGACGCTGAACGAGCGGTGCGGGCCGGGCTCGTTGCACCTGGCGCACTCGCTGACCGCCGGAGACCAGCCGGCGAAGGCCATCGCCCGGAGCAGGAACGCGTCCAGGACCAGCGAGGCGTCCCGCTCGCCACCGGACAGCGCCCGCAGCGCGCCGGCGACCAGCAGATAGAGCCGCAGCACCGGCTCGCCCTCCTCGGCGGAGAGCCGGTCGGCGGTCTCCAGCACCGCGCACCCGGCGGTGTAGCGCTGGTAGTCGCCGATGATGCCGGCGCCGAACGCGTCCAGGGTCTCCACCTGGGTGATGATGTCCAGCGTTCGCCCGATGTAGAACTGGGCGTCGACGTGCGCGAACGGCTCCACCCGCGCGCCGAACCGGGAGGTGGTGCGGCGCACCCCCTTGGCAACCGCCCGGACCTTGCCGTGCCGCTGGGTGAGCAGCGTGATGATCCGGTCCGCCTCACCGAGCTTCTGCACGCGCAGCACCACGCCGGTGTCGCGGTACAGGGTCACTCGTTCATCGTCGCATAGCGCAGGTACACCACCCCGGAACCGAACGTCCGCGTCTGCACCAGTCGCAGCGGGATCCGGTCGGTCAGCGCCGGGAAGAACGGGGTGCCGCCGCCGACGACCACCGGGGCGACCACGTAGTGGTACTCGTCGATCAACCCGTGCTGCATCAGGCTGGCCGCCAGACCCGCCCCGCCGACCTGGATGTCCCCGCCCGGTTCCTCCTTGAGCCGGCGCACCTCGGCGACGGCGTCGCCGGTGGCCAGCCGGGCGTTGCCCGCGACCTCGGTCAGCGTGCTGGAGAAGACGACCTTGGGGGTGGCCTGCCAGAGCCGGGCGTAGTCGACCACGTGCGGCGGCGCGTCCGGATCCTGGTCGGCGGTCGGCCAGAACTCCTGCATGAGCTGGTACAGCCGGCGGCCGTACAGGTAGAGGTCGCTCTGCCGGGCCTGCTCGTTGTAGAACTCGTGCAGTTCCTCGTCCGGCGCGCTCCAGCCGATGTCGTCGTTGCGCCCGGCGATGAAGCCGTCCAGGGACACGGTGAACCCGTAGCTGATCCGTCGCATCTCTCAGAACCCCAGTCTGCGTAGTTGTTTCGGGTCGCGCTGCCAGTCCTTGGCCACCTTGACGTGCAGGTCCAGGTAGACCTTGCTGCCGAGCAGCGCCTCGATCTGCCGGCGGGCCGTCGTGCCCACCTCGCGCAGCCGCTCTCCCTTGTGCCCCAGGATGATCCCCTTCTGGCTGGACCGCTCGACGTAGAGCAGGGCGTGCACGTCGATCATGTCGTCCCGGTTCTCGTGCGGCACCATCTCCTCGACGGTGACGGCGATCGAGTGCGGCAACTCGTCGCGCACCCCCTCCAGCGCGGCCTCCCGGATCAGCTCGGCGACCAGGGTGGCCTCCGGCTCGTCGGTCAGCTCGCCACCCGGATACAGCGGCGGGCCCTCGGGCAGCTTGGCCACCAGCAGATCGGCCAGCTTGCCGACCTGGAAACCGTCCACCGCGGACACCGGGATCAGCTCGGCGAACTCCAGAACACCTTGTAGCTCAACGAGTTGCGCGGCCACCTGCTCCGGCCGGACCAGATCGGTCTTGGTCACGATGCCGAGCACCGGCGTGTGCCGGGCGATCTTGGCCAGTTCCCTGGCGATGAACCGGTCCCCGGGCCCCACCTTCTCGTCGGCCGGCACGCAGAGCCCGACGACGTCCACTTCGGACCAGGTCTCCCGGACCACGTCGTTGAGCCGCTGGCCGAGCAGCGTGCGGGGCCGGTGCAGGCCCGGCGTGTCCACGATCACCAACTGCGCGTCCGGCCGGTGCACGATCCCCCGGATCGCATGCCGCGTGGTCTGCGGCTTACTGGAGGTGATCGCCACCTTCGTGCCCACCAGCGCGTTGGTCAGCGTGGACTTCCCCGCGTTGGGCCGGCCGACGAAGCACGCGAACCCGGATCGGTGGATCATCCGGCCATTCTCGCAGTGCTGACTCATCGTTCCCGCATCCGCACCCGAACGGGCAGCCGGCGCTCGACCGGCAGCCCGTAACCGGGCGGCAGCGAGAGCAGCTCGGCCGGCGCGTCCCCTCGACCACCTCGTCCGCCTCGCCGAGGAATCGGAGGACCGCGGCTGGCTCCTCGCCTACAGCGACACCACCCCCAACTGGTTCGAGCGCTACCTCGGCGAAGAAGCCGAAGCCTCCGAAATCTGGACCTATGAAGCCGAGTTCGTGCCCGGCCTGCTCCAGACCGCCGAGTACTGCCGGGCGGTATCCGCCGCCAACAGCCCTGACGCCACAGAGGAAGACGTTGCCCGGCGAGTCGAGCTTCGCCTGGCGAGGCAACAACTCCTCGACCGGGAAGGGCCGCCGCGCCTGCAAGTGGTGATCAACGAAGCCGTGCTGCGCCGCCACATCGGCGGTCCGAAGGTCATGCGCGAACAGCTCCGGCACCTCACCGGACTGGCCGACCGCCCGAACGTGATCGTGCAGGTGCTGCCGTTCAGCGCGGGCGCCCACCCGGCGATGACAGGCTCGTTCAGCATGCTGCGCTTCCCCTCCGACGGCGGCGACCCGACGATCCTCGTCGAAGTGGACTCCGGCGCCCTCTACCCCGACCGTCCGGTCGACGTCGAGCGCTACACCTGGATGTTCGGCCGGCTGCGCGACCTCGCACTCTCGCCCGGCGAGTCAGGCGCCTTGATCAGTAGGGTGGCCGAGGAGCTATGAACCCGGGCGAGTAGTGAAAGGCGGTACGGGACCATGACCCCGGACCTGAGCACAGCGCGCTGGCGCAAGTCCACCCGCTCCAGCGGTCAGGGCGGCAACTGCGTCGAACTGGCCTGCCTGCACAAGGCGACCTGGCGCAAGTCCACCCGCTCCAGCGGCCAAGGTGGCGAATGCGTCGAACTGGCCCACGCGGGCGCCATCCGCGACAGCAAGAACCCCACCGGCCCCGTCCTGCGGACCGACCTCACCCCCCTCCTCACCGCCATCAAGGCCGGCCAACTCGACCACTGAACCGGTCGCCGATCATGTCCTTACCCGCGTCGTCGTTACACTTGGGATGTGAGCGTCGAGCGTGATGAGCTGATGCGCCTCGTCCAGGAGCTGCCTGAGGATGAGGTGCCGGCTGCGCTGACCGAGGTACGCAGACATCTACGGCCGGTCGAAGATCGCCCATGGCCGTCCCCGTGGTTCGCAATCGCCCCCGGTGACGGCACAGCGGCAGGCGCCCAGAGCGAGGAGTTGCTCCGGGAAGGCTTCGGTCGGTAGTGATCGTTTGCGACACCGGCCCACTCGTCGCGGCCGCGTTGTCCAAGGATCCGGATCATCGCCGATGCGTGGACCTGTTCACCGACCTACACCTGGCCAAGCGTCCGATGGTCCTCCCGGCGCCAGTCGTCGCCGAGGTCACCTACCTGATCGGTCACGAGCCGGCGCGGCCGCCGAATCGGCCTTCCTGATCTCCCTCGCCGAGGGCGACTTCATCCCGGTGGAACTGACGAGCACGGACTACCGGCGCATGGCTGAGTTGGTGGAGCGCTACGCCGATCTGCCACTCGGCACCTGCGATGCCGCTGTGATCGCCTTGGCCGACGCTTGGGCGTCAACGAGGTCGCCACCCTCGACCACCGGCACTTCACCGTCGTCCGGCCTCGCCACGTGACCGCGCTGACCCTGCTGCCGTCCTCTGATCAGCCTGATTCTCCCCCGTTTCCGCGCACAGCCCGGCCCTAGGCCGGACGAGCGTTCAGCCGTGCAGGGCGCCCGCGGGATCGGCGTGGTGGACCGGGGCGTCCGGGGACAGGTCGGCGACGGCGGCGAGCGATGCGGAGTCCAGAGTGGACTCTTCGGTGACCACGGCGGCGGCCTCGAGGGTGCGCACGCCGCTGGAGACGGCGGCGGCGACGGCGGCCTGGAGGGCGGTGAGGGACAGCGACGGCAGGGTGACCGTGGCGGCGGCGTAGGTGCGGCCGTCGGAGTCGCGGACGGCGGCGCCCTCGGCGGCTCCCGTGCGGGCGCGGGCGGACCGGGCCAGGGTGACCAGCTTGGCGTCCTCGGGGTCCAGGTCAGCCAAGGTCGACGCTCCTCTCCTCGGCGCGCACCATCGTGCGGGCCGCCGCCGTGCGGTTCTCCGCACCGCGCACGACCACCGACGTGATCCGCACCCGGCCCCGGCTGTCCTTGCCGCCCTCGGCGCGCATCCGTAATCCGGCGATCTCGGCCTCGGCCCCGGGCAGCGGGACCCGGCCGAGCCGCTGGGCCAGCAGGCCGCCGACGGTCTCCACGTCGTGGTCGTCCAGCTCCACGTCGAACAGCTCGCCGAGATCCTCCACCGGCAGCCGCGAGCTGACCCGCACCGCGCCGTCGTCCAGGTGCTCGATCGGCGGGCGGTCGTCGGTGTCCGACTCGTCGGTGATCTCCCCGACGATCTCCTCCAGGATGTCCTCGATGGTGAGCAGCCCGGCGGTGCCGCCGTACTCGTCCACGGCGATGGCCATGTGGTTGCGGGACAGCTGCATCTCGCCGAGCAGGTCGTCAAGGCGCTTGGTGTCCGGCACGAACGACGCCGGGACCATCAGCTCCCCGACGGTGACGGTCAGGTCGGCGAGCCGGTCCGGGCCGGCGTCCATCACCGCGCGCACCAGGTCCTTGAGGTTGACCACGCCGACCACGTCGTCCACGCTCTCGCCGATCACCGGCAGCCGGGTGTAGCCGGTGCGCAACGACAGGGCCAGCGCCTGGCGCACCGTCTTGCCCACCTCGATCCACACCATCTCGGTGCGCGGCACCATGACCTCGCGGGCGATCGTGCCGCGCAGCTCGAACACCGAGTGGATCATCTCGCGCTCGTCCGCGTCGACCACGCCGCGTTCCTCGGCCATGTCCACCAGCTCGCGCAGCTCGACCTCGGAGGAGAACGGGCCCTCGCGGAACCCCCGGCCGGGCGTGATCGCGTTACCGATCATGATCAGCAGCCGGGACAGCGGCCCGAGCACCGAGCCGAGCACCCGGACCGGACCGGCCGCGATCAGCCCGACCGCGTACGGGTGCTGCCGGCCCAACGTGCGCGGACCAACGCCGACCAACACGTAGCTGACCACGATCATGCCGAGCGCGGCGACCAGGCCGGCCAGCCAGGCCGGGTGGATCAGCTGCAGGCAGGCCACCGTGACCAGCACGGTCGCGGCCAGCTCACAGCTCAGCCGGAGCAGCAGCAGCAGGTTGATGTGCCGCGGCCGCTCGGCGAGCACGGCGAGCAGTTGGCGCGCACCCGGCCGCCCGAGCCGGACCATGCCCTCGACCCGGGCCCGGGACACGGCGGACAGGGCCGCGTCGGCGCAGCCGAACATGCCGGCGAACAGCACGAGCAATACCGCGATGACCAATAGTCCAGCCGAGCTCATCGCGATCCCCCACTCAGCCGGCCGTGTCCTCGTCGAGCCCGACCGTGCCCAACACCTTGTCGTCCTCGCGGCGCTGCGCGGCTCGTCGGCGCGCGTCGGCCTGTGCGACCCGGAAGTCGGCGAGGATCCGTTTCTGCAGGGTGAACATCTCCCGTTCCTCTGCCGGCTCCGCGTGGTCGTAGCCGAGCAGGTGCAGCACGCCGTGCACGGTCAGCAGGTGCAGCTCGTCGAGCAGGCTGTGCCCCGCCTGCCGGGCCTGGTCCTTGGCGTAGGCCGGACACAGCACGATGTCGCCGAGCAGCGCCGGGCCGGCGTCCGGGGCGTCCGGGCGGCGGGCCGACTCCAGCTCGTCCATCGGGAAGGCCATCACGTCGGTCGGGCCGGGCAGGTCCATCCAGCGCTCGTGCAGGTCGGACATCACCTCGAGGCCGACGAGCGACATCGACAGCTCGGCCAGCCTGCTCACGCCCAGCCGGTCAAGGGCGAACCTGGCGGCGGCGACGATGGACGGCTCGTCAACCGCCAGCCCCGACTCGTTGGCGATCTCGATGCTCATCAGACCTCATCGTCCCCGTCGGGCCTGGCCAACCGCTCCGCGCCGGCGCGGATCACGCGCCTCGGCCTTCGCATCCTGCTTCGCCTGCCAGCGGTCGTAGGCGTCCACGATGTTGCCGACCAGCTTGTGCCGCACCACGTCGTGGCTGTTCAGCGTCGCGAAGTGTACGTCGTCGACACCGTCGAGGATCTCCTGGACCACCCGCAGCCCGCTGACCTGACCGCCGGGCAGATCGACCTGGGTGATATCGCCGGTGACGACGATCTTCGAGCCGAACCCGAGACGAGTGAGGAACATCTTCATCTGTTCGGCGGAAGTGTTCTGCGCCTCGTCGAGAATGATGAACGCGTCGTTGAGGGTGCGGCCCCGCATGTACGCCAGCGGGGCGACCTCGATCGTGCCGGCCTGCATGAGGCGCGGGATCGACTCCGGATCGACCATGTCGTGCAGCGCGTCGTACAGCGGCCGCAGGTACGGGTCGATCTTCTCGTACAACGTGCCGGGCAGGAACCCGAGCCGTTCCCCGGCCTCGACCGCGGGGCGGGTCAGGATGATCCGGTTCACCTGTTTGGCCTGCAGCGCCTGCACGGCCTTGGCCATCGCCAGGTAGGTCTTGCCGGTGCCGGCCGGGCCGATGCAGAACACCACGGTGTGCACGTCGATCGCGTCCACGTAGCGCTTCTGGTTCAGCGTCTTCGGCCGGATGGTGCGCCCGCGCCGGGACAGGATGTCCAGGCTGAGCACCTCGGCCGGCGACTCGGCGGACCCGGCGGAGAGCATGGCCACGGTCCGCCGGACCGCGTCCGGCCCCAGGTGCTGGCCCTTGCTGGCCAGCACGACCAGCTCGGCGAACACCCGTTCGGCGAACGCCACGTCCCCCGACGTCCCGGACAGGGTCACCTCGTTGCCGCGCACGTGGATGTCGGCCTCGAGCAGCTCCTCGGCCGCCCGCAGGTTCTCGTCCCGGGATCCGAGCAGCGCCAGCACCGCGTCGTCGGGCACGGCGAACCGGGACTGCGCTGCGGACTCGACGCTCTCGGTCTCAGTTGGCGCACCAGAAGTACGGGTGGGATCACCCTCAGCGGTACCCGTCACGTGCTCTCGGTCCTGCCTTCTGCGCGTGTGCGCCAACTCGAACGATGCCTGTCCATCTTGATGCTAGCCGCAGCCCCCGACCAAGTGCATTGGCCAACCTTCACCCCCGTCACCCCACCCGCCCGAACAACCCCAGCCCCTCGCCACCCAGCACGTGCAGATGCGCGTGGAACACCGTCCGCCCCGCATCCTCGCCCGTGTTGAACACCATCCGGTACCCGGATCTCTCGATCCCCTCCTGCCGCGCCACCTCGACCCCGGCCAGCACCAGATCGGCCAGCAACGCCGGATCGTCCCCCGCCAACGCCCCCGCATCCTCGTAATGCTGCCGCGACACCACCAGCACATGCACCCGCGCCTGTGGGTTGATGTCCCGGAACGCATACACCGTTCCGTTCTCATACACCGGCGTCGACGGCACATCCCCCGCCACGATCTTGCAGAAAAGGCACTCAGGTTCGGTCAAGAACATGCGTGCAGGTTAGCCGCTCACTGATCAACAACCCCACCACCACCACCCCACGCACGAACAAAAGCTGAAGCCCAGGTAACCGAACCAAAAGGTGAGGACCAGGTAACCGGACCACCACAGGTAACCGGACCACCACAGGTAACCGGACCACAGGTGGGGGGTCCGGGGGGCGAAGCCCCGCCGGCCGGGGGTCTGGGGGCTTGGCCCCCAGAGGGCGCCGTCCGAGGAATCCGGCCAGCGCTCTCCGCTGGCAAGGAGGGGGGACGAGGATGCCGCGTCGCGGTGAAGCCTGGGGGTCGCTCCACCGCGACGCGGCGCCGCCGGACCGAGGGGGGAGGTGTCCGGCGGAAGTCCGTGCCGCACAGCGTCCGCTGTTTCAGGACGTCGTGCAGTGCAAAGCGTAGACCGTCGCGAGGCGTCAGCGCCAGCGTTGAGTTAGTACGCCTATTGCACTGACAGCAACGACGCCCGCCGTCGAGGCTCGCAGCACCGTCGGACCGAGCCGCACGACCTGCGCACCTGCCTGCTCCAACAACGTCGACTCGGCCGAAGAAATTCCCCCTTCGGGTCCCACGATGATCAGCAGGTCCCCTCGGGGTGGCAGCTCGGCGTCGGTGAGCCGGGCTCCGGCCGCGCTGTCCAGCAGGAACGCGGCCGCGCTCGACCGGACGAGGGTGGCGAGCCCGGCGGTGCTGACCGGCTCGGCGACGTCCGGAACCCAGGTGCGGCGGGACTGCTTGGCCGCCTCGCGGACCGTGCTGCGCCACCGGGCCAGGGCCTTGGCGCCGCGCGGGCCGTCGTCCCAGCGAGCGACCGAGCGCGCGGCCTGCCACGGGACGATGGCGTCGGCGCCGGCTTCGGTGGCGAGCTCGACGGCCAGCTCGCCGCGGTCGCCCTTGACCAGGGCCTGGGCGACGACGATCCGGGGCTGCGGGGGCGGTTCGGCCCAGCGGCGCAGCAGGCGCAGATCCAGCGCGTCGCGCCGGTCGGCGGACTCGATCACGCAGTGCGCCACGGCGCCGCGGCCGTCGCAGAGCATCAGCTCCTCGCCGGGGTGCAACCGGCGCACGGTGGCCGCGTGCCGGCCCTCGGGACCGTCCAGCACGGCGTGGTCGCCGGCCGGCAGCTGGTCGACCAGGAAGACCGGGGCGGTGGTCACCGGCCCCGGGAGCGCAGCCGGGAGAACAGTCCGCCGGGCCGGCCGTTCACCGTGGCCAGGTTGTGGTCCTCCTCGCCGCGCAGGCCGGACAGCTCGCGGAGCAGCTCGGTCTGCCGGGCGTCCAGCTTGGTGGGCACCTCGACCTCGATGTGCACGTACAGGTCGCCGCGGCCGTCCAGCCGGCCGGAGGAGCGCAGCTTGGGCAGCCCGTGCCCGGGAAGCAGCAGTTCGGTGGCCGGCTGGGTGCCGGGCTCGAGCTCCATGTCGACCCTGCCGTCCAGGGTCTCCAGCGGGATCACCGCGCCGAGCGCGGCGGTGGTCATCGGGACCCGCAGCGTGCAGTGCAGGTCGGCGCCGTTGCGCTCGAAGGTGGGGTGCGGCGCCTCGACGACCTCCACGTACAGGTCCCCTGCCGGGCCGCCGCCGGGGCCGACCTCGCCCTGGCCGGCCAGGCGCACCCGCATCCCGTCCGCGACGCCCGGCGGGATCTTCGCCGCGATCGTGCGCCGGGCCCGCACCCGGCCCTCGCCGCCGCACTGCCGGCACGGATCGGGGATGACCTCGCCGAGCCCGCGGCAGACCGGGCAGGTGCGCGCGGTGACCACCTGGCCGAGGAACGAGCGCTGCACGGTCTGCACCTCGCCGCGGCCGGCGCAGGTGTCGCAGGTCTCCGGGATGGAGCCCTTGGCGCACCCGGAGCCCTGGCAGGAGTCGCAGACCACGGCGGTTTCCACGTTCAGCTCGCGGGTGACGCCGGTGTTGCACTCCTCGAGGGACAGCTCGATCCGGATCAGCGCGTCGGCACCGGGCTGCACCCGGCTGCGCGCGCCCCGGGTGGAACCGCCGCCCGCGGCGCCGAAGAAGGCGTCCATGATGTCGCCGAAGCCGAACCCGGCGAACGGGTCGCGCATGCCGCCGGCGGCGCCGTTGCCGAGCGGGTCGCCGCCCATGTCGACGATCTTGCGCTTCTGCGGGTCGGAGAGAACCTCGTAGGCCGCGGTGACTTCCCTGAACCGCTGCTGCGCCTCGGCGTCCGGATTGATGTCGGGATGCAGCTCGCGCGCCAGCTTGCGGTATGCGCGTTTGATCTCGTCGGAGCTCGCGTCCGGCCGAACTCCGAGAGTCCCGTAGTAGTCCCTCGCCACCTTGTCCGTTCCTCCTGCCCCGTGCCCCTCGGGGCCTCGTTCCATACCTCGTGTGCCGCGCCGCGCTGTTAGCGCCCGGACAGGATCTCTCCCACGTAGTTCGCAACGGCCCGAACCGCCGCTATCGTTCCCGGATAATCCATTCGGGTGGGTCCCACCACACCCATTCCGCCGAACAACAGGTCGCGGGAGCCGTAACCGACGGACACCACCGACGTGGAGCGCAGGTCCTCGGCCTCGTTCTCCTCGCCGATCCGCACCGTGACGGTGCCCGGCACCCGGGCCGCGGCCAGCAGCTTGAGCACCACGACCTGCTCCTCGAGCGCCTCGAGGATCTGCCGCAGGGAGCCGGGGAAGTCGGCGGCGTTGCGGGTCAGGTTCGCGGTTCCGCCGAGCACCAGGCGCTCCTCCGGGTGCTCGACCAGCGACTCGATCAGCACGGTCGACATCCGGGTCATGGCGTCGCGCAGCTCCGCAGGCGCGTCCTCGAGCAGCTCCCCCACCTTGGCCGCGGCGTCGGTCAGCGGGTGGCCGGTCAGGGTGGCGTTGAGCATGGTGCGCACCCGGGCCACGGTCTCCTCGGTGAGCACGTCGCCCATGTCGACGATGCGCTGGTCGACCCGGCCGGTGTCGGTGATCAGCACCAGCATCACCCGGGCCGGGGTGAGCTGCACGACCTCGACGTGCCGCACGGTGGACCGGGTCAGCGTCGGGTACTGCACCACCGCGACCTGCCGGGTGAGCTGGGCCAGCAGGCGCACGCTGCGGCGCAGCACGTCGTCCAGGTCGAGCGCGCCGCCGAGGAACGACTGGATCGCCCGCCGCTCGGCGACCGAGAGCGGCTTGACGTCGGAGAGCCGGTCGACGAACAGGCGGTAGCCCTTGTCGGTCGGGATCCGGCCGGCACTGGTGTGCGGCTGGGCGATGTAGCCCTCCTCCTCCAGCGCGGCCATGTCGTTGCGCACGGTGGCGCTGGAGACGCCGAGGTTGTGCCGGTCCACGATGGCCTTCGAGGCGACCGGCTCGTTGTTCGACACGTAGTCCGCGACGATGGCACGGAGCACCTGGAAGCGGCGCTCGTCCGAGCTCACCACGTGCCACCTCCGCGTCCGTACGACCGTCCTTACGGCAAGTTTACGGAGCCCCGGGCTCGCGGCGCCGGAACCCGATTCAAGCATCGCCGGCAACAAGGTGGATACGGCTCTTGCCTTTTTGTCGGGTTCTTGCGAACGTCGCTCAGCTTCGCCGCGAGCAGAGGAGCCGCCATGACCTCATCGATCGTGACCACGGTGTTTCTCCCGGCCAGCCTGGCGGTGATCATGTTCGGGCTCGGGCTGGCGCTGACCGTCGGCGACTTCGCCAGGGTGGCCCGCCATCCGAAGGCCGCGGGGGTCGCCCTGGTCTGCCAGATCCTGGTGCTGCCGATGATCTGCCTCGGCCTGGTGCTGCTGTTCGACCTCGAGCCGGCGCTGGCCGTCGGGATGATGCTGCTGGCCGCCTCGCCCGGCGGCACCACGGCGAACATCTTCAGCCACCTGGCCCGCGGCGACGTGGCCCTGAACATCACGTTGACCGCGATCAACTCGGTGCTGGCCGTGCTCACGCTGCCGATCGTGGTCAACCTGGCGGTGTCCGGCTTCATGGACGACGGTGACTCGCTCGGGTTGCAGGCCGGGAAGTTCGCCCAGGTGGTCGCGATCGTGCTGGTGCCGGTGGCGATCGGGATGTACGTCCGGCACCGGTTCACCGACTTCGCCGACCGGATGTACCGGCCGGTGAAGATCGCCTCGATCGTGGTGCTGGTGGGCGTCATCGCGGTGGCGATCTTCCAGGAACGGGCCAACATCGGCGGCTACCTCCAGTCGGTCGGCCTGGTCGCGTTGCTGCTCTGCGTGCTGTCCCTGTCGATCGGCTACGCCGTGCCGCGGCTGTTCCGGGTGAACCAGGAGCAGTCGATCGCTTCCTCGTTCGAGATCGGCATCCACAACGCGACGCTGGCGATCACCATCGCGCTCAGCCCGACGTTGCTGAACAACTCGCAGATGGCGATCCCGGCGGCGGTGTACGGCGTGGTGATGTTCATCCCGGCCGGGCTGCTGTGCTGGTACTTCGCCCGCTACCGGACGCGCTCCACCCTGGCCTCGTCCCAGACCGGCTCGGCCACCTCGGCCACCACGCCGTCGGAGCGGAACACCAGGTAGCGGTCGAACGAGCGGGCGAACCAGCGGTCGTGGGTGACCGCGAGCACCGTGCCCTCGAACGCCTCGAGCGCGTCCTGCAGCGCCTCCGCCGAGGTGAGGTCCAGGTTGTCGGTGGGCTCGTCGAGCAGCAACAGGGTCGCCCCGGACAGCTCGAGCAGCAGGATCTGGAACCGCGCCTGCTGCCCGCCGGAGAGCGTCTCGAACCGCTGCTCGCGGCAGCCGGCCAGGCCGTAGCGGGACAGCACGGCCGACGCGGTGCCCTGGTCCATGCCGGACCGGCCGTCCTCGCCGTGCCAGAGCACGTCCAGCAGGGTCCGGCCGACCCACTCCGGGTGCCGGTGGGTCTGCGCGAACAGGCCGGGCACCACCCGGGAGCCGAGCCGGGCGGTGCCGGTGTGCGCGACCTCCGGGTCACCGGCGAGCAGCCGCAGGAAGTGGCTCTTGCCGGAGCCGTTGGAGCCGAGCACGGCCACCCGGTCGCCGAAGAACACCTCGGTGTCGAACGGCCGCATCAGACCGGTCAGCTCCAGCCCGGCGCAGGTGATCGCGCGCACCGCGGTGCGCCCGCCGCGCAGCCGCGGCTTGACCCGCTGCTCGCGCGGCGGCAGCGGCGGCGGGCCGGGCTCCTCGAACTTGCGCAGCCTGGTCTGCGCCGCCCGGTACCGCGGCGCCATCCCGTCGTTGTACTTGGCGATCTGGCCCAGCCAGCGGACCAGCTCGACCAGCTTGTCGTGCTCCTCGTCCCAGCGCAGCCGCAGCTCGGCCATCCGGTCCCAGCGGGCCAGCCGGGCGTCGTGCCAGGTGGCGAATCCGCCGCCGTGCACCCAGGCGGTGCCGCCTTCCACCGCCACAACGTGCGTGGCCACGGTGGCCAGCAGCTCGCGGTCGTGGCTGACCAGCAGGACCGCCTTGCCCACCTCGGCCAGCCGCCGCTCCAGCCAGCGCTTGCCGGGCACGTCCAGATAGTTGTCCGGCTCGTCGAGCAGCAGCACCTGTTCCTGGCCGCGCAGCAGCGCCTCGAGCACCAGGCGTTTCTGCTCGCCGCCGGACAGCGTGCTCACCTCGCGGAACCGGGCGCGGTCGAACGGGACGCCGAGGGCGGCCACGGTCACCGTGTCCCACAGCACCTCGGCGGTGTAGCCGCCGGCCTCGCCCCACTCGTGCAGCGCGTGCGCGTAGCGGAGCTGGGTCTGCTCGTCGTCGGTCTCCATCAGGGCCAGCTCGGCGGCGTCCAGCTCGGCGGCCGCGGCCCGCAGCGCCGCCGGGGCGACCGCGAGCAGCAGGTCGCGCACGGTCTTGTCGTCCCGCAGCGAGCCGATGAACTGCGGCATCACGCCCAACCCGCCCTGCACCGACACGCCGCCGTCGACCGGTGCCAGCTCCCCGGCGAGGATGCGCAGCAGCGTGGTCTTGCCGGCCCCGTTCGCCCCGACCAGCGCGACGACCTGGCCGGTGCTCACCCGGAACGAGACGTCCGAGAACAGCTGCCGGCCGTCGTCGAGCCGGTAGCCGAGCCCGTTCGCCTCGAGGAAACCCATGGCGGAAATGGTCGCCTACAACTCGTGGTGATCGCGATCGATATTGTTCGACGCATGACCATCGCGTTCGTCACCGGCGGATCGGGCTTCGTTGGCGGGGCGCTGGTCCGCCGGCTGGTCGGCGACGGGCACACGGTGCGCGCCCTGGCCCGCGGCGACGCCTCGGCCGCGCGGGTGGCCGAGCTGGGTGCCGAGCCGGTGCGCGGCGACCTGTCCGATGTGGACTCGTTGGCCGCCGGCTGCGCGGGCGCGGACGTCGTGTTCCACGCCGCGGCCTGGACCACACCGGGCGGCAGCTGGGCCGAGTTCACCGCCGGCAACGTGGACGGCACCCGCAACGTGCTGGCCGCGGCCCGCCGGGCGGGCGTGACCCGGCTGGTGCACGTCGGCACCGAGGCCGCGCTGATGGCCGGCCAGCCGCTCGTGAACGTGGACGAGTCGGCGCCGCTGCGGCCGAACTCGAGGGCCCCGTACCCGGCCACCAAGGCCGCGGCCGAGCTGCTGGTGCGTTCGGCCGAGGGGCTGGAGACCGTGGTGGTGCGGCCCCGGCTGGTCTGGGGCGCCGGGGACACCGGTGTGCTGCCGGCACTCGTCGCGATGGTCAAGGCGGGCCGGTTCGCCTGGATCGGCGGCGGCACCCACCGCACCGCCACCACCCACATCGACAACACGGTCGAGGGCCTGGTGCTGGCCGCGGAGCGGGGCCGGCCGGGCGAGGCCTACTTCGTCAGTGACGGCGAACCCGTGGTGTTCCGGGAGTTCATCACCGAGCTGCTGGCCACCCAGGGGGTCGAGGCGCCGACCCGGTCGGTGCCGCTCGGCCTGGCCCGGCTGCTCGCCGCGACCGGCGAGCGGGCGTGGAAACTGTTGGGGCGCAAGGACTCCCCGCCGCTGGACTACTTCACCGTGTGGGCCGCCGGGCAGGAGTGCACGATCGACATCGGCAAGGCGCGGGCCGAGCTGGGCTACGCGCCGGTGCGCACCCGCGCCGAGGGCCTTTCCGGGCTGCGGGCATAACCGGCCGGGGGTGTCGATCGTTGTGCGTACCAGTGCGTAGCCTGTGCCGGAGTGCGCTGAGCCGAAGGAGGGACGCCGGGTGACCGACACGCCGATCTACGACGAGATGCAGTGGGAGTTCCGGTCCGCGAACAGCCCGATCGACGAGCAGCCCCGATCGGCCAACTCCGGTTCGCGCAGGCAGGACGGATCCCGCCGCCAGGTCTCGGTGTGGGCGCTGCTCGACGAGCACCGCAGGCGGTCCTGAGCCGGTGCACCGGCTGTTTCCCGAGCCCCCGGCCGACCTGGACGACCGGGAGCTCGAGCGGATCTACGGCTATCCGGACGGGCTGGACCGGCCGTGGGTGCAGGTGAACTTCGTCAGCTCGGCGGACGGCGCGGTCGCCGTCGAGGGCCGGTCGGCGGGCCTGTCCAGCCCGGCCGACAAGCGGATCTTCGCGCTGGGCCGGGATCTGGCCGACGTGGTCCTGGTCGGCGCCGGCACCGCGCGGCTGGAGGGATACCGGGGGGTCAAGCCGACCGAGGTGCGCGCCGAGCGGCGCGCCCGGCTGGGCCTTGCCGAGGTGCCGCCGATCGCGGTGGTGACCCGGCGGTGCTCGATCGGGCCGGACGCCCTGCTGGTCACCGACACGGTGGTGGCGCCGATCGTGCTGACCTGTGCGGCCGCGCCGGCCGAGCGGCGTGCGGCGCTGGCCGCGGCCGGCGCGGACGTGGTGGTGGCCGGGGACCACACGGTCGACCTGAGTGCGGCGCTGGCCGAGCTGGCGGCGCGCGGGCTGCGCCGGGTCAACTGCGAGGGCGGGCCGCACCTGTTCGGCGAGCTGATCGCCGAGGGCCTGGTGGACCAGCTGTGCCTGACCCTGGCGCCGCTGCTGGTGAGCGGGGACGCGCCGCGAACCGCGGTCGGACTGCCGCCCGCGGCGCCACTCGAGCTGGAGCTCGCCTCGGTGCTGACCGCGGACGGTCACCTCATGCTTCGGTACCGACGCCTCCGGTGAGCACATCGGCCAGGTTGAACCGGACCGGTTGCTCGAGCTGGTCGTAGGTGCACGAGGCGGGCTCGCGGTCCGGGCGCCAGCGGACGAACTGGGTGGTGTGCCGGAACCGGGGGCCCTCCATGTAGTCGTAGCGGACCTCGAGCACCCGCTCCGGGCGCAGCGGCACGAACGACAGGTCCTTGTTGGCGTTCCACCGGCTGCCCTCGTTCTTGCGCGGGGTGCGGTTGCCCACCAGCTGCTCGGCCCAGGCCCACGGGTGGTCGGTGAAGTCGGTGACCAGTGGTTGCAGTTCCTCGAACAGCTCCTTGCGGCGGGCCATCGGGAACGCGCCGACCACGCCGACCGAGGCGAGCTTGCCGTCCTCGCCGTAGAGCCCGAGCAGCAGCGAGCCGATCAGGCCGGGGCCGGACTTGTGCACGCGGTAGCCGGCCACGACGCAGTCGGCGGTGCGCTCGTGCTTGATCTTGGCCAGCACCCGGCGGTCCGGCTCGTAGACGCCGTCGAGCGGCTTGGCGATCAGCCCGTCGAGGCCGGCGCCCTCGAACAGCTGGAACCACTGGCGGGCAAGGTCGATGTCGGTGGTCGCCGGGGTCACGTGCACCGGTGGCTTCGCGTCGGCGAGCGCGGCCTCGAGGGCGGCCCGGCGCTCCGCGAACGGGCGCTGGGTGAGGTCGGTGTCGTCGATGGCGAGCAGGTCGAACGCGATGAACGACGCCGGGGTCCGCTCGGCAAGCAGGTTGACCCGGGACGCCGCGGGATGGATCCGCTGCTGCAGCGCCTCGAAGTCCAGGCCCTTGCCCTCGGTGTCGGCGACGATGATCTCGCCGTCCACCACGCACCGGCGCGGGAGGTTCGCCTTGACCGCGGCCACGAGCTCGGGGAAGTACCGGGTCATCGGCCGCTCGTTGCGGCTGCCGATCTCGACCTCGTCCCCGTCCCGGAAGATGATCGAGCGGAACCCGTCCCACTTCGGCTCGTAAAGTCGCCCGGGCGGGATGTCGGCGACCGGCTTGGCCAGCATCGGCGCCACCGGCGGCATCACAGGTAACTGCACGGGCCTCATTCTGCACCGCACCCCCGACCCCGGCCGGGGAGCTACACCGGGAGTTCACCAAGGGGGTGGCAGGGTTTGGCGCGATGAGACGCCGAGGGATGTTGCTGGTCGTCGCCTCGGTGCTGGGGGTGACCCTGGGAGGGTGCACGGCGGGGCCCTCGGAGCGGCCGGAGATCGTGGTGCGGGACGCGCCGGGCGGGGAGCAGACCCAGCCGAACCAGCCCGGCTCGGTGCCGATCCCGCCACTGGACGAGCCACGCCAGGCCAGCGTGCGGTGGCTGACGTGTCAGGACAACATGCTGGCCAGGCTGACGGACCCGCCGCTGCCGGAGTGGCTGCCGGTGCAGTGCGGACGGGTGAACAGCACGCTGGACTCGCCGTACGCGCCGGGCCGGGGCAACGTCCGGCTGCAGCTGACCAAGGTGGGCACCGGGAGCGTTCCGCTGGTCGTGGTGAACGAGGCGGGGGGCCAGCCCGGCTCGATCTACGCGGCGCGGTTCGCGGCGACCCTGCCCCGCGAGTTCTTCGAGAAGTTCTCGCTGGTGGGCGTGGACCGGCGGGGAACAGGCAACTCGGAGCCGCCGGACTGCGTGCCGGCCCCGGTGCGGTCCCGGATCGTCGAGGCCGACCCGACCACCGTCGCGGTGGACGACTGGCTCGAGCCGGCGAAGACGGCCGGACAGCAGTGCTCGATCGAACTGGAGGCCCGGCTGCCCGCGCTGGACAGCTGGCGCACCGCGGTCGACCTGGACGTGGTGCGGCGCGCACTGGGCCTGCCCCGGTTGAACGCGATCGGGCACGGCGAGGGATCCCGGGTGCTGACCGTGTTCGCCGAGCGGTTCCCCGACCGGGTCGGCCGGGTCGTGCTGGACGGGCTGCCGGACGTCGCGCAGGACGCGGCGAACGCCATGGAGGGCGTCGCGGCCGGTGCCGAGGCGACCTGGCAGGCGTTCGCGGCGGACTGCCGGTCCCGGGGCTGCGAGCTGGGTCCCGACCCGCATCAGGTGCTCCCCACGCTGCTCGCGCAGCTGCGCGAACAGCCGCTGGCGGTGAGCTCCGGTCCGGATGTCGGCGCGGGGGTCGCGGTGCGTGCGGTGCTCGCCGGGCTGGCCGACCGGCCGGGCTGGCCGGCGTTGTCGGCGGCGCTCGCCGCCGCCCGCTCCGGCGCCGGTGACCCGCTGGCCGCGCTGCTGGCACCGGTCGTGCAGGGCAGCGACGTGCAGACGCCGTTGCTGGACAGCGAGCTGGTGATCGGCTGCAACGACCAGTTGGCCCGGCTCACGGTCACCCAGCTGACCTCGATCGCGGAGGACTGGACCAGGAAGTACCCGACGTTCGGCGGCGTGATGGCCCAGCGGCTGGCCCTCTGCGGGGTGTGGCCGGTGGCCAGCCAGCCGGTCCGCGCCCAGGTGGCCGAGGGCGCGCCGCCGATCGTGGTGCTGGCCACCGCGACCGATCCGGTGACGCCCTACCCGGGGACCGAGCGGGCGGCGCGCACGCTGAACGACGCGGTGCTGGTGTCCTGGCAGGGCGCCGGGCACGGCGCGCTCGGGTTGTCCGCCTGCGCCACCGACGCCGCCCGGGCCTTCCTCGCCGACGGCAAGCTGCCGCGGGACGGCTTGGCATGTCCGCCCTGACCGGTCAGCCCAGCTCGGTCAGCGCCCGCTGGGCCTGCTCCAGCTCGGCCTGGAGCGCGGCCACCCGGTTCTGCTGCTGACGGCGGGCGGAGTCCAGGGCCCGGTCCACGGCGTCGGCCACCGGGCCGGGTAATGCCCGCGCGGCCCTGGCCACGTCGGCCGGGGGCACCGGCAACGACCGCACGGTGCGCTTCTTGCCGACGACCACCTCGACCCGCCAGTCCCCGTCCGGGGTCGAGCTGAGCGTCACGGTCACCTCGGCGGGCGGCGCGGACCGGCCGGGGCGGCGGGGCGCGGGCCGGGTGGGCGCGGCGGTCGGCCGGATCTCGGGTGGTTGGGCCGGGGCCGCGGACGGCGCCGCGGGCGGCTTGGCCGGGGCCGGGTCGGGCATTCGTGGCCCGGATGCCTTGGCCGGTGCCGGCGCGGCGGCCTTGGCGGTCTTCGGGGCGGCCTTGCGCCGGGGTGGCCGGGTGCGGGTCAACTCGGCCGGGGCGAACGACAACACGTCCTTGGATCCGGCCGGTCGCACCTGGATGAAGTCGCCCTCCGCGGGCTCGTCGAACGCCACCACCTTCGCCGATGCGCCGGCCGCGACCCCGACCGCCGCCTTGGTGAACCACACCATCGACGGCCGGCCGGCGGCCAGCTCACTGCGCAACTGCGCGATGTCCTCGTCCGACAACGAGATCAGCTGCGCCATGTTTCCTCCGTGGGGAGCACCGATCAAGGCTTCAGAGGCGTAGTTTGCCCTGGTGCCCTGACAAGACCAAGGGGTTCGCATGAGTGCGCGATACCTGTGGTGGCGCAGCTGTTACGACGGAGTGCTGCACGCGTTCCCGGTCGTCCCGGACGCACCGTTGCTCCATCAGCATTACCGCGCGTCCTGTGCCCATGCCGCACCGCCGGATCTGGCCGGCACCGTGCTGGACGGGCCGCGCTGCGACCTGTGCCTGCTGATCATCGGGTCTGCCGAGAACGGCTCCTGACCGTTAGAGTGTCACCAGACAATGATGCGAATGGTGAGAAAGACACGACGGAGGCACCGATGGGCCGGCGCATCGCTCTGCTCCTGCTGACGTCCTGCCTCGTGCTGACCGGAACCGGCGCGGCACAGGCCCGGCCGTTCGCCTCGATCCGGGTGCTGACCTTCAACATGCACACCGGAATCGGCGAGGACGGCCGGCTCGACCTGGCCCGGACCGCGGCCGCCATCCGGGACAGCGGCGCGGACGTGGTCGGCCTGCAGGAGGTCGACGTGCACTGGGCGGCGCGCAGCGAGTTCCGCGACCAGGCCGCCGAGCTGGCCGCACTACTCGGGATGCGGGTGTTCTTCGCGCCGATCTACGACCTGCCACCGCTGACCGAGGGCGCCCCGGCACGCCGGTACGGGGTCGCCGTGCTCAGCCGCTTTCCCATCCTCCACACGGAAAATCACCTGATTACCCGACTGTCCACACAGGATCCCGAGCCCGTTCCCCTGCCGATGCCCGGATTCGCCGAGGCGGTCGTGCTCGCCCGCGGCGTGCCGGTGCACGTCTACGTGACCCATCTGGACTTCCGGCCCGATCCCGCGGTGCGCGCCGCCCAGGTCGCCGACACCGTGCGGATCCTCGCCGGAGACCGGCGCGGCGCCCGGCAGGTGCTGCTCGGCGACTTCAACGCCGAGCCGGCCGCGCCGGAGCTGACGCCGCTGTTCGCCGCGGTGCGCGACACCTGGTCCGGCGCCGATCCCGGGCTGACCTATCCGGCCGGCACCCCGGTCAAACGGATCGACTACGTGACCGCGACACCGAACCTGCGGGCGCGGGACCGGGCGGTCATCGACACCGGCGCCTCCGACCACCGCGCGGTCCGGGTCACTCTGCGGATCTGACCCGGTACTCGCACCCGTACTCGACCGCGTACTGCAGGTCGTAGTGATGCACGATCTTGGGGCCGTCGTTGAGATGCACGTGCGTGACCGTGTCGAGGGGCGCGGTGGGCAACCGGTCGAGGGTGTCCACCCGGCCGTCGAGCGGGCCGCCGACGTAGCGGACCACGTACTGCCGAATCGCCACGGCGACCTCCTCTCGACGCTGGCGCCGACCGGTACTCCGATTCCGATGGTTCCTGCCGGGTGGCCGGAAAGCAACAGCTCATGAGCGCTTCTCAACCTTTAATCCGGTGGGGCTCAGGATCCGGCGTTGGATAAATTGAGCAGGTGAAGACCGACCTCAGCCCCGCACGGGGCATGCGTGACCTGCTGCCGGCGACCGTGGCCGTCCGCGATCACGTCCTGGCGGCGATCACCGACGTCTACCGCCGGTACGGCTACCGGCGCATCGAGACGCCGGCCCTGGAGAACATCGAGCGGCTGCAGGGCGGCCAGGGTGGCGAGAACGAGAAGCTGATCTACCGGGTGCTGCGCCGCGGGCTGGACGAGCGGGTTGCGGCCGACACCGCGGTCGGCGACCTGATCGACCTCGGGCTGCGCTACGACCTGACCGTGCCGCTGTCCCGGTTCTACGGGCAAAACCGGGCGAGCCTGCCGGATCCCTTCCGCTCCTTCCAGGTCGGCCCGGTGTGGCGGGCCGAGCGCCCGCAGAAGGGCCGGTACCGGCAGTTCTACCAGTGCGACATCGACATGCTCGGGGAGCCGAGCGTGCTGGCCGAGATCGAACTGGTCGAGGCCACCACCGAGGCGCTGGCCGCGACCGGCCTCGCCGACACCACCGTCCGGGTCTCCGACCGCCGGTTTCTGTCCGCCCTCGCCGCCCGGGCCGAGGTGCCGGAGGCCGCGTGGGACGGGCTGTTCATCACGCTGGACAAGCTGGACAAGATCGGCTGGGCCGGCGTGCGGGCCGAGCTGACCGGCCGCGGCCTGCCCGAACCGCAGGTCGACCGGCTGACCGACACGATCGAAGGGCTGCACGGGGTCGAGGCGGGCAAGCTGGTCGACGCGCTCGCCGACGCGCTGCCCAACCTCGGCGAGGACGTCCTTGCCGACCTGCGCACGACCGCGGACGCCCTGGCGGTGCTGGCCGAGCAGCGGGACCTCCGGTGGGAGTTCGACCCGACCCTGGTGCGCGGGATGGGTTACTACACCGGACAGATCTTCGAGATCGTGCACCCGGCGTCGGCCGGCTCGGTGGCCGGCGGCGGGCGCTACGACCGGCTGATCGGGCGGCTGTCCGGCACCGACGTGCCGGCCTGCGGCATCTCCATCGGCTTCGAGCGCATCGTGGACCTGCTCGGCGGCACGCCAGAGCGGGCGTCGGTCGCCGTGCTGTACGACGCGGACGTCCCGCTGGCCGAGGTGCTTGCCGCGGCCCGCAGGCTGCGCGCGGCCGGCCGGACGGTGTCGCCGGTGCGCCGCCGGGGCAAGTTCGGCGCGCAGCTCGGCCGGCTCGAGGAATGGGGCTTCGGCTCGTTCGTGCACCTGCGGGCGGATCTGCTCGACGCGACCGCGGAACTCCAGGAACGCCACCTGGGCGAGGCGTGACGCGCAAGCTACCGTGGTGGCCATGGCGGCGACCGGAATGCCTGACCCGCACGAGGATGACCGGTTCCGCGCGTCCTCCGAGCGGTTCTCCGACGACCTGACCGGGCTGGACCCGGAGGACCCGGAGGCGCGGGCGTTCGCCGAGCACCTGGACCGGGTGGAGCGGGTGCGGCCGAACTACACGGTCGAGGGCTACATCTCCGGGATGAGCGACTTCGCCGACGGCGCCAACCGGCTCGGCGGGCACTACCGGCTGATGGCCAGCCTCCTGGTGCTGCTGATTCTGCTCGGCGTGGTGCTGGCCGCCTGGGACGCGGTCGTCTACGTGTTCGCGGTGATGTTCAACTAAACCCGGGCTACCGTGGAACCCATGACCCCGAAGGTGACCAAGTCCGAGCAGGAGTGGCGCGAGCAGCTCAGCCCGGCCGAGTATCGGGTGCTGCGGCAGGCCGGCACCGAGGCTCCGTGGACCGGCGAGTACACCGACACCAAGACCGCAGGCGTCTACAACTGCCGGGCCTGCGGCGCCGAACTGTTCCGCAGCGACACCAAGTTCGAGTCACACTGTGGCTGGCCGTCGTTCTTCGACCCGGCCGACACCGACGCGGTCATCCTGCGCGAAGATCGCTCGCTCGGCATGGCCCGCACCGAGGTCCTGTGCGCCAACTGCCACAGCCACCTCGGCCACGTCTTCTCCGGCGAGGGCTACCCCACCCCCACCGACCAGCGCTACTGCATCAACTCGATCTCCCTCACCCTGGTCCCGGAGACCACCGAAGGCTGACCCGGCCTGCGCGCGTCAAGGGTGCCCGGCCGCCGATGATCAGGCCTGCGTAGGGTCACACCGGCACGCTCCCCGGCGCCCCTTTCAGGTGGCGTCCAAAAAGAGACGGCCCCGTTTCCGGGGCCGTCGGGCCAGGGCTGCTCACCCTGGCGTGGTGTCTCTTCAGCATACCCCACAACCGCACCCGCTCAGGAGTTACGCCGTGGTCCGTGTGGCTGCCTACGTCGATGGCTTCAACCTGTATTTCGGGCTGAAGGCCAGATACGGTCGACGCCACCTGTGGTTGGACCTGCAGGCTTTGGCTACGAGTCTGTTGCGGGCGGACCAGAGCCTCGAGCGGCTCACCTACTTCACGGCTCGGGTGCGGAACAACCCCGACAGCGAGCAGCGCCAGTCCGACTACCTGGATGCGCTGGCGGTGCACAGCCCACTTGTCACCGTCGTCGACGGGCGGTTCCAACAGAAGGATCGACGCTGCCGGAGTTGCGGGGACACCTGGGTGGTCTTCGAAGAGAAGGAGACAGACGTCAACAATGCCGTCGCCCTCGTCGAGGACGCCGTGCGGGATCGCTTCGACACTGCGCTACTTCTCTCGGCCGACAGCGACCTGTGTCCTGCGGTTCGTGCGACGAAGCGGCTCCGGCCAGAGAAGCGGATCATCGCGGCCTTTCCGCCAAGTCGACATTCCGCCGACCTGAGGCGGGAGGCCGACGGCTTCGTCCACATCGGCGACGACAAGATCCGCAGAGCGCAGTTGCCCGACACGCTGACAAGCGGCACCGGCATCGTCCTTCGGCGACCTGCGTACTGGTCCTGACGGAACCCTCGTCGAACGCCACCCGTGGTCGGACACACTGTCCGGACACTACGTCTTGACGGTGCGTTCGGCGTGCCGCCATACTTGGGACGCAAATTCTGGGTGGAGGTGGGCGATGACGCAGTTCTTGCTGGCTGTTTTCGTTCTTTCTTTGTTACCCATTGTCGTGGCGGCGATGATGGTTTTGTTCGCGCACGGAAGAAAGGAGCAGGCGTTCGGGTTCATTATCGCGCCGGTGCTGCTCGTGGCCATTATCGGCGTGTTCACGGGCGGCTTTTCGGGGGTGCTGCTCGCGGTTCGGCTCGAGACACCCGGCGCGCGGATCGCGACCGGGGTCATCGGGGGGTTGCTGCTGGCCTTCGCCGTGCTGCTGGTCGTGGCGTTCGCCGTGCAGGCGTCCCGGCCACTGCCGGTTTCCGAGCGGGCGGGCCGAACGGCCTGGGTGGCGATCGAGGATCGGCTGATCGAATTGTGGAAACGACCGCCGGACGAGCATGCGGATCCGCTGCGGGCGTTCGCCGAGTTGTATGCCGATCCGGTGTTCATCAACGGGGTGGCGACGCCGCTGACGGAGGTGGTGGAGCGGGCCCGGGCTCTGCATGTCGCGTTCAGCGACCACGTGTTCCAGTTGCTGGATCGGGTCGTGCAGTCCTCGTCGGGCCTGCTGGCGATCTCCTTCCGGCACACCGCGCGGCACGTCGGGCCGTGGCGCACGGCGCTCGGCGAGGTACCGGCGACCGGGCGCACGGTGACCGGGCTGGGCATCGACATCCTGACCATCGTCGGCGACCGGGTCCACAAGATCCTGGTGGTGGCGGACGAGTTGCAGCGGCTGGTCCAGGTCGCCGAGCCGAGTGGTCCACTTCGGCCGCTGCTCGGTGGACCTGTTCGGTAGCGCCCGCCGCCGGCACGATCGGCCCATGACCATCGAGTTTCTGTTGACCTCGCTGGTGGTCGTCGCCACGCCGGGCACCGGGGTGCTGTTCACGGTGGCGGCCGGGCTGGCCCGGGGCGCCCGGGCCGGCGTGGTGGCGGCGCTGGGCTGCACGCTCGGCACGGTGCCGCACCTGGTCGCGGCGATCACCGGGCTGGCCGCACTGCTGCACGCCAGTGCGGTGGCGTTCGAGGTGATCAAGTACCTCGGTGTTGCCTACCTGCTCTACCTGGCCTGGAGCACGCTGCGGGGCAAGCAGGCGTTCACCGTCGCGGCCGACCGGGAACACCGCCCGGCCGCGAAGGTGATCGGGTCGGCCGTGCTGATCAACCTGTTGAATCCCAAGCTGACGATCTTCTTCGTCGCCTTTCTGCCGCAGTTCGTCGGCCCCGGCGAGGGCGTGCTGCGGATGATCGAGCTGAGCGCGGTGTTCATGGCGCTCACGTTCGCCGTCTTCGTTGCCTACGGCCGGTTCGCGGCCGCGGTGCGCGACCGGGTCATGACCAGTTCCCGGGTGCTGACCTGGCTGCGGCGCGGGTTCGCCGGTGCGTTCGTGGCTCTGGGAGTGCGGCTCGCGCTGGCTGAGGGGTGAGCACGAGCCGCACTCCTCACCAGGCCCGGTACGGCTTGGACCGGGTGATGGTGCGGGCCAACGCCTCCCGGGCGGCGGCCATCCACAGTGGAACGTCGGCGCGCTCGGCCACCTCCTTGGCCTTGAGGTAGTGCGCGCTCGCCGACTGCGGTTGCCCCAACCGGTCGGCGAGATCGCCGAGCAACTGCGCGACCGGGAACAGCACGGCGAACCCGCCGGTGTCGCCGCCGGCGATCTCGTCCTCCATCGGCCGAAGGGCCTGGTAGGCCTCGGCCAACCGGTGATGGTCGTGCAGGGCGAGCCCGACCATGCCGCGCAGCGCCATGACGATCTTGAACCGGATGTCCCGGGGCACCGGCGGGCGGCGCGCCGCGACCGCGTGCGCCTCGTCGAGCCGGCCGGCCGTGGCCAGGGTCAGCGCGTAGGCCTCGGTTCCGGTCGTTGGCCACCGGGAGTACGCGGCGGCGCAGAAGTCGACCAGATCGGCGAGCTTGCCGGTCCACCAGCCCAGCGTGAGCGGGGCTATCGGGAAGAAGCCCTGCTCCGCGTCGGCGCAGCCGACGCGGCTGATCAGCTCGCCTGCGTGCTGGTGTGCGCGCTCCGCGTCGCCGAACCGCCCGGCCAACGTATGCCGCAACCCCTGGTAGAGCGACACGGTGGCGGCCGCGATCGGCAGGTCGTAGGTGTCCGCCAGCCGCTCGGTCTCCGCGGCGTGCTCGTCGGCCCTGGCGAAGTCGCCCCGGCCGCAGGCACAGCGCAGCAGCGCCTGCCGGCCGGTGGCCTCGATCGTGACCAGTCCGTGGTCGCGGCCGAGGGCGAACAGCTCGGCGGCGATCTGCTCGCGCTCGGCCAGGGTGCTGGTCCAGTAGCTGCGCCGGAACCGGGCGTTGAGCGCGGTGGCCAGGAACCCGGGCGCACCCAGCTGCCGGGCCAGCACGACCGCCTCGAGCGATGCCAGCTCGCCGCGCACGTCGTCGGTCTGCTCCAGCTCGATCGCGAGCGCCGCCAGCAACCGGCAGCGCAGGTGCCGGCGCAGCGGTGGCAGTTCGCGCAGCGTGCGGTCGATCAGCTCGACCAGTTTTTCCGGGTTCTTGCCGGCGGCATGATGCGGCCACAGCCCGTGGGCCTCGTAGGCGACGATGACCCGGGCGGTCAGCTCGGCGTCGCGCAGCCCGACCACCTCGGCGAGCGCGTCGTCGCGCAGGCCGCGGGCGGCCCCGTGCTCGCCGGCCGTCGACAGGCACCGGATGGCCCCGATCAGCAGCTCCAGCCGGTCGCGCACGGTGGCACCGGGCGCATGGGCGTAGGACAGCACCGCCTGCTGCCACAGACCGGCGGCCTCCCGGTGGGCGTACCGGCGCTCGGCCTGCTCGGCGGCCAGGCGCAGGTAGCGGGCGGCCTTGGCGGCGGCATCCGGGGCCTGCGCGGCGCCCCAGTGATGGGCCAGCACCACCGCGTCGTGCGGGCCGAGCCGCTCCATGGCCGCCCCCACCCTGGCGTGCAGGCCGGTGCGGCGCAGCCGGGAGATGTCGTGGTACAGGGTGTCGCTGACCAGGGAGTGGGCGAACCGCAGGGACCGGGTGGCCGCGTGCGGCGGCTCGACCAGCAACCCGGCCCGCAACGCCGGATCCAGGCACTCGATCAGATCGTCGGTGCCCATGCCGGTGACCGCGGCCAGCACGTCGAGCGTGAAGTCCCGGCCGATCACGGCGGCGTGGTACAGCGCGCTCTGGGCCGGCGCGGACAGCCGGGCGACCCGGCGCCGCACGATGTGCCGCACGCTCTGCGGCACGTCGCCGATCGCCGCGTGCTCGCCGTCGGTCTCCAGCAGCCGGGCGACCTCCCGCACGAAGAACGGGTTGCCCTCGGTGCGGCGGGCGATGGCGGCGACGATGTCGTCGGCGATCGGCCGGGCGCACAGCTCGCGCATCAGGTCGCCGACCGCCTCGGTGTCCAGCCCGGTGAGGTGGACGTGCTCCGGTTCCTTGCGGGCCAGGCTGGCCAGGGCGTCGGCGAGCTGCTCGTCCACCTCGGTCGGCCGGTAGGTGGCCAGCACCAGCGCCGGCATGGTGGCCAGGTCGGCGGCCAGGTGCACCAGCAGGGCCAGCGCCTCACCGTCGGCGTGGTGCAGGTCGTCGAGCACCAGCAGCAGCGGGGCGGCGCGGACCACGGCGGCCAGGTAGTGGCTGACCGCGCTGCGCAGCCGGAACCGGGCGGCCGGCACGTCGTCCGCGGCGTGCAGGGTGGCGTGGTCGTCCAGCAGCGGCGCCAGTTCGCCGGCCAGCGCCGGGGACGGGAACCGGCCGGCCAGGCCCTGCAGCACCGCCGCCCAGGGCTGGCCGGCCGGGCTGCCCTCGCGTTCCGGGCAGGCGCCCCAGGCCACCGTCCAGCCCTCCGCGCCCAGCGTCCGGCCGATGGCCTGGGCGAGGGCCGACTTGCCGATGCCCGGCTCGCCGGTGACCAGGGCGAGCGTGAACCGGCCGGCCCGCGCGGCGTGCGCGGCCCGCTGTAATCGGGTCAGTACCTGGTCGCGGCCCCGCAGTCGCGGATCGGGTTCGGTCGCGCCGGTCGGATCCGGCGCGCCGGCCGGCCGCCGGTCCGGCAGGTGCAGCCAGGCGGTGGCGGTGGTTTCCTTCACCACCACCGAAACCGGTTGGTAGTCGGCCGGGTTGCCGCGCCGGCTGTGCCGGACCACCTCGTCGAAGAACCAGGACGAGACGATGATCGCCAGCACGCCGGACGACTCGGCCAGCCCGGTCCGCAGCGCGGCCGCGTCCAGCAGCCGGAAGGCCAGGTTGATCGCGGACCCGGTGACCCCGTGGTCGTCGTAGTTGATCTCCCCGGCGTGCAGCGCCATCCGCAGCCGGACCTGCTCCTCCGCGCGGTGCGTCCGGTTGTGCTCGAGCAGCGCACCGACCAGCGCCGCCGGCAGGTCCTCGACGAACGGACCCTTCGTCATGTTGGCCGGCGCCAGGATAAGCGCGCCGTCGCCGCGATCCTCGTGCTCGCATTCCGCCCAGGAAATGTTGGCGGCGCGGAACGCCGACTGGAGCGCCTGGTACAGCCCGGCACGCACGGCAATCTGATCGACATTGGTACGGCGGTGATCACCGAAACCCTCCACATCGACAACGAGTATGGTTCGATGCACCGCAAGACTTGGCCGCGTCATAGCACCTCTTCGCCCTCGGCAATGACGTCGCGAACGGTGCGTTACTCTATACGGCTCCAAACAGGACAATGACAAACACTATTCATGGACAAATTGTGTCTTGCCCATTGTCGAGGTTTTGGCGCGCTGTCACTAGGGTGGGCGTACATGCGGATCACCACGGTGGAGACGTTCGTGCTCGGCGAGCGCCAACTGCTGGTGCGGATCGGCACGGACGAGGGGTTGGCCGGGTGGGGCGACGCCACGCTCGAGCACCGGCCCGGCACGGTCGCCGCGGCGGTCCGGGAGCTGTCCGGCCAGCTCCTCGGCGCGGACCCGACGCCGGTCACCGCGCACTGGCAGATGCTGAGCCGGGGCGGCTTCTACCGCGGCGGCCCGGTGCTTTCCAGTGCGGTCGCCGGGTTGGACCAGGCGCTGTGGGACCTGCGCGGGCGGTACCTCGGCGCGCCGGTGCACGTGCTGCTCGGTGGGCCGTGCCGGGACCGGGTGCGGCTGTACACGCACACCTGGGGCGCGCCCGGGCACACCGGCGGTCCGGCCCGGGCCCGGGAGTTGGTGGCCGCCGGGTACACGCTGGTCAAGACGGCGGTGGCCGGCCCGGTGGGATTCCTGGACTCGCCGGCGATGACCGCGCGGTTCGTCGCGGACCTGGAGGCGTTGCGCGCGGCCGTCGGCGCCGCCGCCGACTTCGGCATCGACCTGCACGGCCGGGTGTCCGTGCACCACGCCCGCCGGCTCGCCGACGCGGTGGCGCACACCGCCCCGGCGTTCTTCGAGGAGCCGCTGCGCCCGGAGCACTCCCGGCTGATCGGCCGGCTGGTGGCCGGCACCGGGGTGCCGATCGCGACCGGTGAGCGGCTGTACTCCCGGGAGGAGTTCCTGCCGGTGTTCGAGGCCGGCATCGCCATCGCCCAGCCCGACCTGTCGCACGCCGGCGGGATCACCGAGGTGTTCCGGATCGCCACCATGGCCGAGTCGTTCGACGTGCAGGTGGCCCCGCACTGTCCGATCGGGCCGGTCGCCCTGGCCGCCTGCGTCCAGCTCGACCTGGCGGTGCCGAACTTCTACGCCCAGGAGCACGTGATCGACCTGACCTCGCCGGGTTCGCCGGACCTCGCGATCCTGCGCAACCCCGAGGTGCTCGTCCCGACCGCCGGTCACCTCGATCGCCCGACCGGACCGGGCCTCGGCATCGAGATCGACGAGGACGCCGTCCGCGCCGCCCACCGTCCCGACCTACTCATCCCCACCGAACGCCCCACCTGGCGGCACCCCGACGGCAGCTTCGCCGAATGGTGACCGCCGGCCCGGAACAACTCGGGGGTCAGCCGGCGAGCAGGGTGTCGTAGGCGTCGAGCCAGAGGCGGGCGATGAGGCGGTGCCCCAAGGCGGTGGGGTGGACGCCGTCCGGGGCGATGACGGTGGGGCCGCGTTCGGCGGCGACGGCGGTGACGGCGTCGTGCAGCGGGACGAACACGGCGCCGTAGCGGTGGGCCAGGTCGCGGACGATGGGGCGTTTGGCGGCCAGGTCCGCGCGGCAGAAGGGGGAACCGTCCCGCCAGCGGGCGTCGGAGCCCTCGGCGTCCAGGAAGAACGGTTCGATGATGATGAGCTTGTGGATGCCCGCGGCGGCGGTGCGGTCCAGGACCTCGGTGTACCGGCTGGCGAACAGATCCGGCGGGGTGGGGCGGCCCTCGAAGAACGTGTGCAGCGTGTCGTTCACCCCGATGAAGATCGACAGCAGCTCGGGCCGGTGGTCCAGGGCGTCCTGCTGCCAGCGCGTCTGGAGGTGCTCGATCCGGTCACCGGAGATGCCGGTGTTGATGATCCGGGCCGCGTCGCCGCGCTCGCGCAGGGTGCTGGCGACGATGTCCACGTAGCCGGCACCGAGGCCGAGCGGGTCGGTGCGCCGGTCGCAGTCGGTGATGCTGTCGCCGGTGAACAGGATCGTGCCGGGCATCAGCTGACCACGTGGCCGTACATCTCGCCGAGCGGATCGGCGATCAGCTCGACCCGGGCACCGTCCGGGTCCCGGAAGTAGACCGAGACCTCACTGTGCACCACGTGCTCGACGCCGGCGGCCGCCAGCTTGGACTTCAGCCGCTCCCACCGCGCCGGCTCGACCGAGATCGCCACGTGGTGCAGACCGCCGAGCACCTCGGCGTACGGACCGACGTCCAGTCCGGGAAAGTCGAAGAAGGCCAACAGGTTGCCGTTGCCGATGTCGAAGAAGAAGTGCGACGAGCCCGGATAGTCCCGGTTCTCGATCAGCTCGGTGAGCGGGAACTCCAGCAGGTCCTGGTAGAACCGGACGGTGCGCTCGACGTCGCTGCTGATCAGCGCGGTGTGGTGCAGCCCTCGGGCACTGGACGGCGGGCGCTCCCCCGCCGGACGCAGGTGGGCCGCGCGGATCTCGTCGCGGCGCCGGGCCAGTTCGGTGACATCGGTCATGACCGAAGAATAGGTCAGGCCGCCCAGTGCGCCGGCCGGTTGAGCGCCTGCGGCAGGACCGTGCCGGCGTCGCCGGTGGCCAGCTCGATCTGGGGCTGGGTAAGGAAGATCGCGGTGCCGAGGTCGGCCCCGCGCAGGTCGGCGTCCCGGCAGTCGGCGCCGGTCAGATCGGCCAGGTTCAGGTCCGCGCCGCGCAGGTCGGCGCGGATCAGCAGCGCACCACGCAGGTTCGCGCCGCGCAGGTCGGCCCCGGGCAGCGCGGCGGCGATCAGGTCGGCCCGGCGCAGCTCGACATCCGGCCGGCTCACCCCGGCTCGCACCAGCTCACTGGCCGACACCAGCAGCGGGTTGACGGCGGCGCGGTGCGCGTCGGCGTCGAGCCGCTCCAGCTCGCCGGCCGGGCGGCCGGCCAGGTGCTCGGTCTCGGCCAGCGCCCGGCGCAACCCGGCGTACACGGGCCGGGCGGCCGGCAGCGTCAGCGCCTCGGTCAGGTACCAGAGGATCTCGTGCAGCGCCCGCATCGTCCGGTACGCGGCGAACATCCGCGGTGCCACGTCCGGCTCCCGCCAGTGCCGGCCGCGGAAGGTGTCCTGCACGATCCGCTGCCCGGCGCCGAAGCAGTCGTACGCGACGCAACCGCGGAAACCCCGCTCCCGCAACAGATCGTGGATCGTGCAGCGGCAGTCGGCGAGCAGGTTCCGGCACGGCCGCCCGGCCGGCTTGGCGAAGGCGAACTCCCCCGACTCCGCGAACGCCAGCCCCACACAACACAGTGCGGCGCAGTTCGCGCAGTCCGGCCGCAGCTCCGCCGGTCGCATCAGGTCGGACCCCTATCCACCAGCTGTCATCAGCAGGGTCCCATTGGCGTCGTAGGCGTGCAGGGTCGGGCTTGGGTTTCCCGCCGGGATCAACCAGTCGGTCGGATGCACGATGCGGCCGACGAAGGTGCCGTTGGCCAGCACGGCAGCCACGGTGATTCGGTCCTTGGTCAGGGTGATCCGGGTGACCGGGGCGTCGTACCGGCCGGCGAGGATCTCCGTGCCTGGCCGGCCCCGGCTGCCCGGCTTGCCGCCGGCGATGTCCCCGCCGGCGCTGGCGCCGTTGAGGTCGATCACGACCGGCTCACCGGGCATGCGCACGCCGGGGCCGCCGAACGAGGGGTTGTACGGCAGGCCCGGACCGTCGATGACGCAGGCCATGGCGACGTCGTCGGCGTAGAGCAGGGCCAGCGGGCCGGCCTGGTCGGAGAGCACGTTGACCAGTCGGAACGAGTCGGCGGTGGCGCCCGGGGTCGGCGGGCCGCCCGGCCCCGCCACGGCGCTCGCGCAGCCCTGCTCGATCGCGTTCCGGTCGTGGCCGGGCACCTCGGGCAGCACCGCACCGGACGGTGTCGTGCTGACCGGGGTCGTCGCCGGGGGCGTGCCGGCGGCCGGACTGAGCCTGCCGTCCGGCCGCGGCAGCGCCCAGACCACGGCGGCCACCCCAATCAGGACGGTCGCGGTGGCCATCGGGGCCAGCCACCGACGGGCCGGGCGGGCCGGTGCGGCCGTCGTGCGGAGCAGTTCGGCGCGGATCCGGGCATGCCGGTGCGGGGGCAGGTCGCGGGGGGCGGGCAGCATCGTGCTCATCGTTCCTCCGGCAGGCTGGATTGGACGGTGACGACCGGTTCGGGCGCGAGCAGCCGGGAAAGGCCGGCCCTGGCCTTGCTGACCCTGGCCCGCACGCTCACCTCGGCGATGCCCAGCGCGGCGGCGGCGTCGGCGTAGGACACGCCCGACCACACGCACAGCGCGAGGGCCTCGCGCTGGGCCCGGGGCAGCCGGCCGGCCGCAGCGAGCACCCGGGCCATCCGCCGCTCGTCGTCGACCCGCCCGGCGACGTCGTCGGCGTGGTCGGGCACCGGCGGCTCGCCGGGTACCCGGTGGGCCAGCCGCTGCCTGCGGGCCAGGCCGCGACGGTCGTTGCGCACCACGTTGGTGGCCACCGTGAGCAGCCACGGCAGGGCGGAGTCGTGCCGCAGCCGGACCTGCGCCCGCTTGCGCCAGGCCAGCAGGAACGTGGTCTGCAGGTGGTCCTCGGCCGCCGCCCACGACGCGGTCAGCCGAAAGCAGTGGTTGTACACCGCCTTCGCGTGCCGGTCGAACAGCTCGCCGAACGACGCGGTCGTCCACAACTCGCGGTCCGACCTCTCGGTTGCCATACGCCATCGTGTCCGCTCCGGCCGGTGTTGTTGCCATCGGGCATGGCGCGCCGGCTGAGTCCGGTGTGGACGGTGAGCTGAAACCCATTCGGGTTCCCATTTCTCCCGGCCGCGTGATGTGAATTACAGCCGGCCCGCCCGTGACAACCGAACGCCGGTTCGCCGGGTAGGGGTGATGGTTGGGTTGCAACGCCGAGGAGAACGGAGGCCGTCATGCTGTTCCGGGTGCTCGGCCCGATCCAGGTGTCCGACGCCGGCGGCGCCGCGGTGCCGATCGGCGCCCGCAAGGTGCGCATGGTGCTGGCGGTGCTACTGGCCGGCGCGGGTGAACGGGTGGCCGCCAGCCGGCTGATCGACGTGCTGTGGGAGGGCGAGCCGCCCCGGTCGGCCACGGCGAACCTGCACACCTATGTCTGGGAGCTGCGCCGCCGGCTTCCGGTGACCCGGCTCGGCCGGCCGCGGATCGAGCGGGACCGGGAGGGCTACCGGCTGACCGTTGGCTGCGGCGAGTTCGACGCCTGGGTGTTCGGCGAGCGCACCACACAGGGCCGGCGCGAGCTGGCCGAGGGCCGGCTGGCCCAGGGGGCGCGCAGCCTGGCCGGCGCGCTCGAGCTGTGGCGCGGGGCGCCGTACGAGGACGTGGCGGCGGCGGCCCCGCTCGAGGTCGCCCGGCTGCTCGAGCTGCGCCGGCTGGTCCAGGAGGACCTGATGGATGCCCGGCTGCACCTCGGCGAGCACCGCGAGGTGGTCGACGAGCTGCGGGTGCTCACCACGGCCGAGCCGCTGCGCGAGCGCCCGTGGGCGCAGCTGATGCTCGCGCTGTACCGGTGCGGGCGGCGGGCCGAGGCGCTCTACGCCTACCAGGAGGTGTACCGGCTGCTCGACGCGGAGCTCGGAATCCAGCCGGGTAACGCGATCCGTGAGCTGCACCGGCGGATCCTGGCCGACGACACGTCGCTCGGTGGGGGGCCGCCGGTTTTCGGGCATCCGGCGCGCCCCCGACAGACCGCCTGACCGCCCGGCCCCCAGGTCCGCAAAGGACGGATAACGTAGACGGCGTTCCCCATGGTTCTCGGGAGGATGCCGTGTCCCATCCGGTGCTGTCGGTGATCGGAGCGCGGGTCGCCACCGGGAGCCGCCCCGGCGAGCGGACCGACGGCCACCGGGTCGCCCTCGTGGTGGAGGGCGGCGGGATGCGCGGCATCGTCTCCGCCGCGATGACCGCCGCGATCGAGGATCTCGGCCTGCTGGACGCCTTCGATCTGGCCGTGGGCACCTCGGCCGGCGCGCTGAACGCGGCCGCGCTGCTGGCCGGGGTGGCCGGCGGGTGCACCGACGAGTACGCCGAGGGGTTCACCACACGCGGGTTCATCAACCCGGCCCGGGTGCTGCTCGGCCGGCCGGTGGTGAACGTCGAGTACGTGATCGACTTCAACTCGCACCGGCTCGACGCCGGACGGCACGCCCGCACCGCGGCCAGCCCGATCCCGCTGCACTGCATCGCCACCGACGTGGACACCTGTGCCGCCGCCGACCTGACCGGGCTGACCGAGCTGGCCGACCTGCGGGCGGCGCTGCTGGCCACCAGCCGGCTGCCGTGGATCGGCGGCGACCCGGTCCGCTACCGCGGGCGGCGCTGGCTGGACGGCGGTCTGTCCGAGCCGGTGCCGGTGCGCACCGCGCTGGCCGCGGGCGCGACGCACCTGCTCGTGCTGATGACCAGGTCCCACGGCGCCGTCATGACCAATGGCGGCGGGCTCGGCGACCGCCTGCTGCAACGCCGGTTGCACGCGCTGAACCCGGATCTGGTTGGGCTCTACCGGCGCCGGTCGGCGGGCTACGCGGCGATCACCGAGGAGGTCCTGGCCGCGACGAACGCCCCGGGATCGGCCCCGCCGTACCTGATGGGCATCGCCCTGCCCGCCGGCAGCCCGGTCCCGTCCCGGCTGGACCGCGACCCCGCCCGGCTGCACGCGGCGGCCACCCTGGCCCACCGGGTGGCCCGGGAGACGTTGACCATGTGCCGGGGGTGAGCGGCGTGGATCCGGTGCGGGGCCTGCAGGAGCGGGCGGCCCGCGCGCTGCCGGCCAAGCGGGTCGAGCGGATCGGCGGCTGGTGGCTGCGACACGCCCCCGGTTGCTCCTGGTGGGTGGGCACGGTGCTGGCGCACGGCGCCGTGTGGCCCGGCGAACTGACCGCCCGGGTGGTCGCCGCCGAGGAGTTCTACGCCGGACTCGGCGCCGACCCGCGGTTCCAGATCACCCCGGGGGTGTCCCCGGACGGTCTGGACGCGGCTCTGGCCGGGCGCGGTTACCGCCGGGACGAGGCGGTGTCGCTGCGGGTGGCCCGGACCGCGCAGGTGCTGGACCGGCTGCCGGCGGGCGGGTCGGCGGTGCGCCTTGCGGACCGGCCGGCCCGGGACTGGTTCGCGGTCTGGCATGCCGTGCACGGCGGGGATCCGCGGGCCGAGTGGGACCTGCTCGGCCGGGTCCGGACGCCGAGCGGCTACGCCGCCGCGGTGCACGGCGACGACCTGGTCGCGGTCGGCCGCGCGGTCGTCGAAGCCGGCTGGGCCGGAGTGTTCGGCATGGCCACGCTGCCCGCGGCGCGCGGCCGGGGCGCCGGGCTGGCCGTGCTCGGCGCGCTGGCCGGGTGGGCCGCCGGGCACGGCGCCGGCCGGATGTACCTCCAGGTGGCGCACGGCAACGAGGCCGCGGGGCGACTGTACGAGCACGCGGACTTCCGGGAGGTCCGCCGGTACCACTACCGCAGCGCGGGTTGCGCGTTGTCCACCGTGGACACCGCGAACGGCGCGGGGGCCGGGGTCACCGAGGACACCAGCGACGCCATCCGCGCCGCCCAGCGGATCACCTCGAGCGCGTCGTTGATGTGCGCGACCCGGGACCGGTGCGACAGCACGCACATGCGTACCAGGGCCTGACCGCGGATCCGGGTGCTGGACAGGAAAATCCGGCCGGAGGCATGGATCCGGTCGAACAGCCGCTGGGTCGCCGAGTTGCCGGCGATGTCCCGGAAGACCACTGTGGACAGTTCGGGCGCATAGGGCACGTGCAGCCCGGGGGTGCGGCGGAGCTCGTCGTAGGCGTGCAGTGCGAGATCCAGCTTCTCGTCAAGGGCGGCGCGGAAGGCGGCCACGCCGTGCAGGTGCAGCGGCAGCCACAGGCGCAGGCCGCGGAACTCGCGGGTCAGCTCGATGCCGAGGTCGGCGTAGTTCGGCAGCGCGCTGGGGTCGTGGGTGTCCCGCAGGTAGTGCGCGTCCTCGATGTGCGCCGCGCGCAGCTGCGCCGGGTCGCGCACCAGCAGGATGCCGGTGCCGTGCGGCAGGAACAGGCCCTTGTGCGGGTCGAGCGTGATCGAGTCGGCGCAGGCGATGCCCACCAGGCGTTCCCGGCCGCGCCGGGTGAGCTGGAAGAACCCGCCGTAGGCGGCGTCCACGTGCAGCCAGAGGTCCTCCCTGCGGGCCAGGGCGGCCAGGTCGACCAGCGGGTCCACGGTTCCGGTGTCGGTGGACCCCGCGGTGCCCACGATCAGGAACGGGCGCAGGCCCTCGGCCCGGTCGGCGCTGATCATGCGCAGCGCCGCTGCCACGTCCATCCGCAGATCACGGGTGGTGGGCACGATCCGCACCCGGTCCGGCCGGATACCGGCGATCCTGGCGGCCTTGGCCACGCAGTGGTTGGTGTACTCGGTGACGTACACCGTGCCGGTGCCGAAGTCCGGACCGAGCCGGTCGTGCCGGGCGGCCACCACGACCGACAGGGTGGCCATCGACGCGCCGGTGGTGACCAGGCCGCCGGAGCCGGCCGGCAGCCCGAACTCCGAACACAACCAGCGCAGCACCCCGTGCTCCATCGCCACCAGACCCGGCGCGATCCCGGCGAGGGCGGTGTACCTGTTCACCGTGCGGGCCAGCATCTCGGCGACGGCGGAGGCGACCAGACCGCCGCCGGGCACGTAGGCGAAGTGCCGCGGGCCCGCCGTCTCGTACGCGTAGCAGGCCGCCTCGCCGAACGTTTCCAGCAGGTCGCCGAACCGGCCGCCCTGTTCCGGTGGCGGCTTCGATAATCGGGTGGCGACGACGGCGGGTAGGTCTGGACCTATCGCGGGGGCGGCGTCCAGTCCGGACACGAACGAGGTGACGAACCTGCCGGCAGCGTCGATCCAGGCAGAAATTGTTCTGCTGTCGGGATCGAGCGCTCCGGCCGCGGCGTCCGAGACGTGCGCGGTGGGGATCGCTGGCACGGTTGTCACTGTATTGTCCAGGGGCGGCCACGGCGTTAGCCCAAAAGGCTGCACTGTGCCCGGGGCCGCGGTGCGCACCGGCGCCGGCCCGCACCGCGGCGGGTGTCGGTCAGGTGAACTCGATCAACGGGAAGGCGCGGTGCCGCCGGGGCGGGATCAGGAAGTTCTGCCGGCGGGTCGCGGTGATGAACCGCTCGATGCCGTGGTCCTCCTCCTCCAGATCGAACTCCTCGAGCAGGTCGACCGAGCCCTGGCTGCGGCGCAGCGCCGCGAAGAAGTCCGCGCTCGGGAAGAACCCGGAGAACTGCAGCTTCGCGGTGTTGCGCCCGGTGGTGGTGTCCATCGTGTCGAATCCGGGACCGTCGATGCGCAGGTGGATCGGCCGGCCGTCGGAGGTCCGCCCGGTCCGGTGCAGTTGGGACAGATGGCCCATCCGGCCGAACTCGATGGCGCTCTGGCGGGCGTAGCCGGCGCCCCGGAACGCGTTGCGCAGGAAGGCCCCCCGGGTGCCGAGGTTGCGCGGCCCACCGCCGTCGGTGAACGGGTCGTTCGGGTCCTCCTGCACCTGCGAGGGGGACTCGAACATGTACTGCAGCCGCTCGTCGAAGTTCTCCCGGTGGTCCACCGGCTCCTCCGGCTCGCGCCCGTCGAGGTAGAACTGCTGCAGGTCGAGCAGCACGTGCGACAGGTGCTGGATCGAGCCGTTGTCGAAGTAGTTGCCCGGCTGCGAGTTGGTCAGCCGGATCCCGCCGCCGCCGACGAAGGTGACGTTCTGCGCCGGGGCGCTGGCGTCCACCTGCTGGTCGGCGAAGCCCATCCACATCGGCGAGTTCGGGTTGATGAACGTGTTGAACGGCAACCGGTTCTGGTTGGCCACCGAGCGGGGCAGGCCGCGCTGCACGAACATCGTCCGGCTCGAGGTGATCGTCATGACCGCGTCGAACCGCGGCGAGGCGACCAGTGCCCCGCGCAGCCGGTTGCTGCCGGACAGCCAGGCCGCGACGTCGTTGACGTTGGCCGCGACGTCACTGCGGATGGTGAACAGGATGTCGTTGCTCTCCATCCGCACCGGCACGGTGAACTCGGGCCGGCGCAGCTCCAGCTCCCGGTTGCCCGGCGCCACGTCGGTCGGTCCGGGCACCGCGCGCTTGAGCACCGGCTGGTTGCCGGACAGCGTGCGCGGCATGGCCGCCGCGACGACCAGGCTGGGCAGCCGGTTGAAGTAGTTGTCGCTGTAGGCCACGTGGGTGAACACGCCGGCCGGTGAGTACGGGTAGCGCTGTTCGATCTCGCGCAGCGCGCCCTCCATCCGGAGCTGGTCGATCCTGGACGGGCGGAAGCTCAGCCGGGCGGTGAGGAAGAGGGTGAACACCGGCGGCATCGCGACCGGGATGCCGTCGATGGTCTGGGCCGGCGGCATGAACGGGTCGAGGTTGAACTGGACGTCGGGCGGGGCGGCGGTCTCCTGCGCCGTGGCGACCCGTTCCGGCACCCAGGCCAGCTGGTCGAGCATGGCCAGGGTGCCGACCGCACCGGCGACCGTGCCGGTGCGGCGCAGCAGCGTGCGCCGGGACATCGGTTTGGTCAGGATCGGGGCCGGTTCGGTCCGGTCCGCCGCCGTGGCGCCGTGCCGGGAGAGTGGACAACTGCCTGTTCGTGGTGGTGGGGAAACGGTGTCAGTCACGAGAACCTCGCAGACAGGGAGGCTCAACCGGTCCATGGACCGGTTGAGCGCAGCCGGGCGGAAGTCGCCCGGCCAGTCTGTTGCGCGGTTATGCGGCGACGCATCGGTAGAACAACCAGTCAGCCATTTTCGGCAGCCACCAGGGGTCAACTCATCGCATATTCCCCTTGGGGGTAATGGAATCCGGGGGAATCCCCGAAGGCGCCCGGCGCACCGGCCAGGGAACGCGGAGGTCGCCTTCGGGGCGTGGCCGCTACCCGCTGAGCAGGCCCGTCTGGTCCGGGTCGACCCGGTCGGTGTCGGCCGGCTCGACCGCACCGCCCTCCCGGTCGGTGACCACCGGCTCCTCGACGATGGTCGCCGTGCCGTCGCCGTTGTTGCGCACCAGGTACGCGCCGCTGTAGCCGGCGTGCGAGTCCTTCGAGTACGCGAACGGCACCAGGGCCGGGCCCTTCAGCTGCGTGGTCTCCAGCGTCTCGACCAGCTTGCGCCGGCCGAGGTCCCGACCGGCCGCCTTGAGCGCCTGGGCGAACGTGTAGGCCTGCGCCATGCCGAAGATCAGCGTGTCGGTGAACGCCTCGTTCGGGATGTACTTGTCGTGCACCTGCTTGAAGAACTTCGTCCACGGGTCGTCGAGCAGGCCCGCACGCGGCAGGTAGCCGACGCCGATGAAACCGGTCAGCAGTTGCTGGGCGGAGACCGTGGCGCCGCTGCTCTTGGCGAAGTTCTCCAGCAGTCCGGTCAGCGTTGCCGGGTCGGAACCGATGCTGCTGGCGACGAACTGCGGCCTGAACCCGATCTTCGCCGCGGTCAGCAGGGTCAGCGCCATGAACGCCGGGATGCACTCGCACACCACGACTTCCACGCCGGAGGACTTCAGCGCCAGCAGCTGCGGGGTGACGTCGGTGTTGGCCGGGTCGTAGGCCTGCCGGGACACGACCTGGTCCTTGATGTACTTGTCCAGCCCGGCCTGGGTGTCCCGGCCGACGTCGTCGCCCTGGAAGAACAGGCCGATCTTCTTGCCGGCGAAGTTCTCCTTGATGAAGTTGCCCTGGATCTTCCCCTCGCGCAGGTAGTCCACCTGGTAGCCGAAGGTCATCGGGTACTTCCGCGGCTGGTCCCACATCAGCGCGCCGGAGGACACCAGCAGGTCCGGCACACCCTCCTGGTTGAGGTAGTCGAGCACCTTGGAATGCGTCGGCGTGCCGAGCCCGCCCACGATCGCGAAGACCTGGTCCTCGAGCACCAGCTTCTTGACCACCTCGACCGTCTTGGTCGGGTTGTAGGCGTCGTCCTCGACCCTGTACTCGATCCGGCGACCGTTGATCCCGCCGTTGTCGTTGATGTACTGGTACATCGCGCGGGCCGCGACGGAGATCTTGCTGTAGCCGGGCGCGGCGGGCCCGGTGAGCGGCTGATGGCTGCCGATGACCACGGTGTCGTCGGTGACCCCGGGAGCCGTGTCCGGCGCCTGGTCGCCACCACCGCCGCTCGGCGCCTCGCCGGCACCCGAACAGGCCGACAGCACCAGGATTCCGGCGACCGCAACGGCCCAGCCGCGAACGCCTCGATGAACTCTCATGACACTCCTTCGGATCGATCGCTCGATGAGGATCGGCTTGACCGCACCGCGGCGCGCAGGCGGCTGAACACCCCGTGGATGCCACCGGGGAAGACGAGGATGACGACGATCAGCACCGTCCCGTACAGCGCCAGCGGCAGGTTGTTCGCCACGTTCACCGGCAGGTTCACCGCGTCGGCGGCGTCCTCCGCCCAGGCCTGGAAGTAGACGAACGCGATGGCCGCCCAGAACGCCCCCCACAGGCTGCCGAGCCCGCCGAGCACCAGGGCGGCGAGCAGGCTCAGCGACAGGGCGACGGTGAACGAACCGGGCGCGGCGGTGCCGAGCAGGAAGGCCTGCAACCCGCCGGCCAGGCCGGCGCAGGCGGAGCTCACGATGAACGCGAGGATCTTCGTCCGGCCGACGTGGATGCCGGCCAGCGAAGCGGCCACCTCGTCGTCCCGCACCGCCCGCAGGCTCCGCCCGAGCCGGCCCCTGGACAGGTTGACCAGGATCACCATCGCCAGCAGCACCGTCGCCCAGATCACCCAGGCCTGCCACCGGGTGGTCGGCACCACGCCGATCAGCGCCGCGGGTTCACTGTGGACGGTGAAGCTCAGCCCGTTGCTTCCCCCGAGCAGGTCCGGAAACCGTTGGGTGACGGCCGGCAACCCGACCGCGAGGGCGAGCGTCGCCCCGGCCAGGTACGGGCCGTGCAGCCGGGCGGCCGCGGCACCGGCGAGCAACCCGGCCACCGCGCCGGCCACGGTGGCCAGCAACAGGTCCACCCAGAACGGCAGCCCCGGCACGTGCAGCACGAGCAGGGCCACCGTGTAAGCGCCGATGAACATGAACGCGCCGTGCCCGAGCGAGACCTGGCCGTTGAACCCGGTCAGCAGAGCCAGACCGGCGATCGCGATCAGGTAGTAGCCGATCGTCGCGATCCGCAGGTTGGTGAACGGATCGGTGAGCAGCGTCAGCCCGACCACGGCCAGGAACGCGACCAGCGCCCAGCCGAGGTGGCGCAACACCGGCGGCAACCCGCGGCGGCGGATCGCGCTCCGGGTGGGCGGCCGGCCGGCGGGCGGCGCGGGCGCGGTGGTCTCGGAGGTCTCGGCGCTCACGTCACACGCTCCTGGCCAGTCCGCGGCCGAACAACCCGTTGGGCCGCACCGCGAGCACGATCACCAGGATCGCCAGCGAGGCGAGCGTGACCAGCTCCGGTCCCAGATAGCCGGACACGTAGGAAAGGCCGACGCCGAGCAGGAACCCGCCGATGATCGTCCCAAGTGGATTGTCCAGTCCGCCGATCACGGCCGCGGTCAGCGCGTAGACGAACACCCCGTCCAGCACGTTGGGGAAGATGAACGGCGGCACGGCGAGCATTCCGGCCAGCGAGCCCACTGCGGACGCCAGGCCCCAGCCGACGGTGAGCATCAGGCCGACCCGCACCCCGGACATCCGGGCCGAGTCCGCGTTGAACGCCGCGGCCCGCATCCGCAGGCCCAGCGGCGTCGCCTTGAACAGCACCAGCACCCCGATCGCGGTCACCGCGACCGCGGCCACCACGAAGACGCTGTTCGGCGAGAAGTCACCCCGGAAATCGAACGCGTACGGGAAGCTGTGCGGCTCGTTGGACCAGACCATTCCGGCCACCGCCTGCAACACGATCAGCAGCCCGAGCGTGACGATGATCGCGCCCAACTCGTTGTGCCGCACCGGACGCACCAGCAGACGCTCGGTGAGCATGCCCAGCACCGCCCCGGCCACCAGCGCCGCGGCGAACCCGAGCCAGTAGCCGCCGGTCGCCTGGTTGATCGAGTACGCCAGGTAGGCGGAGATCAGCGCGAAGGCCGGCTGGGCGAAGTTCACCACCCTGGTGGCCCGGTAGATGATCACCAGCGAGAGCCCGAGCGCCGAGTACACCGCCCCGCTGGCGACACCGTTGAGCGTCAGGTTGAGGAACTGGTCCATGCGCCGCCTTCCTTGTCTTTGCTAGAAACCCAGGTAGGCGTGCCGGAGCGTCTCGTCGGTCAGCAACGTGCCGGCGGGCGCGGCCATGACCACCTGACCGAGCGCGAGCACCATCCCGGTGTCCGCAATGGACAGTGCGCTGCGCGCGTTCTGCTCCACCAGCAGCACGGTCAGCCCGGTGCTGGCCCGCAGGTCCCGCAGCACCTGCATGATCCGCGCGGTGATCATCGGCGCCAGCCCGAGCGACGGCTCGTCGAGCAGCAGCAACCGTGGCCGGCTCATCAGGGCCCGCCCGATCGCCAGCATCTGCCGCTCGCCGCCGGACAGCGTGCTCGCCGGCCGCGCCAAGCGGGACGCCAGCGGCGGGAACAGCTCGCACACCTCGCGCAGCGCGCGGGCCCGGTCGGCCCGGTCGCCCCGCCACAGCGCGCCGAGCCGCAGGTTCTCCGCGACGGTCAGTTCGGTGATCACCCCGCCGCCCTCCGGGACAAGCGCGAGGCCCCTGCGCACGGTCAGCTCGGCCGGCATCCGGGTGATGTCGGTGCCGGACATCATGATTCGACCGGACCGGGCCCGCACCAGGCCGCTGATCGTGCGCAGCAACGTGGACTTGCCGGCTCCGTTGGCGCCGAGCACCGCGGTGATCGCACCCGGCTCGACGCTGATGCTGACCCGGTCGACCGCGCGCACCGGGCCGTAGGTCGTGGTCAGCTCCTCGATCTCAAGCACTCGTGGACTCCTCGGTCGGCTGCCCGAGGTAGGCCTCGGTGACCACCGGATCGGCCTGCACCTGCTCGGGCGTCCCCGCCGAGATCACCTCGCCGAAGTTGAACACCACGACCCGGTCGCAGACCCGCATCACCAGGTCCATGTGGTGCTCGACCAGCACCACCGCCATCCGTTCGCGCAGGCCCCCAATGTGCCCCACGAACTCGTCCATCTCCGCGGTGGACAGGCCGCTCACCGGCTCGTCCATCAGCAGCAGGTCCGGCTCGGCGACCAGGGCCCTTGCCAGCGCCACCCGCTTCTGCTGCCCGTACGGCAGCGAACCCGGGTACCGCCCGGCGAGCTCGGCCACGTCCAGCGCGGCCAGTGCGGCCATCGCCCGGTCGGCCAGGTCCCGTTCGTCGTGCGCGGTGCGCCCGGCGCCGAGCAGGCCCGCGGCCAGACCCGCGCGGGCGTGCCGGGTGGCCCCGGCCATCACGTTCTCCAGCACGGAAAGCCCGCGGAACAGGCCGAGACCCTGCAGCGTCCGGGCGATCCCCAGCCCGGCCAACCGGTCCGGGCGGTGCCGGCGCAGGTCCCGGCCCCGCCAGACCAGCCGCCCCCGCTCCGGCCGGACCAGCCCGCAGACCACGTTGAACAACGTCGTCTTGCCGGCGCCGTTGGGTCCGATGACCCCGACGATCGTGCCCGGCGCCACGGACATGCTGACGTCACGCAGCGCGACCAAACCGCCGAACCGCACGGTGACACCATGCAGCGCCAGCAGGGCATCGTCGCTGGTCATCGTCATGGGCACCGTTCCGTCGAGGGGCGCCCCAGTTTCCGGGCGTCGTCACCCGAGCCACATCGGCGAAATCGCCAGTCCTCTTTCCCGACCGGCAACATGGCAGCAACACTGGGCGACATGGTGGCTACCAACGGCGTGACGTCATCGGTGCCGGCCGTCCTGCGTGGCCGCGAGAAGGAACTCGCGACCCTGCACGACGCGCTGACCAGAGCCCGGAACGGCTACGGCACCGCGCTGGTGGTGCTGGCCGAGTCCGGCATGGGGAAGACCACGCTGCTCGACGCGTTACGACCGGTGACCACCGACTTCCTGACCCTCGAGACCGCCGGGATCGCCACCGAGGCGGCGCTGCCGCTGTCCGGCCTGCACCGGCTGCTCCAACCGCTGGCCGACCGGGTGCGCATGCTGCCCGGCAGCTACGCCCGCACGCTGGTGCCGGTGATCGCCGAGGGTGCCGTCCCCAGCGAGGACACCTTCGCGCTGCACGCCGCGGTGCACCGGTTGCTCGCCGACACGGCGGGCGCCATTCCGCTGCTGTGCCGGGCCGACGACGTGCACCGGATGGACCGGCTGTCGGTGGACGCGCTGACCTTCGCCGCACGACGACTCGCCGGCGACCCGGTCGTGGTGCTGTTCACCTCCCGGGTCGACGACGGCGACCTGCTGTCCGGGATTCCCCGGCTGCCGCTGTCCCCGCTGAACCTCATGGCCAGCCAGCAGGTGCTGCTCGACCGGTTGGACCACGGGCTGCCCGGCGGCCTGGTGGAGGATCTGGTCGAGCTGGCCTCCGGCAACCCGCTCGCCCTTGTCGAACTGGCCGACGCGCTCACCGTCGAGCAGCTCTCCGGCGAGGTGCCCGGCCCGGACGCGCTGCCGTCGCACAGCCGGATGCGCGGGCTGCTGCGCCGCCGGTTCCTGCGGCTCTCGCCGGACGCCCGCCGGCTCACCACCATGGCCGTGGTGGACGACCAGCTGGACACCGACACCGTGGTGCGCACGGCCACCGATGCCGGTATCGACCTGTCCGCGTTGGAGGAGGCCGCGTCCTCCGGGCTGATCCGGCTGGACAGCGAGCGGGTCGAGGTGCCCAGCCCGCTGATCCGGTCCACGCTCTACGCCGACGTTCCGCTGGCCGAGCGGCAGGCCGCGCACCGGCTGCTCGCCGGGGTGCTGCACCCCGAGCAGGACCGGCTGCGCTGGACCTGGCAGCGGGTCGCGCTGGCCGAGGCGCCACGGCACCAGCTCGCCGACGAGCTGGACGCGGCCGCCGCGGCGGCCAGGGAGACCGGTGACTACGCCGCCTCCGCTCGGGCCTACCAGCGGGCCGCGGCGCTGACCGCGCAGCCGGATGCCAAGGCGCTGCGACTGATCGCGGCCGCCACCGACTCCTCGTTCGCCGGCCGCAGCCGGCACGCCAGGGCCCTGTTACGCCAGGCGGTGCCGTTCACCACCACGTCGCCGGAGCTGCGTGGGCTGGCCGACCTGCTGCAGGGCGAGATCGAGCTGCGCGACGGCATGCCGGCCATCGCCAACGAGGTGCTGCTCACCGCGGCCACCGAGCTGATCGACTCGAACCGCACGCTGGCCATCACGGCGCTCATGCTTGCCGGCGACGCCAGCTGCCTGACCGGCAACTACCAGCACTACGTGGAGGTCGCCGAGCGGGCCGCGCGGCTGCGCCGGCCGGACGAGCCGCCGAGCACCGGGCAGATGTTCGACCACTTCGAGGGCATGACCGCCACCTACGCCGGCCGGCACGCCGAGGCGGTGGCCCCGCTGCGCCGGGTGATCGCCGCGGCCGAGACCACCAACCATCCCATGTCGACGATCTGGGCCAGCGAGGCCGCCTACACCTTGGGCGACGCCGTGCTGGCCCAGGAACTGGCCACCAAGGCGGTCAGCACCGCCCGAGCGCACGGTTTCGCCGTGCTGCTGCCGTGGGCCATGGTCTACCTGTCGATGTCGGCGATGCTGCACGACCGGCACATCACCGCGATGACCAGTTCCCTGGACGGCATGCGGGTGGCCGCCGCCATCGGTCAGCAGAACTGCGTGGTCGACCACCTGACCATCCTGGCGCTCCTCGCCGCCCTGCTCGGCGACCGGGAAACCGCCCTGCTCCGCCTGGAATCCGCCGCCGCCGGCACCCGGGCGCGTGGTCTCGGCCGGCCAAGCGCGCTCAGCTCGTGGGCCGTCGCCTGCGTCGACCTCGCCGACGACCGCCCCGCCGACGCCCTCGACCGGCTGCGCCTGATGGCCGCCGGCACCGGCTACGTCCACCCCGCCATCCGCGCCATGGCCGCCCCGCACTTCGTCGAGGCCGCCGTCCGCTGCGGCGAAGGCGAAAAGGCCGAGCACGCCCTGGAAATCTTCGACCAGTGGGCCAACTCCACCGGCAGCACGCCCCGCCTGGCCCAGTCCCACCGCTGCCACGCGCTGCTCGCCGGCAACGGCGCCCACGCCGAAGAACACTTCCGCGAAGCCATCCGGCTGCACCGCGCCAGCAACACCGCCTTCGAACTGGCCAAGACCGAACTCTTCTTCGCCCACCAACTCCGCCGCTCCCGCAAACCCCGCGCCGCCCGCGAACACCTCCGCGACGCCCTGAAGATCTTCCAGCAGTACGACGCCGAACTCTGGGCCGAGCGCACCCGCTCCGAACTGCGCGCCGCCGGTGAGACCGTGGCCGCCAACCGCCCCCGCACCGCCGCCCAACTGACCCCCCAACAAGAACAGATCGCCGCCCTGGTCGCCGAAGGCGCCACCAACCGCGAAATCGCCGCCCAACTCGTCGTCAGCCCCCGCACGGTGGACCACCACCTGCGCAACATCTTCACCAAACTCGGCGTCCGCTCCCGGGTCGAGCTCACCGCCCTGTTCCGCTGACCCCGGTAGGGTCACCCGCCGTGCCCGTGATCCGAGCCGTGTTCTTCGATGTGGGCGAATGCCTGGTGGACGAGACCGCCGAGTGGGGTCGCTGGGCGGACTGGCTGGGCGTGCCCCGGCACACGTTCTCGGCGGTGTTCGGCGCCATGATCGCCCGCGGCCGGCACTTCCGGGAGACGTTCCAGGTCTTGCGGCCCGGCTTCGACCTGGAAGAGGCACGCGCACCCCGGGCGGCGGCCGGCCGGCCCCACCACATCGGCGAGTCCGACCTCTACCCCGACGCCCGCCCCTGCCTCGTCGCGCTGCGCGCCCTCGGCCTCCGGGTGGGCATCGCCGCCAACCAGCCCGCCCGCACCGAACAACTCCTCGAGGCGCTCCAACTCCCGGTCGACATCATCGCCACCTCCGCAGGCTGGGGCGTGGCCAAGCCCGCGCCCGAGTTCTTCACCCGGGTCGCCGAGGTCGCCGCCCTCCCACCCGCCGCGATCCTGTACGTGGGTGACCGCCTGGACAACGACATCCTTCCCGCGCACCGGGCGGGGATGGCCACGGCGTTCATTCCGCGCGGACCCTGGGGTCACCTCCTGCGCGATCCGGCGATCGAGGAACTGGCGCTGTTCCGCCTGACCACCCTGACCGAGCTGCCGGATCTGGTCGCCCGGCACAACGCGGGTTACCCCGGTCAGGGTTGACCTGGCAGGTGTTCCCCGGCTGCGTCGGAACGCCGGGGTGGGCACCTTGGCGAGGCTGGGCCCGGCGTTCCGCGGCACGGCTGTGCACCGAACAGGCGGCGGCACCTCGGCGAGTCGCCGATTCCGATCCGGCGAGTCGCCGCCTCCGGCAACCGAACCGCCGATCCCAGCCCGGCGAGTCGCCGCCCCGGGCAACCGAATCGCCGGTCCGGTTCGGCTGTTCGCTGGAACCGGCGACTGGGCCGCCTGCTACGGGGACCAGCTGGGGTTGCGCAGGTTGGCGAGACCGGCGAGGACGCGTTCGAGGAGTTCCATGTCCGGGCGTTCGTCGTGGCCGAGGGGGTTGTTGTGCACCTGGATCAGGCCGAGCGTGGCCATGTCGCCGAGCAGCACGCGGACCACGCCCAACGGTAACGACAGCAGCGCGGCGACTTCGGCGACGGACTTGGAGTGGTAACAGAGGCGGATCACCGACTGGTGCTCGGTGCGCAGCGTGTTGATCGTCTCCTCGCCGCGTTCGGTGCTGGAGATCAGGGTTTCGATCTCCAGCTGGAAGTCGGTGCGGGTGCGGCCGCCGGTCCAGGCGTAGGCGCGCACGCTGGCGGCGTTCTCCTCACCGGGCAGGTCATCGGGCTGCAGCGGGTGCCGGTACACCGGCGCCGGGGCCTGCGGCGGTGCCTCGGGACCGCGCTTTCGCGGCTTCTTGCCGGTCAGGCTCAATCCATTGAGCACGTCGGCGAAGGTCTGCTCGGCCGGCCCGACCCCGTCGTCGTAGGTGCTCATGGATCACCTCACTGGCGCACTCAGCCGGCCGCGAGCGCGGCCCGGAGTTGGGGAGTCAGGATCTGGCCGACCTGGTCCACGAGCACCGTCATCTCGTAGGCCACCTGGGACACGTCGCAGTCGTTCACCGCGAGCACCGCGAGGCAGGAACCGTCCCGAACGGACGTCAGCAGCAGCACCCCGCGGTCCATCTCGATGATCGCCCGGCTCACCTCCTCGGCGCCGAGGCACTTGGCCGCGCCCTGGTTGAGGCTGACGATGCCGGCGGCGATGGCGGCCATCTGCTCGGCCCGGTCGGCTGGCAGCCGGGCCGACGCGGTGAGCAGCAGCCCGTCGACGGAAATCACGACCGCGTGGGCGACACCCGGGACCTGCTCGGCGAAGTTGTTCACCAACCAGCCGAACCGCCCGACCTGGTTGGCTCTGCCGGGCATCTGTTCCTGCGTCACGGGTTATCCTCCGCCTTCGTGTTCTCACTGCGCCGGATCCCAGCCTGGAAGTTGCTGAGGAATCCGCGCGCTCTGGCCGCGTCGCGGGGACTCGACGACGGCGTGCTCGCTCTGCGCTCGTCGCGCGGGGCGAGCAACTGCGCCTGAGGCACCCGCTTGGGCAGCCCGTCCGGACCCCGCGCGATCGGCGCGGCCGGCCTGGGCCGGGTGTGCGGAGCGGTGGCCGGTTGACCGGCCGGCCCGCCCAGCCAGGTGAACTCGCCCGTCGCCTCGGCCGGTCGCGGCTTGGCATCCTCGACCGGCGTGCGGGCGGCGAACAGGATCGCCGCGGGCGAGCTGGCATTGGGCAGCACCGGTAGCTGCACGAAGATCCCCTTCGACTCCAGCATGCCGAGCACGCCGGTCTGCCGGGCGCCCGCGCCGGCCGGCACCGGCTCTGCGACCGGCTCCCGGGCGAGCAGCACGGTGCGCTCACCGGGCGACCGGAACGGCGCCGGCGCCGGGGCGGGGGCGACCGCGCCGCCCTCCCTGGCCACCAGTTCGGCCGGCACCAGGAGGGACGCGCGCAACCCGCCGCCCTCATCGTGCGGGCGAGCGGACAACCGGACCCGGATGCCGTGCCGGGTGGTCAGGTTGCCGACCACGAACAGACCCATCTGCCGGGAGATCGGCACGTCGACGTCGCCGCCCGCGGCGACCCGCTGGTTGGCCTCGCGCAGCTCCGCCTCGCCCATCCCGATGCCCTGGTCCATGATGTCGATCAGGACGACCCCGTCGTCCTCTACCCGGCTGGTGATGATCACGGCCGTGTCCGGCGGGGAGAACGTCGTGGCGTTCTCGACCAGCTCGGCGACCGAGCGCACCAGGTCGCCGGCGGCGTAGCCGACGATCCGCACCATCGGCGCGGACCGCACCACCGCGCGCTGGTAGTACTCCACCTCGGAGACCGCGGCGCGCAGCACGTCCGGCAGGGCCATCGGCTCGGTGGCCCGGCGGCCGAGGTCCATACCGGACAGCACCATCAGGTTCTCGTTGTTGCGCCGCATCCGGGTGGCCAGATGGTCCAGTTTGAACAGGTTGGCCAGTTGGTCCGGGTCGTTCTCCTTCTGCTCCAGCTGTTCCATCAACTTCAGCTGCCGCTCGACCAGACCCTGGCTGCGCCGCGAGAGGTTCACGAAGATGTTGCGCAGGTTGCTGCGCAGCGAGGCCTCTTCGGCCGCCGAGCGCACCGCCTGGCCGTTGACCGCGTCGAACGCGCGGGCCAACTGACCGAACTCCTCGGTGGTACGCAACGGAACCGGCTCGATCGCCGCCTCCGCGGGCTTGCCGGCGCGGATGCTGGCCACCGCGGCCGGCAGCCGGTTGTTGGCCACGTCCAGCGCGGTGCGCCGGAGCAACCCCACCGACTGCAGCATGTAGCGGCCGAGCACCAGACCGATGCCACCGGCCACCAGAACCATCGCCAGCAGCAACACCGACTGCGCGCCGGCCCGGTTGCCGATGGAGTCCTGCAGGTTGACCGACTCCCGCTGCAGTTGCGCGGCGGCGTTGCGGGCCACCCGGTCCATCAGCTCGGCCGAGATGTTGGAGGAGGAGTTCCATTCGGTGGCGCCGAACGGCATCACCACCGCGCCCTGACCGAGCGCCCGGAGCACCAGTTCCTGCCGCTTGTTCACGTCCGGGCCGGTGACCGTCTCCTCGTAGTGCCGCCACAGGTCCTCCGGCGCCACCGCGCGGGTGTCGGCGATCCGGTCCCGCAGGCGGATGCCGGCCTCGATGAACTGGTCCCGCTCCAGCTCCATCAGCGTTCCGCGCTGCATACCGACCAGCCCGATGGCCTGCTGCACGGCCACCTGCTCGCGGGCGGTCTGCAAGTCGTAGAGCGCCATGGACACGCCGGTCAGCTCGGTGCTGGGGAACTGGCCGACCAGGCTGCGGTCGAAGTCGAGCAGCGCGTCGATCGCCGAGCGGTAGCCCTCGAGCATGATCCAGGCGTCCGCGCCGGTGTCGACCGACTCGCGAACCGCTTGCAGCGCACCGAGGTTGGCCATCAGCTTGCGGTAGCCGTCGGCCGCGGTGGGGCCGAGCTCGGGGATCTGCGCGACCAACCGGTCCATCCGGCCGATCACACCGTCGGTTTCGACGGTCGTTTTCTTGTAGTCGTCCGATCCGCCGGGCGACATGGCGGCCAGGTTGCGTTCCTTCTGGACACTGGACAACACCGGGACAAGTTCGCCGCGCAGCGTCGCGATCCGCTCGGTGTCGGCGTAGGACTCGGCAAGCGCGACGTCGTCGCGCACGCGTAACACCCCCAGGACCAGCGCGCCGAGCACCGGCACGACCAGCACCACGCCCAACTTCACCAGCAACGGCCAGTTGCGCCACTGGGCTACCGCGGTCCACCACGATCGACCGCGGTGGAGTGCGCCCGCGGCGGGCTCGACCGAGCTCACGGGATACGCCTCACGAGAGATCTCCTGACGACATGGCTGGGCCCCGCGACTAGAGATGTCGAGATAACTTAAGGACCCATTGGCATTGTGTACAAGTGTTGATTTCGCCACGAATCGAATACGGTGCGTTGTCGACATCCGGACGGTCAGCGTTCGACACGCCATCGCGGTGGTCCGTGGAGGACACACCTTGGGGTCCTGGGGGTTTCCCATCTTGACTGGACCGGCACGATCGTTACGCTTGCGCCCGCGTCCGTCGGCCGCCTCCCCACCAGGCGCCGGGAAAATTCGCGGAAGGACGGCCGATGTCAACCGTTTCATCCTTCTCTCGCGCTCCCGAAACGGGAAACCATCCCGTATACGATCCCCGCGCCGGTCACGCTTTCGTTGACCAGGCAGGCAATCCGGACTTCGCGGCGATTCGCCGCAGCCGCGACTTCGTGCGCGTGCAACGCCGGCTGACCCGGTTCGTCGTTCCGGCCACCGTGCTGTTCCTGTGCTGGTACATGACCTACGTGCTGCTGGCCGCCTACGCCAACGACTTCATGAGCCACAAGGTGTTCGGCAGTGTCAACGTCGGCCTGCTGCTCGGCTTGTCCCAGTTCGTCAGCACCGTGGTGATCATGGTGCTGTACTCCCGGTTCGCCCGGCGGCGGATCGACCCCGAGATCGCCGCGCTGCGCGAGCGGGCGGGTGCGCGGCGGTCATGATCCTGGCCCAGTCCACCGCGGGCGACCCGGTCCTCAACGTCGTCGTCTTCGTCGGCATCGTCGCTGTAACCCTTTACATCGTCTACCGGGTCAGCAGCCGCAACGCCACCACCGCCGACTACTACGCGGCCGGCGGCGCGTTCACCGGCGTGCAGAACGGCGTGGCGCTCTCCGGCGACTACCTGTCCGCCGCGTCGTTCCTCGGCATCGCGGGCGCGATCGCGGTACAGGGCTACGACGGGTTCGTCTACTCCATCGGGTTCCTGGTCGCCTGGCTGATCCCGTTGCTGCTGCTGGCCGAGCGGGTCCGCAACACCGGCCGGTTCACCATGGGCGACGTGGTCAGCTTCCGGATGCGGCAGCGTCCGGTGCGCGCGGCGGCGGCGAACTCGACCCTGGTGATCTCGGCGTTCTACATGCTGGCGCAGATGGCCGGAGCGGGCGGCCTGGTCGCGCTGCTGCTGGACGTGCACACCGCGGGCGGCCAGGCGCTGGTGATCATCGTCGTCGGCGCGATCATGATCTTCTACGTGCTGGTCGGCGGCATGAAGGGCACCACCTGGGTGCAGATCATCAAGGCCGCGCTGCTGCTGTCCTGCGTGATCCTGATGAGCGTGTTCATCCTGGGCAAGTTCGGGTTCAGCCTGTCCAACCTGCTGGACCGGGCCGTGCGCAACAACTCCCTCGGCGGCGCGGTGCTCGATCCCGGTGCCCGGTACGGCAAGACCGGCACCAGCAAGCTGGACTTCGTGTCGCTGTCGCTGGCGCTGGTGCTCGGCACCGCCGCGCTGCCGCACGTGCTGATGCGCTTCTACACGGTGCCCAACGCCTACCAGGCGCGCCGGTCCGTGATCTCCGCCACCTGGGCGATGGTGGCGTTCTATCTGTCCACTTTGGTCATCGGCTACGGCGCCAGCGCCATCGTCGGCTCCTCGGCGATCAAGGCCGCGCCCGGCGGCGAGAACTCCGCCGCGCCACTGCTGGCCTTCGCCATCGGCGGCACGTTCCTGCTCTCCATCGTCGCCGCGGTCGCGTTCACCACGATCCTGGCCGTCGTCGCCGGCCTCACGCTCACCGCGTCGGCGTCGTTCGCCCACGACGTCTACGCCAACGTGCTCAAGCACGGCCGCCCCGGCCCCGGCGCCGAGGTCCGGGTGGCCCGGATGACCGCGCTGGTGATCGGCTGCCTGGCCATCCTCGGCGGCATCCTGGCCATCGGCCAGAACGTCGCCTCCCTGGTGGCCCTCGCGTTCGCGATCGCCGCGTCGGCCAACCTCCCGACGATCCTCTACACCCTGTTCTGGCGCCGGTTCAACACCACCGGCACCCTGTTCTCGATGTACGGCGGCCTGTCGATCTGTCTGATCCTGATCATCTTCTCGCCGGTCGTCTCCGGTTCCTCGACCTCGATCGTCAAGGGCGTCGACTTCCACCTGTTCCCGCTGAGCAACCCCGGCATCGTCTCGATCCCGCTGTCGTTCCTGCTCGGCTTCATCGGCACCATGCTCGGCAAGGACCGCGCCGACGACGCCCGCTCCACCGAGATGGAGGTTCGCGCCCTCACCGGCATCGGCGCCACCACATCCGCAT
>NZ_DASUCC010000131.1:0-153487 GCF_035762905.1 Actinophytocola sp.
GACGTCGTCAAGGCGTGGAAGGCCCAGGGGCGCCCCGGCGGCCGCGTCGAGCTCCTCGCCCGCCTGGCGCGGGTGGACGGCGTGTACGTGCCGTCCTTCTACGCCGTCTCCTACGGTGCCGACGGCGCGATCGCCGCCGTCCAGCGCACGCGGGACGACGTCCCGGCGCGGATCGGCAAGCGCACCGTCATGGACCTCGACGAGTGGCCCTACCCGAAGACCCCGCTGGTGCCGCTGGCCGAGAGCGTCCACGAGCGCATGAGCGTCGAGATCTTCCGCGGCTGCACCCGGGGCTGCCGGTTCTGCCAGGCCGGGATGATCACCCGCCCGGTGCGCGAGCGGTCCATCGACGGCATCGGCGCCATGGTCCACACCGGACTCGAGGCCAGCGGCTTCGAGGAGGTCGGCCTGCTGTCCCTGTCCAGCGCCGACCACTCGGAGATCGCCGAGATCACCAAGGGCCTCGCCGACCGCTACGAGGGGACCAACACCGGCCTGTCGCTGCCGAGCACCCGGGTGGACGCGTTCAACATCGACCTGGCCAACGAGCTGTCCCGCAACGGCCGGCGCTCCGGCCTGACCTTCGCTCCGGAGGGCGGCAGCGAACGGATCCGCCGCGTCATCAACAAGATGGTGTCCGAAGAGGATCTGATCCGGACGGTCAGCGCCGCCTACGCCAGCGGCTGGCGACAGGTGAAGCTGTACTTCATGTGCGGTCTGCCCACCGAGACCGACGAGGACGTGCTGCAGATCGCCACGATGGCGCACGAGGTGATCAAGGCCGGGCGGGCGGCCAGCGGCCGCAAGGACATCCGGTGCACGATCTCGATCGGCGGGTTCATCCCCAAGCCGCACACCCCGTTCCAGTGGGCGGCCCAGGCCGATCCGGACACTGTGGACGGCCGGCTGCGCAAGCTGCGTGCCGCGGTCAACTCCGACCGCGGCCTCGGCCGCAACATCGGAATGCGCTACCACGACGGGGAACCCAGCCTGATCGAGGGTCTGCTGTCCCGCGGCGACCGCAGGGTGGGCCGGGTGATCGAGCGGGTTTGGCGGAACGGCGGCCGGTTCGACGGCTGGAGCGAGCACTTCTCCTACCGGCGCTGGGTGGACGCGGCGGCCGCCGAGCTCGAGCCGCTCGGCGTGGACCTCGCCTGGTTCACCACCCGGGAGCGGCCGGAGTCGGAGACCTTGCCGTGGGACCACCTGGACTCCGGTTTGGACAAATCCTGGCTGTGGACGGACTGGCAGGACGCGCTGGACGCGCGGGAGCAGGACGACTGCCGGTGGACCCCGTGTTTCGATTGTGGCGTCTGCCCGTCGATGGGAACGGACATCCAGATCGGACCGACCGGGCGAAAACTGCTTCCGCTGACCCCGGTGTAGCGGTGTTCACCCGCATCGGGTGATGCGACACCGCTCGGTCGTGCGCAGTCTTCGGGCACTGTTGGCCATTACGCGCCCCCGAGGAGCTGGGATGACGCTCTGGGAATTCATGCTGTCAATCTTCTGGTTCATGCTGCTGTTCGCCTGGATCTGGCTGCTGATCATGATCATCAGCGACGTGTTCCGGGACCACGAGTTGTCCGGCTGGTCAAAGGCGCTGTGGACGGTGTTCCTGGTCTTCATCCCGTGGCTCGGTGCACTGGTGTACCTGATCGCCAGGGGCGGGTCGATGCAGGAGCGGGCCATGGCACACGAGGCCCGCAACATGGCGGATCTTCGGCGCTACGTGCAGACCGCGGCACCGGCCAGTGCGCCCAGCCCGGCCGACGAACTGGCCAAGCTGGTCGACCTGCGCGACCGCGGCGCGATCTCGCCGGAGGACTTCGACCGGGCCAAGGCACTCGTCCTTGGCGAGAGGCACGCTTCGACGGTCTGACCGGTCAGGTCCGCGGAGGTGAACGCCAAGCCGCTGGTCGCCCTCGGCGCAGCGCAGTTCCTGATGGTGCTGGACACCTCCGTGATGAACGTGTCGATCAGCCAGCTGGTGGAGGACTTCGACACCGACGTCACCACGATCCAGGCCGTGATCACGGTCTACACGCTGGTGATGGCCGCCTTCCTGATCACCGGCGGCAAGCTCGGTGACATCCTCGGCCGGCGGCGTGCGTTCGCGATCGGCATGGTGGTCTACGGCGTCGGGTCGCTGCTCACCGCGGTCGCCCCGACGCTGCCGGTCCTGGTGATCGGCTGGTCGGTGCTGGAGGGGCTGGGCGGGGCGCTGGTGCTCCCCGCCCTGGCCGCTCTGGTCGGCGGCAACTTCACCGGGGCGGACCGGGCGATGGCCTACGGCGTGATCGGCGGCCTGGCCGGCGCCGGCATCGCGGTCGGCCCGCTGCTCGGCGGCTGGGTCACCACCTACCTCACCTGGCGGCTGGTGTTCGCCGGCGAGGTCGTCGTGGTCGTGTTCATCCTGCTGGTGCTGAACTGGATCACGGATGTGCCGCCCACCGGCCCGCGCCGCCGGCTCGACGCCGTTGGCGCGGCGCTGTCCGTGCTCGGCCTCACCCTCGTCGTCCTCGGGGTGCTGCAGAGCTCGGTGTGGGGCTGGCTGATGCCGCGCGATTCGCCGATCACCATTCTCGGCTTCGCGCTCACCCCGTTCGTGATCGGCGCCGGGCTGCTGACCCTCGGGCTGCTGCGTTCCTGGCTGCGGCACCGGGAGGAGCAGGGCCGCGAGCCGCTGGTGCGCTGGGCGCTGATGGACATCCCGCCGTTGCGCGCCACGCTGTCCACCCTGCTCGCCCAGAACCTGATCCTGCTCGGCCTGTTCTTCACCATCCCGCTGTACCTCCAGGTGGTGCTGGGTCACGACGCGTTCCAGACCGGGCTGCGGCTGCTACCCGTCTCGATCACCATGCTGATCACCGCGATGAGCGCGCCCCTGCTCAACCGGTTCCTCACGCCCCGCCAGGTGGTCCGGCTGGGCTTCGCCGTGCTCGTGCTGGCCACGCTCTGGCTGCTCGCCGCCGTGGAACCGGAGCTCAACGAAGCCTCGTTCGCGCTCGCTATGGCGGTGCTGGGCATCGGCATGGGCCTGCTCGCCGCGCAGCTCGGCAACGTGGCCCAGTCCAGCGTCGGCGAGAACGACCGGAGCGAGGTGGGCGGCCTGCAGTACACCGCCCAGAACCTCGGCTCCTCGCTCGGCACCGCGTTCATCGGCTCGATCCTGATCGGCGTGCTCACCGCCGCGACCCAGTTCGGCATCGCCGCCCGCCCGGAGATCTCCCAGGCGGTCCAGGACGAGATCGGCGTCGCGGTCCACAGCGGCGTCAACTTCGTCCCGGTCGACCAGGTCCGTGCCGCCCTCCAGGACGCCGGCATCCCCGGCGACGAGGCCGCCGCCCTGATCGAGACCTACGCCGACGCCCAGCTGCTCGGCCTGCGGGTCGCCTTCCTCACCGCCTCCGCCATCGCGCTGCTGAGCCTGTTCCTCACCCGCAACCTCCCCAACACCCGCCTGGCCACCCGCCCGAACCAGCCCAGAGAGCCCGCCGCGACCGGCTAGGTGTACTGCCCCGTGGATCTTGTGTGAAAGTCCGCACCCGGCCAACAGCTACCTCAGGGGACCGTGACGGCACCCAGCCACAATCAACCCGCTAACCGCACCTCCGCTGGAACGCAACAACAGCAGTTAATCCTCGGAGAGGCGGGCTAGCTAGCTCACTGCGTCGAGCGCGTCGACCATGCCGTGGCCGTGGAAGCTATTGTACGGGGCGTAGCCGGTGCAGTAGGCGTCCTGCGCACCGGTGCCGTGCAGGTCGTAGTCGTCCGGGCAGGGCACCGCGTCCGCCTGGGTGGTCAGCATTCGGGTCAGCTCCTGCGGCGAGGCCTTCGGATGCCGCGCGGCCAGCAGCGCGGCCACCCCGCTCGCGTGGGGTGCCGCCATGGACGTGCCGCAGGACTGGGCGTACCCGCCGGGCACCGTGGACAGCACGCACTGGCTGGCCTTCTGCCGGCCGGTGACCACCTCGCCACCCGGCGCGGTCACGTCGACCACGCCCAGCCCGTAGGAGCTGTAGCTGGCCTTCAGCCGCTGCGGCCCGACCGCGGACACCGCGACCACCCCGCGCAGCCCGGCTGGCAGCACCCGGCAGCTGCTGTCCAGCCGCCGGGCCAGGTCGACGCCCTCGTTCGTGGCGGCGGCGACGGTCAGCACCCCGTGCCGGGTGCTGTACTCCACGGCCCGCCGGACCGCCTCCTGGACGACGTGCTCGCCGTCCCGGTTGCAGGTCATCTGCCAGGGGTCGACGAAGTAGCTGTTGTTCGTGATGGTCATCCGCTTGGCCGTGGCCCACATCAGGCCGCAGACCGCGTACTCGGGGTAGATGTACCCGTCGTCGTCGACCACCTTGACCGAGGCGATCCGCACGCCCGGTGCCACTCCGGTGATCCCGCGCCCGTCGTCGGCGGCGGCGATCGTGCCGGCCACGTGGGTGCCGTGCGGGGACGCGGTCGGCTCCCAGGCGGATCGGTCCGGGTCGGGCCGGCCGGTCAGGCAGCCCGCGGACAGATCCGGGTCCAGCGCGCTGCGCAGGTCCGGGTGGTTCGGGTCAACCCCGGAGTCGAGCACCCCCACCACCACGTTCCGGTTACCGGTGCTGATCCGGTGCGCCGACTGGGCCTTGATCAGGGTCAGGTCCCACTGCTCGGCACCGCGGTCGGTGGCGGGCACCGCGCCCGGGTCGGCGGTGACCAGGTCCCGGGTCGAGGCGGTCTCGTCCGGCTTGCGCGCGGTGGCGTCGTGCTCCCGTTCGGCACTGAACGCCCGGTCCTTGCCCAGCCGTTCGACGAACCGCCGGTAGGCCGAGATCGCCACGGCTACCCCGATCTCGGGGTAGTAGGCGACCAGCTCACCACATGCCCGGGTGATCTCCTCGCCGGCCGTGTGCTCGTCCGGGTTGCCGTCGAACAGCACGAGGTAGCGCCACGCGGGGCCGCCGGTCGTGCACGCAGGCACGGCGGCGGCGTCGTCCGGCTTGGCTTCGGCGACGCTGCCGCTGGTCAGCGGTACCGACACCAGGACAGCGACACCAACCACTGCCGCCCTCGCGCGCCGGAGCAGAGGCACAGGGACGAGACCTCCATCGTGTGGACGATCGGTTTGGGGGCACCGGCCTCCCGGCCGGACGGTAGCCAGCCAACCGCGACCAGACAAGCGCGGCACCCGAATTCGACTGCGAGTACCGTCCCAGCCGGCCCACCTCACCACCAGCGGAGCAACTCGCTTCCCACCGTTAGGAGTACCGCTGAGCCGCGACGACAGGCCCAATCCATCCCCGGAACCCGTGCAGAAGGTGCGGGTGCGCTACGCCAAGCGGGGACCGCTGCGGTTCACCTCACATCGTGACGTCGCCCGCGCGTTCGAGCGCGCGCTGCGCCGGGCCGGGGTGCCGATGGCCTTCTCCCAGGGCTTCAGCCCGCACCCGAAGATCTCCTGGATCGGCGCGTCGCCGACCGGGGTGGCCAGCGAGGCCGAGTACGTGGAGATCCAGGTGATCGAGCGGATCGACCCGGCCGGGCTGGTGCCCCGGTTGGACGCGGCCATGCCGCCCGGCCTGGACGTGCTCGAGGCCGTCACGGCGACCGGGGGCTCGCTGGCCGAGGAGATCGAGGCCAGCCGCTGGGTGATCGAGTTACCCGGGGTGAACGCCGACCGGTTGCGCTCCGCCACCGGCCGGTTGCTGGCCGCCGATCACGCCTGGGTCGAGCGGCTGACCAAGCAGGGCATGCGCAGCATCGATGCGCGACCCGCCGTGGTTACGGCGGAGGTGTCGGGCGATTCCGGGGCGTATGGGATACTCGAGGTGGTCGTTCGGCAGGTGACTCCTGCGGTACGGCCGGACGACGTGCTGAGTGCGCTTCGCGTCGTCGCCGCTCTGGAACCGCCGGTACCCGCGAAGGCGACCCGGATGGCCCAAGGGCGGCTCGACGACAGCGGAGGTCTGTCCGACCCGTTGGCCCGGGACAGGGCCGCGGCATCCGGGTGGACGCTGCGGGAGCCGACTCGGCGCGAAGTGGACTGACCTGCCGCGACACGGTCGCCGGATGTGCGCGTTCCGGAGGCCCGCGGCACAGAGGCGAGGATTCCCGCCGCATGGCGGCGGAATGAAGCAACAGTCTCCATCGCGCGCGATGGAGCGAGACAACTACAGGGCCCCTGCGTGGCCGCGACCGACGAGTGCCGGCGCCCGATGGCGCCAGCCCAGTTGGCCGCGCCCGGGGGCGAAGGAGCTACATGTCGGAAAAGTCGACGCCTGCCGGGCAGACCGGCGGGAACACTTCTGCATCCCCCACCCCCAACCTGGCCGCGATCCCGGACCGGGTCAGGGTCCACGCGCTGGCCAAGCTGCTCGATCGCAGCAGCCGCGAGGTGCTCGACACCCTGACCGACCTCGGTGAGGACGGGCGCAGCGCGCAGTCCAGCATCACCCGCGCCGTCGCGCTCAAGGTGGCCGAGACGCTGCTCGGCAGCGCGCCGGAGCCGGAGCCCGAGCCGGCGGCGTCCAACGCGCCGGTCCGGCCGCCCGCCCCGCCGCTGCCGGTGTTCGCCTCGGCCTCCCCGTTGTTCCTGCCGCCGGACCCGAGCCAGGCACCGGCCAAGCCGCCCCGCGAGGTCCGTGAGGTCCGTGAGGTCCGGGACACGGTCGTCGAGGAGCCGGAGGAGGACGAGGAGATCGAGTCCGCCGACGATCTCGGCGACGATGGCGAGGGCGCCGGCCGGCGTCGTCGGCGCCGGGGCCGGCGTGGTCGCGGCCGGGGCAAGGGCGGCCACGACGATGACACCGCCGAGGACGACACCCCGGACGAGGAGCCGCCCGCGGAGAAGCCGGCCAGGGCCAAGAAGTCCAAGGAACCCAAGGAGAGCAAGGAGCAGGCGGACGGGCCTGCTGGCGCGGACGACGAGGCCGAGGGCGTGGTGGAGACCGCCAGCCAGCGGCGCCGCCGCCGGCGTCGCCGCCGGGGTGGCGACGACTCCGGGACCGTCGAGGACGATCCGCCGAACACCGTGGTGCACGTGCGGGAGGCGCGCGAGGAGCGCTCCGACGGCGGCGCCGAAGCCCGGGACGAGGTGCGCAGCGTACGCGGCTCGACCCGGTTGGAGGCCAAGCGCCAGCGTCGCCGCGACGGCCGGGAGGCCGGTCGCCGGCGCGCCCCGATCCTGTCCGAGGCCGAGTTCCTGGCCCGGCGGGAGTCCGTGGACCGGGCCATGGTGATCCGGGAGCGGGGTGACCGCACGCAGATCGCGGTGCTCGAGGACGGGGTGCTGGTCGAGCACTTCGTGACCACGTCGGGCAGTGGTTCGCTGGTCGGCAACGTCTACCTCGGCCGGGTGCAGAACGTGCTGCCCAGCATGGAGGCGGCGTTCGTGGACATCGGCCGGGGCCGCAACGCCGTGCTCTACGCCGGCGAGGTCGACTGGGACGCCGCCGGCCTGGAGGGCAAGGCGCGCAAGATCGAGCAGGCGCTGTCCACCGGGGACAGCGTGCTGGTGCAGGTCACCAAGGACCCGGTTGGGCACAAGGGCGCCCGGCTCACCACCCAGATCAGCCTGCCCGGCCGGTTCCTGGTCTACGTGCCGGGCGGCGGGGCCACCGGGATCTCCCGCAAGCTGCCGGAGAACGAGCGGCGGCGGCTCAAGGACGTGCTCAAGCGGGTGGTGCCGGAGGACGCCGGCGTGATCATCCGCACCGCGTCGGAGGGCATCAGCGAGGAGGAACTGGGCCGCGACGTGCGCCGGCTGCAGGCGCAGTGGCAGGTGATCAACGACAAGACCAAGGGCGCCAACGGGACCAAGAAGGCCAACGCGCCGTCGCTGCTCTACGAGGAGCCCGACCTGCTGATCAAGGTCGTCCGCGACCTGTTCACCGAGGATTTCTCGGCGCTGGTCGTCGAGGGCGCGGGGGCCTGGGAGACCATCGACCCCTACGTCCGGCACGTCGCGCCCGAGCTGTCCGAGCGGCTGCGCCGGCACGTGTCCAACACCGACGTGTTCGCCGAGTTCCGGATCGACGAACAGCTGGTGAAGGCACTGGACCGGAAGGTGTGGCTGCCGTCCGGCGGCTACCTGGTGATCGACCGCACCGAGGCGATGACCGTCATCGACGTGAACACCGGAAAGTTCACCGGATCGGGTGGCAACCTCGAGGAGACCGTGACTCGGAACAACCTGGAGTCGGCGGAGGAGATCGTCCGCCAGCTCCGGCTCCGGGACATCGGCGGGATCATCGTCATCGACTTCATCGACATGGTCCTGGAGTCCAACCGGGACCTGGTCCTGCGCCGGCTGACCGAGTGCCTCGGCCGGGACCGCACCCGGCACCAGGTCGCCGAGGTCACCTCGCTCGGCCTGGTGCAGATGACCCGCAAGCGGGTCGGCACCGGTCTGCTCGAGGCGTACAGCACCCCGTGCGAGCACTGCAAGGGGCGTGGCGTCCTGGTCACCAGCGATCCGGTGACCAAGTCCGGCGGCAACGGCCAGGCCGGCGGAGCGCAGGGCGGTGGCGGCCGGCGCTCCCGCGGCGGCGGAGACAAGGACAAGGACAAAGACAAAGAGTCGGCCAAAGACGCCGTGGCCAGCCAGGCCGCCAAGGCCGTCCGCGGCATCGCCAAGGCCAGCGGCGTGACCGCCGCCGAGCAGGAGGCCGCCCCACCGGTCGCCCCCGAGCCGGAGGCGGAGTCGGCCGCGCCGGTCGCCGCCGAGCCGGTGGCCGCGCCGCCGGTGCGGACCCCGGTCACCCCCCAACCGGTGGAATCGGCCGAGGTTCCCGCTGCTGAGAGCCCGGTTGCCGGTGAGTCGGAGATTGCTCCCGTGGAGCCGGTCGGGGCTTCCGTTGCCGCCGAGCAGGAGTCCGCGGGGTCGGCCGAGTTCCCGGTTGTCGGCGAGCCGGAGGCCGTTGCGGCGGATTCGGCCGAGGCCGCCGAGCCGGTTGGCGCTGCCGCGACCGCGGGTCGGGATGCCGAGTCGATCGAGGCTCCGGCCGCCGGATCCCCGATCGCCGGCGAGCCGGATGCAGGTTCGGTGGAATCGGCCGAGGCTGCGGGTGCGGTTGTTGCCGGGTCGGAGCCGGTCGGTGCCGCCGAGCCGGACTCTGTGGCGCGGGCCGAGGCCCCGATTGCCGGTGGGTCGGAGGCCGTTGCGGCGGATTCGGCTGAGGTTGTCGAGCCGGCTGGTGTCGCCGCGACCGCGGGTCGGGATGCCGAGTCGATCGAGGCTCCGGCTGCCGGGTCTCCGGTTGTCGGCGAGCCGGATGCAGGTTCGGTGGAATCGGCCGAGGCTGCGGGTGCGGTTGTTGCCGGGTCGGAGCCGGTCGGTGCCGCCGAGCCGGACTCTGTGGCGCGGGCCGAGGCCCCGATTGCCGGCGAGCCGGATGTCGTTGCGGCGGATTCTGCCGAGGCTTCGCCGGCTGAGGCTGCCGAGCCGGCCGGCGCCGAGACCGTGGGCCCGGATGCCGAGTCGACCGAGGCCCCGGCTGCCGAGTCCCCGGTTGCTGCCGACCCGGATTCGGCGGAGCCGGTCACCGCCGAGTCGGACTCCGTGACGTCGGCCGAGGCCCCGATTGCCGGCGGCTCGGCTGCCGGTGCAGCGGAGTCGGCCGAACAGGCTTCGGGTGAGCCCGAGGTACCGTCCACCGGCGAGCCGGCGGTCGCCGCCAGCTCGTTCGGGGCTCCGGAGCGCGGCGCGGGTGGCTATCTCCCGTACTCCGCGCCGGCCGGCCCGGCGGGGGAGCACGCGGACGAGGAGTCGGCCGAACAGCAGCCGGAGGAGCAGGGCGCGCTGTACAACAGCCGGCGCCGGCGGGCCGCGGTCCGTCCGGCCGGGCCTCCGGTCTCGGCGAACACCGATGGCTGAATACCGGACCCGGTTTGACCCCCGTTCGGCGCGGCACGTAATCTTTACTTCGGCCCGCCGCTCACGGTGGGCCGTGTCGTGCGCGAGACCGCTGACGCCCCATGGCCAGCACGGACGTCGCGTGACCCCCAGTTTTGATCTATCCGTCGAGTAGCAGGAGAGTTGCGTCCCGATGTACGCGATCGTCAAGACCGGCGGCAAGCAGTACAAGGTGGCTGTCGGCGACGTCGTCGAGGTCGAGAAGCTCGAGGGCGAGCCGGGCACCGAGCTCACCTTTCCGGCGCTGCTCGTCGTCGATGGTGACGACGTCACCACCGATGCGGCCGCCCTGGCCAAGGTCTCGGTGACCGGCAAGGTCGTCGAGCAGTCCAAGGGCCCCAAGATCCGCATCCACAAGTTCAAGAACAAGACCGGCTACCACAAGCGGCAGGGGCACCGGCAGAAGCTGACCCGTGTCGAGGTCACCGGCATCAAGACCAAGTAGGGGAGCAGATCAGCCATGGCACACAAGAAGGGTGCGTCCAGCTCCCGCAACGGTCGCGACTCGAACCCGCAGTACCTCGGCGTCAAGCGCTACGGGGGCCAGGTCGTCAAGGCCGGAGAGATCCTGATTCGTCAGCGTGGCACCAAGTTCCACCCGGGCGTGAACGTCGGTCGTGGCAGCGACGACACGCTGTTCGCGCTGGCCGCCGGTTCGGTCCAGTTCGGGACCAAGCGCGGTCGCAAGACCGTCAACATCGTCCCGGTCGAGGCCTGAGCGCCCGATTCGGAAGAGCATGACCCTCGACGAGGGGCGGGCCACCGTGAAACGGCCCGCCCCTCGTCGTCGTTCGAGAGGAAGATCCAGTGTCCCGGTTCGTTGACCGCGTCGTGATCCATGTGGCCGCGGGCAACGGCGGCAACGGCTGTGCCTCGGTGCATCGCGAGAAGTACAAGCCGCTGGGCGGGCCGGACGGTGGTGACGGTGGCAACGGCGGCAACGTGACCCTGGTGGTGGACAGCGGCGTGCACACGTTGTTGGACTTCCACTTCCGGCCGCACGCCAAGGCGGCGAGCGGCCGGCCGGGCCAGGGCAGCAACCGCGATGGCGCGGCCGGCGACGATCTGGAGCTGCGCGTTCCGGACGGGACCGTGGTGCTGACCGAGGCCGGGGAGGTGCTCGCCGACCTGGTCGGCAACGGCACCCGGTTCGTGGCCGCCCGGGGCGGCCGGGGCGGGCTCGGCAACGCCGCGCTCGCCTCCAAGGCGCGCAAGGCTCCCGGGTTCGCGCTGCTCGGCGAACCCGGCGAGGCCCGCGACCTGGTGCTCGAGCTGCGTTCGGTGGCCGATGTCGGGCTGGTCGGGTTCCCCTCGGCCGGCAAGTCCTCGTTGATCTCGGTGCTGTCCGCGGCCCGGCCGAAGATCGCCGAGTACCCGTTCACCACGCTGGTGCCCAACCTGGGCGTGGTGACGGCGGGGGAGGCGGTGTTCACGATGGCCGACGTGCCCGGCCTGATCCCGGGGGCGAGCGAGGGCAAGGGCCTCGGCCTGGACTTCCTGCGGCATATCGAGCGGTGTGCGGTGCTGGTGCACGTGGTGGACTGCGCCACCTACGAGCCGGACCGCGACCCGGTGTCCGATGTGGACGCACTCGAGGCGGAGCTGGCCCGGTACACCCCGGCACTCGGCGGCGAACTGGCCGACCGGCCGCGGGTCGTGGTGCTGAACAAGGTCGACGTGCCGGACGCGCGTGAGCTGGCCGAGCTGGTGCGGCCGGACCTCGAGGAGCGCGGGCTGCGGGTGTTCGCCGTGTCCACGGTGACCCACGAGGGACTGCGGGAGCTGTCGTTCGCGCTGGCCGCCGTGGTGGAGGAGGACCGGCGTACCAGGCCGCCTGCGGCACCGACCAGGATCGTGCTGCGACCGTCCGCTGTGGACGACGCGGGGTTCACCGTCGAGGAGGATCCCGACGAGCCCGGGGCGTTCGTGGTGCGCGGCGACCGGCCGGAGCGGTGGGTGCGGCAGACCGACTTCGGCAACGACGAGGCCGTCGGCTATCTGGCCGACCGGTTGGCCCGGCTCGGGGTCGAGGAGGCGCTCGCCGGGCTCGGCGCGTTGCCGGGGTGTCCGGTGTCCATCGGCGGGATCACGTTCGACTGGGAGCCGTCCACCCCGGCCGGGATCGCGATGCTCATGCACCAGCGCGGGTCCGATCCGCGGCTCGAGCAGAGCCTGCGCACGACCGCCGCGGAGCGCAAGGCCGCCAAGCGGGCCCGCCGCGGGCTTGACGGGGAGGAAGCCGACGAGGAATGAGCGTCTCCGCCGGAACCGTCCCGGACACCCGCACCCTGGTCGCGAACGCCCGCCGGGTCGTGGTCAAGGTCGGATCCTCGTCGCTGACCACGGCGGCGGGCGGGCTGGATCCCGCCCGGCTGGACGCGCTGGTCGACGCGATGGCCGCCCGACGGACCGGGGGCAGCCAGGTGGTGCTGGTGTCCTCGGGTGCGATCGCAGCCGGCCTCGCGCCCCTGGGCATTCCCCGTCGCCCGGCCGATCTGGCCACCCAGCAGGCCGCCGCCAGCGTCGGCCAGCTTGCCCTCGGACACGCCTACGTCGCCTCGTTCGCCCGGCACGCCCTCACCGTCGGCCAGGTTCTGCTCACCGCCGATGACGTGGTGCGCCGCGCGCACTACCGCAACGCGCAGCGGACCTTGTCCCGCCTGCTCGCGCTCGGTGTGGTGCCGGTGGTCAACGAGAACGACACCGTGGCCACCGAGGAGATCCGGTTCGGCGACAACGACCGGCTGGCCGCCCTGGTCGCCCATCTCACCGGCGCCGACGCGCTGATCCTGCTGTCCGATGTGGACGGACTCTACGACGGCGACCCCCGGCTCGGCGACGCCCGCCGGATCGACGAGGTGCACAGCCCGACCGATCTGCACGGCGTCAACGTGGGCGCGGGCCGCTCGTCCGGGCTCGGCACCGGCGGCATGGCATCCAAGCTGCAGGCCGCCCGGCTCGCCGCCGCCGCGGGCATCCCGGTCCTGCTCGCCGCCGCCTCCGCCGCCCCCCGCGCCCTCAGCACGGCCGACGTGGGCACCGCCTTCGCCGCCAGCGGCCGCCGGCTGTCCGCCCGCCGGTTCTGGCTCGGCTACGCCGCCGGTGCCGCCGGCACGCTCCACCTGGACGACGGCGCGGTGTCCGCGGTCGTCACCCGCCGCCGGTCCCTCCTGGCGGCCGGCATCACCGCGGTCACCGGCACCTTCGAAGCTGGCGACGTGGTCGACCTCGCCGATCCCGCCGGCACCGTGGTGGCCCGCGGAGTGGTCGCCTTCGACTCAACCGAACTCCCCGCCCTGATCGGCCAGTCCACCCACCACCTCCCCACCGAGCACCGCCGCGAGGTGGTCCACGCCGACGACCTGGTCCCGTTCCGGCACTGATCACTCGCGCCGTGCGGACTCAGGACGGGTGGAGGTGGCGGACGAGCCGGGACAGTTGGTCGGCGTAGCGCTCGGCGAATGCGGGGGTGTCCGGGTCCGCTCCGCAGACCATGCGGGCCACCTTGGGCAGGGTGACGCCGGCGCAGGCGGCCGCGAACAGGGCGAGGAACAGGTAGGCCGGGTCGAGGTCGTCCGGTAGCTCGCCGGCCTCCTGGCGGCGCCTCAGTTCCGCGACCTGGGTCTGCATGAACCCGTAGTCGGCAGCCTCGTCCGGGGTGCTGGACTCGGTGTCCAGATTGGACCAGACCATCAGCCTGGCCCAGTCCCGTTCGTACAGGTTGCTCATCACGAAGCCCGCCAGCACGGCGTCCAGCGGCAGGTCGGACTGGGACAACTCGCCGCTGGCCCGCTGCCACCGGGTGGTGAGTTCCTTGTAGAGACCTTCCTTTCCGCCGAAGTAGTAGGAGATCAGCTGCTTGTTCACGCCGGCCCGGTCGGCGATGTCGCTGATCCGGGCCGCGGCGAACCCCCGCGCGCCGAACTCGGCTTTGGCGGCGTCCAGGATGCGCGCCTTGGTGCGCTCGGGGTCTCGTTGCCGCTCGCCGGACCCGGGCGATCGTCGAGGAGTTCGCGCGGTCATGCGGACACCGTAGTCAATCGTCACATTTATCATCCTATGGGTTGACTTAATCAACTCAAGAGATGATTATAGTGAGCATCGAGGATCCGACAAGGAGAAGGCCGATGTCCCAGCACTCACAGGTAGCGATCATCGGTGGCGGAACCGGCGGGCTGTGCCTCGCACAGGCCCTGCGTCGAGCGGGCGTCAGTGTCGCGGTCTACGAGCGCAGCCGCACCCGGTCCGAGCGGCTGCAGGGCTACCGCGTGCACATCAACCCGCAGGGTTCGCAGGCGTTGCACGAATGCCTGCCGGCCGAGCGTTGGCAGGCATTCGTCGACACCTGCGGCACCTCGGGCGGAGCGTTCGGGTTCGTCACCGAGCAGTTGGACGAGCTGATGCTGATCGAGGACGAGCTGACCTCCGGCGTCGAGCGCGACCCGACCCGGGCACACCATTCGGTCAGCCGGATCACCCTGCACCAGGTGCTGTCCGCCGGCCTGGACGGCGTTCTGCACCACGACAAGGAGTTCCGCCACTACTCGCGCGGCCCGGACGGAACGGTCACCTGCCAGTTCGCCGACGGCACGACCGCCACCGCCGACGTGCTGGTCGGTGCGGACGGTGCGGCATCCCGGGTGCGGGCGCAGTATCTGCCGCACGCCGAACGAGTCGACACCGGCATCAAGACGATCGCCGGCAAGTTCCCGCTCACCGAGCGGACCAGGAAGCTGCTTCCGGCCCGGATCGTCGACGGCCCGAACACCGTGCTGCCACCTCGGGGCTGCGGCATGTTCATCGCACCGCACGACCTCGGTGACGGCATCGCGGTCACCGCCGACGGCATCGGCGGCAACGACGCGACCCTGACCCACGACACGGTCCTGTTCGACAACACCACGAGCTACGTCATGTGGGTCTACGCCGCCGCCGACCACCACTACCCGGCCGATGTCGCACTGTCCGACCTGGACGGCCGGCAGCTGCGGGACCTGGTCGGTCGGATGATCGCGGACTGGCATCCCGCGCTCCGCCGGCTGGTGGCCGACTCACCGGCGCAGAGCGTCTCCTTGCTGCCGATCCGAACCTCGGTCCCGGTCGCGCGGTGGGAGAGCACGAACATCACGTTGCTCGGGGACGCGATTCACAGCATGACCCCGTTCCGAGGCATCGGTGCGAACACCGCCCTTCGGGACGCGACCCTGTTGGCCCGCAACCTGATCGCCGCCTTCCGGGGCGAACGTGGCCTACTCGACGCCATCTCCGACTACGAGATCCAGATGACCGGCTACGGGTTCGCCGCGGTCCGCGACTCGCTGCGCACCGCCAAGCAGTTCATCTCGGACAACCGGACGGGCCGGCGCATGTTCCGCATCGTGCTCCGCTTCTTCTCCGCGGTACCTCCTCTCAAGCGCAGGGCGTTCAGTGACCAGGGCAACAAGTAGCGGTCCTGGTACTGGGGGTGGGTAGGTCTGGGGGCCGGGTTCGCCGACCCCCAGACCTACCCGTGTTCGCCGGGTTCAGCTGGTCACCGCCAGGGCAAAGGGCAGGACCGCCGGGGCGCCGGCGTCGCGGAGCAGTTTGGCCGCGAGCGTCATGGTCCAGCCGGTGTCGACCATGTCGTCCACGAGCAGCACCGGTCCGTCGAGCGTGGCCAGTCGGGACTCGAGGTCCGGTTCGACTCGCAGCGATCGCCACAGCTGACCCAGCCGCTGCGCGCTGTTCAGCCGGGCGCCGTCCATCGGCTCAACGGTGACCCGTCCCAACGGGGGCAGCCGGCCGACGGTGGCGATCCGCTCGCCGACGCTGGCGACCAGCCTGGGGCGACGGCTCGACCCCATGGTGACCACGCCCACCGGCCGGGCGGACCACTGCCACGCGGCCAGCACCGCGACGCACGCGTTGAACAGGTCGTCGGGCACCGGAGCGTCCGCCGTGCCGGAGAACAGCTCGCGTAACCGGTTGCCCCAGCCGATGTCGGTGAGCCGGCCGACCGCTCGTCCGGGTTCGGCGGCCTCGCCGGGGGCCACCTTGCCGGACAGCGGCACCCCGAGCGCGGCCATCCCGGTCGGCCACACCCGCCGTGGTGCCACCTCGACGCCCGGCCGGCGTAACCGCTCCCCGGCCGCGGCCGCGGCGACCTCCGAGACCTCGGTAGCCCACCGCCGGCCGGTGCAGTTGTCACACCGGCCGCACGGCGCCGCGTGCGGATCGTCGAGCTGGCGGAGCAGGAACTCCATCCGGCATCCGTCGGTGCGCTGGTAGGCCAGGATCGCCTGCTGCTCGACCTGCCGGGCGGCGGCGATGCTGCGGTACCGCTCCGCGTCGTAGCTCCACGGCTGCCCGGTGGCCACCCACCCACCACGGACCCGCTGCACCGCGCCGTCCACGTCGAGCACCTTGAGCACCATCTCCAGCCGGCTGCGGGACAGGTCGACCATGGGCTCGATGCCGGCCACCGACAGCGGCCGGCCGGCGCCGGCGAGTGCGGCGAGCACCTGGCGCACCACCGGCTCCGCCGGGAAGGCCAGCGACCCGAAGTAGGCCCAGATGTCCCGGTCCTCGGTGCCGGGGAGCAGCAGCACCTCGGCGTGCTCGACCGCCCGGCCGGCCCGGCCGATCTGCTGGTAGTAGGCGATCGGCGACGGCGGGGCACCGAGGTGCAGCACGAATCCGAGGTCCGGTTTGTCGAAACCCATGCCCAGCGCTGACGTGGCCACGAGCGCCTTCACCCGGTTGTCCAGCAGATCCCGCTCGGCCTGCTCCCGCTCGGTCGGATCGGTCCGGCCGGTGTAGGACGCCACCGCGAATCCCCGGTCGCGCAGGAATGAGGCGACCTCGGACGCGGCGGCGACGGTGAGCGTGTAGATGATCCCGGAGCCGGGCAACTCGCCGAGCCGGTCGCCCAGCCAGGCGAGCCGGGCCTGCGCGGTGGGCAGCGTGATCACGGCCAGCCGCAGGCTCTCCCGGTCGAGAGCGCCGCGCAGCACCAGGGTGTCCCGGTCGCCGAGGCCCAGCTGGTCGGCAACGTCCCGGACCACCCGGTCGTTGGCGGTGGCGGTGGTGGCCAGGACCGGCACGCCGGCCGGCAGGTCGGCGAGCAGGGTGCGCAACCGCCGGTAGTCCGGCCGGAAGTCGTGTCCCCAGTCGGAGATGCAGTGCGCCTCGTCCACCACGAGCAGTCCGGCCGACGCGGTCAGCTCGGGCAGCACCGTGTCCCGGAAGTCCGGGTTGTTGAGCCGTTCCGGGCTGATCAACAGGACGTCGATCCTGCCGTCCAGCACGGATTGCTGGATGTCGCGCCACTCGTCCATGTTGGCCGAGTTGATCGTCGCCGCGTGCACGCCGGCCCGGGCCGCGGCCGCCACCTGGTTGCGCATCAGGGCGAGCAGCGGCGAGACGATGATCGTCGGGCCCTCGCCCAGATCCCGCAGCAGGGCGGTGGCCACGAAGTACACGGCCGACTTCCCCCAGCCGGTTCGCTGGACGACCAGCGCCCGGCGGCGGCCGGCGACCAGGGCCTCGATGGCCGTCCACTGGTCGTCGCGCAGGCGGGCTTCGGGTCCGGCCAGGGCCCGGAGGCGGTGTTCCGCGGATTCGCGAAGGGCGTGTTCGTCCATGGCTCCACCCTGACGGAGGGGACCGACGTTCGGCCAGTGACAGGCCGTACGAATGGACCGTTCGTACGGGTTGGTCGTGGCGCCGGTTCGGAAAAGTTCAGACTTTCTCGCCGGTTCGCGTCATCACCGGGGTGCCCGTCTGGTCTCAACACGCGGAGCCCGCATGGTCGGCGCGGCTTCGCTAGTGACGTGGGCGGTGTCTCGTCCCGGGAGACGCCGCCCACACCTGGCCTGACCGGTTCACCGGTGGCCCTACGCTGGTCGGACTATGGCTGAGCACAAGCGCATCGGGATCATGGGCGGAACGTTCGACCCGGTGCACCACGGACACCTCGTCGCGGCCAGCGAGGTGCAGTCCCGGTTCGAGCTGGACGAAGTGATCTTCGTGCCCACCGGCCAGCCCTGGCAGAAGAGCCATCAGTTGGTGAGTCCGGCCGAGGACCGCTATCTGATGACGGTGATCGCCACCGCGTCCAACCCCCGGTTCTCGGTGAGCCGGGTCGACGTCGACCGGGGCGGTACCACCTTCACCATCGACACCCTGCGTGATCTGCGCGCCGTCCACCGGGATGCCGAGCTGTTCTTCATCACCGGCGCCGACGCCCTCGAGCAGATCCTCACCTGGCGGGAGGCCGACGAGCTGTTCGACCTGGCGCACTTCGTCGGCGTGACCCGGCCGGGTTACGACCTCAACGACCACCATCTGCCGAGCGGCGCGGTCAGCCTGATCGAGGTGCCGGCGATGGCGATCTCGTCCACCACCTGCCGGGCGAGGGTCGCCGCCGGCAAGCCGGTCTGGTATCTGGTCCCGGACGGGGTCGTGCAGTACATCTCAAAGCGTGGTCTGTACGCGCCGGCCTGAAATCCCGCACGGTCAGGCTGGCCGTCGCGGGTACTCTCGAGGAATTCTGTATCCCGGCAGTTCGGACAAGGGGAGTGACGTGTCAGCAACGCACGATGCGCGCAGGCTGGCTCTGGTGGCCGCGACCGCGGCGGCGGACAAGAAGGCCAGCGACGTGATCGTGCTGGACGTCTCCGATCAGCTGGTGATCACCGACTGCTTTGTGATCGCGTCCGCGCCGAACGAGCGGCAGGTGGGCGCGATCGTCGACAACGTCGAGGAGAAGATGCGCGACGCCGGCACCAAGCCGGTCCGCCGGGAGGGCGCCCGCGAGGGCCGGTGGGTGCTGCTGGACTTCGTGGACATCGTCGTACATGTCCAGCACGCCGAGGAGCGCGCCTTCTACGCCCTCGAGCGGCTGTGGAAGGACTGCCCGCGCATCGACTTCGATCCGCTCGCGGGAGGGGAGGGCGGCGGGCAGTGACATTGCGTCGGATCGTGCTGTGGCGGCACGGCGAGACCGACTACAACGCGACTGGCCGGATGCAGGGCCATCTCGATGCGGCGCTGACCCAGGTCGGCTGGAACCAGGCCAGGTTCGCGGTTTCGGTGTTGGCCAGGTTCGCCCCGGACCTGGTGGTGGCCTCGGACCTGCGCCGGGCGACCGACACCGCCACCGTGTTCACCAACGCGACCGGCGTCCCGTTACGCATCGACAAGCGGCTGCGGGAAACCAATCTCGGCATCTGGCAGGGCATGACCAGCGCTCAGATCGACGAGCAGTGGCCCGGCAGTCGGCAGAACTGGCAGACCGATTCGACCTGTTCCCCACCGGGCGGCGAATCCCGGGTGGAGGTCGCCGCCCGGGCCTATGAGGTGGTGGCCGACCTGGACCGCGACGACGTGTCGACCGCGATGCTGTGCGCACACGGCGGCCTCGCCACGGCCCTGACCGGCCACCTACTCGAGTTGCCGGTCATCGCGTGGGCCAAGCTCGGGGGCATCGGCAACTGTCACTGGACGGTGCTCGAGCGGCGGCTGACCAGCGGGATGGCCTGGCGCCTGATCCAGTACAACGCGGGGATCACCGGCTAGACATGACACCGACGGTGTTGCTGTTCGGCGATTCGCTGAGCTTCCACGGGCCGGACGGGCCGCATCCGGCCGACGACAAGCGGCTCTGGCCGAACGTGGCGGCCTCCGCGCTCGGCGGCACCACCGAGATGGTCGCGGGGTTCGGCTGGACGGCCCGCGACGCGTACTGGGCGCTGGTCGGCGACCCGCGCGTCTGGACCCTGCTGCCCAAGGCGGACGTGCTCGTGCTCGCGGTCGGCAGCATGGACACGCTGCCCTCGCCGCTGCCCACCTATCTCCGGCTCGGCCTGCGCTACCTGCGCCCGGACCGGCTGCGCCGGTGGGCCCGGGGCGGCTACCTGGCCGCCCAACCCTGGCTGGCCCGGGCCACCCGGGGCCGTCCGGCGGCGTTGCCGGCCCGGCTCACGGTGCGGTACCTGGACCAGATCCTGGTGTCCATCCGGGCCCTGCGGCCGGACCTGCCCGCGGTCGGCGTGCTGCCGCCGGTGCATCGGGCCCACTCGTACGGGTTCGTGCACACCGCCCGATCGGGTGCGGTCGAGGCGATCCGCGCCTGGGGGCAACGTTCGGACGTGCCGCTGCTCGATCTCGCGGCGCTGACCGGTGACCACGTGCTGGGTGGGCACGGCAACCCGGACGGGATGCACTGGGGCTGGGAAGCCCATCAGGTGGTGGGGGACGAACTCGCCGGGGTCATGCGCTCGCTGCTGAAGACCCAGGGCCACCCGTAGGCTCACCGTTCGTGCCCGTCACTGTCGTCACCGACTCCACCGCGCACCTGCCGGAGGGCTTCGCCGCCCGGCACGCGGTCCGCGTGGTTCCGCTGCGCGTGCTGGTGGACGGGCGCGCGGGACGCGACGGCGTGGACATCGGCCCGGCCGAGTTGGCCGCCGCGTTCGCGAGCCGGCGCACCGTGACCACCTCCAGGCCCAACCCCGACGAGTTCATCCCGGTGTACCGGGAGCTGCTGGACTCGGGCGCGTCCGCGGTGGTCTCGGTGCACCTGTCCCGGGAACTGTCCGGTACCTGGGAGTCGGCCCGGCTGGCCGCCGAGGAGGTCGGACCCGATCTGGTGCGGGTGGTCGACTCGCGCACCACGGTGATGGGGTTGGGGTTCGCGGCGCTGCGGGCGGCGGCCACCGCGGCCGGTGGCGGATGCGCCGAGGAGGTCGAGCGGGCCGCGGTCCAGGCGGCGGCGCGCAGCCGGGCCTTTTTCATGCTCGAGACGTTGGAGTACCTGCGCCGGGGCGGCCGGATCGGTTCCGGCGCCGCGCTGCTGGGGACCGCGCTGGCGGTGAAGCCGGTGTTGCATGTGGACAACGGCCGGATCGTTCCGTTGGAGAAGGTACGGACCACCGGGCGGGCGCTGACCCGCCTGGTGGATCTCGCCGTCGCGGCAGCTGGGAACGAGTTCGTGCAACTCGCCGTGCACCACCTGGACGCGCCGGACCGGGCGGTCGAGCTGGCCAACCGGCTCGACGAGCGGATTCCACACTCGTCCGGGTGCGTGGTTTCCGAGGTGGGCGCGGTGATCGGAGCGCACACCGGTCCGGGGATGCTTGGTGTCGTCGTCTGTCCTGATGCGAGTCCGGCGTAACCGCAACGGTTGTACACAACCCATCGAACTGTCCACAGTTGACCATCCACACGCGACGGTTTGACGCTCCACCCGCATAGCGTCGGTGCCATGTTGCTCACCACCACCCGACGGGCCGACCGGGAGTTCCCGGCGCGCAGCCGGCTCACCCGCATGTCCACCGATCCCGGCGCCACACCACCGAATCCCTCCGGCGACCTCGCCGCCGACCAGGAATGGCTCGAGGCCGGCACCCCATCGGCCCAGGCTGAACCGCGCGGTGCCCCATGGTGGCGGCGCGGCCGGCCGGGCCGGCTGGTGGAGCGCTGGTTGCCCGGCGCGGATCCGCCGCGTCGCCGGCTGTCGTTCGGGCTGCTCGCCGGGCTGGCCCTGGTTCTGGCGGTGGCCGTCGGCGTCACCCTCTCCTCGGGCGGCGTGCGGGAACCCCCGCCCGGTCTCCCCGTCGCGCAGGCCGTTCCGGATCCGGCACCCATGCCGTCCACCGCCGCGGCGACCGGCGGCTCGATCGTGGTCAGCGTCGCCGGCCGGGTCGTGCGTCCCGGGCTGGTCACCCTGCCGGACGGGGCCCGCGTCGCCGATGCCGTGCAGGCGGCCGGCGGCCCGGCGCCGGGCGTCGACCTCAGCATGCTCAACATCGCCCGGCGCCTCACCGACGGCGAGCAGATCAACGTCGGCATCCCCGCCGCACCGGAGAACGCCGTCCCGGCGGCCCCGGACGTGCCGGACAAGGTCGACCTGAACACCGCCTCGCCGGCTCAGTTGGACGCCCTGCCCGGCGTGGGCGCGGTGACCGCGCAGCGGATCGTCGACTGGCGCATCCGGCACGGCCGGTTCATCCGGGTCGAGCAGCTGCGTGAGATCGACGGGATCGGGCCGGCCCGGTACGGCCAGCTCAAGGACCTGGTGGCGGTCCGATGACCGAGTCGGTGGAGCGGGCGGCGCCGGAATGGCGGCTGGTGCCGGCGGCGGCCTCGGTCTGGCTGGCCACGCTGGTGGGCCTGCTCGTGGACTGGCGGCTGGCCGCGGTGACCGGTGCGGTCGCCGCCCTGGCCGGGCTGGCGGTGCTGCTCGGCCGAGGCGATCGGGCTGCCCGGCTGGGGACGGGCATCTCGCTGCTGGCATGCGGGTTGGCGGTGGCCGGGCCGACCGCCTTCCGGCTGCAGGGAGCGGCCGAGGACTCGTTGCGCGCGTTCGCCGCTCGGGGCGCCTTCGGCACGTTCCGGGTGGAGCTCGCCGAGCGTCCCCGCCCGGTGAGCTCGCCCGGCTTCGGTGGCCGCCAGGGCGGTGTGCGGGCGGTCGTCGTGCCGGCCGTTGTGCGCCACGCGGTGGTCGACGGGCAGCGGATCGCCACCACCGGAGCGGTACTGGTGATCGCTTCGGTGGCCGGCTGGTCGACCCTGCTGCCCGGTCAGGACGTGGATGTCGACGCCGTACTGGCCCCGGCCGAACCGGGCGGGATGACGGTCGCGGTGCTGCGCGTCCGGGGACCGCCGCGGGTGCAGAGCGAGCCGGCCGGGTGGCACCGCGTCGCCCAGTCGCTGCGGACCGGGCTGCGGCAGGCCGCCGGGGTTCTCGACCCGGAGCCGGCCGGGTTGCTGCCGGCCCTGGTCGTGGGCGACACCGATGGGGTGCCCCGGCAGGTGGTCGAGCAGTTCCAGGCCGCGGGTACCGCGCACCTGCTCGCGGTCAGCGGAGCCAACCTGGCCATCGTGTGCGTCGCGGTGCTGCTGCTGTTGCGGGCGCTGCGGCTCGGTCCACGCGGCTGTGCGGTGGGTGCCGTGCTGGCGCTGATCGGGTTCGTGGTGCTCGCCGGCCCGGAGCCGAGCGTCCTGCGCGCCGGGGTGATGGGTGCCGTCGGTCTGCTGGCGTTGGCGATCGGCCGGGACCGGGCGGCGCTGCCGGCGCTGTGCGGGTCGGTGATCGTCCTGGTGCTGGTGGATCCCGGAATGGCGGTCAGCGTCGGCTTCGCACTGTCGGTCATCGCGACCGGCGGCCTGGTGCTGCTGGCGCCGCGGTGGGCGAGCGCGCTGGCGGCTCGTGGCGTCCCGCGGGGTCTGGCCGAGGCGATCGCGGTGCCGGCGGCCGCCCACCTGGTGACCGCGCCGGTGATCGCCGGACTGGCCGGGCAGGTCAGCCTGGTGGCCGTGCTGGCCAACCTGCTCGCGGCGCCGGTGGTGGCGCCGGCGACGGTGCTGGGTGTGCTGGCCGCGGTGACCGGACCGGTCGCTCCGTGGCTCGCGGAGCTGCTCGCCCGGTTGGCCGGTCCCGAGCTGAGCTGGCTGCTGCTGGTCTCCCGGCACGCCGCGCGCCTGCCGGGCGCCACCCTCGGCTGGCCGGCGGGTTGGTGGGGCGCGCTGGCGCTGGTCGCGATCGTGGCCGTCGGGCTGGCGGCGGTCCGGGTCCGTCGGGTCCGGGTGATCATGGCCATCGGGTTGGGGGTGCTGTTGCTCGTGGCGGTTCCGGTGCGGGTGATCGCGCCCGGCTGGCCGCCGGACGGTTGGGCGATGGTGGCCTGTGACGTCGGGCAGGGTGACGCGGTCGTGCTGTCCACTTCGGACTCCGGCCGGGCGGTGGTGGTGGACACCGGGCCGGAGCCGGGGGCGGTGGGGGACTGCCTGGACCGGCTGGGTGTGGACAGCGTGCCCCTGCTGATCCTGAGCCACCTGCACGCCGACCACGTCGGCGGGGTGGCCGCCGTGCTGGCCGATCATCCGGTCGGCGGGGTGGCGGTCGGCCCGGCCCGCGTGCCCGGCTGGGCCTGGGCGGAGGTGGCCGGGGCCGCCGCGCGAGCCGGGGTGCCGGTCGTCCAGCTCGGGGCCGGCCAGCGGCTGACCTGGCCCGGTCTGACCATCGACGTGCTGGGGCCGCAGCCGGGTGGGCCGCTGCCGCGAGCCGACGCCGAGGGAACTGAGATCAATGACGCTTCGCTGATTCTGCGGGCGGGAACGCGGGCCGGCCGGGTGCTGCTCACCGGCGACATCGAGCTGGCCGCGCAGACCGACCTGCTCACCGCCCGGGCCGACCTGACCGCGGAGGTGCTGAAGGTGCCGCACCACGGCTCGCGTTACTCGAGTCCCGACTTCCTGGACGCGGTCCGGGCCCGGATCGCGGTGGTGAGCGTCGGCTCGGGCAACCGGTACGGCCACCCGAGCGCGACGACCCTGGGCTTGCTCACCCGGCGGGGCACCCAGGTGCTGCGGACCGACATCGCGGGCGACAGCGCCATCGTTCCCGGGGACGCCGGACCTCGGGTGGTGACCAGGGGCCGGCCGCGCGCTCCACCCCGGCGGGCCGGTGATCAGCCGCTGAGGGCCTGGCGGACGGCGTCGGCGGACGGTGGGACGGTCGCTCGGGGCCCGATCCGGTCCTGGACCGCGTCCAGGGTCTTGAGGCCGTCGCCGGTGATCAGCAGGACGGTCTCGGCGTCCGGGTCGAGCTGACCGGTCTCGATCAGCTTCTTGGCCGTGGCCACGGTGACTCCGCCGGCGGTCTCGGCGAAGATGCCCTCGGTCCTGGCCAGCAAGCGGATGCCCTCGACGACCTCCTCGTCCGATACGTCCTCGATCGCGCCGCCGGTGCGGCGGACCGCGTCGAGCACGTACGGGCCGTCCGCGGGTGCGCCGATCGCCAGCGACCGGGCGATGGTGCTCGGCTTGACCGGGGTGACGACGTCGTGGCCGGCCTTGAAGGCGGCGGAGACCGGTGAGCACCCGGTGGCCTGGGCGCCGAACACCCGGTAGGGCGTCGGTTCCACCAGGCCGAGCTCGCCGAACTCACGGAACCCTTTGTCCACTTTGGTCAGTTGGGCGCCGGAGGCGATCGGCACGACGACCTGATCGGGCAGCCGCCAGCCGAGCTGTTCGGCCACCTCGAAGCCGAGCGTCTTGGAACCCTCGGCATAGTAGGGCCGCACGTTGACGTTGACGAACGCCCAGTCCTCGTGCTCCGCGGCGAGCTCGGTGGCCAGGCGGTTCACGTCGTCGTAGTTGCCGTCGACGGCGATCAGCGCGCCGCCGTAGACGGCGGTGGTCAACACCTTGGCGCGTTCCAGAGAGGAGGGAATCAGCACGACCGACTCCCACCCGGCCCGAGCCGCCGCGGCCGCGACCGCGTTGGCGAGGTTGCCGGTGGACGGGCAGGCCAGCACCCGGAAACCGAGCTGCCTGGCGGCGGCGAGCGCGACCGCGACCACCCGGTCCTTGAACGAGTGGGTGGGGTTTCCGGTGTCGTCCTTGACCCACAGCGACCGAACACCGAGCGCCGCGGCCAGCCGGTCGGCCTTCACCAGCCGGGTGAGGCCGGGTTCGGTGTTCGGATGAGCGTCCACATCGGACGGTACGGGCAGCAGTTGCCGGTACCGCCAGATGGACTTGGGCCCCGCTTCGATGTCGGCACGGGTGATCGCCGGAAACTCGTAGGCGACCTCGAGCGGGCCGAAACACTCGGCACACGCGAACTCGGCGGCGAGCGGGATACGGTGCCCGCACTCGCGGCAGGACAGCGCGCGCGCTGGGCCGAGGTCGAAGGCGGTGGTCGTGTTGTCTTGCACACTGGCATGTGTCATCGCGAGGTCACTCCTCATCTGTCCCGCGGTACGGGTCGGAATTGGCACCGTGGTCGTCGCCGTCCTCGCGATGAGGTGTGGCGAAACGCCGGTTGCCGGGGCTTCGTCGGGCCGTTCCCTCTGCCCCTCTGGATGAGCGGTATTCAGTTGTGATCACTCCGGGTCATCTCCCGGAGCCAACCAACACGTTACGGCACCGGGCCCCGATCCGGCCAACTCCGGTGTCCACTATTCGAGCGTGCTGCCAGGACCGTCGAACCGCTCTGGCACAGTTGCCGACGTGAAGGGACTACCCCGGTGAGTGCCCCCAGCGTGACTCCACCTCCTCTCCAACTCGTGCTCGGCGAGGAGGAGCTGCTCGTCGAGCGAGCCGTGCGGGCGGCCTTCGACACGGCCCGGCTGGCCGATCCCGCCGCCGAGCTGACCAGGGCACGGGTGGCTGATCTCACACCGCCTGAGCTCGCCGAACTGGTCAGCCCGTCGCTGTTCGCCGATGGTCGGGTGATCGTTCTGGACGGAGCGCACGAGGCCGGGCAGGAGATCGCCGCCGCGATCGGTTCGTATGCCCGGCAGCCCGCCGAGGGCATCGTGCTGGTGGTCGTGCACAACGGCGCCGGGCGCAAGCCGGCCAAGGATCTGGTCGGTGTGCTCAAGTCGGCCGGGGCGACGGTCGTCGAGTGCGCGAAGATCACCAAACCGGCCGACCGCGAGGCGTTCGTGCGCAACGAGATTCGGCGCGCGGGCGGCAAGAGCGACGGCGAGGCCGTGGTCGCGCTGATCGACGCGGTGGGCTCGGATCTGCGCGAGCTGGCGTCCGCGGCGGCCCAACTGGTGGCCGACACCGGCGGCACGGTGACCGAGGAGGCGGTCCGGCGCTATCACCGCGGACGGGCCGACGTGACCGGGTTCGCGGTGGCGGAGAAGGCGATCACCGGGGATGTCGCCGGTGCCCTCGAGTCCCTGCGCTGGGCGATGCAGCTCGGCGTTCCGCACGTGCTGGTGGCCGACGCGCTGGCGGACGCGGTGCGCACGGTGGCCAAGGTGGCCGGAGCCGGGCGGGCCGACCCGTACCGGCTGTCGTCGGAGCTGGGCATGCCCACCTGGAAGGTGCGCAAGGCGCTGGCCCAGTCCCGGGGCTGGCATCCGGTCGGCCTGATCGAGGCGATGCAGGTGGTCGCCGACGTCAACGCGGACGTGAAGGGCGTGGCCGCCGACCCCGACTACGCCCTCGAACGCGCGGTCCTCCGACTCGCCAAGGCACACCGCCTGCACGAGTGACGCCGGTGAAGGGTGACCTGGTTCGGGTCTGGAGCGGGGCGCGGCCCGGAGGCGCGAGCCGGATCGGGGGGCGAGCCGGATCGGGGGGCGAGCAGGTGGAGTCCGGGGGGGGTCTGGGTGGTGCGAAGCCCGGGGGCGCTGATCGGGGGGCGAACGGGCAGCCTGGTTCTGGCCTGGAACGGCGCGAACCCCGGTCGGCGGGGGCCTGACCGGGGTTCGGGCGGGTGGCTCAGATTTGGTTGGCGCGCTTGGCCATGGCGGACTTCTTGTTGGCCGCCTGGTTGGCGTGGATGACGCCCTTGCCGGCCGCCTTGTCCAACTTCCGGCTGGCGTCACGGAGCAAGGTGAGCGCCTGATCCTTGTCGCCGGCGTCGGCGGCCTCGCGGAACTTGCGGATCGCGGTCTTCACCGAGGACTTGACGGACTTGTTGCGCAGCCTGCGGCGCTCGTTCGTCTTGATCCGCTTGATCTGGGACTTGATGTTGGCCACGCGGTGAACTCCTCGGTGTCGATCACGGATTTGTCGTGCCGCAGCTGTGCTGGCCCCGCTCCCGGCTTGGCCGGGTAAACCGCGGGCTTCCTCCCTGACGGAATGCCGCACGGCACGACGGCTCAGAATAACAGCGGGTGAGCGTCACTCCGAAGCCGGGCCGGAGAACTCGGCCGGTCGCTTGGCCCGGATCGCGGCCACCCCCTCGACCACGTCCGGCCCGCCGAAGCCGAGGAACTCCAGTCCGAGGGACGCGTCGAAGATCGGCCCAGCCGAGCGCAGCCAGTTGTTCAGCGCGTACTTGGTCCAGCGGATCGCGCTCTGTGACCCGGACGCGAGCCGGGCGGCCACCTTGCGGGCGGTGTCGTGCAACTCCTCCGGCTCGACGCACAGCGAGACCAGACCGATCCGCTCGGCCTCCGCGCCGGACACCGGCTCGCAGGTCAGCAGGTGGTACTTGGCCTTGGCCATCCCGCACAGCAGCGGCCAGACGATGGCGGCGTGGTCGCCGGCCGCCACGCCGAGCCGGGTGTGCCCGTCGATGATCCGCGCGGTGCTGGCCGCGATCGACACGTCGGCCAGCAGGCCGACGACCAGCCCGGCGCCGACCGCCGGCCCCTCGATCGCCGAGACCACCGGTTTCGCGCAGTTGATCACGTTGTAGACCAGGTCGCGGGCCTCGCGGAGCACCCGGACCCGGACGGCGAAGTCCGCGGCCATGTCGGACACCAGGTCGAGGTCGCCGCCGGCGGAGAACACCCCGCCCTCCCCGCGGATGATCGCCACCCGCACGTCCGGGTCACCGTCGATCGTGGTCCACACCGCGGCCAGATCACGGTGTCCCTCGTGGCCGACCGCGTTGAGCCGGCCCGGTGCGGACATGGTCACCTCGAGCACCCCGTCACCAAGATCGGCGAAGCGCAGGCTCGGGTACAGACTGCCGTAGTCATGCATCGGACCATCCTGGCAGGAAAGCTGGTCACGACCTTGCTGGGCGGGGACCAGGAGCCGGGGCGGGGAACGGGAGGGCGCGGTGGGTCCGGTCGCGGTGGCGCTGGTGGTTGCGGCCGCGGTGGCGCACGCGGGATGGAACCTGTGCGCGAAGCGGGTGCCGCACGGCGGAGTGGTGTTCGTCTGGCTGTACGGGTCGGTGACGGCGCTGCTCTGCGTGCCGCTGGTGCTGGTCACCGTGCTGGGGTTCGGGGAGCAGCCGCGACCGGGTTGGGTGCTCGCGATGGCCGGGAGCGGGGTGCTGCACGTGACGTACTTCGTGCTGCTGCAGCGCGGGTACGCGGTGGGCGACCTCTCGGTGGTGTACCCGTTGGCCCGGGGATCGGGGCCGCTGCTCGCGGTGGTGGCGGCGGTGCTGGTGCTGGGCGAGCGGCCGGGGGTGACCGCGCTGATCGGCGCCGGGGCGGTGGTGGCCGGGATTCTGGTGATCGGCGGCGTGGGGCGGGGGAGTGCGGGCTGGTCGGCCGGGGCGCTGTACGGGCTGGCCACCGGGACGCTGATCGCGGCCTACACCCTGTGGGACGCCCGCGCGGTGACCGCGTGGGCGGTGCCGCCCGCGGTGCTGATGATGGGGTCGGCGCTGACCGAGTTCGTGGTGCTGAGCCCGGTGGCGCTGCGCAGGCGGGCGCGGGTGCGGGAGCTGTGGCGGGCGCACTGGGCGATGGTGCTTGCGGTGGCCGTGCTCTCCCCGCTGGCCTACCTGCTGGTGCTGTTCGCGATGCGGCTGGCGCCGGTGAGCATGGTGGCGCCGGCCCGGGAACTGAGCATCGTGTTCGCCAGCGTGGCGGCCTGGTTGCTGCTCGGGGAGCCGAACCCGGGACGGCGGCTGGTCGGTGCGCTGGTGGTGCTCGCGGGTGTGGCGGCGATCGCGATGTAGGAGGCTGGACCGCGTGGAGTTCTTGAGCAGCCGGGTGCTGCTCCGGCCGCGGGACCGCGACCGGTCGGTGGCGTTCTACCGGGACGTGCTCGGACTGGCCGTGTACCGGGAGTTCCCGGGCGGCACGGTGTTCTTCACCGGCACCGGACTGCTGGAGGTTTCCGGCAAGGGCGAGGCCGGACCGGGGCCGGACGTGGGGCTGTGGCTCCAGGTTCGGGATCTGGCCGGCACCGCGGCGGAGCTGGCGCGCCGGCAGGTGCCGGTGCTGCGCGAGCCGCGCGAGGAGCCGTGGGGCCTACACGAGATGTGGATCTCCGACCCGGACGGGCTGCGGATCGTGCTGGTGGAGATCCCCGAGGATCACCCGTTGCGCCGCGACCAACGGGACTGATCGGTTCACCGCACGTTCGCACGGTCCCTGCTCGACGGGTTGCCGCCGGGCACGGGCGGTGCGCCTAGCCGAACTTCTCGGCGAAGATCATCCCCGGACCGGGGCGGCCGATGCCGGGTGGATAGGGCAGCGGCCCGGCGGGTGGGTCCGGCTGGGCGCCGCCGAGGATGGTTCGGGTCAGGGCGTTGCGTTCGGCGAGCAGGTCGTCCAGGGCCGAGCGCAGGATCGGTTCGTCCAGACGCACCGGGACGTCCGGCGAGCGGTCCAGCGCGATCAGCACCGCCCGGCGGGCCAGTTCCCGGATGAACGAGGCGGTGACGCCTTCGGTGGCCGCCACCAGCGCGTCCGGATCGGGTAGGTCCAGCTCGACGTCCCGGGTGTAGAGCCGGAGCAGTCGCTCCCGACCGCCTGCGTCCGGTCGCGGGATCTCGACCGCGAGGTCCACCCGGCCGGGCCGGTCGGTGAGCGCGTGCTCGAGGACCTCGACCCGGTTGGTGGTCAGCACGAACGTCACGTCCGCGTCCGCCGCGACGCCCTCCATCTGGTTGAGCAGCTCGAACAGCAGCGGGTTGCCGGTGGGGGAGAACATCCGGTCCTGCGCGATCAGGTCGACGTCCTCGACCACCACGACGGACGGCTGCAGCCGGCGGGCGAGCGTGGTGGCCGCCTCGATCATGCGCAGTGCCTGGCCGGACACGATGATCGCGGTGCTGCCGGTCAGCCGGCTGAGCAGATAGCGCACCGTGTGGGTCTTTCCGGTGCCGGGCGGCCCGTGCAGCAGCAGCCCGCGCTTGAGATGCTGCCCGGCGGCCAGCAGGGCGGCCGAGCGTCCGGCGGCCAGCACCACGTGCCGCTCGATGGTCTGCAGCACACCAGCCGGCAGCACCACGTCGTCGGCGGACAGCTCCGGCCGGGGCTGGAAGGCGACCAACTGGTTGCCGCGATGTTCGTTGAACCCGAAGGTGAGGATCTGGCCGCGGAACACGTCCCGTTCCCGCATCAGCGTGCTGACCCGCTCGCGCACCTCGGTCGCCGTGCCGCGGTCGGCGGCCAGGACCTGGAGCGTGCAGGTCGGCTCGCCGTGCTCGGCCGGGCCACGCACCGCCAGCACCACCGGGGTGCCGTCCGGCGCGACGGTTGGCACCAGGCCGAACCGCACCGCGTCCATGCTGCTCTCCGGCCCGATCGCGACGCTGAGGTAGTCCACCGCACCCAGCTTGAACATCCCGTGGCCGGACGAGGTCAGCATGTCCATCAGGTCGTTGTGCATGCGCATGGTGCCGGCGATGCCGAACCAGGTGGCGTCCGGCGAGTGCTCGGCGAGGTAGGCGTCCAGACCGCGTTGCAGGTTCGCGTGTTCCCACGCCGGCCAGCGTTCGAGCACGTTGGGGATCTCGCCGATCGGGCAGCCGATGTGCTCGGTGATCAGGGTCCCCAGCCGGGAGTCGCCGTCCTCGGCGAGGACCCCGTCGGCCGCCCGCAGGACGTCGCGCAGCGAGCGGGCCAGGGTTCGGGCGGATTCGGTGTCCAACACGGGCTCGGTCACCTTGCCGAGAATGGCACAACGACACCGCCCGGGTCGTAAGGTTTTCCCATGAGGCGCGCGTTTCCGGTGATCTGCACGGCGGTCCTGCTCACCGGCTGCGGGGCCGCGAACCAGCCCCGGTCGACGGAGGTTCGGCAGAGCCAGGTGGTGATCAGCGCGACCGCGTCCGGCAGTGCGCGGGTGATCCCGGCGCAGCTCGCGTTCACCGGCAAGACGGTGGACGGCCAGGACTTCGCCGGCGCGGACCTGGCCGGGACGCCGGCCGTGCTGTGGTTCTGGGCACCGTGGTGCCCGAAGTGCCAGGGCGAGGCCGAGGACATCGCCAAGGTGGCCAAGGAGAACGAGGGCTCGGTGAAGTTCGTGGGCGTCGCCGCGCAGGACGAGGTGCCGGCGATGCGCGCGTTCATCGAGGAGTACGGGCTCGGCTCCTTCCCGCACATCGCCGACACCGAGGCCCGGGTGTGGCAACGGTTCGGCGTGTACGCGCAGCCGGCCTACGCGTTCATCTCCGCCGACGGCACGATCGACCTGCAGACCCGGCAGTTGCAGACCGACGACCTGAACCGGCGCGTCCGCGCGCTGGCCGGCTGACCGGCGCCGGTGCCGGAAGGCCTCACGTTCGCACTGGTCGCCGGGATGCTGGCGACCGTGAACCCGTGCGGGTTCGCGCTGCTGCCCGGCTACCTGGCGCTGGTGGTGGCCGGCGGCTCGCGCACCGCACGGCTTGGCCGGGCGGTGCTGGCCAGCGCGCTGATGACCGCGGGCTTCGTCGCCGTGTTCGGGGTGTTCGGGCTGCTCAGCGGGCAGATCGCCGGCATCGCCCAGCGCTACCTGCCGGTCCTGACGGTACTGGTCGGACTGGCCCTGGTGGTCGCCGGCGGGCTGCTGCTGGCCGGCCGGGAGCTGAGCCTGCTGCTGCCCCGGCCGGCGCGCGGCGCCCCGACCGGACGGGTCGCGTCGATGCTCGGCTACGGCGTGGCGTTCGCGGTGGCCTCGCTGTCCTGCTCGATCGCGCCGTTCCTCGCGGTTGCCGGGGTCGCACTGCGCCGCGGTGACCTGGGCTCCGGGCTGTCCGCGTTCCTCGCCTACGCGCTCGGCATGGGTCTGGTGGTCGGGGTGCTCGCCGTGGCCGCCGCGCTGGCCAGCACGACCGTGGCCACCGGAATCCGCCGGCTGTTCCCGTATCTCGGCCGGATCGGCGGGGCATTGCTCCTGCTCACCGGCGGCTATGTGGCCTACTACGGGTGGTACGAGCTGCGGCTGTTCCACGCCGATGGGGCGGCGTCCGATCCGGTGGTGGACGCGGCCGGCCGGGTGCAGGGCGCGCTGGCCGGCCTGCTGGACGCGATCGGCCCGGTTCCGCTCGTGCTCGCCCTGATCACGCTGGCCACCGGCCTGCTGTTACTGAGGCATCGGCGTGTGACCAGCGCGGCATGGGACGATGGGCGGGTGCCCGTTGATCCCGATAAGGAATCTGAGTGACCACGTTCGCCGACACGACGTTCACGGCCCCTGAGCTGATCCGCAACTTCTGCATCATCGCCCACATCGACCACGGCAAGTCGACGCTGGCGGACCGGATGCTGCAGCTCACCGGCGTGGTCCAGGAGCGCGACATGCGCGCGCAGTACCTCGATCGGATGGACATCGAGCGCGAGCGCGGGATCACGATCAAGGCGCAGAACGTGCGGCTGCCCTGGCAGGTGGGCGGCCGGGACCACGTGCTGCACATGATCGACACGCCGGGCCACGTGGACTTCACCTACGAGGTGTCCCGGGCGCTCGAGGCGTGCGAGGGCGCGGTTCTGCTGGTGGACGCGGCGCAGGGGATCGAGGCCCAGACGCTGGCCAACCTCTACCTGGCGCTGGACAAGGACCTGACGATCATCCCGGTGCTGAACAAGATCGACCTGCCGGCCGCCGACCCGGAGAAGTACGCCGCGGAGCTGTCGCACATCATCGGCTGCGACCCGTCCGACGTGCTGCGGGTGTCGGCGAAGACCGGCAAGGGCGTGCGGGAGCTGCTCAACGAGGTGGTGCGGCTGGTGCCGCCGCCGACCGGGAACCCGGACGCACCGGCCCGGGCGATGATCTTCGACTCGGTGTACGACACGTACCGCGGCGTGGTCACCTACATCCGGGTGGTGGACGGCAAGATCACCCCGCGGGAGCGGATCCGGATGATGTCCACCAACGCCACGCACGAGCTGCTCGAGGTGGGCATCATCTCGCCCGAGCCGAAGCCGAGCGTGGGGCTCGGGGTGGGCGAGGTCGGTTACCTGATCACCGGCGTGAAGGACGTCCGGCAGTCCCGGGTCGGCGACACGGTGACCCGGGAACGCAAGGGCGCCACCGAGCCGTTGGCCGGGTACCGGGAGCCGCGGCCGATGGTCTACTCCGGACTGTATCCGGTGGACGGTTCGGACTACCCGGATCTGCGCGAGGCGCTGGACAAGCTGCGGCTCAACGACGCCGCGCTGAGCTACGAGCCGGAGACGTCCTCGGCGCTGGGATTCGGTTTCCGGTGCGGGTTCCTGGGTCTGCTGCACCTGGAGATCGTGCGCGAGCGGCTGGAGCGGGAGGCCGGCCTGGACCTGATCTCCACCGCGCCCAACGTGGTCTATCGCGTGGTGATGGAGGACGGGGTCGAGCATATCGTGACCAACCCGTCGGACTGGCCGGCCGGCGGAAAGATCTCCGAGGTCTACGAGCCGATCGTGAAGACGACGGTGATCGCGCCGTCCGACTACATCGGCTCCATCATGGAACTGTGCCAGGGCCGCCGCGGCCAGCTCGGCGGGATGGACTACCTGTCCACCGACCGCGTCGAGCTGCGCTACACCCTCCCGCTCGCCGAGATCATCTACGACTTCTTCGACGCACTGAAGTCCCGTACCCGCGGCTACGCCTCGCTCGACTACGAGGAGGCCGGCGAGCAGACCTCGGATCTGGTCAAGGTGGACATCCTCCTGCAGGGCGAGACGGTCGACGCGTTCAGCTCGATCGTGCACCGCGACGCGGCGTACAACTACGGCACCCGCATGGCCGCCAAGCTGCGCGAGCTGATCCCCCGTCAGCAGTTCGAGGTCCCCATCCAAGCCGCCATCGGCTCCCGCGTCATCGCCCGCGAAACCATCCGCGCCATGCGCAAGGACGTGCTCGCCAAGTGCTACGGCGGCGACATCACCCGCAAGCGCAAACTGCTGGAGAAGCAGAAAGAGGGCAAGAAGCGCATGAAGATGGTGGGCCGCGTCGAGGTCCCCCAGGAAGCCTTCGTCGCCGCCTTGTCGACCGACGAGTCGCCCGACAAGGCGAAGTCCAAGAAATAGTTGTAGCCGCTCACTGATCACTCGATCAGGCGAAGCGCGAGGAATAGCCCCGAATGCTGTCGGCGTGGCGTGCTGGGATTGACCCGCGCCGAGAGAGGAGGGTTATGACAGCAGGCCCGTTCACCGTCGCCGACCTGGAGGCGATGCCGGACGACGGCAACGCTACGAGCTCATCGACGGGACGATGATCGTGAGTCCCACACCTGGTTTGCGCCACCAGGTAGTGCTGTTCGAACTGGCCATCGCGTTGGAACAGGCGTGTCCCAAGCATCTTCTCGTGATCTTGGGGCCCTTCGCGGTCCGCCCGTCGTCGACCATGGAACTCCAGCCGGACGTGCTTGTAGCACGCCGGGCGGATCTGACCGATCAGCTTCTGCCTGTCGCTGCCGTGCTTGCTGTCGAGGTGCTCTCGCCCAGCAGCGCCCTCCTCGACCTGAATACCAAGAAGGCGAGCTACGAGCGGATCGGAGTGCCGAGCTACTGGGTGGTCGATCCGCAGGAGCTGGCCGTCGTCGTTTTCGAGCTGGACGGCGCCGGTCGTTATCAGCAGGTGGCCGAGGTCAAGGGCGAGGACGTGCTCGAGGTCGAGCGGCCGTTTCCGGTGCGGATCGTGCCGGTGGAGCTGTTGGACGAATCGGAGTGAGCCGGAGCGGCGTGTGCAATCGGTGACGAGGGCGCAGGTCGTGGGTATCGTGGGGGCAAGCGTTCCGAGGCGCTTGCGGTCCGCGCGAAGGGCTGAGCCTGCTCGGGAGTCGGTGAATGTGATCGACGTTCGGACCCTCCTTTCGGCCTGACGATGCGGACCGCAGGCGCATCGGAAGGAGGCCGTGATGCTGGCCTATCCTCTGCCCGCCAACCCATCCCTGGAACAGCTGCACAAGCAGGCCAAAGAGGTCCGGGACCGGGTTCGGAGCGGCGATCCCGTCAAGTCGGCGCTCGAGGCGCGGGAGATGGCGGTTCAGCTGCATCCTCGCTGGATGGGTGTCGCTCCGCTTGGCGCCGGGTGGGTCGCGTTCACCCTGGCCGACGCGCAGTTGGTCGTTGCTCGGTGGTACGGCTTTCCCAGTTGGCGCCGGCTCCGCGATTACGTCGCCGTCGTTGACCGGTTCGGCCGGTCGCCGCAGCGTCGCCCGGTCAACGACGCCGGACTGGCCGACGAGTTCCTGCGGTTGGCCTGCCTGACCCACTGTTCCAGCTTCGGCTTCGGGCCCAAGGCCGGTGAGGAGGGCGACGACCCGCGGCGGAGGGCCGAGGCCCGCCGGTTGCTGGCGGCGCACCCGGAGTTGGCCTCGGCCAGCATCCACACCGCCGCGGCGGTCGGCGACGTCGACGCCGCCCGGGTGCTGCTGGCCGGCGACCGGTCGCTGGCCGAGCGGGAGGGCGGGCCGCACGGTTGGCCGCCGCTGCTCTATCTGACCTTTTCCCGGCTGAACAGCACCGAGGCGAACCACTCCACGCTGGAGGTGGCCCGGCTGCTGCTGGTGAACCTCGCCGATCCCAACGCCGGCTACCTGCCCGACGGCCAGCCACCCCCGGTGACCGCGCTCAGCGGCGCGTTCCGCGGCTACCACGATCCGGTCAACCAGCCGGCGCATCCCCATCGGCTGGCGCTGGCCCGGCTGCTGCTCGACGCCGGTGCCGACCCCAACGACGCGCGCGCCCTGCAGAACGTGTGCGGCTACCCGCATGATGACGACGACGCGGGTTTGTCGCTGCTGCTCGAATACGGGCTCGGTCGCCCGTCCGGCGGGCCGTGGCGGTCCCGGCTCGGCACTCGGTTGCCCACCCCGGCGCAGCTGATCCAGGACCAGCTCCGCCATGCCGCCGGGTCGAACCTGGTCGACCGGGCCCGGCTGCTGCTGCGCCGGTGCGCCGAGACCGGCATCGACATCGACGCCCCACGCGAGGGACCCGACGCCGGCACAACCGCATACGAGCTTGCGATGATCTTCGGAAACACCGAGATCGTCGACCTGCTCACCCCGGCCGGGGCCCAGATCACACCGCTGGACCCGACCTTCGAGCTGGTCGGGGCGTGCATGCGCGGGGACCGCCCGGCCGTGGACCGGTTGCTGGCCGCCGACCCCGGCCTCGCCGAGCGGACCGTCCACACCCCATGGTGGCCGGATCCGCTCACTCAGGCCGCCGCCCTCAACCGGCCGAACGCCATCGAGCTGCTGGTCTCGGTCGGCTTCCCGGTCAACGACGGGAAGGTGTCGGCGCTGCACATCGCCGCGCTGACCGGCCATCTCGACGTCGTGCGGCTGCTCGTCGACCTCGGCTCCGACCCCACCGCCGAGGCCGTCAGCGACACACCCGGCACGCCCGTGCAGTGGGCCCGGTACACCAATCAGCAGGAGGTGATCGCCTACCTCACCCGGGTGATCGATGCCGCGAGTTAGGTGTCCAGCAGGGAGATCTGGCGGATCTTGTTCATCGCGTCGAGGGCGGCGACCTTGTAGGACTCGGCGAGGGTGGGGTAGTTGAAGACGGCGTCGACGAGGTAGTCGACGGTGCCGCCGCAGCCCATCACCGCCTGTCCGATGTGGACCAGCTCGGTGGCGCCGGTGCCGAACACGTGCACGCCGAGCAGGGACCGGTCATCCGGGGACACGAGCAGCTTGAGCACGCCGTAGGAGTCGCCGATGATCTGGCCGCGGGCCAGTTCGCGGTAGCGGGACACACCGACCTCGAACGGGATCCGGTTCTCGGTGAGCTCGTCCTCGGTGCGGCCGATGTAGCTGATCTCGGGAATCGTGTAGATGCCGATGGGTTGCAGGGCGTGCATCGCCCGCACCGGCTCGCCGCAGGCGTGGTGGGCGGCGAGCCGGCCCTGTTCCATCGACGTCGCCGCCAGCGCGGGGAAGCCGATCACGTCGCCGACCGCGTAGATGTCCGGCACGGCGGTGCGGAAGTACTCGTCGACGGTGATCCGGCCGCGGGCGTCGGCGGACAGGCCGGCGGCCGGGAGGTCGAGGTTGCCGGTCATGCCCTGCCGCCCGGCCGAGTACATGACGGTCTCGGCCGGGATCTTCTTGCCGCTCTCCAGGACGGTGACCGCGCCGCGCTCGTAGCGCCGAACCGCGGCCACGGTCTCGCCGAACCGGAACGTCACCGCCAGGTCGCGCAGGTGGTACTTGAGCGCCTCGACCACCTCGGTGTCGCAGAACTCGAGCATCCTCATCCGCTGCTCGATCACGGTCACCTTAGTGCCGAGCGCGGCGAACATCGAGGCGTACTCGATGCCGATCACCCCGGCGCCGACCACGATCATCGACTGCGGCACCCGGTCCAGCCCCAGGATCCCGTCCGAGTCGATGATCGTCTGCCCGTCGAAGTCCACACTGGACGGTCGGGCGGGTGTGGTCCCGGTGGCGATCACGACCTTGGCCGCGGTCACGTCCCGCTCGCTGCCCGAGCCGTCGGTCACCGCCACGGTGTGCGCGTCGAGGAACCGGCCCATGCCGGGGAGCACGGTGACGTGGTTGCGGGCGAGCTGGCTGCGGATCACGTCGACCTCGCGCCCGACCACGTGGTTGGTGCGGGCGGTCAGGTCGGTGATCGTGATCTCCTCCTTGACCCGGTAGCTCTGCCCGTATAACTCGCGCTGGCTCATGCCGGTGAGATAGACGACCGCCTCGCGCAGCGTCTTGGACGGGATGGTGCCGGTGTTGATGCAGACGCCGCCGATCATGTCTCGGCGCTCCACCAGGCCGACCCTGCGCCCGAGCTTGGCGGCGGCGATCGCGGCCTTCTGCCCGCCTGGCCCGGACCCCAGCACCAGCACATCGAAATCGCTCATGCCGGCACCTTCGCAAGCTCGGTGCCGGCCGACCCTGCCGCCTCGCAGGCTCGGCGGCAGGGCAGTGCCAAGGATTCGCTCGCAAGCTCGCTCATGGGCGCCAAGTCTTACGTGAGCGGCCTCGGTTACACTAGGGGCAAGGTCATGAGCGCCAGCGTCAAGCCCCGGCTTGCTGGCCGGCAACCCTCCAACCGCGGTGGGGTGCCCCGGGTGAGGACCTGGCCCTCCGCGAGGTGCGGGTTGGGCAAGCGCGGGCCCTCCCCGGGTCCGATGTGGACCTGGAGGCCCACCCGTGACCGTTGCCGTCGATCCCCGTGCCGTCGCGCTGCCCGCCGTCGCCGGCGCCCGGCTGGCCGTTCCGCTCGTGGACGGCACCCGCGTGCCGTACGCGAACCTCGATCACGCGGCCAGCGCGCCGTGCCTGGACGCCGTGCGGGACGCGGTGGACGAGCTGCTGCCCTGGTACGCCAGCGTGCACCGGGGCGCCGGGTTCGCCTCGCAGGTGTCCACCCGGGTCTACGAGCAGGCCCGGGACGCGCTGCGCCGGTTCACCGGGGCGCACCGTGCGGACACCGTGGTGTTCACCCGCAACACCACCGACGCGCTGAACCTGCTGGCCCGGGCGGTGCCCAGGGACACATCGGTGCTGCTGTTCGACACCGAGCACCACGCCGCGCTGCTGCCCTGGCGCGGCCCGAACGTGCGCCGGCTGGTCACCCCGGACCGGCCGGACGACGCGGTGGCCGCGCTGGACGAGGCGCTGCGCCGGTGCCCGACCGGCCCGCGCCTGGTGGTGGTGACCGGCGCGTCCAACGTCACCGGCGAGCTGTGGCCGGTGCGCCGGCTGGCCGAGGTGGCCCGGCAGCACGGCGCCCGGATCGCGCTGGACGCCGCCCAGCTCGCCCCACACCGCCGGATCGACATCCGGGCGCTGGACGTGGACTGGGTGGCGCTGTCCGGGCACAAGCTGTACGCGCCGTTCGGTGCGGGTGCGCTGGTCGGGCGCGCGGACTGGTTGCAGGCGGCGCCGCCGTACCTGGCCGGCGGCGGCGCCACCCGGCAGGTGCTGGCCCGCGGCGAGCAGCTCGGCGTGTCCTGGTCGGCGGTGCCGGAGCGGCACGAGGCCGGCACGCCCAACGTGGTCGGGGTGCACGCGCTTGCGGTTGCCGCCGACACACTCACCCGGCACTGGGAGCCGCTGGTCGCGCACGAACGGGCGCTGCTGGACCGGTTGCGCGCCGGGCTGGCGGCGATCCCGGGGGTGCGGGAGCTGAGCCTGTTCGGCGCCGGACAGGCGCGGGTCAGCGTGGCCAGCTTCGTGGTCGAGGGCCGGGACGCCGGGCTGCTGGCCGCGGCGCTGTCCGCCGAGCACGGCATCGGGGTGCGGGACGGGCTGTTCTGCGCACATGTGGCCACCCGCCGGTTGCTGGGGGAGGCGCAGCCCCGGGCGCTGCGGGCCAGCCTCGGGCTGGGTAGCACCGAGGAGCACGTGGACCGGTTCCTTGCCGCGCTGCGCGGGCTGGTGGCGCACGGCCCGGCCTGGACCTACGCCGAGGTGGACGGGCGCTGGGTGCCGTCGCCGGACCCGCGGCCGCTGCCGCCGTTCCTGTCCATCTGATACAGGCACAGGGCGCAGGTGGGCAGGTCGCCCGGGGGCGGGGCCAGTTCGGCGGGCGCGCCGCAGAGCGACCAGACCACCGGGACGGAGCGGAACACCAGGCGCGGGGTCGGGTCGGCGACCGCGTGCAGCCGCGGGGTGAAGATGCCCTGGAGCCAGGTCGCCATGCGCTGAACGTCGCACCTTGCAGTGAGCGACTGCAAGATAACCGATCGTGTGATTGCGTTGTCATCCTTGGGAACCGAAGGATTCGGCGCATGACGGAGAACCCGAATCCGAGCGTGCGCAGCCGGCAGGTGGCCAACCAGCTGCGGGCGCTGCGCGAGGACGCCGGCCTGACCGGAGCGGAGGTGGCCAAGCAGCTCGGCATGTCGCCGAGCAAGATCAGCCGGATCGAGACCGGACAACGGATGCTGAGCGTGGACGTGGTGGCCGCGCTGCTCGGGCTGTACCGGGTGCCCGAGCGGCACCGTGACCAGATTCTGGACCAGGTAAGGAAATCCGCCGAGCGCGGCTGGTGGGAGAGCCAGGGTCTCGGGCTGCCGGAGCTGTGGAAGGCACTGATCGACTTCGAGTCCCGCGCCACCCGGATCCAGAACTACGAGGCGCTCGTCGTGCCCGGCCTGCTGCAGACCGACGAGTACACCGGCGCGATCATCAAGGGCATCAACAAGGCCATGACCGAGTCGGAACTGAGCAATCTGGTGGCCTCGCGCCGGGCTCGGCAGACCGTGTTGCGGCGCCAGGACTTGCAGTTTCTCGCGGTGATCGACGAGGGCGCGCTGCGCCGGCCGATCCCGGAGGGTGGCCTGATGCGCGGCAACTGCGCCAATTGGCGGACTCGGCCGAGCGACCCAACATCACGGTACGTGTGGTTCCCTTGCAAGCGGGGCCATACGCCGGGCTTCGTGGGCCGTTCATCGTCATGGATTTCGCTGAGGAGCCAAGTCTCGTGCACATAGAGCATCAGAACGTTGGGTTGTTCTTGGATGAGCGGGAGGATATCGCGGCGTACCGTGTCACCCTCAGCAATATCCTGAACGTGGCACTGGAGCCGGGCGACTCAGTTGAGTTGATCTGCAGAATCGCCGCCGAGCAAGAGTGATGAGGAGGGGGCAATGTTCGCGAACTGGCGCAAGAGCAGCAGAAGCACCGCCAACGCCAACTGCGTTGAGATCGCCTTTTCGGATTGGCGCAAGAGCAGTCGCAGCACCGATACGTCCAACTGTGTTGAGATCGCCATGTCGTCTTGGTGCGAAGGCGGCCGGGGTGGCGACCGGGTGATCGAGACCGCCGTTTCGTCCTGGTGCGAGAGCAATCGGGGCGGTGACCGGGTGAAGCCTGTCGAGATCGACGCATGGTCCTGGTGCAAGAGCAGCCGGAGCACCGATACGGCGAACTGCGTGGAGGTGGCGGTGGGGGAGGCGGTGTTCGGGGTGCGGGACTCGAAGAACGCCGACGGGCCGATCCTCGTGTTTCCTCAGGCGAGGTGGGAGCCGACGAAGCGCATGATCTCCGGAAGGACCTTGTGCCAGTAGGCGTTGTCGTGGGCGCCCTTGGTGATGGCGGCGTGCTCGGGGTGGGCCTTGCGGATGAACTCGCGCGCCGGACCGGCGAACGAATCCTCTGAGCCGCACCAGAGGCCGATGGGCGCGGCACCGAGTTCGTCGATGTGCTGGAGCGGCTCGTGCTCGCGCCACTGGCGCTCGCTGGCGAACGCCTTGCGGGTCTCGGCGACCGACCAGCGCTGGAACAGGGCGGGGCTGGCGAGCGCCACGGCGCGGAGGTCGGGGCGGCGGCGGGCCAGGTTGAGCGCGCCCCAGCCGCCCATGGAGAAGCCCAGCACGGCCGTCGGCGCGGCGTGGCGGCGGTGCGCAAGCCAGCGGGGGACCTCCTCCACCAGCATGCGCATCGGGTCGTCGCCGCCGTGGTTCATGTAGTACATGCGGCCGCAGTCCACGGCGACGGCGGCGAACGGGGGAGCGCCGGCGCGCACCGCACCGGTCAGCAGGGCCGGGATGCCGAACGGGATGTAGTCGCGGGCCGCGCCGCCGCGGCCGTGCAGGATCAGGCACACCGGCAGCGGCCCGGCGCTCACCCCGGCCGGGCGCATGGTGACCAGCTCCACGTACATCCCGCGGGCCTGCGACCACACCCGCTCGACCAGGGCGTTGCCGGGTGCGGAGTCCTTCGTCACAGCCGGCACGGCGGACCGGGGCCGGCTCGCGATCGTGGGCGGGACCGGGGAGACCGGAACCGCCGCGCCGCCGGCCGCGCCGACCAGGCCCAACCCGAGCCCGCCCAGCAGCAACCGCCGCCGGGTGATCGGTGCTGCGGGCATGGCGGAAACCCTGGTCCTTCGCGGGAGACTGGCGACAGCATGGACAATAGGCTGATGAGCGAGCCCAGCACATACCCCCAACCACCTCGGCGCGGGTTCGTGCTGGCGGTGGTCGCCGCGGTCGTGCTCGCCGCCGACGTGCTCACCAAGATCGCCGTGGTCGCCTCGCTTGAGGGCGAGGCGCCGGTCCGGCTGCTCGGCGGCGCGGTCTACCTCCAACTCGTCCGCAACCCCGGGGCGGCGTTCTCCATGGCCACCGGGATGACCTGGGTGCTCAGCCTGATCGCGTTGTCGGTGGTGGTCGCGATCATCTGGATGGCGCCGAAGCTGCGCTCGATCGGCTGGGCGATCGGGCTCGGGCTGGTGCTGGCCGGCGCGCTCGGCAACCTGTCCGACCGGATCTTCCGGTCGCCCGGGCCGATGCGCGGGCACGTCGTCGACTTCGTCTCGGTGTTCGCCCCGAACGGCGACTTCTTCCCGGTGTTCAACGTGGCCGACTCGGCCATCGTGTGCGGCGGCGCGCTGATCGTGCTGCTCGCCCTGCTCGGCAAGGACTACGACGGGCGCTCCACGAAGGAGAAGGCCAAGGCCGGGTCGTCCGAGGCTCCGGCATCGTGAGTAGTGACCTGCGCACGCTGCCCGTCCCCGAAGGCCTGGACGGAATGCGCGTGGACGCCGGGCTGGCCAAACTGCTCGGACTGTCCCGCACGGCGGTCGCCGAACTGGCCGAGTCCGGCGACGTGCTGCTCGACGGCCGGATCGCCGGCAAGTCCGACCGGCTGGTGGCCGGCGCCACGCTCGAGGTGAGCCTGCCGGCACCGGCCGCCCCGGTAACCGTGGCCCCGGTGCCGGTGCCCGGGCTGATCGTGCTGCACCAGGACGACGACATCGTGGTGGTGGACAAACCCGTTGGCGTCGCGGCACATCCGAGCCCCGGCTGGACCGGTCCGACGGTGATCGGCGGCCTCGCCGCGGCCGGGATCCGGGTCTCCACCTCGGGCGCGGCCGAGCGGCAGGGCGTGGTGCACCGGCTCGACGTCGGCACCACCGGGGTGATGGTGGTGGCCAAGAGCGAGCACGCCTACACCGTGCTCAAGCGCGCGTTCAAGGAACGCACGGTGGACAAGATCTACCACGCGCTGGTGCAGGGCCACCCCGACCCGACGGTCGGCACCATCGACGCGCCGATCGACCGGCATCCCCGGCAGGACTACAAGTTCGCCATCGTCGCCACCGGCAAACCGGCGGTCACCCACTACGAGGTGCTCGAGGCGTTCCGCGCCGCGTCCCTTGTGGACATTCGGCTGGAGACCGGCCGCACGCACCAGATCCGGGTGCACTTCGCGGCGCTGCGGCACCCGTGTGTCGGCGACCTCACCTACGGCGCCGACCCGGTACTCGCCCGCCGGCTCGCCGTGACCCGGCAGTGGCTGCACGCCCACACCCTGGCCTTCGACCACCCCGCCGACGGCCGGCGGGTGGAGTACACCTCCGCCTATCCGGACGACCTGTCCGCCGCACTGGAGCTGCTGCGCGCGGAGAGCTGACCGGCGCCGCGCACAGCGCGGCCGGTCCGTTGGGCGAGTCCCCGGGCCGGGCAGCCGAACCCCTGGCTCGGGAGGATGCGCCGAGCGGCGCATTGTTGCGCAGCACGGTGACATGAGTTGGCAGATCGTGGTGCTGGAATCGGGGACTCGCGCATGAAGTAGAGACTCGCCGGGCTGAATCGGCTGCTCGGTTGCTGGACCCGGGGACTCGCCGAGGATCGCGGCGACATTCGGCGAGTTGCCGACTCGGGCACCCGAGTTGCCGACTCCGGCACCCGAGTTGCCGACTAGGGCACCTGAGCCACCAACTTGGGGCACACGAGCTGCCACCTCGGGGCCGAACCCGGTCAGCCGACCGGGCCCGCGCCTGCGGCGCGGCCCGGCGCCGCAGGCGCCGGGCCAGACCCTGGCGTCGTGCCCGACTTGGCAACACCCGGTCGGGAACCGGCCAGGTCGTCCTAACTTTCTATTGTCCAGTTGAGGGTGCGGGACTGATCGTCGGGGCGCGGGCTCCAGCGCACCGAGCTGATCACGGTGCTCTCCGGGACGACGTAGACGGTGTGACCGCCCGCGGTCTCGCCCGGCGCGACGCCGATCCGGTGCGGCGGGCGGGAGGACAGCGACACCGGGGCTTTGGCGATGGTCCGGCCGTCCGGGGTGACCAGCACCAGGTACAGGTCGGGCAGGCTCTGGAACGGCACGCCGCCGCGGTTGGTCAGCTCGGTGTGCACAACCACGGAGCGCTCGCCGTCCTGCAGCCGGTAGCCGGCGGCGGTGAACAGGTAGTCGGCCGGGTCGACCACCTCGACCAGCTGGATGGCCAGGCGCTCGCCCTCGAGGCCCTCGGTGAGCAGGGTCGCGCCGACGGTGCCGGTGCGGGCGCCGTTGGCCGGGCCGGACCGCGCGGTCGGCACCGTGAGGTCCTGCGGCGGCTGGTCGCCGCGCGCCCAGGACGCGGTCTGCGGCGGACCCCAGGTGCTCATCGGCTGCGGGAACGGGTTGCTGGGTGGGCCGGTCTGCGCCGGAACCGGGTTGCTCGGCGGGGGCGGCGGGTACGGGCCGCTCGGCACCGAGTACGCCCCGGACGGCACGCCGGGCGCAAAGCCGCCGGGGGCCGGTGTGGGGTAGGGCTGCGGGTAACCGGCCGGCGGGGCGTAGGCACCGGGCTGCGGCCGGGCGGCCAGCGCCGCGCGTAACCGGTTGGGATCGCACTCGACGCCGACCAGCAGCGGCAGCCCGGAGGCGGACAGCGCGACCAGCCGGGACGCCACCTCACGCGGATCCATGCCCAACCGCGCGGCGATGTCGTGCACCGCGGCCCGGCCCATCTCGGCCACCAGGCTGAGCAGGCGGACGTCCACCGGATCCGTTGCGACCACGATTCGAGACGCTACCCGTTCCGGGCGGGCATTGGGTCGATTGCCGCGCGCGCCACCTGCGGGATCGGGATCTTGGTACTAGTTGTCATACTCCCCTAAGTAATAGAAGATTTCTGGCGCCCCTCGACGATGAGAAAGGTGCCCACATGCGACGGAAGATCTTCCTGGCCGCGGCGGTGTCCGCCACGCTGGCCCTGTCCGGGTGCCTGGGACAGCAGCAGGACAGCGACACCGAAGGCAACGCCAACCAGAACGCCGACGCCAAGGACGTCACGCTCACCATCACCTCCAACTCCGTGGCCGGCGGCAAGAACGCGCTCGGCGCGGCCTGGATCACCGACTGGGTCATCCCGAAGTTCACCGAGGCGCAGAAGGCCAAGGGAGTCAACGCCACGGTCAAGTTCGACGGCATCGGGTCGGACGACAAGGACTACAAGACCAAGATCGCACTGGACTTCAACACCGGCGGCGGCGGTGACGTCGTCGAGATCGACGGCATCTGGCTCGGCGAGTTCGCCCAGGCCGGCCAGGTCAAGCCGCTCGACGAGCTGGTCGGCGCGGACAAGGTGGACTCCTGGGACGGCTGGGGCCAGATCCCGGACGCCGTCGAGGCGCTCGGCCGGTTCGAGGACAAGCGCTACGGCGTCCCGGTCGGCACCGACGGCCGGGTGCTGTTCTTCAACAAGAAGCTGTTCGCCCAGGCCGGACTGCCGGACAACTGGCAACCCAAGAGCTGGGACGACATCGTCGCGGCGGCCGAGAAGCTCAAGACCCTGTCCGGGGTCGTCCCGATCCAGCTCAACGCCGGCACCGTGATGACCGAGGCGACCACCATGCAGGGCGTGCTGCCGCTGCTTGCCGGCACCGGCAAGACCGTCTACCAGGACGGCAAGTGGCTCGGCGCCAGCCAGAACGTCAAGGACGTGCTCGGGTTGTACCAGCGGATCTACGGCAGCGGGCTGGGTGACCCGCTGCTCCAGCAGGAGGCCAAGGGCCGGGACCGGTCGTTCGCCCTGTTCGCCGAGAACAAGATCGGCATCCTGCTGGAGAGCGACTACTTCTGGCGCTCGGTGGTCGAGCCGAACAAGGGCGTGGCCAAGATGGCCGACCGGAACACCGCCGTCGGCTGGGCGATGGTCCCGGCAAGGACCGCCGGCTCCGGGGTCGGCGGCCAGGACTTCGTCAGCATGTCCGGCGGGGCCGTCCGGGTGGTCAACCCGCACACCAAGTACCCGCAGCAGGCCTGGGAACTGCTCCAGTTCATGAACTCCTTCGAGGCCACGAAGGCCAGGCTGGCCGGCACCGCGCAGATCACCCAGCGCGACGACGTCAACAAGGAGGTGCTCTCCGGCGACCCGATGCTCAGCTTCGTGGCCGCCAAGGTGCTGCCGATCACCCGGTTCCGCCCGGGCCTTGCCGACTACCCGAAGGTGTCCGCGGCGCTGCAGCAGGCGACCGCCGACGTGATCACCGGCAAGAGCCCGGACGAGGCCGCCGCCACCTACCAGGACGCTCTGGTCAAGGCGGTGGGTCAGGACAAGGTCGCCGGTGGCTGACCCCGGGGTCGGCGCCGCGACGCTGGTCGAGGCTCCCCGGCCGGAGGAGCCCCGGCCGGCGCGCGGTGCCACCCGGATCGACGGCGCCGGGCTCGGCGTGTCGCGGGCGCTCGGGTTCGTCGCGCCCGCGCTGCTGCTGATCGGGATCTTCCTGATCTTCCCGGCGCTGTGGACGATCTACATCGGGCTCACCGACTACCAGCTCACCGGGCCGGCGTCGGTGGCGCCGGCCGTGGTCGGGCTGGGCAACTATCTCGAGGCACTGGCCGACCCGCTGTTCGGCAACGCCCTGTGGCTGTCCGTGCTGTTCGTGCTCGGCTCCGCGGTGATCGGGCAGAACGTGCTCGGCTTCGCGCTTGCCTGGACGCTGCGCTCGGCCGGGCCGGGACTGCGCCGCACGGTCGAGGCGCTGGTGCTGCTGTCCTGGATCCTGCCCGGCGTCGTGGTCGCCTACCTGTGGGTGGCGGTGCTGTCCCGGGACGGCGGCACGCTCAACGCGATGCTGAACACGCCCGGGGTGGCCTGGCTGATCCAGTACCCGATGACCTGCCTGATCGTGTTCAACATCTGGCGCGGCACGGCGTTCTCGATGATGCTGTACGGCTCGGCGCTGGCCGCGGTGCCGCCGTCGCAGATCGAGACCGCGCGGATGGTCGGCGCCAGTCGGCTGCAGACCGTGCGGGACGTGGTGTTCCCGCACATCCGCGGGCACGTGCTGACCAACACGCTGCTGATCAGCCTGTGGACGTTCAACGACTTCACCCCGTTCCTGCTCACCGCGGGCGGCCCGAACCACCAGTCGGAGACGCTGCCGGTGTTCATCTACCAGCAGGCGATCGGCGGCGAGGGCAACGGCCGGCTCGGCTACGCCTCGGCCATCTCACTGCTGTTGCTGCTGGCCAACCTGGTGCTGGCGCTGGTGTATCTGGGTGTGCTGCGCAGGAGGCGGGCATGAGCGGACTGGTGCTGCGCCGGATCGGCTACACCGTGTTCATGGCGGTGGTGCTGGCGTTCTTCGCGATTCCCATGCTGTGGCTGGCAAGTGCGCCGTTCGACAGCCGGCCCGGGCTCGGGCTGCGCTGGCCGGACTGGACGCTGGACAACGTGCGGGCCACCTTCGAGCACCCGTATGCGCTGGGCTCGCTGGTCAACTCGCTGATCCTGTGCGTGGTGGCGACCGCGGTGACCACGCTGTGCGCGACGCTGGCCGCCTACGCGCTGTCCCGGGTACGCATCCCCGGGCGGGACGTGCTGCTGTACGTGTTGCTGTTGCTGTCCAGCGTGGTCACCGGGACCGCGGCGATGGTGCCGATCTTCGTGATGATGAAGCAGCTCGGTCTGATCAACTCGCACTACGGCACCGCGCTGGTGATCGCCGCGGGCATGCTCCCGGCGGCCATCTTCATCCTGAAGGATTTCGTGGACGCGGTGCCGCGCTCCTACGAGGAGTCCGCCCGGGTGTTCGGCGCCTCGCCTGGCCAGGTGCTGCGGCACGTCGTGCTCCCGGTGGCCCGGCCCGGGATCGCCACCATCCTGGTGTGGTCGTTCGTGCAGGCCTGGGGCAACTTCCTGTTGCCGTTCCTGCTGCTGCGCGACGTGGAGACCCAGCCGGGCGCGGTGCTGCTGCAGACGCTGCGGGACGAGGGCGGGACCGCGAACCTGACCGTGATCCCGGTGTTCTCGCTGCTGTACTCGATTCCGGTCGTCGCGCTCTATCTGTTCGTCAGCAAGCGGTACGGGTTCCGCTTTCATGGAGGGATCAAGGCCTGATGGCGGGAATCGAGCTGACCGGACTGTCCACCGTGTACCCGAACGGGGTGCGCGCGGTGGACTCGCTGGACGTGAGCATCAAGGACGGCGAGTTCTTCGCGCTGCTCGGGCCGTCCGGGTGCGGCAAGACCACGCTGCTGCGCACCATCGCCGGGCTGGAGCCGGCCACCTCGGGCACCGTGTCGATCGGTGCGCGGGACGTGACCAGGGTCGAGCCGGGGCAGCGCCGGGTGGCCATGGTGTTCCAGGACTACGCGCTGTTCCCGCACATGTCGGTGGCGGAGAACATCGCCTACCCGCTGCGGGTGCGGCGGGCGCCCCGGCCGCGGCAGCGTGAGGTGGCGGCGCGGACCGCGGCCGACCTCGGGCTGGACGGGCTGCTCGAGCGCCGGCCGGGTCAGCTCTCCGGCGGGCAGCAGCAGCGGGTGGCGCTGGCCCGGGCCATCGCCGTGTCGGCCGACGTTCTGCTGCTCGACGAGCCACTGTCCAATTTGGACGCCCGGTTGCGGCTGGAGGCCCGGACCTTCCTCAAGCGGCTGCAACGGGAGCTGGGCCTGACCACCGTGTTCGTCACGCACGACCAGGCCGAGGCGCTCGCGCTGGCCGACCGGATCGCGGTGATGGAGGCCGGCCGGATCCGCCAGCTCGGCAGCCCCCGGGAGATCTTCCAGCGCCCGGGCAGCACCTTCGTGGCCAACTTCATCGGCTCCACCCCGATGAACCTGCTGCCCGGCGCGGTCCGGTCCGGTGCGGTCGAGGTGGCCGGCACGTCGTTGACCGAGGTCGACCTTCCGGACGGAACCGAGGTGGTGGTCGGCATCCGGCCGGAGTACCTGACGCTGGGGGAGGAGGGCATCCCCGGCACGGTGTCGATCGTGGAGAACCTCGGGATCACCTCGCTGGTCACCCTCGAGTGCGCCGACGGCACCCTGATCGGCGTCACCGTTCAGGAACATGCCGAACCCCGGATCGGCGCCCAGGTCAGTGCCGCCCCCCAGCCCGGCAGGCTGCTGCTCTACGGCCAGGACGGCGTGTTGCTCGGCTGACCCGGCCACCCGCCGGGCTGGCGGCGCAGCCACTGGACGACCGAGCCGGTGCACGCCAGCGCCAAGCTGATCACCGGCATGATCGCGAGGAAGGTCGCGCTGCCGATCATCACCACCTTCATGCCCAGCGTGTCCTCGTCCACACCGGGCAGGGTTGCGAAGGCGATCAGGTAGACCAGGCAGATCGCCAGCTCGAGCGCCGTGCCGATGATGAGGATGGTCCGGCCGGTGCCGTGCACGAGCTGGACGCCACCCGCGATCAGCAGCGCGACGCCGACGAGCTGGGCCAGCAGCACCAGCCAGGCGACCCCGGAGGCGAACTCGTCCTGGGTTTCACCGCTGGCCACGCCGATCATGCCGAAGCAGGTGGTGAGCAGCGTGATCCCGGCCTGGACGAAGGCCAGCACGGCGGCCGCGGTGGCCGTCCCCGGCCGGAAGCCGGCCGGCGCGTGCTGCGGCGGATACTGCGCTGAATACTGCGGCGGATACTGCGGATAGCCGGCGGCGGGATAACTCGGTGCGCTCGGGTAGATGCTCGGTTGGGGGATCCCGCCCGGGGGTGACGGCGGGCTGGCGAACGGCGGAAAGTGACTGCCCTGGTATGGAGTTCCCTCAGGCTGCTGACTCGGGTCCTCGGGTGACTGGTCTTGGGGCGCACCGTCCATGCCAGACAGTCTACTTCGGATCGACCTGCGGGCCTCACCCGGAGCTACTCCGTGATCGTGCCGATGCGGGCCGGAACCGGGGCGAGGAACGGGATGATCGCGCCAGGCGCCGGCCGGTCCGCTACGAGCGCACGCGGCCGGTCCCGCCGCTACCGAAGGTCCGACCGCACCATGCCGTAGATCACCTCGTCGTGCCACGCGCCGTTGCGGAACGCCGCGCCGCGCAGCACGCCCTCCCGGGTGAAGCCGGCCCGTTCGAGGGCGCGCTGCTCGGCGATGTTGTCGATCGAGGTGCCCGCCTGCACGCGGTTCTGCGTGGTGTGCGCGAACAGGTAGTTCACCAGCAGTCGCTGCGCCTCGGTGCCGAGCCCTTGGCCGCGCCACTGCGGCCACAGCGCGAGCCCGAACTCGACGCACTCGAACGCGGAGCCGGGGTTGGTCAGCCGCCAGTTGACGAACCCCACCCGCTCGCCGTCGAGCGTCTCCACCATCAGCGTCCAGCGCGGCGCGCCGAGCAGTCGGTTCTCCTGCCAGCCCGTGCGCCAGAACCGGGGGTCGCGAAACCCCGCCCAGTTGAACTCCCCGATGGCCTCGGGGTCGGCGAGCATCCGCTCCAGGTGGTCCAGGTCCTCCTCGGCGACCGGCCGCAGCCGGACCCGACTCCCCTCCGGCGCGCCGACCGCCTCCGGAGACCGGGTCACGCCAGGGCGGCGTCGAGTGTGATCTTGGTTCCGGTGAGCGCCTTGGAGACCGGGCAGTTCTGCTTGGCGCTCTCGGCGACCTCGGCGAACGCGGCGGCGTCGAGGCCCGGGATGGTGGCCCGCACGGTCAGGTGGATGCCGGTGATCCCCTCGCCCGGCTGGAAGGTCACGTCGGCCTTCGTGTCCACGGTCTGCGGCGGCGTGCCGGAGGTGGCGAGCTGGTGCGACAGCGCCATCGAGTAGCAGGTGGCGTGCGCGGCGGCGATCAGCTCCTCCGGGCTGGTCTTGCCGTTGGCCTCCTCGGCCCGCGAGGGCCAGCTGACGTCGTAGGTGCCCAGCCCGGACGAGTCGAGCGACACGGTGCCGGAGCCCTCCAGCAACGAGCCGTTCCAGTGCGCGTTCGCGGTTCGTGTTGTCGCCATGGACGAATCAGATCAGACCGGACCCTCGTCGAGCAGCGCGGGGTGTGCCGGATCGTCCATTCGGACGGCGGTGTCCGCGGTCAGCAGGGGACGCACCTCGGCGTCGTACCGGGCGTACGCCGGCAGCGCCCAGGCCTCCGCCGCCCCGTCCCCGGTCCGCCGGGCCAGCGCCGGGGCGGACATCCAGAGATGCACGGTGTGGTCGAAGGCCAACCCCCGACCGAGCAGCAGCTCGCCGTCCAGCACCAGTACCGCGTCCCCGGCCAGGTTCAGGTAATCGGCCCGGGTGGCCCGGTCGGTGTCGGCGTTCCACAGCGACGGCAGCACCCGGCCGGACCCGCCGGGTTTCATCGGGTCGAGCACCTCGCGGGTCAGGCCGCCGGCGTCCAGCCAGTCCTCGTAGCGGGCGTCCGGGTTCTGTTTGCCCCGCTCGAACCGCAGCGACGCCGGGCGGAGGAAATCGGCCGCGGCCACCCGCAGCACCGGCCGGCCACGCAGTCGTAGGGCCTCGCCCAGCGCATCGGCAAGCCCGCCGGGGCCGGCCGGCGGCGCCCCGTCCACCGCCACCCGGAGCCGACCGGCACGCCGGGTGATCATCTCGATCAGCTCGGCGACCAGCCGCTCGGCGGACACCGGTCGGAAGCGCACGGGCACCAGTATTGTCGGGCCCCCGGGGTAGAACGGTGGGGTGCTCGACACGCCTCGCCGGTTGACCCTCAGCCGCTTCGATCTCGTCGTAGGGTGATGCCTCGTGGCGGCTGACTCCTTCGTTCATCTTCATGTGCACACCGAGTACTCGATGCTTGACGGCGCCGCCAAGGTCACGCCCCTGCTCGAGGAGGCCAAGCGCCTCGGGCAGCCCGCCGTGGCCATGACCGACCACGGCAACCTGTACGGGGCCGACGAGTTCTACCAGACCGCAAACCGGGTCGGCATCAAGCCGATCATCGGTATCGAGGCCTATCTGGCGCCGGTGAGCCGGTTCCACAAGAAGCCGGTGTTCTGGGGCGACGCCCGACAGCGCGACACCGACGAGCTGGGCGAAGGCGGCGACGTCTCCGGCGCAGGCGCCTACACCCACATGACCATGTGGGCGGCGAACTCGGCCGGGCTGCGCAACCTGTTCGCGCTGTCGTCGCTGGCCAGCCTGCAGGGGTACTACCGCAAGCCGAGGATGGACCGGGAACTGCTGGCCGAGCACGCCACCGGGATCATCGCCAGCACCGGGTGCCCGTCCGGCGAGGTGCAGACCCGGCTGCGGCTGGGACAGCCCGCCGAGGCGCTGCAGGCCGCGGCCGACTACCGGGACATCTTCGGCGCCGAGAACTTCTTCCTCGAGCTGATGGATCACGGTCTGCCGATCGAGCGCTCGGTCCGCGACGGGCTGCTGGACATCGGGCGCCGGCTCGACCTGACCCCGCTGGCCACCAACGACTCGCATTACGTCACCAAGGACCAGGCCAACGACCACGCCGCGCTGCTCTGCGTGCAGTCCGGCAAGACGATCACCGACCCGAACCGGTTCAAGTTCGACGGCGACGGCTACTACCTGAAGTCCGCGGCCGAGATGCGCGAGCTGTGGGACGGCCAGGTGCCCGGCGCTACAGACGCCACGCTGTTGATCGCGGAGCGGGTCGAGTCCTACGCCGAGGTGTACTCGCACGTCGACCGGATGCCGATGTTCGACGTGCCGGCGGGGGAGACCCAGGCGACCTGGCTGCACAAGGAGGTCATGGCCGGGCTGCACCGGCGGTTCCCGGGCGGCATCCCGGACGGCTACGTCGAGCGGGCCGAGTTCGAACTGAACGTGATCAACCAGAAGGGCTACCCGGCGTACTTCCTGGTCGTGGCCGACCTGGTCAACCACGCCAAGGACGTCGGCATCCGGGTGGGGCCCGGCCGGGGCTCGGCGGCCGGCTCGCTGGTCGCCTACGCGCTGGGCATCACCAACCTCGACCCGATCCCGCACGGCCTGCTGTTCGAGCGGTTCCTCAACCCCGAGCGGCCGTCCATGCCCGATGTCGACATCGACTTCGACGACCGGCGGCGCGGCGAGATGGTGCGCTACGCCACCGAGAAGTACGGCGTGGACAAGGTGGCCCAGGTCATCACGTTCGGCACGATCAAGACCAAAGCGGCGATCAAGGACGCCGCCCGGGTGCTGCACGGCCAGCCCGGGTTCGCCATCGCCGACCGGATCTCCAAGGCGCTGCCGCCGCCGATCATGGCCAAGGACATCCCCCTGTCCGGCATCGTGGATCAGACCCACGAGCGGTACGGCGAGGCCGCCGAGGTGCGCACCCTGATCGAGACCGACCAGGACGTCGCCAAGATCTTCGAGACCGCCCGGGGCCTTGAGGGGCTGATTCGCAACGCCGGTGTGCACGCCTGCGCGGTGATCATGTCCTCGGAACCGCTGATGAACTCGATTCCGCTGTGGCAGCGGGACGACGGGTCGATCATCACCGGCTGGGACTATCCCTCGTGCGAGGCCATCGGCCTGCTGAAGATGGACTTCCTGGGGCTGCGCAACCTGACCGTGATCGGTGACGCGATCGACAACATCCGGGCCAACCGGGGCTCCGACATCGATCTGGAAACCCTCGCGCTGGACGACCCGGACACCTACAAGCTGCTCGGCCGGGGCGACACGCTGGGTGTGTTCCAGTTGGACGGTGGCGCGATGCGCGACCTGCTGCGCCGGATGCAGCCCACCGGGTTCGACGACATCGTGGCCGTGCTGGCCCTGTACCGGCCGGGTCCGATGGGCATGAACGCGCACAACGACTACGCCGACCGGAAGAACAACCGGCAGAAGATCACACCGATCCACCCGGAACTGGAAGAGCCGCTGCGTGAGATCCTGGCCGAGACCTATGGCCTGATCGTGTACCAGGAACAGATCATGCGCATCGCGCAGAAGGTCGCCGGCTACTCCATGGGACGCGCCGACGTGTTGCGCAAGGCGATGGGAAAGAAGAAGAAGGAGGTCCTCGAGAAGGAGTACGAGGGCTTCGACGAGGGCATGCGCGCCAACGGGTTCTCCAAGGCGGCGGTGAAAGCCTTGTGGGACACCATTCTTCCGTTCGCCGGGTACGCGTTCAACAAGTCGCACGCGGCCGGCTACGGTCTGGTCTCCTACTGGACGGCCTACCTCAAGGCCAACTATCCGTCGGAGTACATGGCCGCGCTGCTGACCTCGGTGGCGGACAACAAGGACAAGTCGGCGGTGTACCTGTCCGAGTGCCGCCGGGCCGGGATCAAGGTGCTGCCGCCGGACATCAACGAGTCCGGGCTGCGCTTCGCCGCGGTCGGCACCGACATCCGGTTCGGGCTCGGCGCGATCCGCAACGTCGGGGCCAACGTGGTCGAGTCGATCATCGAGACCCGGTCGAAGAAGGGTGCCTACGTCTCGTTCACCGACTTCCTGGACAAGTCCGAGCTGGTCTGCTGCAACAAGCGGGTGATCGAGTCGCTGGTGAAGGCCGGCGCGTTCGACTCCCTCGGGCACACACGGTTGTCGCTGGTGCAGGTGCACGAGGAGGCGGTGGACGCGGTCGTCGGGCTCAAGCGGCAGGAGGCGATGGGTCAGTTCGACCTGTTCGGCGACTTCGGCGGCGGTGAACCGGCGGTGGACGCCTCGCCGCTGGCCCATCTCAAGATCAGCTCCGAGGAGTGGGCGCGCAAGCAGCTGCTCGGCTTCGAGCGGGAGATGCTCGGGTTGTACGTCTCGGCGCACCCGCTGGACGGCGCCGAGCGGTTGCTGCGCAAGCACGCCCCCAAGCCGATCGCCGAGATCCTGGCCGACCCGCCCAAGGAGGGCGAGCTCGTGCTGTCCGGCATGATCTCCGCGCTCGAACGCCGGGTGAACAAGCAGGGCGAGCCGTGGGCGATCTGCACGGTGGAGGACCTGGACGCCTCGATCGAGGTGCTGTTCTTCCCCAAGTCCTACTCGGTGTTGTCGATGGACCTGGTCGAGGACGCGGCCATCGCCGTCAAGGGCCGGGTGAACTGGCGCGAGGACAAGATGTCGGTGTTCGGCTCGGGGCTGATTCCGTTGGACATCAGCGACATCGAGCACACCCCCGGCGCCCCGCCGCCGTTCGTGTTGCTGTGCAATCCCAACAAGCTCAACGACGACGTGGTCGGCGAGCTCAAGCACACCCTGTCGGCACATCGTGGTGACACCCCCGTTCATCTCAAGTTCGCGCACAAGGACAACGGCGTCACCCTGGCTCTGGACGACTACCCGATCACCGTCACCCCGGCATTTCTCGGCGAGATCAAAGCTATCCCTGGAATAACCGTCGACGCGTGACCGCGCGGTCGCCCCGCGAGTCCCCGTTTCCAGCAACCGAGTTGCGTCTTCTAGTCCGGCATGCCGCGCTCGACGACTTCGTCAGCAGGGCGCGGTGGCCGCCGCACCGGATGCTGGCCGAAGTGCGGATCGCCGGACAGCCGACCATTGTGGACACAGCGGTCCGGAGTAAGGGAAGGTCGACGAGATGTGCGCAACCCGGTCCAAGCGCTGGCGGGATCTGTCGCCCGGTCAGCGGCGGATGGTCGTCCTGGGGGGAGTGGTGCAGGTGGCGTTGGCCGCTGTCGCGTGGATCGACCTCGGCCGGCGTCCGGCAGAGCGGGTGCGGGGGCGCAAGGCGGTGTGGGCTGTGGTGATCGCGATCAATTATGTCGGGCCGATCGCCTACTTGTGTTGCGGCCGGACCAAGGGCGGGGTCGACGGGGGCAGGACGTAGCCTGCGGGCGTGGATGTCAGGGAGCTGCTGGCGCTGGACCGGGCGCATGTGTGGCATCCGTACGGGCCGATGCCGGGGCTGGCGGAGCCGCTGGTGGTCGAGTCGGCGCGCGGGGTGCGGCTGCGGCTGGCGGATGGGCGTGAGCTGATCGACGGGATGTCGTCGTGGTGGGCGGCCATTCACGGGTACCGGCATCCGGTGCTGGACCGGGCGATGGTCGAGCAGGCCGGGCGGATGAGCCATGTCATGTTCGGCGGGCTCACCCACGAGCCGGGAGTGCGGCTGGCGCACCGGCTGGTCGAGATCACTCCGGAGCCGCTTGAGCACGTCTTCCTGTGTGACTCGGGCAGCGTCTCGGTCGAGGTCGCGATCAAGATGTGCCTGCAGTACTGGCGGTCGACCGGCCGGCCGGACAAGCGCAGGCTGCTGACCTGGCGCGGCGGGTACCACGGGGACACTTTCCACCCGATGAGCGTGTGCGACCCGCACGGCGGGATGCACAGCCTGTGGCGCGGGGTGCTGCCGGAGCAGGTGTTCGCCGGGATGCCGCCGGTCGGCTTCGAGCACGACTACGTGGCACACCTGGCCGAGCTGATCGAGGCCCACGCCGGCGAGCTCGCGGCGGTGATCGTCGAGCCGGTCGTCCAGGGCGCAGGCGCGATGCGCTTCCACGATCCGCGGTACCTGCATGTGCTGCGTGAGCTGACGCTGGCCAACGACGTGCTACTGATCTTCGACGAGATCGCCACCGGATTCGGCCGGACCGGCACGCTGTTCGCCGCCGACCACGCCGGGGTCAGCCCGGACGTGATGTGCCTCGGCAAGGCGATGACCGGCGGTTACCTCTCGATGGCCGCGACGCTGTGCACCGCGAAGGTGGCCACCGGAATCTCGGCGGGTGCCGTGCCGGTGCTGGCGCACGGTCCGACGTTCATGGCCAACCCGCTGGCCGCAGCGGTGTCCCGCGCCTCGATCGACCTGCTGCTCGAGTCGGACTGGCAGAGTACGGTCAAACGCATCGAGCTGGAACTGGCCAGCGGCCTCGCCCCGGCCGCCGCCCTGCCCGGCGTTCGCGACGTCCGCGTCTTGGGGGCGATCGGAGTCGTGCAGCTGAACCACCCGGTGGATGTGTCCGAGGCGACCCGGACTGCGGTGGACGCGGGGGTGTGGCTGCGCCCGTTCCGGGACGTCATTTATACAATGCCGCCGTTCATCTGTGAAAATGGTGAAATCCGGGCGATTGCGAACGCCGTTGTCGCGGCCGCCGCGGCCGCCGGCTAAATGGTATTTGGTAATAGCCTTCTGGCCAGTTCCGCGTCGGTCGGCTCGATCAGCACCGACCCGTCCGGAAGCACCACCACCGGGATGTTGGTCCGCCCTTCGGCCAGCTCAATGGCCCTGTCGCGGGCAACGGCGTCGCGCTCGACATCGACGTCGGTGAATGGCACCTTGTTGTTCCGCAGCCATGCCTTGGCCTGCCGGCAGTCCCCACACCACTCGGCGCCAAACACGACGACGTTTTCGCTCCCACCCATACGCACGGCACGGAATATACCCAACCCCCGGACGCACGTGGGTGGTGCAATCGGGTTGGGTCTAATCTGACTCTCCGTGAGTGTGCTCGTGCTCAGCGGAACCGGTACCGGGGTCGGAAAAACCGTCGTCGCGGCGGCGGTCGCGGCGCTCGCGCTGGCCGCGCGCCGCCGGGTCGCGGTGCTCAAACCGGTGCAGACCGGGGTCGGCCCGGACGACCCGGGCGATGTCGACGAGGTGGTCCGGCTGGCCGGCGACCTGACCGGTCTGGAACTGGCCCGGTTCGCCGACCCCCTGGCCCCGGCGACCGCGGCCCGGCTGGCCGGCCGGCCGGCCGTGCGCCCGGCCGACATCGCGGCGGCCGCGGTGGAGCTGAACCGCACGCACGGCCTGGTGATCATCGAAGGGGCCGGCGGGCTGTTGGTCCGGTTCGACGACGAGGGCGGCACCCTCGCCGACGTGGCCTGGGCGCTCGGCGCGCCGGTGCTGGTGGCCGCCGAGGCCGGGCTGGGCACGCTGAACGCCACCGCGCTGACCACCGAGGCGTTGCGCCGCCGGGGGATCGGCTGCGCCGGGGTGGTGGTCGGATCCTGGCCGGCCGAGCCCGACCTGGCCGCCCGGCACAACCTGGAGGATCTGCCGGCGGTGGCGGAGGCGCCACTGGCCGGGGTGCTGCCGGCCGGCGCGGCCGCGCTGGACCGGGCCGAGTTCCTGGCCACGGCCCGGCGTTCGCTGGCCCCCGGGCTGGGTGGCGAGTTCGACGCCGAGGATTTCGCCATCGGGCAGCTCCGCGCGGGCTGATCGAGCCGCGGTGACTGACGTCTCGCTCGGACCGATCGGGTGTGCGGCAGACTGGCGCGAGACGTCGATCCACTGAGGAGGAAACCGTGACCGCCGCCGCCCAGCGAACCGACGACACGCTGCTCGACGCGGCCAGGGAGCAGGTACTCGAGCGCGGCGAGGGGCTCCGCGAGGACCAGGTGCTGCGGGCGCTGCGCGTCGGCGACGAGCGGCTGCCCGACCTGCTCGCCCTCGCCCACGCAGTGCGGATGCGGTGGTGCGGCCCCGAGGTGGAGGTCGAGGGCATCGTCAGCCTGAAGACCGGCGGATGCCCGGAGGACTGCCACTTCTGCTCCCAGTCCGGCCGGTTCCCCACCCCGGTGCGCTCGGCCTGGCTGGACATTCCGGGGCTGGTCGAGGCGGCCCGGCAGACCGCGGCGACCGGGGCCACCGAGTTCTGCATCGTGGCGGCGGTGCGCGGGCCGGACGCCCGGTTGCTGTCGCAGGTCCGGGACGGCATCGCGGCGATCCGCGCGGCCGGCATCGAGATCCAGATCGCGTGCTCGCTCGGCATGCTGACCCAGGCTCAGGTGGACGAGCTGGTCGGAATGGGGGTGCACCGGTACAACCACAACCTGGAGACCGCGCGGTCGCACTTCCCGGCGGTGGTCACCACGCACACCTGGGCGGAGCGCTGGGAGACGCTGCGGATGGTGCGGGACGCCGGGATGGAGGTCTGCTGCGGCGGCATCATCGGGATGGGGGAGACGGTCGAGCAGCGGGCCGAGTTCGCCGGGCAGCTCGCCGAGCTGGACCCGCACGAGGTGCCGCTGAACTTCCTGATCCCACAGCCCGGCACGCCGTACGAGACGTACCCGGTGGTGGCCGGCCGGGACGCGCTGCGCACGGTGGCGGCATTCCGGCTGGCGATGCCGCGCACGATGCTGCGGTTCGCCGGCGGGCGGGAGTTGACCCTGGGCGATCTCGGCGCCGAGCAGGGCATGCTCGGCGGCATCAATGCGATCATCGTCGGCAACTACCTGACCAACCTCGGCCGGCCCGCGCAGCAGGACCTGAACATGCTGGCGGAGCTGAAGATGCCGATCAAGGCGCTGAGCGACACGTTGTGAGTGAGCTTGCGAGCGAACCAATGTCACAGGGCGTCCGATCACGGCGGCTCCGAGCCTGCGAGGAGGCGGCGTGAGCGAGCTTGCGAGCGAACCAATTTCACAGGGCGACGTGAGCGAGCTTGCGAGCGAACCATCGGGTACTGCCCCGGCGCCGAGTCTGCGAGGCGGTGGGGTTCGGCGGCACCGAGCTTGCGAGGCGCCGTTGTGACCGGTGGGTTTTGTGTGCGGTGCGGGCAGCCGGCCGGTACGGGCGAGCACGCCGCGTGCCTCGGGTTGCGGGCCGAGCTGGAGCCGCCGCGGTTCTGCCGGGAGTGCGCCCGGCGGATGGTGGTGCAGGTGACCCCGGCGGGCTGGACCGCGCGGTGCAGCCGGCACGGAGAGTGCTCCTCCTCCGGCCCGGCGCCGGCAACGGACTAGTGTCTTCGGGGTGTCGACCCCAGCCGATCACCCGCCGCCCGAGTCGGGCTGGGTCGTCGGCCTACCCACCCCGCTGCCCTGGCGGCCGCCACCCAGGGTGATCATCCGGGCCGACCTGGTGCCGGCCGTGATCGTGTTCGTGGCCGTGGGGCTGCTGGGGATCGGCATCGGGTGGATCTGGTCGCTGATCGCCCCGCCGCAGCGGATGCGGGTGCTGGCCGACCGGCAGGTGCCGCTGCCGGTGGAGAGCTACCACAAGTTCGACGATCTGGCCCTGTTCGTGTTGCTGTCGCTGGGGGCCGGGCTGGTCACCGGCACGGCCCTGTGGTTGTTGCGCGGTCGCCGCGGCCCGGTGGTCATGGTCGCCGCGGTGCTCGGTTCGTTCGGTGCCGCGGCGCTGGCCATGGCGCTGGGACTGGCGTGGGCGCAGGCTCGGTACGCGCTGCCGGAGGCGCCGACGGTCGGCGACGTGGTCGCCCAGGCACCGGTGCTCGAGACCGCGTGGTGCGTGCTGGCCTGGCCGCTGGCCACCGCGCTCGGCTACGGCATCCTGTCCGCCTGGAACGGTGCCGACGACCTGGATCGCTGACCGGTGTTCAGTTCAGGCTGAACTCGGTCTGGAACTCGGCCGGGGGAGCGGGAACCGCGCGCAGCGAGGTGAGGATCCCGGCCTCGCGGTTGAGGATCTTGCGGACCATGCGCAGGCGGTGCAGCGGGCGGATCTCCTCGAGCAGGCGCTGGCGGTCGTCGATGGTGAGCAGGCAGTCGGAGGCCAGCAGGTGAGCCAGGCCCGCGGCGTCGGTGTCCTCGGGTGGTTCGGACCAGTCGCCGCCCTGCCAGGCCGCATGGCAGTAGCGCCGGTGCGCGGACCGGGCGCCGTGCGACAGGATCCGGATCGCCTCGTCGCCGATGCTCGGCGGGTCCGCGTCGGGCACCCATTCGATCGCGCCGACCAGGTACGGCGCGCTGGTGCTGTCGATGGCCAGCAGCCGGAACCGCCGCTCGCCCATGGTCACCACGTCGAACCGGCCGTCCGGCAACCGTTTCGCCGCGCGCAGCAGCGCCGAGCAGCCGTAGGCCCGGACCTGGTCCACCGAGGTCACCTCGAGGTCGAGCGATGGCCGCAGCGCCACCACGCCGAAGCGCTTGCCGGGCACCACTCCGGTGACCAGATCCACGGTCAGCTGCCGGTAGCGCGGCTCGAAGATGTGCAGCGGCAGTCTCGCTCCCGGCAGCAAAACGGTCTGCAGCGGGAAGAGCGGGAGCGACTCGGGCACGGATTCAAACTACGACGACGAGTTCAAGATCGCTTTCTGGTGTCTTCCACCCGGGTGGGCGGACGCAGCACGGCGAACGGGTCGGTGACCGCCATGCTGCGCTTGGCGAAGGTGAACAGCGCGGCCGGACGGCCGCCGGCCCGGCCAGGCACCGCGGTCTCGCCGGTGGTCTCGAGCAGCCCGCGCCGGGACAGCACGCGTTGCAGGTTGGTGGCCGACACCCGGTACCCCAGCGCCGCCGAGTACAGCCCGCGCAGCGCGGAGATCGTGAACACCGGCGGGGCGAGCGCGAACCCGATGTTGGTGTAGGAAAGCTTGGCGCGCAGCCGGTCCCGCGCTCGAAGAACGATCGACTCGTGGTCGAACGCGGTGGGCGGCAACGCGTCCACCGGATGCCAGCGGGTGTCGGCCGGGATGGCCGGGTCGTTGTCCGACGGCACCAGCCCGAGGAACGCGGTCGCCACCACCCGCGGACCCGGCACCCGGTCCGGTGCGCTGAACACGGCGAGCTGTTCTACGTGCGCCAACTGCCGAACGTCGACCTTCTCGGCGAGCTGGCGCTTGATCGACCGTTCCACGTCCTCGTCGGTCCGCAGCCGGCCGCCGGGCAGCGACCACCGGTGTGCGTGCGGCTCCATTGCGCGTTCCCACAACAGAACTTGAAGTGATCCCGCTCTCACCTGTAGCACCGCGCCCAGTACTTCATGGGCGAGCGGTGCGGCGGCGGTGGTAGCATCGGCCATGTTTTCGCCCCTAAGGCGAAAACCTCCGGTCAACTCGACCCGGATGGCACACGGAGGAGCACATCATGGCCGCGACCGCCTCTCTGGAGCTGGGATCCGATCTCACACCGTACGGGGGAGTGGTTCCCGACGCGGGCTGGCGCGCCGAAATCCGGCGGCTGGCCGAGGAACAGAACGCGGTGCTGCTCGCGCACAACTACCAGCTGCCGGAGATCCAGGACATCGCCGACCACACCGGCGACTCGCTCGGCCTGAGCCGGATCGCGGCGACCAGCGACGCGGCCACCATCGTCTTCTGCGGCGTGCACTTCATGGCCGAGACCGCCAAGATCCTCAGCCCGGACAAGCGGGTGCTCATCCCGGACGCCCGGGCCGGCTGCTCGCTGGCCGACTCGATCGACGCCGCGCAGCTGCGCGCCTGGAAGGCCGAGCACCCCGGTGCCGTGGTCGTCTCCTACGTCAACACCACCGCGGAGGTGAAGGCGGAGACCGACATCTGCTGCACCTCGTCCAACGCGGTCGACGTGGTCCGGTCCATCCCGGCCGACCGCGACGTGCTGTTCCTGCCGGACCAGTTCCTCGGGGCGCACGTCAAGCGCGAGACCGGCCGGCAGAACCTGCACATCTGGGCCGGCGAATGCCATGTGCACGCCGGGATCAACGGCACCGAACTGGCCGAGCGGGCCGCCGCCAACCCGGACGCGGACCTGTTCGTGCACCCCGAGTGCGGCTGCGCGACCTCGGCGTTATATCTGGCCGGCGAGGGCATCGTGCCCAGCGAGCGGGTCAAGATCCTGTCCACCGGCGACATGGTCACCCAGGCCCGGGCCACCCGGTCCCGGTCGGTGCTGGTGGCCACCGAGATCGGCATGCTGCACCAGCTCCGCCGGGCCGCTCCGGAGATCGAGTTCACCGCGGTCAACGACCGGGCCTCGTGCCGGTACATGAAGATGATCACGCCCGCGGCGCTGCTCCGGGCACTGCGAGAAGGACGCGACGAGGTGCACGTCGACCCGGCGATCGCCGAGCGGGCCCGCGGCGCGGTGCAGCGCATGATCGAGATCGGCAAGCCAGGAGGCGGGGAATGACCGTCCGCTGGGAGGCCCGGGCCGACCTGGTCGTGGTCGGCACCGGGGTGGCCGGGCTGACCGCCGCCCTTGCCGCGCACGCCCTGGGTCTGCGGGTGCTCGTGGTGACCAAGTCCGCGGCCGACGACGGCAACACCCGGTGGGCGCAGGGCGGGATCGCCGCCGTGCTGCCCGAGGCACACGAGCCGGGCGACACGGTGGCCCGGCACGCGGCGGACACCCGCCTCGCCGGCGCCGGGCTGTGCGACGAGGCGGCGGTCGCGGCGATCATCGCCGGCGGGCCGGCCGCGGTGCACCGGCTGCGCCGGCTGGGCGCCGCGTTCGACCTGGGTGCCGACGGGACGACATTGGCCCGTGGCCGGGAGGGTGGGCACAGTGCGTTCCGCGTGGTACACGCGGGCGGCGATGCCACCGGCGCCGAGGTGGAGCGGGCGCTGCTGGCCGCGGCGCGCGACGGCCGGGTGCCGATGCTCGAACGGCACGTGGCCGTGGACACGCTGCGCACGCCGCTCGGCGCGGTGGCCGGGCTGCTGGTGCTGGACGGTTCCGGCGAGTTGGGCCGGATCGGGGCGCCCGCTGTGCTGCTGGCCACCGGCGGCCTTGGCCAGCTCTACCAGGCCACCTCCAACCCGGCGGTGGCCACCGGGGACGGGATCGCACTGGCGCTGCGCTCCGGCGCGCCGGTCGCCGACCTGGAGTTCGTGCAGTTCCACCCCACCGTGCTCTACACCGGAGCCGGCGCGCGCGGCCGCTGCCCGCTGGTCACCGAGGCGGTGCGCGGCGAGGGCGCGGTGCTGATCGACGCGACCGGTGCCCGGGTGATGGCCGGCGTGCATCCGCTCGCCGACCTCGCGCCGCGCGACGTGGTGGCGGCGGCGATCACCCGCAGGCTGGCCGAGGAGCCCGGCGGGGTCAACGACCACGTGTTCCTGGACGCCACCGGGATCGGCGCCGAGCCGTTCCGCCGCCGATTCCCGACCGTCTACCGGGCGTGCCTGCGGGTGGGCGTGGACCCGACCAGGGAGCCGATCCCGGTCGCCCCGGCCGCGCACTTCTCCTGCGGCGGCGTGACGTCCACCGTGGCCGGGCGCACGCCGGTCACCGGCCTGTACGCGGCCGGCGAGGTGGCCCGGACCGGGCTGCACGGCGCGAACCGGCTGGCGTCCAACAGCCTGCTCGAGGGGTTGGTGGTCGGTGGCTGGGCGGCCGAGGCGGTGGCCGCGGACCTGGCGGGCGGCCGGCTCGCCGATCCCCGGCAGGCCGAGCGGCCCGCGCTGCCGGTCGCTCCGGTCGCCGAGCGGGACCTGCTGCAGCGGGTGATGAGCCGCTACGCCGGGATCGGCCGGGACGGCGAGGATCTCGCGGTGATCGGCTCGGTGCTCGACATGTCCGCTGTGGACAGTCCGCTGGCCAGCCGGGAGCTGGTCGAGGACGCCGCGCTGACCCTGACCGCCCGGGCGCTGATCGCCAGCGCCGCCGAGCGCACCGAGTCCCGCGGCTGCCATGTGCGCACCGACCATCCGGCGCCCGACCCGGCCTTGGCGCGCAGCCTTTCGGTCCGGCTCACCCCGTCCGGCCAGCCGATGCTCGCCGGCCGCGGTCTGATCAGGAGTGTCGCGTGAGCGGAGCTTGCGGAGCGAAACATCGAGCACTGCCCGGCCGCCGAGGGACGAGGCGGCCGGGCAGCCAGCATCGAGCTTGCGAGGTGCTGGCGTGACCGAGGAGTTGGAGCTGGACCTGGATCTGGACCGGGTGATCACCGCCGCGCTCGACGAGGACCTGCGGTACGGGCCGGACGCGACCACCGTGGCGACCGTGCCGGCGGACGCCGTGGCCACGGCGGAGCTGACGCCCCGACGGGCCGGCACGCTCGCCGGGGTCGGGGTGGCGCTGGCGGTGTTCGAGCGGGTGCTCGGCTCGGTCGAGGTGCTGCATCGGGCCACCGACGGCTCGCCCGCGGTGCCGGGAAGTCCCGCGCTGGTCCTGCGTGGCTCGGTGCGCGGGTTGCTCACCGCCGAGCGCACCGCGCTCAACCTGGTCTGCCATCTGTCCGGGGTGGCCACCGCGACCGCCGCCTGGGTGGCCGCGGTGGCCGGCACCGGGTGCGCGATCCGGGACACCCGCAAGACGCTGCCCGGCCTGCGGCTGCTGGAGAAGTACGCGGTGCGCTGCGGCGGCGGGGTGAACCACCGGTTCGGTCTCGGCGACGCCGTGCTGATCAAGGACAACCACGTGCTGGCCGCGGGTTCGGTCGGCAAGGCCCTTGCCGCCGCCCGCGCGCACGCCCCCGGCCTGCCCTGCGAGGTCGAGGTGGACAGCCTGGAGCAGCTCGACGAGGCGCTCGCCGAGCGCGCGGAGCTGGTGCTGCTGGACAACTTCACGGTCGAGTGGTGTGCCGAGGCGGTCGGCCGGGCCGCGGGCACCCCGACCCGGCTGGAGGCCTCCGGCGGCCTGACCCTGGACGTGGCGCGCGGCTACGCCGAGACCGGGGTGGACTTCCTGGCGGTCGGCGCGCTGACCCACTCGGCGCCCGCGCTCGATCTGGGTCTGGATCTGTGCTGAGCTCTTGTCCGACCGCTATACACACGGTGTAGTGTCCGCCGCATGATGAAGCTCACGGCCACCGTACTGGCCGCGGTGCTGCTGGCCTCGGCGTGTACCGCGTCCGGCCCGCCACCCTCGGTACCGGACCTGGCCGCCCGGGGGACCACGCTCACCACTGCGACGCTCACCCGGCAGGATCTGGCCAACAAGGTCAGCCTGTCGGCCAAGGTCACCATGAACCCGATCTTCGGTCTGGTGGCGCCGATGGACGGACAGATCCGGTTCGTCGACGTGAAGCCGCCGAACGGCACGCCGATCAAGCCCACCAAGGTGGCCACGGTGAGCGCGCGCGGCAAGCAGCCGGCCACCCTGGAGGTCCCGGCCGGCGCGACCTTCGCCGGGCGGCTGGTGGACGACAAGTCGACGGTCACAACCGGAATGCCGGTCGTGTCGGCGAAGTACGTCGGGTACGGCATCGTCGCCGACATCGACGGCGCCGACGCCTACAAGCTTTCCGACCAGCTCGGCACCGTGCAGGCGCAGGTGAAGAACGGGCCGGGGCCGTTCCCGTGCACCGTGCTCGGCACCATCGCGGCGCTGCCCGCCGGCACGATCCCCGAACCGCCTGCGCCCCCGGCCCCGCCGCAGGACCAGCAGCAACAGGTGCCGGGCGCGCTCCAGCCGGTGCCGCCCCCGGCCCAGCCCGACTCCGGCAACGGGGACCAGGGCGGTTCCGAGCCGACCGGGCTGCGCCTGGTGTGCACCGCGCCGGCCGACGTGAAGCTGATCAACGGCGCCGCTGCCACCATCGAGGTGATCACCGCGCGGGCCAGCCAGGTGCTGGTCGCTCCGGTCGAGGCCGTTGCCGGACGGCAGGGCGCCGGGCAGGTCGACGTGATCGGCCCGGACGGCAGCCGGCAGACCACCCAGGTCGAGTTAGGCCTGACCGACGGCCGGATGATCGAGATCAGGTCCGGGCTGACCGGCACCGAGTCCCTGGCCGTCCCCGGGCCCAACCTGCCGGACGCGCCGGGCGGGCCGAACGAGCAGGGCGGACCCGGCGGGGTAATCCGGAAATGACCCCGCTCATCCAGCTCACCGGGATCAGCAAGACGTTACGGGGGCAGGGCAAGCCCCGGTCCGTGCTGACCGGCCTCGACCTGACCGTCCACAGTGGAGAGAGCGTCGCCATCCTCGGCCGGTCCGGATCCGGCAAGAGCACGCTGCTCAGCCTGATCGGCCTGTTCGACCGGCCGGACAGCGGCCAGTACCTGTTCTGCGGCAACGACATCAGCCGGATCGGGGAGCGCCGGTCGGCCCGGCTGCGCAGCGACGAGTTCGGTTTCGTGTTCCAGCGCTTCTTCCTGCTCAAGCACCTCACCGCGGCGCAGAACGTGGCCATGGCGCTGGTGAACGGGCAGGGCTGGCTGCCCCGCCGCAAACGCCGCGCGCGGATCATGGCCGCACTGGACCAGGTCGGGATCGCGCACCTGGCCAAGCACAAGCCGGCCCGGCTCTCCGGCGGCGAGCAGCAGCGGGTGGCGATCGCCAGGGCCCTGGTCCGCGAGCCGCGGGTGCTGCTGGCCGACGAGCCGACCGGGGCGCTGGACACCGAGACCGGCAACCTGGTCGTGGACGCGTTGCAGGCCACCACGGCGCGCGGCTGCGGGCTGATCCTGGTCACCCACGACCATGATCACGCCGCCCGGATGGGCAGCATGCTGCGGCTGGCCGAGGGCGCGCTGCACCGGGCGGAAGCGCGGGTGCCGGCATGATGCGGCTGTCCGGCCGGGCCCGGTCCGCGATGATCATCGGCGGCCAGGGCATCCGGTCCCGCAAGCTGCGCACGCTGCTGTCCATGATCAGCCTGTTCCTCGGCGTGCTGGCCGTGGTCACCGTGCAGGCCGGGCTGGAGATCGCCAACCGGGCCCTGCTCTCCGACGTCGAGCTGACCCGGGGCCGGGATGGCACGGTCGTCATGTACATGCCGCCGTACGAGGTGGCCACGCCGATCGCCATGGACACGGTCAAGGACCGCTCGGACGCGGTGGCGATGATCAACCTCGAGGCCGTAGTCGGTGAGCCGGGGGTCACCCCGGTCAACCCCGGCGGCTCCCCGTTCGACCAACCCGGCGCCTTCTACGGCGGGCCGAGCAGTCCCAGCCAGCAGTCACAGGACCAGGGGCGGCCGACCGGCGCGGCGATCGCGGTGCGCCTGGTCGGCCTCAGCGGCGACATCCGTCAGTTCCGCCCGTTCCAGACCGACTCGGGGGAGTGGCTCGACTTCAGCGGCCCGCCGGAGCTGAGCCCCCGGATCGTGCTCAACCGGGAGGCCGCCAAGGGGTTCAACCGGTTCCGCGTCCCCGCCGAGATGCGGATGTCGGGCGCCAAGCTCAACCCGACGCCGAAGATCGTCGGGGTGGTTCATGACGCCGACTACGGTCCGGTCGCCTACGTCCGCGCCGACGAGCTGCAGAACTGGGTGTCGGCCGCCGAACTCGGCCAGATGGGGGTGTCGCTGATGCTCTCCCCGACGGCCACCGGGGTGGAGCAGACGCTGCGCGCCCGGCTGATCGCCCAGGGGGTGGACAAGGACACCATCTACCGGGAGTCGATCAACTCCCGGGAGCAGTTCACCGACCAGCTCGGCCTGTTGCGCTGGATCTTCTTCGGCATGGCCGCCCTGGTCCTGCTGATCGGCGTCGCCGGCATCCTGAATGTCGGTCTGGCCACCGTGGGCGAGCGGGTCGAGGAGTTCGCCCTGCGCCGTGCCGTCGGCATGCCCCGGCTGCTGCTTGCCGGCATCGTGCTGTCCGAGACGCTGATCATCGGCATGCTCACCGCCCTGGCGGCGATCGGTGCCGGCGTCGTCGGCCTTGAGCTCGCCGGCCGCGTCCTCGGCGACCGCGAACCGTTCCTGCGCGATGTCACGTTCCCCTGGCAAGCCGGCGTCGCCGGGGTGATCGCCGGCCTCGCCGCCGGTGTCCTCGGCGGCCTCATCCCCGCCATCCGCGCCGCCCGCATCCCGATCGCCACCGTGATGCGCGCCTGACTGCCGGGTTACAGCCGCCGGTTGGCCAGGACCGGGATCGTGCGGCGGGTGTGCGCCACCAGCTCGGTGTCCACGTCGACGACCAGCATGTCCGGGTCGGGTCCGGCCTGGGCGTGCACCCGGCCCAGCGGGTCGGCCACGGTGCTGTAGCCGATTCCGGTGGGCGCCTTGGGGTCGGGGACGTGCGGGTCGGCCTGGCCGCAGGCCAGCACCCAACAGGTCGAGTCCAGCGCGCGGGCCCGGACCAGCAGCTCCCACTGGGCGAGCTTGCCCTCACCGGCGCCCCACGAGGCACCCAGCAGGATCACCGCGGCGCCCTGGTCGGCGAGCGCGGTGAACAGCGCCGGGAACCGGATGTCGTAGCAGGTGGCGACGCCGAGCACGGTTCCGTCCAGCGGCACGGTCACCGGCGAGTGACCCGGCGCCACCGTCTTCGACTCCTCGAAACCGAACGCGTCGAACAGGTGGATCTTGTCGTAGCCGAGGTGCTGGCCGCGACCGGTGATCAGCTGCGTGTTGTAGACCCGCCCGTCCGGCGCCGGGGTGAACATCCCGGCCAGCACCAGCACGTCGTGGTCGGCGGCGATGCCCCGCACCGCGGTCGCCCACGGCCCGTCCAGCGGCTCCGCGATCGGGCCGAGCGGGACGCCGAACCGGGCCATGGTCGCCTCGGGGAACAGCACCACCGACGCCCCCTCCGCCGCCGCCCGCGCCACGCTGGACTGCACCTCGGCGAGGTTGGCGCCCGGGTCTTCGGTAGCGGTGATCTGGCACAGGGCTACACGCATCGGTCCAGCCTCGCATACGCCGCACAACGGACGGTGGACGCCGGATAGGGTCGGGCATCGTGCTCCTCGTGTCCCGCCTCCGCACCGTGGCGCTGCTCGCCGCGCTGTGCGGCGTGACCGCCGCGTGCACCGCCGACCCGCCGTCCCCGGCGTCCGGCGACCCGGCCGGGACCTCGCTGGTGCTCGCGGTCGCCGACGAGCCGGCCACCCTGCATCCGCTCGCCGGGTTCGCCGAGCACGGCGCCGCGAAGCTCTACGACGGGCTGGTCGAGCACCGGGCCAACGGCTCGCTGCGGCCGGCGCTGGCCGAGCGGATGCCGGAGCCGGCTCCGGACGGCCGGTCCTGGACGGCCCGGCTGCGCACCGGCGTGACGTTCTCCGACGGCAGCAACTTCGACGCCAAGGACGTGGTCGGCACCTACCGCGCGCTGCTCGACCCCGCCTTCGCATCCTCGGTGCGCCAGCGGTTCCCGATGCTGACCGGGGTCTCCCAGGTCGACTCCACCACGGTCCGGTTCGACCTGGCCCAGCCCTACGCCCCGTTCGACGAGCTGCTCGTGCTCGGCATCGTGCCGAGCGAGTCGCTGGCCACCCCCGGCCCGGTCGCCGCAAGCGCCACGCCGCCAGGGACCGGGCCGTACCGGTTGACCGACTGGCGGCGCGGCCAACAGCTGACCCTGGAGGCCAACCCGTCCTATTTCGACGGTCCGCCGGTGATCAAGAAGGTCACCGTCGAGTTCATCCCCGAAGACGACGCCCGGGCCGCCCGGATGAAGGACGGCAAGCTAGACGGCACGGCGCTGCCTCCCACCGTGGCCCGCACGTTCGAGAACGCCGACGGTCTCCAGGTGGTCGCGCACTCCGCCGCCGACCTGCGCGCGGTGCTGATGCCGGGCGGAAACCCGGCCACCGCCGACCCCGCGCTGCGCCTGGCGCTCAACTACGGGATCAACCGCAAGGCCATGGTGGACGGCCAACTCGCCGGCAAGGGCACCGCGGCGTCCACGCCGCTGCCGGACGTGCTCGCCGAGTTCGTCGAGCCGAGCGCCGCCTACCCCTACGACGTGACCAGGGCGCTGGATCTGCTCGGCGAGGCCGGCTGGACGCCCGGCACCGACGGCACCCGGACCCGGGGCGGGGTGCCGGCCGCGTTCACCCTGCTGTATCCGACCGACGACACGCTGTCCCGGGACCTGGCCGCCGCGTTCGCCACCGCCGCGCAGGGGATCGGGATCCGGGTGACCGTCGAGGCCGCGGAGGCCACGGCCATGCTCGCCCGGTCGGACCGGGACGCCGTGCTGGTCGAGTTCGGTGACCCGTTCGACCCGGACTTCCGGCTGTACTCGCTGCTGCACGGCAAGGTCAACGCCACGGTGGACGCGGCACTGGACACCGGGCGCACGACCACCGACCCGGCGCAGCGGGCCACCGCGTACCGCCGGCTGCAGCGCGCCTACCTCACCGCGCCGCCGATGATCGTGCTCGTCGCGCCCGCCCACACCTACGTCATGCGGGACAGCTGGACCGGCTACCAGCCGGTGATCGACGGCACCGGCCCGGACTTCACCTGGGGCGCCTGGTGGAACCTGAACAAATGGACGCCGCGCTGAGGGGCATACCCTGAGGACCATGCTCACCCGTATCGACCTGCGTGACCGGGTCCCGTCGCCGGCCGAGCTGCGCGCCACACTGCCGCGCGCCGAGCTGGACGTGGACGCGGTGCTGCATCAGGTCCGGCCGCTGGTCGACGCGGTGCGCGATCGCGGCGTGCCCGCGGTGCTCGAGCTGACCGAGCGGTTCGACCGGGTGCGGCCGGAGACCGTGCGGGTGCCGAGGGAGCGGCTCGCGGCGGCGCTGCGCGAGCTGGAGCCGGCGGTCCGGGCGGCGCTGGAGGAGTCGATCGCGCGGGCCCGCGCGGTGCATGCCGAGCAGCGCCGGGCCGATGTCACCACCCAGGTGGTGCCCGGCGGAACGGTCACCGAGCGGTGGGTGCCGGTGGCCCGGGTCGGCCTGTACGCGCCGGGCGGCCGGGCCGTGTACCCGTCCAGCGTGATCATGAACGTGGTGCCGGCGCAGCTGGCCGGGGTGGAGTCGCTGGTGGTGTGCTCGCCGCCGCAGGCCGAGTTCGGCGGGCTGCCGCATCCGACGATCCTGGCCGCCGCCGAGCTGCTCGGCGTGACCGAGGTGTGGGCGGCCGGGGGAGCCCAGGCGGTCGCGCTGCTGGCTTACGGCGGGGTGGACACCGACGGCACCGAGCTGGACGCGGTGGACATGGTCACCGGGCCGGGCAACGTCTACCTGACCGCGGCGAAACGGTTGCTGCGCGGGGTGATCGGCATCGACGCGGAGGCCGGGCCGACCGAGATCGCCGTGCTGGCCGACGCCACCGCCGATCCGGTGCACGTGGCCGCCGACCTGATCAGCCAGGCCGAGCACGACACCCTTGCGGCCAGCGTGCTGGTCACCGACTCGGTCGAACTGGCCGACGCGGTCGACCGCGAGCTGGTCCGTCAGGTGGCCGCCACCAAGCACAGCGAGCGGATCGACATCGCGTTGCGCGGCAAGCAGTCCGGCTGCGTCCTTGTGTCCACTGTGGACGAAGGGCTGCGGGTGGTGGACGCCTACGCCGCCGAGCACCTGGAGATCCAGACCGCGGACGCGCGCGGGGTGGCCGCCCGGGTGCGCAACGCCGGCGCGGTGTTCGTCGGGCCGCACGCCCCGGTCTCGCTCGGCGACTACTGCGCCGGCTCCAACCACGTGCTGCCCACCGGCGGCTGCGCCCGGCACTCGTCGGGCCTGTCGGTGCAGACCTTCCTGCGCGGCATCCACGTCGTGGACTACACCGAGGACGCGCTGCGCGCGGTGGCGGACAAGGTGGTCGCGCTGGCCAACGCCGAGGACCTGCCGGCGCACGGGCAGGCCGTGACCGCGAGGTTCCCGACATGATCGGCGAGGAGGTCGGGCTCGGGGATCTGCCGCTGCGGGCCGACCTGCGCGGCCGCACCCCGTACGGCGCGCCGCAGCTGGACGTGCCGATCCGGCTCAACACCAACGAGAACCCGTACCCGCCGCCGGCGTCGCTGGTCGCCGACATCGCCGCGGCCGCCGCCGAGGTGGCGGCGACGCTGCACCGCTACCCGGACCGGGACGCGGTGGCGCTGCGCACCGACCTGGCGGCCTACCTGGCCGGCTCGACCGGGGTGCCGCTCGAACCGGGGAACCTGTGGGCCGCCAACGGATCCAACGAGATCCTGCAACAGCTGCTGCAGGCGTTCGGCGGGCCGGGCCGGATGGCGCTCGGGTTCGAGCCGTCCTACTCGATGCATCCGATCATCGCCGCCGGCACCCGCACCGAGTGGGCGCCGACCCCGCGCCGGGACGACTTCACCGTGGACGCGGCCAAGGCCACCCGGATCGTCGCCGAGCGCGCGCCCGACGTGGTGTTCCTGACCAGCCCCAACAATCCGACCGGCGGGTCGATTCCGCTCGACGACCTGCGCGAGGTGGTGCGGGCCGCGCCGGGGTTGGTGGTGATCGACGAGGCGTACGCGGAGTTCTCCGGGCGGCCGAGCGCGGTGCGGCTGATCGAGGAGTACCCGGCGAAGGTGGTGGTGACCCGGACGATGAGCAAGGCGTTCGCGTTCGCCGGCGGCCGGCTGGGTTACCTGGCCGCCGCGCCGGCCATCGTGGCCGCCCTGCTGCTGGTTCGGTTGCCCTATCACCTTTCCGCGCTCACCCAGGCCGCGGCAAGGGCGGCGCTGCGGCACGCCGGGCAGACGCTGCGCTCGGTGCACGCGCTGGCCGCCGAGCGGGACCGGGTGGTGGAGTCGTTGCACGGGTTGGGTTTCGCGCCGGTGCCCAGCGACGCGAACTTCGTCCTCTTCGGACGGTTCGGCGACGAGCGGGCGGCGTGGCAGGCGTACCTGGACCGCGGGGTGCTGGTCCGGGACGTGGGCATCGGCAACCATCTGCGGGTCACCATCGGCACCCCGGCGGAGAACGACGCGTTCCTGGAAGCGAGCAAGGAGATCAGGTGAGCGGAGCGAACCGTTCGACACAGGGTGTGAACCGAATCGCCAAGGTCGAACGGATTACCAAGGAGTCCAAGGTCACCGTCGAGATCAACCTCGACGGCAGCGGCACCGCCGACGTGGCCACCGGAGTGCCGTTCTACGACCACATGCTCACCTCGTTCGGCGTGCACGGGGCGTTCGACCTGACCGTGGCCGCCACCGGGGACGTCGAGGTGGACGCGCACCACACGGTGGAGGACGTGGCGATCGTGCTCGGCGAGGCGATCCGCACGGCGCTGGGCGACAAGAAGGGCATCCGGCGGTTCGGCGACGCCTGGATCCCGATGGACGAGACGCTGGCGCACGCCGCCGTGGACGTGTCCGGCCGGCCGTACTGCGTGCTGACCGGGGAGCCGGAGTCGCTGGTGAGCTTCGTGGTCGGCGGCAACTACCCGACCGTGCTCAACCGGCACGTGTTCGAGTCGCTGGCCTTCCACGCGCAGCTCGCGCTGCACCTGCGGGTGCTGCACGGACGCGACCCGCACCACATCACCGAAGCCCAGTACAAGGCGCTGGCCAGAGCGTTGCGGGCGGCGGTGGAGGCCGATCCGCGGGTGGGCGGAATCCCGTCCACGAAAGGTGTGCTGTGATGGCAACCTCGGACCGGTCTAGATCGTCTTTCGGGGTATGGGGATGAACCGAAGGAAGGTCCTTGGAGTTGGGGCGGCCGTCGCCGCCGGCACCGCGCTCGGTCCCGGGCTTGTGCCCGGGCTCCAGCCGAGTTCGGCCATGGCGCAGGAAGGCGACGTGGCGACCACCCCGGAGGCGGCCCGGCGCAAGGTGGCCCGGGTGTACCAGCGGGAGATCGAGCGGGCCGGCGGGACCTGGTGGTCGGCGATCAGCGTGGCCGGCGGGCCGGCGGTGTCCGACGACGCGGACACCGTGGTCGAGGCGTACAGCGTGAACAAGATCGCGGTGGCCACCGCGGTACTGGACAAGATCGACCGCGGGCTGCTGACCCTGGACCAGCGGGTGGACGTGCCGGCGTCGATCGTCATCCAGGACACCGACGGGGTGTTCGCGCTGGACCGGGCGTACCCGAGCACGGTGACCCTTGGCCACGTGATGTCGCTGCTGCTCACCGTGTCGGACAACACGTGCGTGCGGCTGTGCGGGCTGGTCTGCCCGGCGCTGGAGCTGAACGAGATCCTGCGGGCCAAGGGTTTCGTGGCCACTCAGGTGGTGCCGGTGGCCAACCCGAACCGGTTCTTCCTCGGCCGGACCACGCCCAACGAGACGCACCGGCTGCTGGAGATGCTGGTCGGCGGCACGCTGCTGTCGCCGACGTCGACCGACTACCTGCTGAACGTGCTGCGTTCGCTCAGCGCGTTCACCGACGGCGTGCGGCTGGAGCTGACCTCGACCGAGCGGCTGCGGGTGGCCACCAAGGCCGGGTGGTTCGCCGACGGCCGCAACGAGGCCGGGGTGATCTTCGACGCGGTCGGTGCTCCGGCGGCGATCTACGCCATGTTCGCCTCCGGCACGTTCACCGGTGACCCGGCCGTGAACGTGGACAACTTCGGCGCCACCCACCCGGCGCTGCGGGCGCGGGCCAAGCTCGGCCGGACCATGATCGACGCCGTGGCCCGGCTGTCCACGCCGGCCGCGCGCACCTTCGGGGCGAAGGCATACCGGCCGGTCAACGGCGGCTAAGCTGCTCGCCCGTGTCCAAGGAGATCGCCGTCATCCTGCTGGTCGCCCTCGCCGGCTTCCTGCTCGGTGGGGCCTACACCACCTGGAAGACGGCTCGCTCCCTGGCCATCACCCTCCTGGTCGCCGCTGCCCTTGCCGTCATCGGCGCGATCCTCTGGCTCCTCTGACCACAACCGGCAACTCAGAGGGCCCGCACGGACAACTCAGCTGACCGCATCCGGCAACTCGCCGAGGATCCCCAGCGTGCCTCCGCGAGTCCCCGGCCCCAGCACTCGAGGTCTCGGGTCCGGGCCGATGAGTTGTCACCTCGGGCACAACCTCAAGGTCGGGCCCGGCGCCTGCGGCGCCGGGCCGCGCCGCAGGCGCGGCCGGGCGGCGGCCGTAGGTACCCGGTGCGAACTGGCGTTTCGTGTGCCCCGGGTTGGCGACTCGGGTGCCTGAGTCGGGAACTCGCCGTTCGTGGCCGGTGATCCTCGGCGAGTTCCCGGGTCGGGCAGGCGGGTTCGCGGTCCCTGCACGCGAGGTCTCGGTTTCGGGTCGGTGAGTGGCTGGGTCCGGGCTGGGGAGTTGCCATGTCGGGAACAACCTCAAGGTCTGGCCCGGCGCCTGCGGCGGCGGGCCGCGCCGCAGGCGCGGGCCCCCGGGCGGCGGCCGCAGGTTCCGGTGCGAACTGGCGTTTCGTGTGCCCCGGGTTGGCGACTCGGGTGCCTGAGTCGGGAACTCGCCGATGTCGGCGATCTCGGCGAGTCGCCGGGTCGGGCGGGCGAGTCGCCGGGTCGGGCAACCGGGTGGAGGGTTCCGGGCCGGCGAGTTGCCGGGTCGGGGTTGTCAGCCCGGTTCCGGGGCGCCCTTGAGGATGGAGGCGCCGGGGCCGAGGCCCGCGAGGCGGTCGTCGTGGTTGATCAGGGTGCAGGATTTGAGCGAGAGGCAGCCGCAGCCGATGCAGCCGGTGAGGCGGTCGCGCAGCCGATGGAGGGCGGCGATCCGGGCGTCGAGTTCGGTGCGCCAGGTCCGGGAGAGCCGGGCCCAGTCCGATTTGGTCGGGGTGCGGGCGTCCGGGAGGGTGGCCAGGGCGTCGCGGATCTCCTCAAGGCTCAGGCCGACCCGTTGGGCGGTGCGGATGAACGCCAGCCGGCGTAGCACGGCGCGGCGGTAGCGGCGCTGGTTGCCGGCCGTGCGCTCGGCGGCGATCAGACCCCGCTCCTCGTAGAACCGCAAGGCGGTGTGCGGGACCCCGCTGCGCTCCACCACCTCGCCGATGGTCAGCGTGTCGGGCAGCTTCGGCACGCACCGGACCCTACCCTCGACCCTCCACCATGGTCGAAGTTAGCCTTGCACCCGTGGCACGAGTGGTGATCCTGGACTACGGGTCGGGCAACCTGCGGTCGGCCGAGCGCGCGCTGCGCCGGGTCGGCGCCGACGTCCTGGTGACCCCCGATCATCAGCTGGCGCTGGACTGTGACGGTCTGGTGGTGCCCGGGGTCGGCGCGTTCGCTGCGGTGATGGCCGGGCTGCGCGGGGTGCGCGGTGACCGGATCATCGGCAAGCGGGTGGCCGGCAACCGTCCGGTGCTGGGCATCTGCGTCGGTATGCAGGTGCTGTTCGAGCGCGGGATCGAGCACGGTGTGCAGACCGAGGGCTGCGCCGAGTGGCCCGGCACGGTGGACCGGCTGGAGGCCGAGGTCGTGCCGCACATGGGATGGAACACGGTGCGTGCGCCGGAGGGGTCGGTGCTGTTCGACGGGATCGATCCGGAGCGCCGGTTCTACTTCGTGCACTCCTACGCCGCCCGGAGCTGGGAGCTGGACGCCCGGCCGCCGTTCCCCGAGCCCAAGGTGACCTGGGCCGACCACGGCGGTGACTTCGTCGCGGCGGTGGAGAACGGCCCGCTCTCGGCGACCCAGTTCCACCCGGAGAAGTCCGGCGACGCCGGTGCCGAGCTGCTACGCAACTGGCTCAAAGCTCTGGCCTGAGCCGGTTCTGGATGTTGACGAACTCGGTGTCCGGGTCCTTCACCAGCCGGTGAATGGTCTCGATGGCCAGGCAGGGCCACATGGCGTCGCAGGTGCGGCAGTGATCGCCCTGCGGGGTGTTGTGCAGGGCGGCCACACCCCGGATGACGGTAATGAGGTCCTCGATCAACGCCCGGGCGGATTCGGTTTCCGCATCGGACCACGGCCAGTGACCGGTGGCCAGCGTCTCGGCGTCGTCCAGATGCCGGTAAAGATCTTCGCGCAGCATTCGAAATGCGTCGCTGACCAGTGGAGACAGTTTCTTCATGCCGGCACCTAAGCGTTTGACCCACCAGCAGCAAAGAGTCCAACCGGCTGACAAATTGCTTGCACGCGGGGCAACCCTTAACTTTTTCGCTATGCGTGATCAGGCTACGGTACGCAGCCGCGAACTGGGTGAGGGGCTCCGCCTCGCCATGGAGAAGGCCGGGTTCAGCGGTCGCGACGCCGCGCGCCGGCTGGGATGGTCGGACAGCAAGGTGTCAAGGCTCCTCACCGGACTCCGCGCCGGCACCGAAGTGGACGTGTCGGCCTTCCTGGCGGTCTGCGGGGTGAAGGGCAAGGAACGTCAGCGGCTGTTGAGCCTGTGCCGGGAGCAACACACCCCGGGCTGGTTCCAGCAGCACGGTTCCCGGCTGCCCCGGCAGGTCAGAACCCTTGTCGATCACGAGAACAAGGCCGTGTCCATCGGCGACTACCAGTCCACGATCGTTCCCGGCCTGCTTCAGACCGGGCATTACGCCCGCGCGCTCATGAAGGCGTCGGGCGCCGTGCCGCCTGATGAGATCGATGATCGAATCGCCGCCCGGCTCGCTCGGCAGAACCTGCTCAGCCGAGATCGCCCGCCGACATTCACCTTCTTCCTGCACGAGTTTGTTTTGCACCTGCCGGTCGGCGGTCCGGTCGTGATGTCCGATCAACTGCACACGCTGTTGCGCATGTCGGTTCGTCCGAACCTGACGCTCCGTGTCCTGCCGGCTGCGATAGGCGCGCACGCGGCCGTCGCAGGCAACTTCACCCTCATGGAGTTCGCAGAGTTCAAGCCTGTCGTCTATCTGGACAGTGAAACGTCCAGTCTGTTTCTCGAAGAACCGGAAGAGATATCGGCATACAAGCGAATCCTGGCCTCGCTGTCGAACATCGCGCTCGGTGAGAGAGAATCCAGAGACATGATTGCCGGCGCGGCAACCGAACTCTATGCGGATCGAGAGAACCATGATCATCTGGCGGAAGAGCAGCTTCAGCGCTAACGGTGGCAACTGTGTCGAAGTGGGCTGGCGGAAGAGCAGCTTCAGCGCCAACGGCGGGAGCTGTGTGGAGGTGGGGTGGCCGGCCCAGCGTGCGGCGGTGCGCGACTCCAAGAACATCTCAGGACCGACCATCGACTTCCCGATGGCGAGGTGGCGGGTGTTCGTCGCTAACCTGCAGCGGTGACCTTCTACCTCCTGCCGGCTGTGGACGTGGCCGACGGCAAGGCCGTTCGGCTGGTCCAGGGTGCGGCCGGCACCGAGACCGACTACGGCGACCCGCTGGACGCCGCGCTTGCCTGGCAGTCCGCCGGCGCCGAGTGGGTTCACCTGGTCGACCTCGACGCGGCGTTCGGCCGCGGCGACAACCGCGAGCTGCTGGCCGAGGTCGTCGGCCGGCTCGACGCCCGGGTCGAACTGTCCGGCGGCATCCGCGACGACGCCTCCCTGGCCGCCGCGTTGTCCACCGGCTGCGCCCGGGTCAACCTCGGTACCGCCGCGCTCGAGGACCCGGCCTGGTGCGCCGGGGCCCTCGCCGAGCACGGCGACAAGATCGCCGTCGGGCTGGACGTCCGGATCGGCGACAACGGCGAACACCGTCTGGCCGCCCGCGGCTGGACGAGGGACGGTGGCGACCTCTGGGAGACCCTGGACCGGCTCGACCGCGACGGCTGCGCCCGCTACGTGGTCACCGATGTCAGCCGGGACGGCACTCTCACCGGGCCCAACCACACCCTGCTCGCCGCCGTCTGCGCTCGCACCGACGCCCCGGTCATCGCCTCCGGCGGGGTGTCCACAGTAGACGACCTCGTCGCTCTGGCCGGCCTAGTCCCCGCCGGCCTCGAGGGCGCCATCGTCGGCAAGGCTCTCTACAACGGCAACTTCACCCTGGAAGAGGCGCTGGCGGCGACCCGGTCGCGCTGATCTCCTCCGGCATCCAGTGGCCCACCACTTCCCGGATCGCCGCATCCCGCCCGCGCCGCAACCCGGTCACCGTCCGGCCCACCCCCCCCTCGGTCAGACCCTCGAACACCACACTCTCCCGGGACAAGGTCACCCGTCCGATCTCCGCCCACGGCAGCGGGTCCGCATCCCCGGCGCACCACACCCCCATCTCATCGACCACCAGGAGCGGTTCCCCGGCCCGCCGCCACGCCGTTGCCACGTCGTGCCGGCAATCGCGCAACGCCAGCGGCAAACACACCCACAGCGGCAAAGTGATCGCCCCGACCCCCACCAGGGCGATCGGCCCGGACTCGGCCGCCCCGAGCACCATGCCCGTACCCGGCAGAAAAATCGCCAGCAGCAACAGGATCGGCGGCACGCACTCCCGCGCCCGCCCCACCAGCACCCGCCACCGTCCGCGCCGGACGACCAGACTTCGCATCAGTCCAGTCTGACGCCGCCATCACCGGTGAAAAACGGGAAGTTTCCGGCTATCCGTCCAGGCTGATCGCGATCCCGACGCTGCCGTCCCGCCCACGCCGCACCAGGCTCCCGGTGATCGTCGCCCACCCCAGCACCCCGTACTTGGCTTTGATCAATCGCCGGGCCCGCTCCGTTCCCGCCCCGTCCAACACCCGCGCCCGCCCGTGCACGGCCACTCCACTCGCATTCCCCCGGAAATCACACGCCGCCACCTCGACGTCCCCACTGCGCCGGATCCGCTTCACCTTCCCGGCCTTCGCCGCCGACCAGATGACCAGCTCGTCCCCGTCCCGCACCACCCAGACCGGCGTCGGAACCCCCGTCCCATCCCGCCGAAACGACGTCACCAACACATACTTCCCCGCCGCCAAGCGATCCACTTCAGTCATGGCCAGCAGGCTAGCCGCGCCCCACTGAGAACCGCCTCATGACTGTCATGGCCGGACAGTGCCACGTAGCTACGGCGTGCGCCGCCTGAGGGTGGCGGCGCCGAGGATGAGGGCGGCGGTCGCGCAGGCGGCGACGATGAGGAGGTTGACGACGAGGGTGGAGTCGATGGTGGCGGAGTTGGTGACCTGGGTGAGGGCGTCGACGGCGTAGGAGAGGGGCATCAGGTCGGAGAGCCAGTTGAGCAGCCAGCCCATGGAGTCCCGGGGGACGAACAGGCCGCAGAGCAGGATCTGCGGGAGGACGAACAGGGGCATGAACTGGATGGCTTGGAACTCCGAGGTGGCGAAGGCGCTGACGAACAGACCGAGGGCCATGCCGAGCAGGGCGTCCAGCACGGCGATCAGCAGCAGTGTCCACAGTGCACCGGCGATGTCCAGGCCGAGCCAGGTCAGGCAGATCGTGGCGGCGACGGTCACCTGGACGACGGCGACGAGGCCGAACGCCAGGGCGTAGCCGAACAGCAGGTCGAGCTTGCCGATCGGCATGGTCATCAGGCGTTCCAGGGTCGCCGTGGTGCGCTCGCGCAACGTCGTCACCGAGGTCACCAGGAACATGATCAGGAACGGGAACACGCCGAGCAGTGCGGGCGCGAAATGGGAGAACAGCACCTGGTCGTTGAGCACGTAGCGGAGCAGCACCATCAGCAGGGACGGCACCAGCACCAGCATGGCCACGGTGCGGTGGTCGTGCCGCAGCTGGCTCAGGATCCGGCGGGTGGTGGCCACCGTGAACGTAGTGCTCATTGTCCCACCCGCACCAACTGCAGGAACGCCTGCTCCAGGTCGTGCACGCCGGTCGTGGTGCGCAGGCCCGACGGGCTGTCGTCGGCCAGCAGCCGGCCCTCGCGCAGCAGCAGCAACCGGTCGCACCGGGCCGCCTCGTCCATCACGTGGCTGGACACCAGCAGCGTCACCCCGCCCGCGGCCAGCCGGTGGAACAGCCCCCACAGCTCGTCACGCAGCACCGGGTCGAGCCCGACCGTCGGCTCGTCGAGGACCAACAGCTCCGGCGTGCCGAGCAGGGCGACCGCCAGGTTGGCCCGGCTGCGCTGCCCGCCGGAGAGTTGGGCGACCACCTTGTCGGCGTGGTCGGCCAGGTCGACCTCGTCGATCACCCGGCGCACGTCGCCGGCCGGTGCCCGCAGGATCGCCGCGAAGTACCGCAGGTTCTCGGTGACCGTGAGGTCGGCGTAGATCGACGGGCTCTGGGTCGCGTACCCGATCCGGCTGCGCAGCGGCGGGCTGCCGGCCGGCACGTCCAGCACGGTGACCGAGCCGCCGGCCACGATCTGCACCCCGACGATCGCCCGCATGAGCGTCGTCTTCCCGCAGCCGCTCGGCCCGATCAGGCCGGCGACCTGGCCTTTCGGCACGGTGAAGCTGATCGAGCGGAGGACGTCGCGGCCGCCCCTGCGGACCTCGAGCGCATCGACGACGATGGCCGAATTAGTCATGTGTTTAATTCTGCGTCCGATGAGTTCCCGCCGTCAAGAGAGGTAGTGCTGCAGCACCGGGGCCACCAGCGCGACCAGCTCGTCCTCGCCGGCCGAGGCGATCGGCTCGACCCCGACGATGAACCGGACCATGGCGATGCCCATGACATGCGAGACCATCGCGGTCAGCGCGAGCCGGGGGACGCCGAGCGCCTCGGAGATCCGGGCCAGCATCACCCGCTCGATGAACTGGCGCATCATCACCGCGGCCCGCTCGTTCGTGGCCACCGAACGCATCAGGGCGAGGAACGAGGCCCGGCTGTCCGGTTCCCGCCACAGTTCGAGGAACATCCGCAGCAGCCGTTGCGCGGTCTGTTCGCGCGGGCCGTCGAGCAACGTGGCCACCACCCGGCCGGGATCGATCGGCAGGTTCAGCGCGGCCAGGAAGACCCGGTCCTTGGTGCCGAAGAAGTGATGCACCAGCGCCGGGTTGACCCCCGCGTCGGCGGCGATCGCGCGGATCGTGGTGCCGTCGTAGCCGCGCTCGCCGAACTGCTGGCGGGCGGCGGAAAGGATGTGCTCCCGCGTCTCCGTTTGCCCGGGACGGCGGCCAGTGCGCGCCATGCACCCCAGTATTGCCACACCGTAGGCTCGTCGGCATGCCAGTAGCGGTTCGGGTGATTCCGTGTCTCGACGTGGACGCCGGCAGGGTGGTGAAGGGCGTCAACTTCGCCAACCTGGTCGACGCCGGTGATCCGGTCGAGCTGGCCGCCGCCTACGACGCCGAGGGCGCCGACGAGCTGACCTTCCTCGATGTCACCGCGTCCTCTTCGGACCGGGAGACCACCTACGACGTGGTCCGCCGCACGGCCGAGCAGGTGTTCATCCCGCTCACCGTCGGCGGCGGGATCCGTGCGGTGTCCGATGTGGACCGTCTGCTGCGGGCCGGCGCGGACAAGGTCAGCATCAACACCGCCGCGATCGAGCGGCCGGAGCTGCTGCGCGAGGCGGCCGACCGGTTCGGCTCGCAGTGCATCGTGCTGTCGGTGGACGCCCGGCGGGTGCCCGGCGACGCATGGTTCGAGGTGACCACGCACGGCGGCCGGCGAGGCACCGGGATCGACGCGGTCGGCTGGGCGGCGCGCGGGCAGGAGCTCGGGGTGGGGGAGATCCTGCTCAACTCGATGGACGCGGACGGCACCAAGGCGGGATTCGACCTGGAGCTGATCCAACTGGTGCGCGCCGTGGTGGACGTCCCGGTGGTGGCCAGCGGCGGCGCGGGCGCGGTGGAGCACTTCGCCCCGGCGGTGTCGGCCGGCGCGGACGCGGTGCTCGCCGCCAGCGTGTTCCACTTCGGACAGTTGCGGATCGGCGAGGTCAAGCTCGCGCTGCGCAACGCCGGGGTGGAGGTCCGGTGGAACTAGCGCCCGAGATCGCCGCGCGGCTCAAGCGCAACCCCGACGGTTTGGTCTGCGCGGTCGCCCAGCAGCGCGGCACCGGTGAGGTGCTGATGGTCGCCTGGATGAACGACGAGGCCCTCGCCACCACGCTGGCCACTCGGCGCGCCACCTACTTTTCCCGCAGCCGCGGCCGGTTGTGGGAGAAAGGCGAAACCTCCGGCCACATCCAGCACGTGCACGAGGTGCGCCTCGACTGCGACGGCGACACCGTGCTGCTCACCGTCGATCAGACCGGCCCCGCCTGCCACACCGGCACCCGCACCTGCTTCGACGACGGCCGGATCAATCCGCCAGTTCCCACAACAGCCGGTAATACGTGATCCGCTCCGGGTCCGGTGCGATCCCGTATGCGTCCAGCAGGGGGTTTTCCCAGCCCAGGCCGTAGTTCCACTGGGTACTCCAGGTGGCGATGGCGAGGTCGGCCCAGCGGTCGGCAAGACCGAGCGCGCCAAGGTCGACGGGGCCGGTGCACCCGCCGTCGTCGCCGACCAGGGTGTTGGGAGCGCAGGCGTCACCATGGCAGACCACCAGCGTCTCGACCGCCGGGATGTCGGCAAGCACATCCAGTGCGCGCTCGACGGTTCCGATGTGGTGAAAGTCCTCATGCCAGTTCGCCGGATCGATCCGGCCCGCCACCGCCCGGGACCGCGCCCGGCGCAGCCGCAGTTCGGCCGACCAGTCGAACGGGCAGTCCGCGACGGGCAAGGCCGCATGCAGGTCCCGCAGGCCGACGCCGATGGCGCGGACCGCTGTGCCCGGGTCGCGTTTCCAGTGCTCGTCCACGGCCATTCGGCCGGGCAGGCCGTCGGTGACGATCCAGGTTCCGGTCTCGTCCGAGCCCGTGTCGAGTACCCGCGGCACCGCCGTGAACCGCACCGCCCAGCGCAGCCGCGCCACCTCGGCCGCGAGATCGATGCCGGTGCCGGGCGGCGTCCACTTCACGAACCGGCGGACGTCGTCCGGCCCGATCTGAAAGGTCAGGCCGCCGAGTTCGTTCTGCCATACCGCGCGCACCGGCCGTCCGGCCGCGAGCTCGACGACGGCCGCGGGGACCTGCACCGGTCCCTCGGGCAACCTGGCGATCACCGCGGTCAGCTCAGGTCGCCGGTGAGGTAGCGCTGCACGTTGGGGGCGGCGGCGCGGACGATGGTCTCGATGTCGGCGGAGGCGATGGGTTCGAACTTGACCACGTAGCGGGCCATGCCGATGCCGACGATCTGGGAGCCGACGAGGCTGCCCCGGAACTGGGGGGTGTCCGGGGCGACGGCGCCGGCGATGCGGGTGAACACCTGCTTGACGAAGAAGTCGTTCAGCAGGTGGGCGGCCTGCTCGTGGCTGGAGACGCTGCGCACCAGCGCGGTGAAATGGCCGCCGCCGGTGGCGTCCCAGGTGGTGAGGAAGGTGCGGACCAGGCGTTCGCCGAGGGTGTCGGTGGGGCCGGCGGTGAGCCGATCGAGGAGGTCCTTCGGGTCGAACGGAAGTTGGAGGACGGCCTGGACGAACAGGCCCTCCTTGCTGCCGAACCAGTGGTTGACCATGGCGGCGTCGACGCCGGCTCGGGTGGCGATGGCCCGGACGGTGGCGCCGTCGTAGCCCTGCTCGGAGAACACCTGCCGGGCCGCGTCGAGCAGCGCGGTCTTGGTGTCCGTCCCGCCGGGTCGGCGGCCGCGGCGCCGGGCCGGCCGGCCCTCGGCTTGCTCCACCGTCACCGGTACATCATGCGCCCCGGCGCAAGCTTGTTCAACATATGATGAATTCGGCCTCGGTCATTCGCGACAGGCGGGCAAGGGTCACACGGCACAATCAGATCCATGGTGAGCATGCTCGAGGTGTCCGCGAGCCCCACGACGGGCATGGGCGCGATCAGCCCCACCCGCGCGGAGTTCCACGAGCTCGCCGCCGACCGGCGGGTCATCCCGGTCGTGCGCCGCCTGCTCGCCGACGCCGAGACCCCGGTCGGGGTCTACCGCAAGCTCGCCGCCGGCCGCCCCGGCACCTTCCTGTTCGAGTCCGCGGAGAACGGCCGCTCCTGGTCGCGCTGGTCGTTCGTCGGCGTGCACAGCGCGGCCGCCCTCACCGCGGACGGCGGCGCCGCACGCTGGACCGGCACCCCGCCGGTCGGCCTGCCGATGGACGGCGACCCGCTGGTCGCCCTGCGCGAGACCGTCCGGCTGCTGCACACCGACCCGCTGCCGGGCCTGCCCCCGCTGACCGGCGGCATGGTCGGCTACATCGGCTACGACGTGGTGCGCCGGCTCGAGCGGCTGCCCCAGCTCGCCGAGGACGACCTGCGGCTGCCCGAGCTGGTCATGCTGTTCGCCACCGACCTGGCCGCCCTCGACCACCACGAGGGCACGATCACCCTGATCGCCAACGCGGTGAACTGGGACGACACCCCCAAGCGGGTGGACGCCGCCTACGACGACGCGGTGCGCCGGCTGGAGGCGATGACCAACGCGCTGCAGACCTCGGCGCCGCCCACCGCCGCCGTGTTCGCCCGGCCCCGCCCGGAGTACCGGCGCCGGCGTACCCGCGACGACTACTGCGCCGCGGTGCGCAGCGCCAAGGAGGCCATCCGCGCCGGTGAGGCGTTCCAGATCGTGATCTCCCAGCGGTTCGAGATGACCACAACGGCCGACCCGCTGGACATCTACCGGGTGCTGCGCGCCACCAACCCGAGCCCGTACATGTACCTGCTCCGGCTGGACGGGTTCGACATCGTGGGCTCCAGTCCCGAGTCGCTGGTCACCGTGCGGGACGGCCGGGCCACCACGCACCCGATCGCCGGCACCCGATGGCGCAGCCCCGACCCGGAAGAGGACGAACTGCTGGAGAAGGACCTGCTGCACGACGAGAAAGAGCGCGCCGAGCACCTCATGCTGGTCGACCTCGGCCGCAACGACCTCGGAAGGGTGTGCGCGCCGGGCACCGTGAGCGTGGTCGACTTCTTCCGGGTCGAGCGGTACAGCCACGTGATGCACATCGTGTCCACGGTGACCGGGGAGCTGGCGCCCGGTCGCACCGCGTACGACGCCGTGGCCGCCTGCTTCCCGGCCGGCACGCTGTCCGGCGCGCCCAAGCCGCGGGCCATGGAGCTGATCGAGGAGCTGGAGCCGACCCGGCGCGGGCTCTACGGCGGCGTGGTCGGCTACCTGGACTTCGCCGGGGACTGCGACACCGCGATCGCGATCCGGACCGCCCTGCTCCGGGACGGGGTCGCCTATGTGCAGGCCGGGGCCGGCATCGTGGCCGACTCCGACCCGGTGGCCGAGGACACCGAGTGTGTCAACAAGGCCGGTGCCGTGCTGGCCGCGATCGCCACCGCGCAGACCATGCGCCCGGCTGGCGGCTGACGTGCTCCGCCGTCCACTGTGGACCATCGCGCTCGCCCTGCCGCTGGCCGCGCTGGCGTTGTGGGGTTCGTCCCGGCTGGGCTGGTCCAGCGAGGTGCGGCAGACGCCGGGCACCGGGGTCAGCACCACGGTAACCCGGACCGGCGCGGACTTCGCCCCGCTGGTGCCGCTCGCGCTGCTGGCCCTTGCCGGGCTGGCCGCGGCGCTGGCCATGGGCGGCTGGCCGCGCCGGGTGCTCGGCGCGGTGCTCGGCCTCGGCGGACTGACCGCGGCGTGCTACGCGGTGATTCCCTTGGCGGACTTCGTGACGTTCGGCCGTGTCCTGGCGCTGGCCGGCGGTGTCATGCTGATGACCGCCGGGATTGTGCTGGTGCTGCGGTCCGACCGGCTGCCCCGGATGGGGTCCAGGTACCAGGCCCGCGACCCGGACAATGTGGACGGCGACCTGTGGCTGGCGTTGTCGCAGGGTAAGGATCCGACTACCGAAGAACACCATCGTTGAATCCGACGGCGGACCCGGTGCGGAACCGCCGTACAGCACGGGGTTAGCATCCCACTGGCGGGAAGGGGCAAAAGCCTGTGGTGAGTGTTCTCGAGTCGATCATCGAAGGCGTGCGGGAGGATCTCGCCGCGCGCGAGGCGGCTCTCCCGTTCGACGACCTCAAGCGGCAGGCGGCGAAGGCTCCGGCGCCGCGGGACGCGATCGTGGCCCTGCGGGCGGCCGACATCGGCGTGATCGCGGAGGTCAAGCGGCGCAGCCCGTCCCGCGGTGAGCTGGCCCCGATCGCCGACCCGGCCGCGCTGGCCAAGGACTACGCCGACGCGGGTGCCCGGGTGATCAGCGTGCTCACCGAGCAGCGGCGGTTCGGCGGCTCGCTCGCCGATTTAGACGCCGTTCGCGCCGTGGTGGACGTTCCCTTGCTGCGCAAGGACTTCATCGTCAGTCCCTACCAGGTGCACGAGGCCCGGCTGCACGGCGCGGACCTGGTGCTGCTGATCGTGGCCGCGCTGGAACAGAACGCGCTGGTCGCCCTGCTGGACCGGGTCGAGTCGCTGGGCATGACCGCCCTGGTCGAGGTGCACACCGCCGAAGAGGCCGACCGGGCGCTGGAGGCGGGCGCCAAGGTGATCGGGGTCAACGCCCGCGACCTGCACACCCTCGAGGTGGACCGGGACGTGTTCGGGCGGATCGCCCCCGGCCTGCCGATGGACGTGGTCAAGGTGGCCGAGTCGGGCGTGCGCGGCCCCGGCGACCTGATGGCCTACGCCGGCGCCGGTGCGGACGCCGTGCTGGTCGGCGAGGGCCTGGTGGCCAGCGACGACCCGAAGGCCGCCCTGGTCCAACTGGTCACCGCGGGGTCGCATCCGGCGTGCCCGCGGCCGAGCCGGTGAACCGGCCGTCCGGCCCACCGGACTCGGACGAGCAACCGCCCGAGCACGGTCCGGACGAACAGGGCCACTTCGGTCCCTACGGCGGCCGGTTCATGCCGGAGGCGCTGATCGGCGCCCTGGACGAACTGTCGGCCGAGTACGACAAGGCGCGCATCGACCCGGAATTCACCGGTGAGCTGAACCGCCTGCTGCGCGAATACGCCGGTCGGCCCTCGCTGCTGACCGAGGTGCCGCGGTTCGCCGAACACGCCGGCGGGGCCCGGATCTTCCTCAAGCGCGAGGACCTCAACCACACCGGCTCCCACAAGATCAACAACGTGCTCGGCCAGGCATTGCTCACCAAGCGGATGGGCAAGAAGCGAGTGATCGCCGAGACCGGCGCCGGCCAGCACGGGGTGGCCACCGCGACCGCCTGCGCCCTGATGGGCCTGGAGTGCGTGGTCTACATGGGCGAGGTGGACACCCAGCGGCAGGCGCTGAACGTGGTCCGGATGCGGCTGCTCGGCGCCGAGGTCATCCCGGTCAAGTCCGGTTCACGCACGCTCAAGGACGCGATCAACGAGGCGCTGCGCGACTGGGTGACGAACGTGGACACCACGCACTACCTGCTCGGCACGGCCGCGGGTGGGCACCCGTTCCCGGTGCTGGTGCGCAACTTCCACCGGATCATCGGGATCGAGGCGCGGGAGCAGATCCTGGAGCAGGCCGGGCGGCTGCCGGACGCGGTGACCGCGTGCGTCGGCGGCGGGTCCAACGCGATCGGCATCTTCCACGGGTTCATCGACGACCCCGGGGTTCGGCTGGTCGGGTTCGAACCGGGCGGGCACGGGATCGATTCCGGCGAGCACGGCGCCACGCTGTCCGAGGGCAGCCCGGGGATGCTGCACGGCGCGCGGTCCTACCTGCTGCAGGACGAGGACGGGCAGACCATCGAGGCGTACTCGATCTCGGCCGGGCTGGACTACCCGGGGGTCGGGCCCGAGCATGCCTGGCTCAAGGACACCGGCCGGGCGGAGTACTACCCGGTGACCGACGACGAGGCCATGGCCGCCTTCCAGTTGCTGTCCCGGACCGAGGGGATCATCCCGGCGATCGAGTCCGCGCACGCCCTGGCCGGGACGTGCCGGCTGGGCGCGGAGCTCGGGCCGGACGGGCTGATCGTGGTGTGCCTCTCCGGGCGCGGTGACAAGGACATGGACACCGCGGCGACCTACTTCGGCTTCAAGGACTGAGGCGATGGGACGGCTGGACCCGATGTTCGCCGCCACCCGGGCGGAGGGCCGGGCGGCGCTGGTCGGCTACCTGCCGGCGGGCTATCCGTCCGTGGAGTCCTCGATCGAGCTGCTGCTCGGCATGATCGACGCCGGGGTCGACCTGGTGGAGGTCGGCGTGCCGTACTCGGACCCGGTCATCGACGGGCCGACGATCCAGGCTGCCGCGGATGCCGCGCTGCGTGCCGGGTTCCGGCTGCGGGACGTGTTCCGGGTGGTGGAAGCGGTTTCTGCGGCCGGCGGCCGGGCCGTGGTGATGACCTACTGGAACCCGGTGCACCGCTACGGCGTCGAGGCGTTCGCCCGGGACCTGGCGGCGGCCGGCGGGCTGGGCATGATCACCCCGGACCTGATCCCGGACGAAGGCCCGGACTGGCTGGCCGCCTCCGATGCGCACGGGCTGGACCGGATCTACCTGGTCGCGCCGTCGTCCACCGAGGAGCGGATCGTCCGGACCGTGGCGGCCGCCTCGGGCTTCGTGTACGCGGCCGCGGTGATGGGCGTCACCGGGGCGCGGGACGCGGTCGGGAGCGCCGCCGCCGGGCTGGTGGAGCGGACCCGCAAGCACACCTCGCTCCCGGTCGGCGTGGGGCTCGGGGTGCGGTCCGGGGAGCAGGCGGCCGAGGTGGCCGGGTTCGCCGACGCGGTCATCGTGGGGTCGGCGCTGGTGACCCGGGCCGCCGAGGGGATCGAAGCGGTTCGGTCACTCACCGTTGAACTCGCCGCGGGGGTGCGCCGGCCCACCGTGGGGCTCTCCGTGTCGTGAACCCCGGTCGCGGATGGGCTTGAGTCGCCCATTACGGTGAGCGCCGTGCTGACTGCCTCGAGTGCCTTGCTGGCCAGCTTCCCGAGCCCCGACCGGGGCGTGTGGCATATCGGCCCGATCCCGATCCGTGCTTACGCGCTGTGCATCATCGCCGGCATCATCGTGGCGATCTGGTGGACCGAGCGCCGATTCGTCGCGCGCGGCGGGCAGCCCGGGACCGTGATCGACGTGGCCGTGTTCGCGGTGCCGTTCGGCCTGATCGGCGGCCGGCTCTACCACGTCGCCACGGACTACGACCGGTACTTCGGGCCGGGCCGCAACCCGATCGACGCGTTCAAGATCTGGGACGGCGGGCTGGGCATCTGGGGGGCGATCGCGCTCGGCGCCGTGGGTGCCTGGATCGGCTGCCGGCGCCGCGGGGTGCCGCTGCCGGCGCTGGCCGACGCGGCGGCGCCGGGCATCGTGGTGGCGCAGGCCATCGGACGGCTCGGCAACTACTTCAACCAGGAACTCTTCGGCGGCGACACCACCCTGCCGTGGGGCCTGGAGATCTACCGCCGGGTGAACGAGCAGGGTGATCTCGACCCGCTCGGCGGCGTGGCGATCAGCAACATCCCCGAGCGCATCGTCCACCCGACGTTCCTCTACGAACTGCTGTGGGACCTCGCGGTGGCCGCCCTGGTGGTGTGGGCCGACCGCAAGTTCCGCCTCGGGCACGGCCGCGCGTTCGCGCTCTACGTCGCCGGCTACACCGCCGGCCGGTTCTGGATCGAGCTGATGCGCACCGACCCGGCCAAGGACATCCTCGGCATGCGGGTCAACGCCTGGGTCTCGATCATCCTGTTCATCGGCGCCGTCGCCTACTTCGTCTGGGCCCGCAAACTCGGCCCGCGCGAGGACCTCGCCGCCCTCACTGCCCCACCCACCGAGGACACCGAGCCCGCCGCCGCCGACGACGCCGACGAGGCGGACAAGCCGGCCGGCGACACGGCCTCCGACACCGAGCCGGACCAGACCGAGCCCGACAAGACCGAGCCGGAAGAGTCGGAGCCGAAGTCGGAGTCGGAGTCGGAGCGGACCCCGGTCGCCGAGGCCGAGGAGGAACCGGCCAACGTCCCCGCCGGCAAGCCCGCCGACGCCGGCGACGACAAGCCCACCGAAGACCCCAAGCCGTAACCCGGCGCCCGCGCGGCTGCGCCGCGCGGGCGCGGCGCAGCCGCAGCGCCCGCAGACCGCCCGATGGGCCGACGCTGCTGCCCGGAGCCGGCGACTCGGCGGTTTCGAGCCGGCGACCCGCTTGCTGTAACTGCCATCTCGGGTGCTCGAGTCGGCAACTCGGCGGTCGCCGAGCAGGCGATTCGCTTGCTGGAACTGGAAACTCACCGGCCCGGAACGGCAGTTCGGTTGCTGGAGGCGGTGGTTCGCCGAGGTGGGTCAGGGGGTTACCAGGCCGCGGCCGGTGATCAACGGCAGGTCGAGGGCGGTGAGCAGGCCGGGGGGTGCGGCGACGACCGCCGGGATCGCGTTGACCAGGCGCATGGCGGTGGCCTTGAGGCCGGCGGTGTTGTGGTCGCCGTCGGAGCCGAGCAGGCGCAGGTCCAGGGTGTAGTTGGGTTCGCCGGTGATGGTCACCCGATAGCAGCCGGCGCCGGCCGGTTGCGGCCAGTCCGGGCCGAGGTCGGGGTGCAGGCGGGTGACGTGTTCGAGGACGCAGACGGCGCGGGCGCCGACCATGCCCCGCACCTCGAAGCGGAGTGCGGCGGCGGTGCCCGCTTCGATGCGACCGGCGGACACCGGGATCGGGAACGGTGCGGGGAGGCGTTCGTAGGACTCCTCGACCCGGTCCAGGGTCACGCCGAGGCCGGCGGCGAGCTGGCGCACCACGCTGCCCCAGGCCAGCGACAGTACGCCGGGTTGGAGCAGCAACGGCTTGTCGTCCAAGGGTTTGCCGAAGCCCATGATGTCGAACAGCACCTTGGCGTTGTCGTAGGTGCTGTAGTCCAGGATCTCCAGGCAGCGGACCTCGTCGATGCGCTCGCACACCGCGGTGAGGACCAGCGGGAGCCAGTCGTTGGCGAAACCGGGGTCGACGCCGTTGACCCACAGGGACGCGCCGCCCTCGACGGCGGCGGCGCGCAGCGGGTCGGTCACCGAATCCGGCACCACGCCGGCCGGGAACTGGAGGAACACCGGCGAGCTGGACACCACGTTGATCCCGGCACGCAGGAACCGGGCCAGGTCCTCGCACGCCTCCATCAGCCGGTCGTCGGCCATCGCCGCGTACACCACGCAGTCCGGCCGCAGGGCGATCAGCGCGTCGGCGTCGGCGGTGGCCGCGACACCGAGCGTACGGCCAAGACCGGCCAGCTCGCCGGCGTCCCGGCCCACCTTGTCCATTGTGGACACCCAGACCCCGGCCAGGGTCAGGTCCGGCCGGGCGTCGATCCCGGCGATCGCGTGCCGGCCCACGTTTCCGGTGCTCCACTGCACCACCCGGTAGGTCACGACAGGTCCGGCAGGCCGAGGTCGAGGTTGGGTGCCTGGGTGCCGCCGTCGACCTCGATCACCTTTCCGGTGACGAAACCGCCGGCGGGGGAGGCGAGCCAGAGCACGGTGGCCGCGATCTCCTCGACGTTTCCGATCCGCCGCAACGGGGTCGCCTGTTCCATCCGCTGCCGGATCTCGTCGTTGGTGAGCACGATCGACAGCGCCGAGGTGGCCACCGAACCGACCGCGATGGCGTTGACCCGGATCCGCGGCGCCAGGTCGAACGCGGCCAGCTCGGTGAAGTGCGCGAGCGCCGCCTTCGCCGTGCCGTAGGCCAGAAAGCCGCGCCCGCTGACCCGGCCCATCACCGAGGAGATGTTGACCACCGCGCCGCCGCCGTGCTCCAGCATGACCGGCACGGCCGCGCGGGTGAGCGCGTGTGCGGTGCCCACGTTGAACCGGAACGCCTCCTCGAGGAAGTCCGGCTCGGTTTCCAGGAACGGCCGGGGATAGGTGCCGCCGACGTTGTTGACCACGATGTCCAGCCGGCCGAACTCGGCATTGGCAGCGGGCGCCAGCGCCGCCGCGGCGTCCAGCGACGACAGGTCGGCCGGCACGACCAGCGCGCGCCGCCCGGTTTCGGCGATCCGCTTGGCCACCTCGGCCAGGTCGCTCTCGGTGCGCGCGGAGATCACCACGTCCGCGCCGGCTTCGGCAAGTGCCACCGCCGTCGCCGCCCCGATCCCGCGCCCGGCGCCGGTCACGACGGCGACTTTGTCGCTCAACCCGAACAGATCCAGGATCACGCCGGAAACCGTAACACGTTCTATTCGGTCCGGGAGGGGGCGACGACCAGGTGTCCGCGGACCGTGCGCAGCACCTCCACCTCGGCCGCATAGTGCCGGTGCACCACCGCGCTGGTGAGCACCTCGGCCGGCGTCCCGGCAGCCACCACCCGGCCGCCGTCGAGCAGCAGCAGCCGGTCGGCGTACTGCGCGGCGAAGGTCAGGTCGTGCAGCGTGCTCACCACCGTCGTGCCGTCCTCCGAGCGCAGCCGGTCGACCAGGTCCAGCAGCGCCTGGGCGTGGCCGATGTCCAGGCCGGTGGTCGGCTCGTCGAGCAGCAGCAGCCCGGCCTGCTGGGCCAGCACCCGAGCCAGCACCGCGCGTTGCCGCTCCCCGCCGGAGAGCGTGCGCAGCGCCCGGCCGGCCAGCCCGGACAGGTCCAGCCGGGCCAACACCTGCTCCACGATCTCCAGGTCGGCCCGGCCCTCCCGAGCCAGCGGACCCAGGTGCGGGGTGCGGCCGAGCAGCACGTAGTCGGTGACGGTCAGGCCCTCGGGCAGCACCGGAACCTGTGGCGCGTAGCCGATCCGCCTGGCCCGCTCGCGCGCGCCGAGCGCCGCCGCGGGCGCACCGTCGAGCAGGATCTCCCCGGCTCCGCGGACCAGCCCGGCGATCGCCTTGAGCAGGGTGGACTTGCCGGCCCCGTTCGGTCCGATGACGGCCAGCCAGCCACCCGCCGACACCTCGGCGCTCACCCCGGCGACCACCGGGTCCGCGCCGTACCCGGCGCTCACGCGGTGCAGCGCAAGCGCGGTCACGGTGTTCATGGTTCGCTCCCGCTCGGCCGCTGCTGGTGCCGGCTTCCTTCGTGCGCTGCTCGCCGCTCGTTCCTCGCGGCTGCGCTGCTCCTCAGTCCAGCCGGCACCGCGGCCTCCCGTCCGCTCACGGCAGCCCCCGGCGGTTCATCCGCAGCACCAGGATGAAGAACGGCGCCCCGGTGAACGCCGTGATCACCCCGATCGGCAGCTCGGCCGGGGCGAACGCGGTCCGCGCGATCTCGTCGGCCGCGATCAGGAACGCGGCGCCGCCGACCAGCGACAGCGGCACCACCACCCGGTAGCTCGCCCCGGCCAGCAGCCGCATGATGTGCGGCACCACGATGCCGACGAACCCGATCAGCCCGCTCACCGCGACCGCGGCGGCGGTGGCCAGCGACGCGGCCAGCAACACGACCAGCCGCACCCGGCCCGGCCGCACGCCGAGCGAGGCCGCTTCGGCGTCGCCGACCGCCAGCACGTCCAGCAGCCGGGCGCACAGGCACAGCACCACCGCCGACAGCGCGATGTAGGGCAGCACCAGCAACACCTCGTGCCAGCCGGACGTGGACAGCCCGCCGAGCATCCAGGTGTAGACCTGCTCGATCGTGTCGGTGTTGAGCTGCTGGGCGAAGGTCTGCACGGCGGTGAGGAACGCCGCCACCGCGATCCCGGCCAGCAGCAGCACCGCCGGCCCGCCGCCGGCCGAGCTGCCGAGCAGCCAGGTCAGCCCCACCCCGCCGAGCGCCCCGGCGAACGCGGCCAGCGGCAGCGGGTCGACCAGCCAGCCGGTGGTCTGCGGCGCGGCGACCACGACCAGGGTGGCCGCCATGCCCGCCCCGGCCCCGGCACCGAGCAGGTACGGGTCGGCAAGCGGGTTGCGGAACACGCCCTGGAACGCCGATCCGGCCACCGCGAGCGCGGCACCGACCAGCCCGGCAAGCACCACCCGGGGAACCCGGATCTGCCAGACGATGGCGGCCTCCTGCGCGGACAGCGGGGAGGTGCCGCCGGTCACCTGGGCGATCAGCTCGCCGGCCACCCGGGTCCAGCCGAGACCGGCGGCCCCGATCAGCGTCGCGCTGACCATCACCGCGACCAGCACGAGCACCGCCACCGCGAGGGTGACCGGGGCCAGCCGGGTGGGGCGGGTCAGGTTCGCCACCGGTGACTCAGCCGGCCTTGCCCACCGCCGCCGCGACCGCGCGCACCAACTCCACGATCCGCGGCCCCCAGCGGGAGGCGAGGTCGTCGTCCAGCTCCACCACGTTGCCGGTGCGCACGGCCTTGATCGTGTCCCAGCCCGGCCGGGCGGCGACCGTGCCGGCGTTCTGCCCGCAGCACCTGGTGTCGGCCAGGAAGATCAGGTCCGGGTTCGACCGGACCACGTGCTCGGTGGACAGCTTCGGATATCCGCCGGACTCCGCCGTGTCGGCCGGGTCGGCGATGTTGGTCAGCCCGAACAGCCCGTACACCTGGCCGATGAACGTCTTCGAGGTCGCGGCGAAGAGCTGGGTGTCCAGCTCGTGGTAGTAGCTCAGCTGTTTGCGGGGCGTCTCCGCGACGATCTTCTCGATCTCACTTCGGGAGCCGCTGGCCAGCTTCTCGGCCTCGTCGGAGTGTCCGGTCGCCGCGCCGAGCACCTGGAACTGCGCCCAGACGTCCTTGAGGTCGGCGGGGGCGGGCAGGAACAGCACGGGTGTGTCGAGCTTCGCCATCCCGGCGGCCAGATCGTTGGCGTCGTGCTGGGCGATCACCAGGTCGGGCCCGTAGTTGGCGATCGCCTCGATGTTCGGGGTCAGGCCGGACAGCGTGGTTTTCGGGGCCTCGGCGGGAAAGTTGGACTGGTCGTCGACGGCGACCACCTGTTTTCCGGCGCCGACCGCGAACAGCGCCTCGGTGCTGCTTGCCGACAGCGAGATGATCCGCTCGGGCCGGCGCTCGATGGTGATCTGGTTGCCGTCCGGCGTCGGGATCCGCACCGGGAAGCCCTGGGAACTCGCGGTGGCGGTCGACCCGCCGGCCGGAGCCGCCGGTTCCTCACGGTTGGCGCAGCCGGCCGTGGCGACGGCCAGCAGCAACGGAACTACCACGGCGAGGCGTCGCGCGCGCCCGCGCTGGGTGGGGACTGTGGACAAACCTGCACCTCACGGTCGTCGGGCTGGCAACCGACGCTATCACCGGCTAGGCGGAGTCCCGCTCGACAAGCTCTGTGGGGAGTACCACGGGTCCGCCGGTGGGGTGGCCGCCGATCTGGATCAGCAGCAGTTCGGTCATGGTGCGGGCCTGCTCGACGATGGGCTGGCGGATCGTGGTCAGCGCCGGCTCGGTGTGCTGGGCCAGCTCGATGTCGTCGTAGCCGACCACCGCCACGTCGTCCGGGACGCGGCGACCGGCGGCGCGCAGGGTGCGCAGCGCCCCGACGGCCATCATGTCGTTGGCGGCGAACACGGCGTCCAGGTCGGCCGCCCGGTCCAGCAGCTCGGCCATGGCCTGCTCGCCGGAGGTGCGGGTGAACCGGCCGTAGGCGACCTGGCCGGCCGCCTGTCCGGCTCTGGCCAGGGCCCGGTGGTAGCCGGTGAGCCGGTCGGTGGCGGCGGTCATGTCCGGCGGCCCGGCGATCGTGGCGATCCGGGTGCGCCCGGCGGCGACCAGCCGCTCGGTGGCCAGCTGCCCGCCGCCGACGTTGTCGCTGTCCACGTAGACCAGCCCGGAGATCGGGCGGTCCGGGCGCCCGCCGACCACGGTGGGCACCCCGGCCCGGATCAGGACCTGCGGCAGCGGGTCGTCGGCGTGCATGGATGCGAGCAACACCCCGTCCACGTGACCGCTGCGCACGTAGTCGGCCAGCCGCTCGTGCTCGGCGTCGTTCTGCGCGTTGACCAGCACAAGCTGCACGCCGGTGCCGGTCAGCGCCTGGCTGGTGGCGATGATGATGCTGGCCAGGTAGGGGTCGGCGAGCACGGTCGCGTCCGGTTCGCGCAGCACCAGCGCGATCGAGTCGGTCCGCCGCTTGACCAGGCTGCGCGCCGCCCGGTTGGGCACGTAGCCCAGCTCCGCGATGATGCGGTCGACCAGGTCCTTGGCCTCCGGCGACACCCGGGGCGAGCCGTTGATCACCCGGGACACCGTCGCCCTGGACACCCCGGCCGCCGCGGCCACCGTGTCCAGGGTCGGCTGCTGCCGGTGCTCGGTCATGCCGCAGTCACCTCGCAAGCTCGCTCACTGCTTCAACCCGTTCGCTCTGATCACCTCGCGGTACCAGTGGGCGCTGTCCTTCCACACCCGGCGCTGCGTCGCGTAGTCCACGTGGACGATGCCGAACCGCTTCGAATAGCCGTAGGCCCACTCGAAGTTGTCCAGCAGCGACCAGACGAAGTATCCCCGAAGGTCGACGCCGGCCTCGATCGCGTCGTGCACCGCGGCCAGGTGCTCGCGCAGGTAGGCGATCCGTTCCGGGTCGCGCACCGCGCCGTCGGAGTTGACCAGGTCGTCGAACGCCGCGCCGTTCTCGGTGATCATCAGCGGGATGCCGGGGTACTCGGTGTGCACCCGGTGCACCAGCGCGCGCAGGCCGCCGGCGTCGATCGGCCAGCCCATCGCGGTGGCCGGGCCGGTCGACTCGACGAACCGCACGTCGGCGCAACCCGGCCAGGGCGACGGCCCATCCGGCCCGGTGCCGCCGCCGTCGACCAGGGTCGGCGCGTAGTAGTTGACCCCGAGCACGTCGATCGGCGCGGCGATGGCCGGCTCGTCGCCGGACCGCACGAAGCCCCAGTCGGTGATCTCGTCGGTGTCGGCCAACAGGTCGGCCGGGTAGCGGCCGCGCAGCAGCGGGTCCAGGAACAGCCGGTTGCCGAGGCCGTCGATCCGGCGCACCGCGTCCGCGGCGGCGGGGGTGTCGCTGGCCGGCTCGACCGCGTGCAGGTTCAGCGTGATCGACACCTGGGTGCCGGCCGGCAGCGCCGCGCGCAGCGCCGCCGTGCCGAGGCCGTGCGCGAGCAGCAGGTGGTGGGCCGCGCGCAGGGCCAGCGCGGGGTCGGTACGCCCGGGGGCGTGCACGCCGGCCGCGTAGCCGAGGAACGCCGAGCACCACGGCTCGTTCAGCGTGGTCCACAGCGGGACCCGGCCGCCAAGCCGGTCGGCCACCAGCACGGCGTACTCGGCGAACCGGGCGGCGGTGTCCCGGGCGCCCCAGCCGCCGGCGTCCTCCAACTCCTGCGGCAGGTCCCAGTGATAGAGCGTGAGCACCGGCCGGATGCCGTGCTCGAGCAGCGCGTCGACCAGCCGGTCGTAGTGGTCCAGCCCGCGCGGGTTGGCCGGGCCGCGCCCGCCCGGCTGCACCCGCGGCCAGGACACCGAGAACCGGTACGCCGGCAGGCCAAGCTCGGCCATGAGCGCCACGTCTTCCCGGAAGCCGCGGTAGTGGTCGGCGGCCACGTCCCCGGTGTCGCCACCGCTGACCTTGCCCGGGGTGTGCGAGAACGTGTCCCAGATGGACGGTCCGCGGCCGTCGGCGGCGGTGGCGCCCTCGATCTGGTACGCCGCGGTCGCCGCGCCCCAGAGGAACCCCGGTGGAAACGTCCTGGTCATCCCTTCACCGCCCCCTGCATGATGCCTCCGATGATCTGCCGGCCGAGGAGCAGGAACACGATCAGCATGGGGAAGGTGGCGATCACGGTTCCGGCCAGCACCAGCGAGTAGTCGACCTCGATGCCACCCGCGGTGTTGGCGATGGCCACCTGCACCGTGGGGTTCTGCGTGTTGAGCAGGATCAGTGGCCAGAACAGGTCGTTCCAGTAGGTGATGAAGGTCAGCAGGCCGAGCACGGCCGCGCCCGGCCGGGCCACCGGCAGCACCACGTTCCAGTAGATCCGCCAGGTGCTTGCTCCGTCCACCCGGCCGGCCTCGAGCAGTTCGGTGGGCATGGCCGAGGACAGGAACTGGCGCATGAAGAACACGCCGAACGCGGTCACCAGCGCCGGGACGATCACGCCGCGCAGGTCGTTGGCCCAGCCGAACCACTGGGTGACCATGATGTACAGCGGGATGATCGCGAGTTGGGTCGGCACCAGCATGGTGGCCACGACCAGACCGAACAGCGCGCCCCGGCCGCGGAAGCCCAGCTTGGCGAAGGCGAAGCCGGCCAGCGTCGAGGTGATCACCACGGCGACCGTGATGGTGCCGGCCACGATCGTCGAGTTCACCAGTGCCAGGCCGAAGTTGCCCTGCTCGTATGCGGCGGACAGGTTGTCCCACAGGTTTCCGCCGGGCACCAGCGGCGGCGGGTAGGCGCCGACCGCGGACTGGTCCCGGGAGGAGACCACGACCGACCAGTACAGCGGAAAGGCGGAGATCACCACGACCGCGATCAGCAGCGCGTACACCGGCCACTTGGCGGCGTCGGCCGGTCCCACGACTCGTCGTCTGGCCATTGCGCGCTCCTATCCGTCCGCCGAGCGGATCCGGCGGACCAGCAGGAAGTTGACCAGCACGATGACCACGGTGATCAGGAACAGGGTCCAGGCGATCGCGGCCGCGTAGCCGTACCGGCCGTTGGTCCAGAACTGTTGGTACAGATAGAGAACGACGGTCTGGAACTCGCGTTCCGCGCCGCCGTTGTGGTTGCGTGTGGTGTCGAACAGGAACGGCTCGACGAACAGCTGCAACGCGCCGACGGTGGACACGATGGCGGTGAAGATGATCGTCGGACGCAGGCTGGGGACGGTGATCGACCACAGCTGCCGCCACCGGCCGGCGCCGTCGATCGCCGCGGACTCGTAGAGGTCGAAGGGAATGGTCTGCATCGCGGCCAGGTAGATCAGCGCGTTGTAGCCGGTCCAGTGCCAGGTCACCATGACCGACACCGCGAACCAGGACGCGGCTTTGCTTGCCCGCCAGTCGATCGGGGCGTCGGTGAACGGCGAGAGCACCCAGTTCAGCAGCCCGAAGTCCCTGGCGAAGATCTGGTTGAAGATCAGGGCCACGGCCGCGACCGAGGTCACGTACGGCACCAGCACGCCCATCCGCAGGAACAGCCGGCCGCGCAGCCGGTAGTTGAGCAGATGCGCGATGCCCAGTGCGAGCAACAACTGCGGCACCGTGGAGACCAGCCCGATGCCCACCGTGTTGAGCAGCGCGTTCCAGAAGTTGTCGTCGGAAAGCAGTGCCCGGTAGTTGTCCAGACCGACCGAGACGTCCTCGCTGCCCGGCCGGCGGGGGCTCCACGCCGTGGTCGAGATCAGCGCGGTGTAGATCATCGGGAACAGCCCGAACACCCCGAACAGCAGGAAGAACGGCGCGACGTAGAGGTACGGCGAGCCGTTCACGTCCAGCCGGTAGAGCCGGGACCGCCAGACCTGCCGGCGGGGGCTTCTCGGTGGACTCGCGGGCCGCCACCGGAGGCGTTCCGGTGGCGACCCGCGAAGCGCGCTGCGGGTCATCCGGTTCCCGTCGCGGCCTTGATGTCGTTCATCGCGTTCGTCCAGGCCGTGTTGGGATCGGTGCCCTGCTCGACGCTGTTCAGCGCGTCGGAGAAGGTTTGGCCGATGATGCCGCTCTGCGGGCCGACCACCTGCGCCGGCGCGTTGGCAAGGGAGGCCGGGAAGATCTTGCCGGCCGGCGCGTTGGCGAAGAAGTCGGAGACGAAGTCGGCGACCTCGGGCATCGTCCAGGTGCTCTTCTGGCTGGGGAAGTTCCCGATCGTCTTGAAGATCTTGACGTTCTGCTCGGGCGCGGTCAGCCACTTGGCGAGTTCCACCGCGGCCGCGGTGTTCTTGCCCTGGCTGGGAACCGTGACGTAGGAGCCGCCCCAGTTGCCCGAGCCGCCGGGGATCGTGGCGATGTCCCACTTGCCGGCGGTCTGCGCGGCGTTGGACCTGATGTAGCCCATCATCCAGGCCGGGCAGGTCACGGTGGCGAACTGGCCCTGCTGGAAGCCGGTGTTCCACTCCGGGGTGAACTCGGGCAGCGCCGCGGACTGACCGGCCTTGATCGCGCCGACGGTCAGGTCCCAGGCGGCGCGGACCGCCGGGTTGCGCTCGACGATCAGCTCACCGGCGCCGTCGTAGAAGGTCTCCTTCTCGTTGCCGAGCACGCCGGTGAACACGTGCCCGCCCGCGTCGAACCACTTGACGTTGGCCGGGGCCCGGCTCAGGAACCGGTTGCCGGTATCCACGTAGGCTTGCCAGGTCCGCCACAGCGCGGACACCTCGTCCCGGTTGGTGGGCAGGCCGGCCTGGGCGAACAGGTCGGTGCGGTAGCACATGGCCAGCCCGCCGATGTCGGTCGGCAGCCCGATCAGCGCCTTGTGGTCCGCTGTGGACGCTCGCGCGACGATGGCCGGGGTCCACTGGCCGGCGTCGACGCCCTGGTCGAGGTAGTTGACGAACTTGTCCGGTTGCCCGACGTAGCCGGCGATCTGCCCGACCTCGATCACCTCGAGGTCCGCGGTGCCGCTGCCGGCGGTCAGCCGGGCCTGCAGGTTCTGATGGTGGGCGCCGAAGTCGCTGCGGTTCTCGACGATCTTGACGTTGGTGTGCGTCCGCTCGTACTCGTCGTAGAGGGACCGGTCGGCGGGCAACGAGAAGTTGTCGCCGAAGACGTTGATCGTCAGGGTGACGGGCGCGTTCGGGTCGCCGCCTGAATCGCCGCCGGACGAGCAGGCCGCGAGGGTCAGGGCGGTCACGGTGAGCAACCCGACCAGCGCGCGTCGCTGTGCACTGCGCATGGATGCCTCCTGAGGGCGTGAGAGCGCTCTCACGGTATTGCCTCTGTCAAGACCAGCCGCCGGAACCGGCTCCCGCGCCGGGAGGCAGCAGGGAGCGGGAGCCGGTCCGGCGCCCCCGGTCAACGGATCGGACATGTCCTCAGTGGCCGAAGGTGAACCAGTTGACGTTGACGAAGTCCGCCGGCTGACCACTGGTGAACGTGAGGTACACGTCGTGCACCCCGGTGACCGGGCTGATGTTCGCCGGCACCGTGCGCCAGCTCTGCCAGCCGCCGGTGTTGGCGATGGCGAAGCTGCCGACCGGTGCGTTGCTCGGGCTGTCCAGCCGGACCTCGACCAGGCCGCTGACCCCGCCGCCGGCCCCGGACGCCACCCTGGCCACGAACTGCCTGGCCGGGTTGGCGCTGAAGTCGATCCGGTTGTAGCGGGTCCAGTTGCCGTTGTTGACCGCGCCGATGTTCTGCCCGCCGCCGGTGTCGGTGGTGCCCTCGACGATGACCCCGTTCTGCTGCTGGAAGCTCTCGGCCTGCAGGGTCGTGTAAGCGTTCCCACCGCCCCCGCCGGGTGGCGGAGTGGTGGTCGTCGTGGTCGGCGGCGGGGTGCCGCCACCGCCCCTGGTCCACACCGCGACGTAGTCGACGATCATCGGCACGCCGGGCACGGTGGCCGCGGTCGGGGTGCCGATTCCGGCCACGCCGTTGGGGAATCCGCCGCCCATCGCGACGTTGAGCAGGATGAAGTAGCCGGCGTGGGTGGTCATGTTGTTCCAGGTGCCGGCGTCGAACTGGTTCTGGTTGATCTGGTGGTACTGGGTGCCGTCCACGTACCAGCGCAGTTGTTGCGGGGAGATGCTGGCGTCCCACTCGAACCGGTAGGTGTGGAAGGCCGACTGGCAGGACGAGCCCGGGCAGGCCCGGTTGGCGCCGATGCCGTTGAACTCGTTGCACGGCCCGCCGGGTGCCACTCCACAGTGGAGCACGCCCCACACGGAGTTGATCCCGTTGACGTTCTCCATGATGTCGAACTCGCCGACCGCGGGCCAGTTGAAGGTGCCCCGGTACGGTCCGCCGAGCGCCCAGAACGCCGGCCAGTAACCGAGTGCGGCGTTGCCGGTGATGTTGGGCATCTGGATGCGGCCCTCGATCCGCATGACGCCGCCGGACGGCGGCCGGAAGTTCGCCCGTTGCGTCTCGATCCGGGCCGAGGTCCAGTTGCCGGCGCCGTCCCGGCGCGGCGTGATCCGCAGGTTTCCAGTGCCGTCAAGGGATACGTTCTGTGGACTGTTGGTGTAGCTCTGGATCTCGCCGGTGCCCCAGTTCGGCGGGCCACCGGGGTAGCTGTGCCCGATGTCGAAGATCCAGTTGGCCCCGGATGGCAGGGAACCGTTGGGGCCGTTGAAATCGTCGGCGAACGAGAGGGTCCAGCCGGCCGGTGGCGGCGGCACGTCGGCCTGGGCCGACATGGTGAGTGGGACGGTGACGAGCAGGGCCGCGGCGGCCGCGCCGAGAGCGAGCCGCCACGCTCGGCCAGACCGCCGGGCCGCCGGCGGGGAGTGCAGGGTTGGGCCGGGCATGGGTGACCTCCTTGTCAACCCGAGGGATGCCAGCAGGGTGTTTGTTGCTGCGAGCAACAAACTAGAGCAATGAAAGCGCTCTCACGACGGGTTGTCAATGCCTGGCCACCCTGAGCCATCGGCCGGACCACGAAACGATCATGGGCGGCCGGCGCGGCCGCCGAACGTCCAGGTAGACCGAACAGTGACCAGCGCCGCACATCCGAAATCGGGGCGCGCGAGTTATCCTGAGGTTACGTGGGATCGCCCGAACATGGACGTTCGGCGCTGTATCGCTTGGATCATGGCCGACGTTACGTCCGTGACAACAATTCAGTCGCTCGATGGGTGCCTACGCGTTTCGCGGCTGTTAAGCTCAGGTCAACACGCGGGCCACCGGAGTCCCGCGCCCAGGAACCGGTTCGCCGAACTGAGCGCGAGGACGACTGAGGGAGGTCGACGCGTGATGTACTCCGCCTTCCCCACCCCCCAGGGGCTCTACGATCCCGCACAGGAGCGGGATTCCTGCGGTGTGGCCATGGTTGCCGACATCCGCGGTCGTCGCTCGCACGGCATCGTCGCGGACGGTCTCACGGCGCTGGCCAACCTCGAACATCGCGGCGCCGCCGGCGCCGAGCCCACCAGCGGCGACGGCGCGGGCATCCTGATCCAACTGCCCGACGAACTGCTCCGGGCCGAGGTGGACTTCCCGTTGCCCGAACCGGATCCCAACGGCGCGCACACCTACGCCACCGGCATCGCCATGCTGCCCGCCGATCACCAGCAGCGCACCGAGGCGGTCGAGCTGGTCGAGCGGATCGCCAAGGAGGAGGGCCTGGTGCTGCTCGGCTGGCGGGAGGTGCCGGTCGCGCCCGCGCTCGCCGAGGTCGGACCGACCGCCCTGTCGGTGATGCCGCACTTCGCCATGCCGTTCGTCGCCGCGCAGGCCGACCGGGGTGGACGGTGCCGCAGCGGCATCGACCTCGACCGGATCGCCTTCTGCCTGCGCAAACGGGTCGAGCGGGAGAGCGCGACGGCCGGCTGCGGCGTCTACTTCCCGTCGCTGTCCGCCCGGACCATGGTCTACAAAGGAATGCTGACCACCGCGCAGCTGCCGGTGTTCTTCCCCGACCTGACCGACGAGCGGCTGGCCAGTGCCATCGCCCTTGTGCACAGCCGGTTCTCCACCAACACCTTCCCGTCCTGGCCGCTCGCCCACCCGTTCCGGTTCGTCGCGCACAACGGTGAGATCAACACGATCCGGGGCAACCGCAACCGGATGCGCGCCCGCGAGGCGCTGCTCGCCTCCGATCTGGTCAGCGGCGACCTGAGCCGGCTGTACCCGATCTGTGACCCGGACGGCTCCGACTCCGCCTCCTTCGACGAGGTGCTCGAGCTGCTGCACCTCGGCGGCCGCAGCCTGGCGCACGCGGTGCTGATGATGATCCCGGAGGCGTGGGAGAACCACACCACCATGGATCCCAAGCGGCGCGCCTTCTACCAGTTCCACTCCAGCCTGATGGAGCCGTGGGACGGTCCGGCCAGCGTGACCTTCAGCGACGGCACGGTGGTCGGCGCGGTGCTCGACCGCAACGGCCTGCGCCCGGCCCGCTGGTGGCGCCTTGCCGACGACCGGGTGGTGCTGGCCAGCGAGACCGGCGTGCTGGACGTGCCGCCGGAGCAGGTCGTGGCCAAGGGCCGGCTGCAGCCCGGCCGGATGTTCCTTGTGGACACCGCGGCCGGCACGATCGTGGACGACGACGAGATCAAGGCCGAGCTGGCCGCCGCCCTGCCGTACGAGGACTGGGTGCACGCCGGCCTGCTCAAGATCGCCGACCTGCCGGACCGCGAGCACGTCGTGCAGACCCACGAGTCGGTGCTGCGTCGCCAGCTCACCTTCGGTTACACCGAGGAGGAGCTGAAGATCCTGCTCACCCCGATGGCGCTGACCGGGGCCGAGCCGATCGGGTCGATGGGCACCGACACCCCGCCGGCCGCGCTGTCCAAGCGGTCCCGGCTGCTCTACGAGTACTTCAAGCAGAACTTCGCGCAGGTGACCAACCCGCCGCTGGACGCCATCCGCGAGGAGATCGTCACCTCGGTGCAGCGCATCATGGGCCCGGAGCAGAACCTGCTCGAGCCGGGACCGGCCTCCTGCCGGCACATCCAGCTGCCCTACCCGGTGATCGACAACGACGAGCTGGCCAAGCTGATCCACGTCAACGACGACGGCGACCTGCCCGGCTTCGCCTGCACCGTACTGCCCGGTCTGTACGAAGTGGACGGTGGCGGGCCGGCGCTGGCCGCGGCGATCGAACGGGTCCGCCGGGAGGCCTCCGAGGCCATCGCGGCCGGCGCCCGCACGCTGGTGCTCTCCGACCGGGACTCCGACCACCGGATGGCGCCGATCCCGTCGCTGCTGCTGGTCTCCGCCGTGCACCACCACCTGGTGCGCACCAAGGAGCGGCTGCGCGTGGCACTGGTCGTGGAGACCGGCGACGCCCGGGAGGTGCACCACATCGCGTTGCTGCTCGGCTACGGTGCCGCGGCGGTCAACCCGTACCTGGCCTTCGAGACCATCGAGGACCTGCTCACGCACGGCGCGATCACCGGGATCGAGCGGCACACCGCGGTTCGCAACTACGTCACCGCGCTGGTCAAGGGCGTCCTCAAGATCATGTCCAAGATGGGCATCTCCACCGTCGGCGCCTACACCGCGGCGCAGGTGTTCGAGGCGTTCGGGCTGGCCGGCGAGGTGCTCGACGAGTACTTCACCGGCACCATCTCCAAGCTCGGCGGGGTCGGGCTGGACGTGATCGCCGCCGAGGTCGCCGCGCGGCACCGCCGGGCCCACCCGGACAACCCGGCCGGGCGCGAGCACCGCCGGCTCGAGGTGGGCGGCGAGTACGCCTACCGGCGCGAGGGCGAGCTGCACCTGTTCACGCCGGAGACGGTGTTCCTGTTGCAGCACGCGAGCAAGACCCGCAGGGCGGACGTGTACCGCAGGTACACCGCCGAGGTGGAGCGGCTCAACCGGGAGGGCGGCGCGCTGCGCGGCATGTTCCGGTTCCGCTCGACGTCCGAGACCGGACGCGAGCCCGTTCCGATCGACGAGGTGGAGCCGGTCGAGGCGATCCTCACCCGGTTCAACACCGGCGCCATGTCCTACGGCTCGATCAGCGCCGAGGCGCACGAAACCCTTGCCATCGCGATGAACCAGATCGGCGGGCGGTCCAACACCGGCGAGGGCGGCGAGGACGCCGACCGGCTCTACGACCCGCGCCGCCGCTCGGCCATCAAGCAGGTCGCAAGTGGACGGTTCGGCGTCACCAGCGAGTACCTGGTCAACGCGGACGACCTCCAGATCAAGATGGCCCAGGGCGCCAAGCCCGGGGAGGGCGGCCAACTGCCGCCGAACAAGGTCTACCCGTGGATCGCCCGCACCCGGCACTCCACCGCCGGGGTCGGGCTGATCTCCCCCCCGCCGCACCACGACATCTACTCGATCGAGGACCTGGCCCAGCTCATCCACGACCTGAAGAACGCCAACGAGCACGCCCGCATCCACGTCAAGCTGGTCAGCGAGGTCGGCGTGGGCACGGTGGCCGCCGGGGTCTCCAAGGCGCACGCGGACGTCGTGCTGATCTCCGGTCACGACGGCGGCACCGGCGCGTCCCCGCTGAACTCGCTCAAGCACGCCGGGACACCGTGGGAGATCGGCCTGGCCGAGACCCAGCAGACGTTGATGCTCAACGGGTTGCGCGACCGGATCACGGTTCAGGTGGACGGTGCGATGAAGACCGGGCGGGACGTCATGGTGGCCGCGCTGCTCGGCGCCGAGGAGTACGGGTTCGCCACCGCGCCGCTGATCGTCGCCGGCTGCGTGATGATGCGGGTCTGCCACCTGGACACCTGTCCGGTCGGCGTGGCCACGCAGAACCCGGAGCTGCGCAAGCGCTACACCGGCCAGGCCGAGCACGTGGTCAACTACTTCCGGTTCGTCGCCCAGGAAGTGCGGGAACTGTTGGCGGAGCTCGGGTTCCGCACCATCGACGAGGCCGTCGGGCACGCCGAGATGCTGGACGTGGACGACGCGGTCGAGCACTGGAAGACCGGCGGGATGGACCTGCGGCCGGTGTTCGACGTGCCGGCGACCCGGTACGAGGGAGCCCGGCGCCGGGTGCGGCCGCAGGACCACGGCCTGGAACACGCGCTGGACCGCACGCTCATCCAACTCGCCGAGGCGGCGCTCGAGGACGCCCATCCGGTGCGGCTGGAACTGCCGGTGCGCAACGTCAACCGCACCGTTGGCACCCTGCTCGGCTCCGAGGTGACCCGGCGCTACAACGGGCAGGGGCTGCCGCCGGACACCATCCACATCACCCTCACCGGGTCGGCCGGCCAGTCGCTCGGCGCGTTCCTGCCCGCCGGCATCACGCTGGACCTGATCGGCGACGCCAACGACTACGTCGGCAAGGGCCTGTCCGGCGGGCGGATCGTGGTCCGGCCGGCGCCCGAGGCGCCGTTCGCCGCCGAGCAGCAGGTGATCGCCGGCAACGTGATCGGCTACGGCGCCACCGGCGGCCAGTTGTTCCTGCGCGGCCGGGTGGGGGAGCGGTTCTGTGTGCGCAACTCCGGCGCGGTGGCGGTTGCCGAGGGCGTCGGCGATCACGCGTTCGAGTACATGACCGGCGGCCGCGCGGTGGTTCTCGGCCCGACCGGGCGCAACCTGGCGGCCGGCATGTCCGGCGGCATCGCCTACGTGCTCGACCTCGACCCGGCGCTGGTCAACATGGCCATGGTCGACCTGCAGCGGCCGGGCGCGGAGGACCTGCGCTGGCTGCGCGAGACCGTCGAGCGGCACTGGCAGCTCACCCAGTCCGCCGTGGCCGCGTCCCTGCTCGGCGACTGGACCAGGCGGGCCAGGTCGTTCACCAAGGTGATGCCGCGCGACTACCAGCGGGTGCTCGAGGCGGCGCGGATCGCCCGGGCCGAGGGCCGGGACGTCGACGAGGCGGTCATGGAGGCATCGCGTGGCTGACCCGAACGGATTCATGAAGCACCCCAGGCAGGATCCGCCCAAACGGTCCAAAGTGGACCGATTGGCGGACTGGCGTGAGGTGTACGTCGAGCTGGACCGCGGCGAGCGGGACCGGCAGGTCCGCACCCAGGCCGCCCGGTGCATGGACTGCGGCATCCCGTTCTGCCACTCCGGCACGGCCGGCTGTCCGCTGGGCAACCTGATCCCGGAGTGGAACGACCTGTCCCGGCGCGGGGAGTGGGAGGACGCCAGCGACCGGCTGCACGCCACGAACAACTTCCCGGAGTTCACCGGACGGCTGTGCCCGGCGCCGTGCGAGTCGGCCTGCGTGTTGTCGATCACCCCGGAGGCCGGCGGGCCGGTGGCGATCAAGCGGATCGAGCAGGCGATCGCGGACATCTCGTGGGACCGGGATCTGGTCCGGCCCCGGCCGGGCTCGGTGTCCACCGGTCGCCGGGTCGCCGTCGTCGGCTCCGGCCCGGCCGGTCTGGCCGCCGCGCAACAGCTCACCCGCGCCGGTCACGAGGTCACCGTGTTCGAACGGGACGACCGGCTCGGCGGCCTGCTGCGCTACGGCATCCCCGAGTTCAAGATGGAGAAGAAGGTCCTCGACCGCCGGCTCACCCAACTGCGGGCCGAGGGCACCCGGTTCATCACCGGCTGCGAGGTCGGCGGCACCGGGCCCGGCGCGCTGTCGGTCGCCGATCTGCGCGCCCGGTTCGACGCGGTCGTGCTGGCCGTCGGCGCCCTGCGCGGCCGCGACGCCGACCTTCCCGGCCGGTTGCTCGGCGGCGTCCACCTCGCCATGGACCACCTGGTCCCGGCCAACAAGGAATGCGAAGGCGACGGCCCGACGTCGATCTCCGCCGCCGGCAAGCATGTGATCATCATCGGCGGCGGCGACACCGGCGCCGACTGCTACGGCACCGCCACCCGGCAGGGCGCCCGCTCGGTCACCCAACTCGACCAGTACCCGCGCCCGCCCGACGTGCGCGACGACGACCGCAGCCCCTGGCCGGTGTGGCCGTGGATCCTGCGCACCTATCCCGCGCACGAGGAGGCCGGCTCCCGCCGCTTCGCCGTGTCCGTGGAACGCTTCGTCGGCGACGACTCCGGCAACGTCCGCGCCGTCGAGCTCCGCGAAGTCAAGGTGCACAAGGATCCGGTGACCGGCGCCCGCGAGGTCGTCCCCGTCGGCGACCACGTGGAAACCCTCCCCGCCGACCTGATCCTGCTGGCGATCGGCTTCGCGGGCGTCGAACACCTCCCCCTCCTCGGCGGTCTTGGCATCACCCTCAATCCCCGCGGCGTCATCTCCTGCGGCCCCGACTGGCAGACCTCCGCCCCCGGCGTCTTCGTCTGCGGCGACGCCCACCGCGGCGCATCCCTCGTCGTCTGGGCCATCGCCGAAGGCCGCTCAGCCGCCCACGCCGTTGACGCCTACCTCATGGGCGCCTCCGACCTCCCATCCCCCGTCCACCCCACCGCCCTCCCCTTGGCAGTGGTATAGAAACGACCAAGTGGAACCCCCGGCTCCGTTGAGCCGTACGGCCACCCCGCTCCACGAGCTATCCTCGGGCGAATTCCTCTGGCCGGTAGTCCTTGCCACGGCGGAGGGCTACCCAATTGGTGTCATAATCGATTTCGGTGCCATCGAGTGCTTCTGCGAGCCATCGAGTAGCTATCACCGTTCCGGAGTCGCGAACACCGAATATGAAAAGCGTCCTGGAGTCTAAGCCCACTGCGCAACAGCCGACCGTTTCATCGTCGTCGCAATGAACCACTCGTTGGCCGCCCGCGACTACTTCCCAGCCATTTCCCAGTGAATCAGTGAGGTCGCACTCCAAGGCGACGAAGGGTTCCAGGGTCGTCCGGACGAGTGGGCCTCCAACGACAACTCGCATGCCTTCCTTGGCTTCGTCGCTTGCCCCGATGGTAATCGCAGCCAAAGGGTCGGCGCATTTCGTACGTTCCAGCAGTTGGTGACGAATTTCCAGGGCGCAGGCCACATCGGCGGCACTGAGCCGGGAACTGGCGAGTATGTGAACCTCGCTCTTGACGAGCTGACGAAGTGCGTCCGTGAGACGCGGCCGGTCGGATACGGTATCGGGTGTCAGATCTCGTTGGGAGCGCATTAGCTTCTTGTCGCGGCGCCAACGAAATTTCGTCAGCATCGCGCGAGCAAAGCTGTGCCCGCCGTAGTATGCCAGCCCGGCAACTATCACTGGCCCCAAGAAGAGTAAACCCAATGATGACTCGAACGGCACGAGTGCTAATGATCCGAATGTGCCGATAACGCCAATCTCGGCGGCTACCCGGTTGCATGCATCTGTCAAATCTCCCAAGCGAATTCGGTATTCACGAACAATACTCTTCCGATCTCGACCGGTGGTGATCAGTTTCAGGCCATCCGATAACTCAAGAAGAGGGCCTGCGGGCGGAAGCTCGAGCTCCTCCAGTTCGCCTTCAAGACTCCTAAGTATATATTCGTATCGTTCCAGCCAGGTTCGCCACGGAAGAACGACATTTCGAAGCGCGCCTCGGCCGGTTAGATACTGCGTAAACCGTCCATGTAACCAACGTTCGCAGGCTGCAATCTCTCGAGCAGTCGCCCCGGGTCGTGATAGTACGAACGCCATTAACCGATCGAGAAGTTCGACGGCTCCGGCATAGTACTCGAGTGCTCAGGCAACCTGCGTCAACCCACTTCCCACAGTGGATGGTCAACACGTGCGGTCGTGCCAGGGGCGGATGCCGGTGGTGAGGAAGGTGGTGACGGTGTTGTCACCGCAGGGGTTGCCGTTGGCGACGTAGGCGTTGTGGCCGCCGGAGTCGACGATGACGATGCGGGCCCGGTGCAGGAGGGCGAGCCGCATGTGCAGGGCGCCGACGAGCGGGGTGGCCGGGTCGCGGCGGTTCTGGATCATGAGGATGTTGGCCGGACCGGTGGCGGCGATGCGGGTGGCCGGTTCGGCGGGTCGGTGCGGCCAGAAGGCGCACGGGCGGATGTTGACCGGCATGCCGTCGGTCAGCGGGTAGGTGATCCGGTTGCGGGCGACCGCGCCGGCGTGGTCCTGCTCTGGTCCCGGCCAGGCCACGTCGTTGCAGGCGGTGGCGGTCTGTACGGCGATGAGGTTCTCGAACACGGCGGGCGGGGGAAGTGGGATGGCCGGGGCCGGGGCGCCGGTCGCCGCGGCCTGCAGGAACGCGGCGAGTTGAGGGAACCTGGCATCGGACTCGAGCGAGTTGAACATGACGGCGCGCAGGTTGGCGCCGGTGAGGTCGGGGCGCGGGTTGCGGTCCAGTGCTTCGCCGAGGCGCAGATAGTTGTCCCGCACGGCTTCGGGTGTGCCGCCGAGAGCGGGGTGGTTGGCAACGGCCCACGCGGCGAAGTCGGGGAAACGGTCCTCGGCGCCCCGGCCGAAGTTCGCGCTCCAGCCGCGCGCGACCCGGTGCGGATCGGGATCGCTGGAGCTGTCCAGGACCGTCCGATCGGTGCGCTCGGGGAACATCGTGGCGTACACCGCGCCGACGTAGGTCCCGTAGGACACGCCCCAATAGGACAGTCGGGTCTCGCCGAGTGCCTGGCGGATCCGATCGATGTCGCGGGCTTCGTTGCGGGTGCTGATGTGCCGGATCAGCGCTCCACCGTTGCGGATGCACGCCTCGGCGATCCGGCGGGCGCGATCGACGTTCGCGGAGACGTCGCCGCCCGGGCCGGGCCAGGGGTGGAGCACGGTCGGGTGGGAGTCCCGCGGTTCCAGGCCGCAGGAGACCGGCGTGCTGTGCCCGACGCCGCGCGGGTCGAACCCGACGATGTCATAGCGGTCCAGCACCGATTGCGGCAGCCGCAGGCCGTGCGTGCTCGGCCGCGCCAGCCCGGAACCCCCTGGCCCGCCAGGAACCAACAACAGCACCCCTCGGCGCGCCTGCGGGGTGGCCGAGCGAATCCGGGAGACCGCAAGGGAAATCTCCGCACCCCCGGCCGAGCCGTAGTCCAGCGGAACCCGCACCGTCGCGCACTCCTGCCGCGCGTCCAGCACCACCCCCGGTGTGGCCGGGCACGGCCCCCACACCAGACCGGGCGCCGCCGCCGCCCCGACCGGCAGGCCGGACCCGACCAGCAAGGCCACCAACGCCGTTACCCCCACGATTCCCCTCATGCGGCACAGTGTCGGCAACCAGGCGTGCGGGCGACCATCCGGCTAGCCCCCGTCTTGCCACTATCGTGGCTGGGGTGACCGCTGAGTTGCCGCACCGTGCGATGACCGATTCCGGAGGTCTGGCCCTGCGCCCGTTGCCGACCGGTGCCGCGCTTCTGCTGGAGCAGTTGGCGGCCCCGCCTCGGTTGGTCGCGCACCTGCGCGCGGTTCACGATGTGGCTTGCCAACTGACGGACTGGGTCCAGCAGCACTATCCCGATGTGACGTTCGATCGGGACGCGGTGTTGTTCGGTGCGGCCACGCACGACATCGGGAAGGTCGTGCATCCCAACGAGCTGTCCGGGCCGGGATCGGCTCATGAGCAGGCCGGCTATGAGCTGTTGCTGGATCGTGGCGTCGAGGAGAACCTGGCGCGGTTCGCGCGGACGCACGCGTCGTGGACGACCGCCGGGGTGGGCGTGGAAGACCTGTTGGTCAGCCTCGCCGACAAGGTGTGGAAGGCCAAGCGCGTTGCGGACCTGGAGCAGCTGGTGACCGAACGCCTGACGGCCGCGAGCGGCCAGCAGCCCTGGGAGGCGTTCCTGGCGTTGGACGATGTCGTTGACCGGATCGCGGCTGACGCCGACCTCAGGCTGGCGTTCCAGGCGAGCTATCCGATCGCGGTGGGTAGCTGAACCCGACCGGGTCGTCGCCGCGCTAGATGAGATCGCCGGGTGGGTGGGCGACGGCTTCCTTGAACAGGCTGACCAGGGTGTCCCGGTCCAGGTCGGACAGTCGTCTGAAGCGGATGCAGCTTTTGCCGACGGAAGCGTTGGGCAGGCGGGGGGCGTAGCTCTCGGCGAGGTAACCGCCGGGCGGGCCGCCGGTGACGTAGAGGGAGACGTAGCGCTTGTTGCTGGCGAACGAGATGACCGCCGAGTCGCCCTCGCGGCCGGAGGCGTAGCGGTAGTGGTAGGCACCGTAGGCCGGGATGCCGAACCGCATGGTCGGCTCCAGCTCCGGAACCGCGCCGCGGATCAGCTCGTGCAGGGCGCGCAGGTCGGTGCGGCGCGGCTCGGGAAGGGCGTCGAGGTACTCGTCGTGGGTGGTGGCGTCGGATATTCCGTACATGCGCCCAGGCGATCACATCGAGTGGCAATTGTCATCACTCCGGAAGCGGTATGGCCTCGCGGACCGTGATGTTAGTTTCTGGCGTATTGACCCATTAGTTGGGAGGGTGGTAACGCGATGAGGCGAACGGTCTGGTTATCGGCGATCGTGCTGGCGGCGGCCGTGGTGGCCGGTCCCGGGGTGACGGCCGCGGCGGAACCGGCCGCGACGCCGACGGTGCACCTGGGTGCCACGACCCAGGCCGAGGCGGCCGCGGTGGCGGCGTTCTGGACGCCGGAGCGGATGCGGCAGGCGGTGCCGCTGGACAGCCTGCTCGACCCGGTGGACGCCAAGCGGCTCAGTCCGGACGTGGCCCGCGGAGCACCCCAGGTGGTCGCGCCGACCCCGGCCGACGTGACCCCGCTGGCCTTCCCGAACGGCGGGTCCGCGTGGACCGGTGCCGGCGCGGTGGTCAACACCGCCGGGCGGGTGTTCTTCACCTTCCAGGGCCGCACCGCCTCGTGCAGCGGCAACGCGGTGACCAGCGCGAACCGCAGCACGGTGATCACCGCCGGGCACTGCGTGAAGCTGGAGGGCAGCTTCCACACCAACTGGACGTTCGTGCCCGCCTACAACAACGGCACCGCCCCGTTCGGCACCTGGACGGCGCGGGCGACGATGGCCACGCCGCAGTGGGTGGCCACCGAGGACATCAATTTCGACATCGGCGCCGCGGTGGTCAACCCGCTGAACGGGCAGAACCTGACCGACGTGGTCGGCGCACAGGGCGTCGCGTTCAACCAGCCCCGTGCGGCGGCCACCTACGCGTTCGGCTGGCCGGCGGCAGCGCCCTACGACGGCACCCGGATGATCTACTGCAGCGGCAACACGTTCAACGCCTTCCTGAGCACCGGCCTCGGCATGACCTGCAACATGACCGGTGGCGCCAGCGGCGGACCGTGGCTGCGCCAGTTCAGTGAGGCGAGCGGCACCGGGCTGGTGAACTCGGTGAACAGCTACAAGATCAATTTCTTCCCGATGTGGATGTTCGGCCCGTTCTTCGGGGCGGACGCCCAGAACCTCTACAACGCGGCCCAGGCGGCCTGACGCGGGCGTCGTAGGCTCTCCGCCGTGAGCTTCACCGGATTCGGCGAGCACGCCATCGACTTCTTCGACGGGCTGGCGGCGGACAACTCCAAGCCGTACTGGGAGGACAACAAGGCGATCTACACCTCCGACGTGCGGCAGCCGATGGAGGCGCTGCTGGCCGCGCTGGAGAAGGAGTTCTGCGGCGAGTTCGGGTCGGCGAAGGTGTTCCGGCCGTACCGGGACGTGCGGTTCGGCCGGGACAAGAGCCCGTACAAGACCGAGTGCGGCGGCGTGATCGAGCGGAGCAGGGGAGCGGGCGCCTACTACGTCGAGGTCGGCCCGCGCGGACTCCGGGTCGGCGGCGGCTGCTTCCACCTGGAGTCCGACCAGCTCGCCCGGTACCGCACGGCGGTGGCCGACGACATCCGGGGCAAGCGGCTGGCCGCGATCCTGGACAAGCTGGCCAAACGCGACTGGGAGATCAAAGGCGACCAGCTGCGCAGCCGGCCGCGCGGTTACCCGGCCGACCACCCGCGTATCGACCTGTTGCGCTACCGCTCGGTCTACGCGGTGCGGGTCTGGGAGCCGGACGACGTGCTGCACGAGCGGGCCTGCCTGGACCGGGTGCGCAAGGCGTTCCGCGAGCTGCGGCCGTTCAACGAGTGGGCCGCCGACCACGTTGGAGTGAGCGAACCCAGCAGGTAGCACGGTTTCCCTGATGTGCACTGAACCGAAACCAAGCTACCAGCGGGTACTTCGGGATCGTTCCAGCAAACGGGTCTAGGCTCCCTACCCGTGAACCGTCGCGCGAAAATCGTCTGCACCCTCGGCCCGGCCACGTCCACTCCGAAGCGGGTGGCCGAGCTGGTGGCCGCGGGGATGGACGTCGCCAGGATGAACTTCAGCCACGGCAGCCGGTCGGACCACAAGCAGGTCTACGACCTGGTCCGGGCCGCCTCCGACGAGACCGGTCACGCCGTGGGCATCCTCGCCGACCTGCAGGGACCGAAGATCCGGCTGGGCACGTTCGCCGCCGGTCCGGTCGAGTGGAAGACCGGCGAGATCGTACGGATCACGGTGGAGGACGTGGCCGGCACGCACGACCGGGTGTCCACCACCTACAAGGGCCTGGCCCGGGACGCCAAGCCGGGCGACCGGTTACTCGTCGACGACGGCAAGGTCGGCCTCGAGGTCCGCGAGGTCACCGGTCAGGACGTGGTCGCCGAGGTCACCGAGGGCGGTCCGGTCAGCAACAACAAGGGGATCTCCTTGCCGGGCATGGATGTCTCCATTCCCGCACTGTCCGAAAAGGACATTGAGGACCTGGAGTTCGCGCTGCAGCTCGGAGTGGACTTCATCGCCCTGTCGTTCGTCCGCTCACCGGCCGACATCGACCTGGTGCACCAGGTGATGGACCGGGTCGGCCGGGGCCGCGTCCCGGTGATCGCCAAGCTGGAGAAGCCGGAGGCGGTGAGCAACCTCGAGGCCATCGTGCTGGCCTTCGACGGGATCATGGTGGCCCGCGGCGACCTCGGCGTCGAGCTGCCGCTCGAGCAGGTACCGCTGGTGCAGAAGCGGGCCATCCAGATCGCCCGGGAGAACGCCAAGCCGGTCGTGGTGGCCACCCAGATGCTCGAGTCGATGATCAACAACTCCCGGCCGACCAGAGCCGAGGCGTCCGATGTGGCCAATGCCGTGCTGGACGGCGCGGACGCGCTGATGCTCTCCGGCGAGACCAGCGTCGGCCAGTATCCGATCGAGTCCGTGCGCACCATGGGCCGGATCATCCAGGCGGTGGAGCAGGAGTCCACTGTGGTGCCGCCGCTGTCGCACGTGCCGCGCACCAAGCGCGGCGTGATCTCCTACGCCGCCAGGGACATCGGCGAGCGGCTCAACGCCAAGGCGCTGGTCGCCTTCACCCAGTCCGGGGACACCGTGCGCCGGCTGGCCCGGCTGCACACCCCGTTGCCGCTGCTGGCGTTCACGCCGGAGCAGAGCGTGCGCAGCCAGCTCGCGATGACCTGGGGCACCGAGACGTTCATCGTGCCGAGTGTGGACTCCACCGACCAGATGGTTCGCCAGGTGGACAGTTCGATGCTCAGCATCGGGCGCTACCAGCCCGGCGATCTGGTGGTGATCGTGGCCGGGTCGCCGCCGGGGACGATCGGCTCGACTAACCTCATCCGCGTGCACCGGCTCGGCGAGGAGGACCACGCCTGAGGTGAAGGGAGCCCGATGGCGGTGGCAGAGGACGGTCCGGCTGTCGCGCAACCGGTGCTGGACCGGCTGATCGCGCTGCTGGACCTGGAGCGCATCGAGGAGAACATCTTTCGCGGGGTGAGCCCGGCAGACGCCACGGTCCGGGTGTTCGGCGGACAGGTGGCCGGGCAGGCGCTGGTGGCGGCCGGCCGGACGGTGCCGCCGGAGCGCAAGGTGCATTCGCTGCACGCCTACTTCATCCGGCCGGGCGACCCGAGCGTGCCGATCGTGTACGACGTGGACCGGATCCGCGACGGGCGCTCGTTCACCACCCGGCGCGTGGTGGCGATCCAGCACGGCAAGGCGATCTTCGCGCTGTCCGCGTCGTTCCAGCTCGAGGAGCCCGGCCTGGATCACGGCGAGCCGATGCCGGACGTGCCCGGCCCGGAGGAGCTGCCGACCCGGCTGGAGAGCCTTGGCGAGCTGGCCGAGAAGCTGGGCCGCGCGGCCACCGTGCCGCGCCCGATCGACATCCGGTACGTGACCGAGCCGCCGTGGCGCTCCCGGGACCGCGGCCCGCGCCCGGAGGCCCGCAGCCAGGTCTGGATGCGTGCCGACGGCACGCTGCCGGACGACCCGCTGCTGCACGTCTGCGTGCTGACCTACGCCTCGGACATGACGCTGCTGGACGCGGTGCTGGCCCGGCACGGGGTGTACTGGGGCACCGACAAGGTGATCGGCGCGAGCCTGGACCACGCGCTGTGGTTCCACCGGCCGTTCCGGGCCGACGAGTGGTTCCTCTACGACTGCCAGTCGCCAAGCGCGTCCAACGCCCGGGGCCTGGCCACCGGCCGGTTCTTCGCCCGGGACGGCCGGCTGATCGCGACCGTGGTGCAGGAGGGCCTGCTGCGCGTGCTGCGTTAAGTCAGTGATTGTCTTAGCGAGACCATAGTAGGAAAATCTTCGCCTACAGGGTTTCCCTCGGACTGGCTGGAGCGCTCATGCGGCGGTCATTGCGTTATCTGACAGGAGTTCTGGTTGCGGTCACCGCCGTCGCGGTCGGGGCGGGGGCGCCGGTGTCCGCCCAGGACCGCGACCCGCTTGCCGGCGACCTGGACGCGATCCTGGCCAACCCCGGACTGGCCGGCGCCGACGTCGCGCTGGTGGTGCGCGGCGCGGACGGCACCGAGCTGTACCGGCGCGGCAGCGACCGGCGCCAGCAACCGGCGTCCAACGCCAAACTGGTGACCTCGGCCGCGGCGCTCGAGGTGCTCGGGCCGGACTACCGGTTCAGCACCACCGCGGGCGCGACCGGCCGGATCACCGGGACGGTGCTGCACGGCGATCTTTACCTGCGCGGCACCGGCGACCCGACCATGCTGGCCGCGGACTACGACGCCCTGGCGGCGCGGGTCGCGGCCAGCGGCGTCCGGCTGGTGACCGGGAACCTGGTGGCCGACGACACCTGGTTCGACGGCGTGCGGCTCGGCTCCAGCTGGGCCTGGGACGACGAGCCGTTCTACTACGACGCCCAGGTGTCCGCGCTGACCGCCGCGCCGGACGCCGACTACGACGCCGGGTCGGTGATCGTGCGGGTCACGCCGTCCACGCCGGGCGCACCCGCGACCGTCGAGACCGTGCCGCCGACCGACCACGTCCGGATCGTCAGCACCGCGGTCACCGGCGCCGCCGGCTCCGGCACCGACGTCTCGGTGGATCGCGAGCACGGCACCAACACGATCACGGTCGCCGGCTCGGTGGCCGCCGGGGCGAGCCCGGTGCAGGAGTGGATGGCGGTGTGGGATCCGACCGGCTATGCCGCATCGCTGTTCCGGGCCGCGCTGCGGGCCCACGGCGTGCGCGTGCTCGGGCGCACGACCCGGGCGGCCACCCCGCCGGACGCGCGCACACTCGCCGACCGGCGGTCGATGCCGCTGTCCGAGCTGCTGGTGCCGTTCCTCAAGCTGAGCAACAACCTGCACGCCGAGATCCTGATGAAGGCGATGGGGCGGGCCCGGTCCGGCCAGGGCAGCTGGACCGCCGGTGTGGCCGCGGTCAACTCGGTGTTGCCCGGTCTCGGCATCGACCCGGCCCGGCTGTTCCTGGTGGACGGTTCCGGGCTGTCCCGAATGGACCACATCTCGCCCGACCAGCTCACCGCGCTGCTGCTGGCCGCGCGGGCCAAGCCGTGGTTCGGCGTCTGGTACGACGCGCTGCCGGTGGCCGGCGTGCCGGACCGGATGGTGGGCGGCACGCTGCGCAACCGGATGCGGGGAACACCGGCCGCGGGCAACGTGCACGCCAAGACCGGTTCGCTCACCGGGGTCAGCGCGCTGTCCGGCTACGTCACCGCGGCCGACGGCCGGTTGCTGGTGTTCTCCATGGTGACCAACAACTCCGTCGGGGTGAGCCTGCGGCCGATCGAGGACGCGGTGGCGGTCCGGCTGGCCTCGCCTGCGGGGTCGGCGGTCACCGCCCGGTCCGCGCCGGACGGGCCCGAGGGCCTGGAATGCAGCTGGCTCAAGGCCTGTTGAGCCGGGGGGCCCGGGACCGATTCGGCGGGAGTCGGTCCCGGGCCCGAACGTCGGGCGACACGGGGGAGATCCGGGAGACGGTCGCCCGACACGGGACGCGGGTTGGGGGGCGGGCCCGCGTCCCGTGCTTCGGGGTGTGCGGCTCAGGACTTGGTGCCGAGCTGATCGCGCAACTGCGCCGCGAAGTCGAGCAGGTCGGGCGGGCGCGGATCGTCCTCGGTGACCAGCAGGCGCAGGTGCGCGGTCAGGTAGGCGCGGCAGGGGGCCGGCGCCCGGCCGAACCGGCGTGGCCGGCAGGTGCGGCAGCGGCCGCGCTCGTCCGGCTCGTGCTCGTCGAGTACCGCCCGCAGTGCGTCGACGATCCGGGGGAGTTCGAGTCTGACCAGGTCCGCGGCGGCGGCGCCCTCCGCGTGTTGCGAACGTTCGATCACCCCGTCCAGGTATTCGTGCAGCGAGATCCGCAGGTGACCGAAGATGGAGCCATACACCGAACTGCCCATCCCAATACAGAGAGTGCCCTTGCGACGACCCGGCGTGCGGGCCAGGATCTCCGAGGGCCCGGGGTCGCCGGACTCACGGAAAACCGTTGAGTCAACAGCAGCTTGCTCCGAGTGATACGCCTTGTGCAAGTTGCAATACCCACCCGGGTGACGCTGAGTTTTAGCAACCTGCCAATACCCACCCTGAGTAGACATGCCTGCCGGGCGGATACGACCATGTGTCGCACACAGTCGAGCAACGAGGTGATCGCCCATGCCGCGAGGTAACAGTCCCACGGTCCGTCGCCGGCGGCTGGCCAGTGAGCTGCGCCGGCTCCGCGAGGCCGCGAAGCTCACCATCGACGAGGTGGGCGAGAAGCTGGAGTGCTCGGCGTCGAAGATCAGTCGCATTGAGACTGGCCACGTGGGAGTGACCCCACGCGACGTGCGGGACATGCTCGAGCTGTACGCGTTGCCCGAGGACGAGCGCGAGGCCCTGGTACAACTGGCCAGGGAGGCGCGCAAGAAGGGCTGGTGGCATGCGTTCAACGAGGTGTTCACCGGAGCCTTCGTCGGTCTCGAGTCGGACGCTTCGTCGCTGCGCACCTACCAGTCGTTACTTGTTCCTGGTCTACTCCAGACCGAGGACTACACCCGCGCGGTGATCAAGGCGATCGCCCCGGACTACAGCGAGGAGACCGTGGAGCGCCGGGTGACCGCCCGGCAGAGCAGGCAGACGCTGCTCACCGACGCGCAGCCGCCGGAGTTCTGGGTGATCATGGATGAGGCCGTGCTGCACCGGACCGTCGGTGGTCCAGACATCATGCGCGGGCAACTGCGCCGGTTGCTCGAAACCGCCCAGCTTCCGCACGTCACCCTCCAGGTGTTGCCGTTCGAGGCGGGCGCGCACGCCGGCATGGAGGGACCGTTTATGATCCTGGGTTTTCCAGAGCAGGCAGACCCCGATGTCGTGTATGTGGAGAACACCACATCCGGGTCCTATTTGGAGGAGCCCCCCGACGTCCATCGGTATACGTTGATGTTCGACCACCTGCGAGCCACGGCTCTCAAGCCGGCGGACACACTGCTGATGGTCAAGCAAGCGGCCGAACGGCTGACCTAATTGGAATGAAGGGAGCGGGGCGTGACCGTTTCTGACCTCGAAAGCGCCAGGTGGCGGAAGAGCAGCCGCAGTGGTGCGGGTAACGACTGCGTCGAGCTCGTCGTGGGCAGAAGCGGCGCAGCGGTGCGGGACTCCAAGAACCCCGAGGCTGGCCGTCTGGCGTTCGCAACGCCGGGCTGGCAGTCGTTTCTTGGCGTCGTCAAGGACGAGGGGCATCACGACAGCCGCTGAGCGGCGCGCGTAGCTGCGCCGTCGAAACACCGACCAGGCGCGAAACCCGGACCGCGACACCACGTACCTGAGGTGTCGCGGTCCGTGGCGTGTAAGGGGTCTTACCCGCCGGGTGTGCGTGATCCTCCGATGCCCGGACGACGCCCTCAGGACGAACCTCAGTGTCGGCAACGAACGACGACATACGAGGTGATCGAGATGGTGTGGAGCCCCGAACTGGTACGGGCAGAGGTCGACCGGCGGCACGAAGCCGCCCGCAACCACGCGTTCGTCCGGCAGCTGCGTGAATCCCGCGGCACCCGGCCGTCCTGGTGGCGGCGGCTGCGCCCGCATCAGGAGCCGGACAAGGACAACGTCGAGACGGACCCGGCGGCCTGACGGTGTGACACCATGCTGGACATGCCGCGCCTCGGGTCCGGAATACCGCTGGTGGCTCGTGGCCGGGAACTGGACCGGCTGCGGGCCGCCTTCGAACAGGCCGCGGCCGGTTCCGCGGCCGCGGTGCTGATCGCCGGGGACGCGGGCGTCGGCAAGACCCGGATCACCGAGGAGCTGACCGGGCTGGCCAGGGACGCCGGCGCGCTGGTGCTCACCGGGCGGTGCCTGGACGCCACCGAGACCGGCCTGGCCTACCTGCCGTTCGCCGAGGCGTTGAGCCAGGTTCCGGACCGGGACCGGGCGGTCGCCGGGCATCCCCGGCTGGCCTCGCTGTTTCCGGAGCTGGCCCTGCCGGACTCGCCGTTGCCCGGCACGCTGGTCACCGGCCTGCCGCTGCCCACCGGCGCGGGCGGGCCGCGCGGTGCGGCCCGGCCGGAGCAGGACGTGGGCCAGTTGCAGCTGTTCGACGCGGTGCACGGGTTGCTCGGCGAACTGACCGGGCAGCGCCCGGTGCTGCTGGTGCTTGAGGACCTGCACTGGGCGGACGGGTCGACCAGGCGGCTGCTGTCGTTCCTGTGCGCCCGGCTGCGCGGGCAACGGCTGCTGCTGATCGGCACCTACCGCGGCGACGACCTGCATCGCCGGCACCCGCTGCGCCCGCTGCTCGCCGAACTGGTCCGGCTGGCCGCGGTGCAGCGGATGGAGCTGGCGCCGTTCGGCGAGGCCGAGGCCCGGGAGTTCGTGGTGGCGTTGGCCGAGGACCGGCTGCCGGACGAGGCGGTGCGCGCGGTCGCGACCCGATCCGAGGGCAACGCGTTCTTCGCCGAGGAGCTGCTCGCTGCCTACGACGCGCACCGCGGTGGCCTGCCGGCGACCCTGGTGGACGTGCTGCTGACCAGGACCGAGCGGCTCGGCCCCGGCGCGGCGCAGGTGGTCCGGGTGGCCTCGGTGGCCGGTCGCCGGGTGCCGCACCCCCGGCTGCGCGCGGTGGCCGGGCTCTCCGACGCCGAGCTGGAGGAGGCGCTGCGCGAGGCCGTGCAGCACCACATCCTGGTGCCGGCTGCCGGGGAGGTGTACGCGTTCCGGCACGCGCTGCTGCGCGAGGCGGTGTACGGCGACCTGCTGCCCGGCGAGCGGGTCCGGCTGCACGCCGGCTACGCGCGGCTGCTCGCCGCCGAGCCGGACGGCCGCGGCGTGGCCGCCGCCCTCGCGCACCACAGCCGGGAGAGCCACGCGCTGCCGGCCGCGCTGGCCGCATCGGTGACCGCGGCCGAGGAGGCCAACCGCCTCGGCGCCCCGGCCGAGGCGCTCGAGCACGTGGAGCGCGCGCTCGACCTGTGGCACGTGGTGCCGGCGGCGGACCGGCCGGCCGGGACCGACGAGCTGACCCTGCTGCGCCGGGCATCGTGGTTCGCCGGCACCTCCGGCGATCCCGAGCGCTCGGTGGCGTTCGCCCGGTCCGCCGTGCGTCGGGCCGAGGAGGCGGCCGATCCGGAGGTGACCGCCGAGGCGCTGCGCCGGCTGGCCAAGGCGCTGTCCGCATTGGACGGCAAGGAGGACGAGGCCACCGGGGTGATCCGGCGGGCCTGGGAGCTGATCAAGGACTGCCCGCCGAGCTACGTCAAGGCCTGGGTGCTCGCCGTGTACGCGGTGATCGAGCGCTGCGCCGACCGGTCCGACACCGCGCGGGAGTGGGCCGAGTTGGCCGTGCGCACCGCCCGGGCGGCCGACGCGCCGGGCCCGGAGGCGGACGCGCTGACCACGCTGGCCGCCCTCGATGAAACCGCCGGGCTGGTCGAGCAGAGCCGCACGCTGCTGGTCGAGGCCATGCATCGGGCGATGGCGGCCGGCGCGCTGACCACCGAGCTGCGCGCCCGGCACTACCTGGGGATCAACCGCTACGAGCAGGGCCTGCTCGACGAGGCGGTCCGGGTGGTCGACGAGGGTGTCGAGCGGGCCGCGGGCACCGGGCTGACCTGGAGCGGGTACGGGCTGGAGTTGCGGGTGATGCAGGTGGTCACCCGGTACGTGACCGGCGACTGGGACGGCGCGCAGGCCGCGGCCGAGCCGCCCGGACATCGGGTGTCCAGCACGGTTTCCGCCCGGCTGGCCGCGGCCGGCGCCCAGGTGCTGGTCGCGCGCGGGGCGCACGCCGAGGCCGCCCGGCTGGTCACCGAGCTGCGCCCGGAGTGGCCCCGGGACCTGATGATCGCGTTCACCATGGGCTGGGTCGGCGCGGAGCTGGCGTGCTGGCAGGGCAGGCCGGAACAGGGCATTGCCACCGTCGACGCCGCGCTCGGCCATGCCGGCGGGTTGATGGCCGGCATCCGGCTGGGCGCGGTCGGGGTGGCCGCGGCCGCCGACGCCGCAGCGCGGGCCACCGCCCGGCGCGACCCGGACGCGGCCGCGGCCGCGCGGACGCGCGGCGAGGAGTTCGCCGGGATCGCCCGGCGCACGGCCACCGGGCTGCCGCGGACCGGGAAGCTCGGGCCCGAGGGACGGGCCTGGCTGGCCCGGGCCGAGGCCGAGGCGAGCCGACTGTCCGGGCCGGGCGACCCGGCGCTGTGGCAGGCGGCGGTCGAGGCGTTCGACTACGGGGCGGGCTACGAGCTGGCGGTGTGCCGGTGGCGGCTGGCCGGGGCGTTGCTCGCGGCGCAGCGGCGCGACGAGGCCGCGGCGGAGCTGCGCGCGGCGCACGAGACGGCGGTGCGGCTCGGTGCCCGCCCGCTGCGCGACGCGGTGCGCCGGCTGGCCCGGCGGGCCCGCGTCACGCTGACGACCGACGAGAGCCCGGCGCGGGAGGTCGTCGACCCGTTCACGCCGCGGGAGCGGGCGGTGATCGCCCAGGTCGCACTCGGCCTGACCAACCGGGCGATCGGCGCAGAGCTGTTCATCAGTGAGAAGACCGTGAGCGTGCACCTGTCCCGGATCATGGCCAAGCTGGGCGCCGGCAACCGGGCCGAGGCGGTGGCGATCGCCCACGAGCGGGGGCTGCTCGAGCAGCCGGTGCCGGCGCCCTGATTTCGGCTCAGAGTTTGTCGGTCCCGCCCCGTACCATGCCGGACGTGCCACGCCTGGGGTCTGGGATTCCGCTGATGGCGCGCGACCGGGAGCTGGACCGGCTGCGCGCCGCCTTCGACCGCGCCGCGGCCGGGACCGCCGCCGCGGTTCTGGTGGCCGGTGACGCCGGGGTGGGCAAGACCCGGCTCACCGAGGAGCTGGCCGGGACCGCTCGCGCGGCCGGTGCCCTGGTGCTGGCCGGCCGGTGCCTGGACGCTGGCGAGACCGGCCTGCCCTACCTGCCGTTCGCCGAGGCGCTCGGCCAGGCCGGGGACCTGCTCCCGGCCGGCCTGCCGGTCCGGCCGGCGCTGGCCCGGCTGCTGCCCGGGTACGCCGTGCCCGCGGTCGCCGACCCGGGCCGGCTCGCGCCCGAGTTGATCCCCGCCAACTGGCCGGGCGCCGGCCGGGAGTCCCGGCCCGAGCAGGACATCGGTCAGCTGCAGCTGTTCGACGCGGTGCACGGGCTGCTCGAGGATCTCGCCGGGCAGGGTCCGGTGCTGCTGGTCCTTGAAGACCTGCATTGGGCCGACGGGTCGACCCGGGGCCTGCTGTCGTTCCTGCTCGCCCGGCTGCGCACGCAGCGGCTGCTCGTGGTCGGCACCTATCGCGGCGACGACCTGACCCGGCGGCACCCGCTGCGTGGGCTGCTCGCCGAGCTGGTCCGGCTGCCCGCGGTGGAACGGCTGGAGCTCGAGCCGTTCGGCTCGGCGGCGTCCCACGAGTTCGTCCTGGCACTGGCCGAGGAAGGGCTGTCGGACGACGTGGTCCGCGAGGTCGCCGGGCGCTCCGAGGGCAACGCGTTCTTCGCCGAGGAGTTGCTCGCCGCCTACGCCGAGTACGGCGGTGGTGGCCTGCCGGCGACCCTGGTGGACGTCCTGCTGGCCCGGGTGGAACGGCTCGGCGAGGCGGCTCAGCAGGTGGTCCGGGTGGCCTCGGTGGCCGGCCGCGAGGTGCCGCACGCCCGGCTGCACGCCGTCGCCGGACTGTCCGATGTGGACCTCGAGGAGGCGCTGCGCGAGGCGATCCAGCACCATGTCCTTGTCGTCGTGGGAGATTGGGCGGTCTACTCGTTCCGCCATGCGCTGCTGCGCGAGGCGGTGTACGGGGATCTGTTACCCGGCGAGCGGGTCCGGCTGCACGCCGCGTACGCCGAGGCGTTCGCCGCCGAGCAGGGCAGCCGGGGTGCCGCCGCCGCGCTGGCCCACCACAGCATGGAAAGCCACGCCATGCCGCGCGCGCTGGCCGCGTCGGTGGCGGCCGCCGAGGAGGCCGAGCGGCTCGGGGCGCCGGCCGAGTCGCTGCGGCACCTGGAGCGGGCGCTGCGGTTGTGGGACGCGGTCGCGCCGGACGAGCATCCGTCCGATGTGGACGAGCTGACCCTGCTGCGTCGTGCGCTGTGGGTGGCCGGCACCTCGGGCGAGCCCGAGCGGGCGATCGCCTACGCGCGCTCCGCGGTGAAACTGGCCGACCAGCGGCAGGACCCCGAGTTACAGGCCCGGCTGCGCCGCCGGCTGGCCCAGGCGCTGTACATCCTGGACGGTCGGCAGGCCGAGGCCCGCGAGGTGATCGAACGGGCCTGGACCCTGGTCGCCGACCGGCCGGCCAGCGATGTGCGGGCCTGGGTGCTCGCCGTGTACGCCACGATCCTGCGCACCACCGGGGCCTGGGACACCGCGCGGGAACGCGCTGAGCTGGCCGTGTCCGACGCCCGGGCGGTGTCCGCGGCGGCGGCCGAGGCCGACGCGCTCACCACGCTGGCCGTGCTCGCCGAGGGCACCGGCCGGATCGAGGAGGCCCGTGAGCGGCTGGTGGCGGCCCGGCAGAAGGCGCTCGAGGCGGGTGCGCTGCAGGTCGAGTTGCGCGCCTGGTTCATGCTCGCGATCAACCGTTACGAGCAGGGTCTGCTGGATGAGGCCGCGCGGGTGCTGAACGCCGGCGTGGAGCGGGCCAAGGCCACCGGGATGGCCTGGAGCACCTACGGGCTGGAGCTGCGGGTGCTGCAGGTGATCAGCCGGTACGTGGCCGGCGATTGGGCCGGCAGCGAGGCCGCGGCCGAACCGCCGGGACACCGGGTGTCCGGCACGGTCTCGGCCCGGCTGACCGCGGCCGGTGCGCCGCTCGTGGTCGCCCGCGGCCGGTTCGCCGAGGCCGAGCGGATGCTCGCCGACCTGCGCGGGGAGCGGCACCGGGACCTGCAGATCGCGGTGCTGACCGGCGCCGCCGGGGCGGAGTTGGCGTGCTGGCGGGGCCGGCCGGAGCGGGCCGTCGAGTGGATCAAGGAGACGCTCGAGTCCGCCGAACAGGTCGGCGGGCAGTGGCTGCTTGCCGGGATCAGGCTGGCCGCGCTCGGTGTCGCCGCGCACGCCGACGTGGTGGAGCGGGCCACCGTCCGCCGGGATCCCGAGGCCGCCAAGGCCGCCGTGGAGCAGGGCGATGCGTTGGCCGAGCACGCCCGCAAGACCGCCGCCCTCGGCGTGCCGCGCACCGGCACCCTGGGGCTGGAGGGTCGCGCCTGGCTGGCCCGCGCGCTGGCCGAGGCCAGCCGGCTGCGCGGCCACGGCGACCCGGACCTGTGGACGGCCGCCGTCGACGCCTTCGACTATGGCGCCGGCTACGACCGGGCACTCTGCCAACTGCGCCTGGCCGAGGCGCTGCTCGCGGTCGATCGGCGGGACGACGCCGCCGCGGCGCTGCGCGCCGCCGACGAGGTCGCCACCCGCCTCGACGCCCGCCCGCTGCGCGACGCCCTGCGCCGCCTGGCCAAGCGCGCCCGGATCACCCTCGGCGACCCCGTCGCCGTCCGGGACGCCGTCGACCCGTTCACCCCCCGCGAACGCGCGGTTCTGCATCTGGTCGCCCTCGGCCGCACCAACCGCCAGGTCGGCGACGAACTCTTCATCAGCGAGAAGACCGTCAGCGTCCATCTCACCCGCATCATGGCCAAACTCGGCGCCGCCCGCCGCGCCGAAGCCGTCGCCATCGCCCTCGAACGCGGCCTCCTCAGCACCCCCGCCGACAACGCGCCCTGACCTCGCGCCCCCACCCGGACGACCCTTCGGCGAGTCCCCGGCTGGGTGCCGCGAAGTCCCCGGTTGGGAACCGGCGAGTCCTCGGCTGGGAACCGGCGAGTCCTCGGTTGGGAACCGGAATCCGGAATCGGGGCGGGGAGCCGGGCCCGGCTTCGCCGGGCCGGGGCTGCGGCTCTGCGAGGCATCTCGCCGGTCCGAGGTGGTGGCTCAATGTTCCGGATCGGGGACTCGCCGAAGGAAAGCCCGAATCGTTCGGCGAGTCCTCGGTTGGGAACCGGCGAGTCCTCGGTTGGGGGCCGGGGAGTCCTCGATGGGGAACCGGAAACCGGAATCGGCCCGGCGAAGCCGGGCCCGGCTTCGCCGGGCGCCTGCGGCGCCCGGCGAAGCGGGCGCCGGGCCGGGGCTGCGGCTCCTCGAGGCATCTCACCGGTCCTGAGGTGGTGCCTCAGTGACCCGGAAGTGGGAACGCGCCGAAGGAAAGCCCGAATACTTCGGCGAGTCCCCGGTTGCGGCCCGGCGAGTCCCCCGGTTGGGACCGGCGAGTCCCCGGACAACCGTCGGCGAGTCCCCGGTTGGGAACCGACGAGTCCCTGGCTGGGGCAGGCGAATCCCCGGTTGGGAACCGGCGAGTCCTCGGCTGGGGGCCGGCGAGTCCTCGATTGGGAATCGGAAACCGGAATTGGGCCGGCGAAGCCGTGCGCCGGCTTCGCCGGGCGCCTGCGGCGCCCGGCGCCGCGGACGTCGGGCATGACCGGGCCGGGGCTGCGGCTCCTCGAGGCATCTCACCGGTCCTGAGGTGGTGACTCAATGTTCCGAAACGGGGACTCGCCGAAGGAAAGCCTGAACATGTCGGCGAGTCGCCGGTTGGGTGCCGGTGAGTCGACGGTTCCGATCGTGGGTGCGGCGCGATGTGGCTAAGGGCGGAACCGGGGCCGGGGGTGGGGGAGTCGTGCTCGGCTTCGCCGGGTGCCGCAGGCGCCCGGCGAAAGTGGAGCCGGGCTTTGCCCGGCGGCCCCCGGGAGCCGGGCCGTGACGTTCGGGCTAGCCGGTGACGCGGAGTGCGACCCGGGTGAGGTCGGACTCGCGGCGGACCGACATCGGGAGGCCGGAGCCGGCGGCGGTGCGGGGGAAGGCGTGTTCGCCGGGGAGGCACCAGGCGACCAGCTCGCGGTGGCCGGCGGCTCGGGCGAGGGTGGCGAGGCGGCGGATCATCGCGGTGCCGAGGCCGCGGCCCTGCCATTCGTCCTCGATGAGCACCGAGATCTCGGCTTCGTCGGGGGTGGTGGTGCGCAGCAGTTGGGCCAGGCCGATGACCTGGGTGCCGCACAGGGCCAGCAGGGTGGTCCCGCGCGGCGGGCTGAGCAGGCGGAACAACAGCCGGCGCGGGAGGGTGCGCACGCCGGCGTGGTAACGGGCGAACAGGCTCTGGGCCGAGCAGCGGGCGTGCAGGTTCTGCACGGCGTCGGCGTCGTCCGTGGTGCCGGGCCGCAGCACCACGCCCGCGCCGTCGGTGGTGATCACCGCGATCGGCGCGGCGGCCTGGACGGCGGCGGCCGACAGGATCTCGGCGAGGGCGCCGGCCCGGGACACCTCGACGTCGGTGAACGGGGCCCAGCCGCGCCGGGCCACCAGCGTGGTGCCGGTTCCGGTGTCCAGCGTGTACCGGTGCCCGCCGGTGCGGTCCGGTTCGGATCCGGCCGACTCGTACCCGGCCGAGTCGGCCGCCAGCACCGCGCGCACCGCCTCCGGCACGCCGGCCGGATCGACCAGTGCGGCGGCCACGGCCCGCAGCGCTGTGGCCGTCCCGTCCACCAGGCTGCGCACGTCCGCCGGGGTCAACCCGACGATCCGGCCGCCCTCCGCCCGGATGTCGTCGACCAGCGTGGCCGGGACCAGATCCGCAGGCGTCCGGATCACCAACTCGTCCACCACGCCACCCGGCACCGGCAGCACCGACAGGCCGAGTACGTTGCAGTCCCGAGCGGCGAGCCGGGTGGTCACCCGGGCCAGCGCTCCCGGGCGGTCGTCCAGCTCGACCCGGAGCAGCCAGGTGTGCGGGGCGGTCCTCGTCTCGTCCATCGGCCCAGAGTGCCCCGCCGCTGTTGCCGGCCGGGGACGGCCGTGTTTCGGGCCGGTGAGTCCGGGGCCGAGCTCACCGCCCCAACATCTGCCCGATCGGTCATCCGGGTCCGCACCGACGGGAACGAGACTGGCCGGTGTGGCCATGACGCAAGGGGACGCGGTGACGCGCGATGCACCCTCGTTTCGGTACCGCCTGCCCGATACCCCGGTGGCGACCGCGTCCGCCGACATCGGCCACGTCACCGTGCGGGTCGACCTGTTTCTCACCGGGGAGTTGGAGGTCGCAACCACTCCCCGGCGGGCGCCGGCCGAGACCGGTGCGCTGCGGGCGTGCACGCTGCGGGCGTTGCGGACCATGTGCCGCGGGCTGATGGTCACCGGGCTCGGCTCCTACACCCCGGCGATCGGTTCGGCCGCCGGGAACCGGTTCGCCCAGACCGGATACCAGTTCCACGCGCCGAACACGATGGCGTTCGGCGGCCGGTGCTCGATCAGCTTCGCGCAGAGCTGCGAGTGCGGCATGGTCACGGTGACCGGCGAGGTGCTGTACTCGCTGGACGTCACCGCCCTGCCGCACAACGGGCGGATGCCCGAGGACGACGGACCGGGCCGGCAGAACGCCTGGTTCCTGCGGTACGAGGAGGAGCTCGCCTCGATCGGGATGCTGGTGCTCGCCGGCGTTCCGATCGCGCCCGGCCGGCTGGTCGGCGCGACCGGGCGGGACGGTCAGCGCGCGGACAGTACTTCGCCGGAGAATGATTCGCCGATCCCGTAGCCGGACGCGAGGTCCGCCATCGACAGCCAATGGTCGACGCCGTTCAGCGGATCCAGCACGTGTACGTACGGATCGCCACCGTTCGGGGTGATCCCGGCCAGCACGACGATGTGCTGCTCGTTGCCGGGCAGCGGTGTCCACAGTGGACCATGCGCCTGCAGCTCCCTGGCCAGGCCGGCCGCGGTGCCGTCCTGGCAGGTTACCTTGGGCAGGCCCAGGTTGGTTCCGATCTCCATGGCGCGCTGCAGGTTGGTCCAGTCGTTGACCGTGACGCCGGCCTGTTGGCACAGCGCGTCGACGGTGAAGTTCTCGCCGCGGGACTGGAGCACCATCGCCAGCGCCGCCGCCCAGCAGGTCTCGTTGGAGCTGCTCCCGTCCATCCTGACCGGCCAGTCGACGTCGTCGAAGTCCGCGCCGTGCGACTCGCCGTTCTGTTGGGTCTGCTGCCCGTGACCGCCCTGTTGAGTCTGCTGACCGTGCTGGCCCTGCCCCTGTTGGCCGTGACCTTGTTGTCCGGTCTGGCCGCCGGGCTTCTGCCCGCCCGACTGCGAGGTGGAGTCCTGCAGACCGAGCTTGGCCCAGAACTCCTTGTCCACGGTGTCCCCGTCGTCAAGACTGTTCTGCTCCCGGAAGTGCCGGACCACCCCCACCGTCTGGCCGCCGAAGTTGCCGTCCTCCGAAACCACCTGCATCTGGTAGTAGTAGTTCAGCATCTCCTGCAGGAAGGTGACCCACTTGGTGTCCGTGCTGCCCGGCTTCAGCTCGGGCAGTGGACCGGTACCCGACCCGCCGCCGGCCTGACCGCCGCCCGCGTGCGTGCCCGTGGTCTGTCCGGTCGTGCCCGGCTCGGCCGTCGTGGTGCCCGACGTCGCTTCCTCCGACATTGGTTTCCTCCCTCGGTTACGGAATCAGGTTCCGGCAAGTCGCTCCCACACGGTCTCGTCCACGCCGTCCCCCTTCTCCAGCCCGTTCTGGTCCCGGAACAGGCTCACCGCGCTGGCCGTCGCCTCGTCGAACCATCCGTTCTCCGCCACCACGTCCTGCTGGTAGTAGTGGTTGAGCAGTTGCTGGAGGTAGAGCACCCACTCCGAGCTCTCCCCGGGTGCGAGATCGGGGTTGGTCACCCGGCGCCCCTACCCACCGATATCGACCGTGCTCACCGCCACGATGGAGCTGGTCGGTGCTGGTGCCGGGTCGTTGCAGGTCATGACGGTGTCGCCGGCCCGCGCGGCCGGTTTGTTGTTGATCAGTACGGTGGCGCTGCCCTTCATCACGGTGCCCTGGTTGGTCGGCGGGACGGCGAACGGTCCGCCCTGCGGAATGTGCGGCGGCGCGTTGGTGGCCGTGCTGCCCAGCACCGCCGCCGGCATGTTCTGGATCAACACGTCCGTGCTGCAGCCGCCGGTGATCGTGCCGGCGAACGGGTGCGGCAGGGGAGTGGGCACCGGGCCGCCCGGCGACGGAATGTTGATGATGTGGATGTCGGTGCCGACGACCTTGTCGCCCATCTTCGCGGCTGGGCTCATGGTTTGCTCGCCACCTTCGAAGCGTTGTCCGGGGCCGGGGTGCGGACCCATTTCTTCGGGCCTGCGGGCGCCAGCGGTCCGGCCTGGACCGGCGGGCGCAGGCCCTGCCCGGCGTTGAGGGTGATCTTCTCGGCCGGCGGCGCGAGGTCGGTGTCCGGCTCGGGCACGAACGGCGCGCTGATCCGGACCACGAACGCGGCCCGGGCCGGCATGCCCAGGCTGCTCCACAGGGTGCCCGCGTCGTTCTCCGAGACGTTGACGAACACCGGTGCGTCCAGTTCGGCCAGCTCGGCCGGCAGGCAGTCGGTCGGCAGGATGTCGGTGAAGACCATGGTGCGCAGGGCGATGTCCAGCAGCCGGTGCTCCTCGCTGATCTTCGGCGCCCGCGCGGTGACCAGATAGGACAGCAGGCAGCGGCGGGCCGGCTCACGCCGGGACAGCACCGCGCCCCGGTCGTCGCGCACCTCGTCGAACCCGGACTGCCGGCCGCGCGGGTCGTCGTGCAGACCGAACAGGAACAGGTCGATCGCCTTGGACGGGCGTTCGGTCTGCCAGGTGGGCTTGGGCGGATCGAGACGCACCATCGTGCCCTCCGGGAGGGCCCGGCCGAGCAGCACGCACAGCGCGTCGTCCACCTCAGTGATCACTCGGTCAGTCTCCGGGCGTACCGGCGGGGAGCCCACGGTCGGCCGCCCGTCCTTTCAGTGCGGTTCCGGTGCCCGAAGGTGCAAAACCGCTCGCCCACTGCCCCGCCCCCCGACGACTGCGGCAAGACGTCGTTACCGATGAAGCTTCGGGGAGCCACCGGCTAGGGGGTGTTGTCATCCTGCCGCCGGTGACGCGAACCCAGGCACCGTAACGAGGGAGAGACCCGAGATGGCCAGCAGTTACCTCTCGCCCGGCGTGTACATGGAGGAGGTTTCCTCGGGTTCCCGGCCGATCGAGGCCGTCGGAACCGCGGTTGCCGCCTTCGTGGGTTTCGCCGAGCGCGGCCCGTTGCACGAGCCCGTGCTCGTGACCAACTGGACCCAGTTCAAGTCGACCTTCGGTGACTTCGTCGAGGACTACTACCTCGCGCACGCCGTATACGGCTACTTCCAGAACGGTGGCGGTGTCGCGTACGTCGTGCGGGTCGGTGGTGCGTCCGGCAACGGCGCGGCCATCGACGGCAACGGCCACGTGGCGCTGCCGCACGCCGAGCTGCCCTCGGCCGGCCAGGAGGGCCGGCCGGCGTTGACCATCGCCGCCCGCGCCGCCGACGCCGGCGACATCACCATCGAGGTCGCGCCGGCCAGCGAGGCCGGCGACGACGCCTTCAAGCTGATCGTCAAGCAGGGCGGCCAGCCGGTCGAGACGTTCGACAACGTGACCACGAAGCGTGGCCCGAACAACGTGGCCACCGTGGTGCGCCAGCAGTCCAAGCTGATCGTGATCGAGGAGACCAAGGGCAAGGCGCTGTCCGTGCCCAAGGCCGGCGAGATCGCCCTGGCCACCCCGGCGCCCGCCCCGGTGAAGATCGAGTCGAACGACTACGTCGGCAACTCGGCCGACCGCACCGGGTTCGGCGGCCTCGAGGCCATCGACGAGGTCACCATGCTGTGCGTGCCGGACCTGATGGCCGCCTACCAGAAGGGCGCGCTGTCCGAAGAGGACGTCAAGGCCGTGCAGCTGGCGATGATCGCGCACTGCGAGCTGATGGCCGACCGGGTCGCCATTCTGGACACCCCGCCCGGTCTGAAGGCCGAGGACGTCAAGAAGTGGCGAATGGACGTCACCGGTTACGACTCGAAGTACGCGGCCATGTACTGGCCGTGGATCAAGGTTGCCGACCCGGTGGCCGGCAAGCAGGTGTTCGTTCCGCCGAGCGGCCACATGGCCGGCATCTGGGCCCGCAACGACTCCAGCCGCGGCGTGCACAAGGCCCCGGCCAACGAGGTCATCCGCGGCGCGGTCACGCTCGAGCTGAACATCACCAAGGGCGAGCACGACATCCTCAACCCGATCGCGGTCAACTGCATCCGCTCGTTCCGCGGCCAGGGCATCCGGGTGTGGGGCGCGCGCACGCTGTCCAGCGATCCCGAGTGGCGCTACCTCAACGTGCGGCGGCTGTTCAACTACGTGGAGAAGTCCATCCTGCAGGGGACCAACTGGGTGGTGTTCGAGCCCAACGACCCGAAGCTGTGGGACTCGGTTCGGCGCACGGTCACCATGTTCCTGCGCCGGGTGTGGCGCGACGGCGCGCTGTTCGGCCGCACTCCGGCCGAGGCGTTCTTCGTCAAGTGCGACGAGGAGAACAACCCGGCGGAGAACCGGGACGCCGGCATCCTCGTCGTGGAGATCGGGATCGCGCCGGTCAAGCCGGCCGAGTTCGTGGTCTTCCGCATCTCCCAGTTCGCCGAGGGCGCCGGGCTCGAAGAGTGACCGGCCACCCGTTCACCCAGACTTCTGTCCACTAAGGAGGATTCACCATGGCAGGCGGACTTGGCCCGAGCCAGCCGAACGATGCGATCACAGCCGCCCGGTTCTCGTTGACCATCGACGGCGTCGAGATCGCGGCGTTCTCCGAGCTGCAGGGCATCACCACCGAGGTCGAGCCGGTGGAGCTGATGGAGTCGACCGACAAAGAGGTCATCCTCAAGAAGCTCCCCGGTAAGACCAAGCCGGCCACGCTGGTGCTCAAGCGCGGCAAGAACAACGGCATGGAGCTGTGGGCCTGGCACGAGGCCGTGTTGATGGGCAACATCGTCGCGGCCCGCAAGAGCTGCTCGCTGATCATGTACAACACCGACGGCAAGCCGGTCGCCCGCTACCACCTCGAGCACGCCTGGCCGTCGAAGCTGGAGATCGGCGCGCTGAAGGCGGGCTCCAGTGAGGTGCTGATGGAGACGGTCACGATCGTGTCCGAGCGCATCCAGCGCGTGTCGGTGTGACGGCATTGGCCGAGCCGGCGAGCGGTCTGCGCACCGAGTACCCGTTCACGTTGCCGCGTGGCTACGTGGACGAGCACGGGGTGGTGCACCGCGACGGGGTCATGCGGCTGGCAACGGCAAGGGACGAGATCACCACGCAGGCCGACCCGAGGGCCAAGCAGAACCCGGCCTACCTGACGGTGCTGCTCCTGGCCCGCACGGTGACCACGCTGGGATCGGTCGCCGAGGTGGACCACTTCGTGGTCGAGAACCTGTTCGCCTCGGACCTGGCGTTCCTGCAGGACCTGTACCGGCGGATCAACGCCGACGGCCACACCGAGGTCGGAGTCAACTGCCCGCACTGCGGCCAGGACTTCACGGTGGATGTCGCCGGTGATGCGCCGGGGGGATCCTGACGTACGCGACTGACCGGGTGTGGGAGGAAGTCGCGTACGTCGCCTACTACCTGCACTGGGATCTCGACAAGATCCTCGACCTCGAGCATCCCGTGCGCGAACGGGTGATCTCCGAGATCGGCAAGATCCACACGAGGTTCGGTGCGGAGGACTGACTGGTTCTTCATGTGACGGGAGAGTGTGATGCGCTGGCCATTTCGGCGGAAGGGTTCGGCGGCCGAGTCCGAGCACGCCCGCCACCTTGCGCCGGGCACGGTCGGCACGCCGGAGGCCACGGCGGGCGCGCCCGCCGTGCGGCGGTCCGGGCGGCAGTGGGCGACGCTGCCACCGCTTCCGGTCACCGTCAACCCGTCGGCGCCGCTGGTGATGGGTCCGGCACCGGTGCTGCCACCGTTGCCGGGCCACCGCACGGTCTCCGGCCCGCCCATCGGACCGGCGGCCGGGCGGGTCGAGGGACTCGCGGCGGCCATTCCGCCACCACCCGAACCGACCGTGCCGCAAGCGGAACCGGCTGCGGCGGTCCGGCCACCGGTAGTGCACCGGCCGGTCCACAGTGGACCTCCGCCGGCCGCACCGAGCCTGGTCGATGCCGTGGGTTCCCACGTCGGCGAGGCTCGGGAGCCGGCCGAGCCGTACCGTGCGCCCGGCTGGTTGCGGTTCGCGCCGGCCTGGTTGGAGCAGGGCGGTATTCCCGGTCTGGACGCCGGTCCGGCGATCGAACTGCCGGATCCGCCGCGCCCGGCACCGATGGTCACGCCCCGGCCCGTCGTGCGTTCGGACAGCCCGGCACCGGATACCGCGGTCCGGTCCGCCATGTCCACAATGGACTCTCTGGCGGCGGCCACCGGTGGTTCGCCGACTCCGGTGGCACCGCAGGCCCCGCAGCCACAACCACAACTGCCGGCACCGGCAGCCGGTGAGCGGCCGCGGCGGCGGCCCAACCTCGGTCAGACCCGCCGGCTCGGGCTGGGTGCGCCGCTGAACCGGCCGGGCCAGCCGGAGTTGGCACTGCCGGCCGCCCCGCAGCGTCCGGTCCAGACCCCTGCGGTGGCACCGCAGCAGACGCCGGGCCGGCCCTCCCAGCCGGCCGAACCGGTCCCGTCGACCGCTTCCGCCGAGCCTTCCGCGGAGGACGACCAGCAGCCACCCCCGCAGCCGGCCCAACCACCGCCGCTGGTCCACCGGCCCGCGCCCGACCCGGGTTCTCCGGCCGGCGCGGACACGGCCGCGGACACCTCGCCGGCGAGTGACACCCCGCCGGCAAGCCTTGCGCCACCGGTGCGCGGGGCACCGCAGGAACCGCCGGCCACGCCGAGCCCGCCCACCGCGGCCCCGTCCGGGCCGGTGCGACCCACCGCCGTCACGCCCCGGCGCGGCCCGGCGACGAGCAGCACGCCCCTGGTCTACCGCGCGACGCAGCCACGGCCGGACCAGCAGCCGCCGGCCGCTGTCCGGCGTGGTGTCGCCCGCGTGCCAACGAGTCTGGCCTCGACGATGCTGAGCCGGCACGGCGTCGACGTCTCCGATGTGCCGGTCCATCGGGGACCCGAGGTGGCCGTCGAGGCGCGCTCACTGGGTGCCCGCGCGTTCACCAGGGGCGGCGAGGTGTTCCTGCCGGAGGAGGCCGGATCCCTGGACAGCCCGAAGGCTCGCGGCCTGCTCGCGCACGAGCTGGTGCACGTCGTGCAGCAGCGCACGCTCGGCTCGTCGTTGCCCGGGCCGTCCACCCCGGTCGGTGCGGAGCTCGAGGCCGCGGCGGTGGCCGCCGAGCACGAGCACGCCGGCCACGGGCACACCGCCGAACCGCTGGTGCACCCGGTGCTGACCCAGGTGCTCAGCCAGGCGGCCCGCACGGCCGGCGTGCAGCTCGCCCCGCTGGCGCCGGAGCCGATGAGCGTCAGCAGCCTGCCGGAGCCGCCGCCCGCACCGTCCACATCAGACCTGGTGCTGAGCGAACCGGCGCGGGTACAGGTCAGCCAGATCTCCCAGGAGACCACGACCAAGGTGATCGAGCAGTGGACCAACCCGGCGCTCGGCGGGTCCGGGTTCACCGCGTTCCCGGTCACCGAGCCGTCGCTGCCCACACTGGTCGACACCACCGGACCGGCGCCGGTCGGCGGCGGTCCCGCGCCGGCGGCACCGCCGGACGAGGCGGCGATGGCCAGCCAGGTACTCCAGGTGATCAACCTGGATCGCGCGATCAAGGGCCAGCAGGCCATCAGCACGCTCGACGACGCAACGATGGAGCAGGTCCGGCAGGTCATCGCCGAGCAGTCCGCGGCGAACGTGAACCGCGCGATGATGATGGCCGGCGCATCGGCCGCGGCGACCCAGGCGGCCGCCGCCACCGAACTCGAGACCGCCCAGAGCCAGGCCCCGGCGCCCGCCGAGCAAACCGCCGCCGCCCCGGCCAGTACCCCGAGCATGGTGATCGGCTCGGGCGAGCCGGACCCGGAATCCGCGCTCCGGGACGGGTGGATCGACATCGAGCGGCTCGACCTGGACGAGTTGACCGCCCGGCTCTACGACCGGCTGCGCAGCCGGTTGCGTCTTGAGTTGTTGATCGACAGGGAGCGGGCCGGCCTGCTCACGGATTTCCGATAGGAGAATGCGATGCTGAACGACCAGTCGGCCATCGGCCTGTCAAACCGGTTCACCGTCAAGGTTACCGGCGGACCGGACCTGGGGAGCTGGCAGAAGGCCGAGGGCCTGGACGTCACCTGGGAGGTCGCGGACTACCGGGCCGGCGACGCCGGCAACGCGCGCTGGTTCGCGCCGGCCAACACGAAGTACACCGCGGTGAAGCTGACCAGGGCCGCGGACAGCAAGGACTCCAAGGAAGTCCGTAAGTGGCTGGACAGCAACTCGTTCGCGCACAAGGCCGGCTCGGAGATCCGGATCGCGCTCCAGGACTCCAGCAAGTCCGACATCATGGAGTGGCACCTGCGCAACGTGATGCCGAAGAAGTGGGCCATCACGTCAATGGACGCCGGATCCAGCTCGGTCGCCATCGAGACGCTGGAACTCGAGCACGAGGGCTTCCTCGAGGACGACAAGGCGTAAAACCAGTTCCCGACCGTCGAAAGAGGACAGACCATGGCGCTCAGCGTGAGCTCGATGCTCGGCCTGCAGACCCGTTTCGCGGTCACGATCGACGGTGTCAACCTCGGTGGGTGGTCGAAGTGCACGGGCCTCGCCGTGGAGTTCAAGTCGAAGACCGTGAAAGAGGGCGGGAACTACGAGTACCAGCCGATTCTCGCCGAGCACATCGAGTACAAGCCGATCGTGCTCGAGCGGGCGATGAACGCGGCGGACTCGTCCAAGGTGCAGAACTGGTTGCGCAGCAAGGTGTACGGCTGGATGACCGCGCAGACCAGCGGCGGCGGTGGGACGGCGGAGATCACCCTGCTCGACTCGCACCTGGATCCGGTCGCGAGCTGGTCGCTGCGCAACGTCTATCCGGCCAAGTGGGACGGGCCGGAACTGAGCGCGTCCACCTTCGGCATCGCCGTGGAGAAGTTGACGCTGGTGCACGAGGGATTCCTGTAACCGCCGGGGTGCCGACGAGCTCGATGGGAGATGGAGAAGATGGCTATTTCGGACGACGTGGACAAGGCCGCGTCCGATGTCAACAAGGCCGGTGAGCAAGCCGCCAAGGGAATCTCCAAGGCGCAGGACGCCGTGGACGTCGCCGGCGACGCGATCGGTGTGGCCACCGATGCCGTCAACACGGCGGTCGGCGCGGTCGTCGACGCGGTGTCGGTCATCGGCTCGCTCATCCCGGCGACGCTCTACTGCATCACCCCGCCCAACATCGGCGTCGTCCCGTTCGACTTCAACCCCGAGACCATCACCATGAGCCGCCAGTCGACCACGGGCGGGATGAGCCGGCCGCAGCGCCCGGACGCGACCGCACTCGCCGGTGGCGCGAAGACCTCCGGTACCTCGGGCACGTACACCCGCCAGGTCAAGGCATCCACGATCAAGCTGGCCGACGTGATCATGGAGGGTCCGTTCACCAAGCTGCGCTGCGACACCCTCCTCACCTGGATGAACCCGAGCACCGGACTGCTCGCGCAGTTCGCCGCCGCCGGCTCGAACTTCTCCACGGCACCGGCGCCGGTCACGTTCCAGTGGGGTCCGCCGATGATCGGCTTCATGTACGACGTGACGATCAGCCAGTGCTCGGTCACCTACGAGCGGTTCACCCCGGCCGGCATCCCCACCCGGGCCAAGATCAGCATCACGATGAACGAGATCCCGAGCAAGCTCGGCAGCCTGCCGACCAACCCGACCTCCGGTGGCATTCCCGGGCGGCGCACGCACACCGTGGCGCACGGGGAGAGCCTGCAGTCGATCGCCATGGAGAAGTACGGCACCCCCGGCCTCTGGCGCCGGATCGCCGAGGTGAACCGGATCAACGACCCGACCCGGGTCCGGCCCGGCACGATGATCTACCTGCCCAACCCCGACGAGCTCACCGCGAGGCGGTCATGACAAGCCTGCTGGGTGGCAGCTTCGGCCGGATCGTCCACCCGGTGGTGATGATCGGCTCACCGCTGGGCCTGCCGCTGGGCTCGTCGGCCGAGGAGAACCTGATCCGCACGGTGGTGGACACCCACCTGCACCTGCCCGACATGTTCGAGATGACCTTCCTCGACGACAAGGGATCCCTGGCCGACGACGCCGGGCTGGCCATCGGCACCAAGATCGAGATCAAGGGCGGCAAGGAAAGCGACGAGATGACCACGTCGCTGATCAAGGGCGAGGTCACCTCCATCGAGGCGATCTGCCAGGACAACATGATCTTCACGGTGGTCCGGGGGTACGAGCAGGCCCACCGGCTGCAGCGGGCCAAGCGCACCAAGACCTACGTCAACATGACCGACTCCGACATCGCCAAGCAGGTGGCCCGCAACGCCGGACTGACCATCGGCGACGTCGCCGCCACCAGCGTCACCCACGACCACATGGCCCAGGTGGCGCAGACCGACTGGGATTTCCTTTCCCAGCGGGCCAGGGAGATCGGCTACGAGACCGGGGTGGCCGGCGGGGAGTTCTTCTTCCGTCCGGCATCCGGGGCCGCCGCGGGCGGTGGGCTCGGCGGAATGGCCAGCGCCGCGGCCGGCGCGCTCGGGCTGGACTCCGGCAAGCTCATGTTCAAGGACAACCTGATGAGCTTCTTCCCCCGGATCTCGGCGGCGAACATCACGCCGGACGTCGAGGTTCGGATGTGGGACTCCAAGGACGCCAAGGTGGTCGCGTCCAAGACCGACTCGGTCAGCGGGACGGCGACCATCGACGGCCAGGTGCCCAAGACCCTGGCCAACTCCTTCACCGACGGATTTCTGCCGCCGCTGCCCTCGCTTCCCGCGCTGCCACCGATTCCCGGCCTGCCGAAGATCGACTTCGGCACGGCGCCGAGCAACACCGCCTACGTCGTGGTCGACCGGCCGCTTGCGTTCGGCCCGTCGGCCGCCCGGGCGGCCGAGGAGGCGGCCAAGGGCGTCGCCGACCACATCGCCAGCACGTTCGCCGAGGCCGAGGGCGACGCCATGGGCGACCCGGCGATCCAGGCCGGCGCACAGGTGGACATCGACGGGGTACCCAAGCAGTTCATCGGCAAGTGGACGGTCACCAACGCCCGGCACATCTTCGACTCGATGGAGAACGGCTATCACACGCGGTTCTGGGTCAGCGGCAGGCAGAACCGCAACCTGCTCGGGTTGACCGCCGGAGCCCGCGACCACCGCAGCCAGATTTCCGGGCTGGTGTGCGGCGTGGTGACCAACGTGTCGGATCCGGACAAGCTGGGCCGGGTCAAGGTGGCGCTGCCGTGGCTCTCGCCGGACTACGAATCGGACTGGGCGCGAGTGGTGCAGGTCGGCGCCGGCCCGCGCAGCGGCGCGCTGTTCCTGCCGGAGGTCGGCGACGAGGTGCTGATCGGTTTCGAGTTCGGTGATCCCCGGCGGGGTTACGTGCTCGGCGGGCTGATCAACAGCAACTCCAAGTACGGCCCACTGAGCTCGGCGGTGAGTGGCTCCGGTGCGGTGAACGAGCGTGGTTTCGCCACCCCGGCCGGAAACAAGCTGCTGTTCACCGACGACCTGCCGCCCGGGCCGCCCGGCGCTCCACCGATCAAGTCGTCCATGGTGTTGGGCACCAAGGACGACAAGCTGTCGCTGACCATCGACCAGGTCGCCGGAACGATCACGCTGTCCTGCAACCCGGCCCCGCCGGCGAGCAAGACCCCGTCCGGCACGCTGACCATCGAATGCCCCGGGCTCGGCGCGATCAACATCAAGGCCGGCACCGGCGGGATCAAGATGGAGACCGACGGCCAACTTCAGCTCACCGGAAAGATGGGCGTGAAGATCGAGAGCCCGGCGATCACCGAAGTCAAGGGCTCAATGCTCAAGCTGAACTGAGGAAGGCGCATGACCACACAGGATTTCGTCGGCGCCGGGTGGGCTTTCCCACTCGGGGTCGGACCACAGGGCGGGATCGCCCTGGTGCGCCGGGAAGTGGAGCTGGAACAGGCGATGCGCCTGATCCTGTCCACCTATCCCGGTGAGCGCCCGATGCGCCCCGAGTTCGGTAGCCGGATCCGGGACTTCGTGTTCCGGTCGGTGAACGTCGAGACGATCTCCGAACTGTCCCGCGTGGTCCGCGACGCGTTGCTGCGCTGGGAGCCGAGGGTGGACGTCGAGGCAGTGGTGATCACGCCGGATCCCGCCGACCACAGCACGCTCTACATCGACATCCAGTACCGGCCGAAGGACACCAACGACCGGCGGAACCTGGTGTTTCCCTTCTACACGATCCCCGAGGACGGGAGTGACTACTGATGGCGCTACCGGCACCGAACCTCGACGATCGGCGGTTCCAGGATCTCGTCGACGACGCCAAACGGATGGTGATGCGACGCTGTCCGGAGTGGACGGATCACAACGTGTCCGACCCGGGCGTGACGCTGATCGAGACCTTCGCGTTCATGACCGACCAGATGCTGTTCCGGCTCAACCAGGTACCGGACCGGCTCTATGTCAAGTTCCTCGAGCTGATCGGGTTGCGGCTGATCCCGGCCACCCCGGCCCAGGTGGGCGTGACGTTCTGGCTGTCCGCGCCCGCGGTCGCCTCGGTGGGCATTCCCATGGGCACGAACGTGGCCACGCTGCGCACCGAGGTGGACGAGTCGATCGTGTTCTCCACCGGGCAGGACCTGCAGATCGTCCCGTGCTCGCTGCACAAGGTGGCCAGCCAGACCGTGTCCGACGAGGGACCGGTGGAGCGGACCGACGAGCTGAAGATGGGCCAGTCCTTCCAGGCGTTCTCCCCGGTGCCCCGGGTGGACGACCTGCTGCTGGTCGGCCTGTCCGTGCCGGTGCCGAACTGCGTGGTGCGGCTGGACTTCGACTGCCGGGTCGAGGGCGTCGGCGTGCACCCGGACCACCCGCCGCTGGTGTGGGAGGCCTGGAACGGCAAGGAATGGAAGGAATGCAAGGTCAGCAGCGACGGCACCGGCGCGCTGAACGCCGCCGGCCAGATCATGGTGCACGTGCCGTCCGACCACGAGTCGTCGGTGCTCGGCGGTGAGGCCGCGGGCTGGCTGCGGGCCAGGGTGATCGAGGTCGACCCGGACTGGCCGACCTACACCGCGTCGCCGTTCGTCACCGCGTTGTCGGCCAGCACGGTCGGCGGCACGGTCGAGGCGAACCACTGCGAGATCATCGAGGAGGAGGTCCTCGGGATCTCCGAAGGCGTGCCGGGCCAGGGATTCCAGGTCCAGCGCACGCCCGTGGTGATCGGCGCCGGCGCGGCCGTGCTGGAGACCTCGTCGGTGGACGGCTGGGTGGAGTGGACCCAGGTCCAGCAGTTCGCCGGCAGCGGTCCGGACGACCGGCACTACATCCTGGACGGCGTGTCCGGAACCGTCCAGTTCGGACCGGTCATTCGTGAGGCGCAGGGCGGGCTGCGGCAGTATGGCGCGGTTCCCGAGTACGGCGCGACCGTCCGGTTGCGCAAGTACGCCACCGGTGGCGGCCGGGTGGGCAACGTCGGCAAGGGCGCGATCCAGACCCTGAAGTCGTCGATTCCGTTCGTCAACAAGGTGGAGAACCTGGACGCGGCCTGGGGCGGCGTGGACGGCGAGACGGTCGAGCAGGCCAAGGCCCGCGGCCCGATCCTGCTGCGCACCAGGAGCCGCGCGGTCACCGCGGAGGACTACGAGGCGATCACCCAGGAAGCCGCGCCGGACGTGGCCCGGGTCCGCTGCGTCACCGCGGGGGACGACGACGTGGACGCCGGTGCGGTGCGGGTGCTGATCGTCCCGGCCGCGGCGCAGACCGCCGGTAAGATCGACTTCCCGGAGCTGGTGCCCGGCGAGGAGACGCTGCAGCGCATCTCCGATCGGCTCGACGAGGTCCGGCTGATCGGCACCAGGGTGCTCGTCTCGCCGCCGAAGTACCGCGGAGTCACCGTGGTCGCCCGCGTGATCGCCCGGCCACGGCTGGACAAGGCGAGGGTGCGGGCCGATGCGCTCGAGGCGCTGTACCAGCACCTGAACCCGATCAGCGGTGGACCGGACGGAAAGGGCTGGCCATTCGGCCGTCCGGTGCAGGCCGGTGACGTTTACGCGCTGCTGCAACGGGTTCGCGGCGTCGACCTGGTCGAGGACGTGCGGCTGTTCGGGGCCAACCCGGTGACCGGGGAGCGCGGCGAGGAGACCCAACGCCTGGATGTCGACGCGCACAGCCTGATCTTCTCCTACGAGCACCACGTCAGGGTGGAGGACCACTGATGCGCGGCATGGTTCCCGGCATGGCCAACCGGTCGCCGTTCATCGAGATGCTGCCGGCGGTCTACCAGGAGGACCCGTTCACCGAGCGGTTCGTCGGCGGGTTCGACGACGTGCTCGCGCCGATTCTGGCCACATTGGACTGTCTGGTCGACTACTTCGACCCGTACCTGGCTCCGGAGGACTTCCTGGAGTGGCTGGCCGGGTGGGTCGGGATCGAGATGGAGGAGGGCTGGCCGGTCGAGCGCCGTCGGGCGGTACTGGCCAGCGCCGTGGAGATGTACCGGATGCGGGGGACCGTCGGTGGGCTGCGGGCGAACCTGCAGGTGCTCACCGGCGGGCGGGTCGAGATCGCGGACAGCGGCGGCGTCGGGTGGTCGAAGAACCCCAACGCGCGGCTGCCGGGCGAGGCCAGTCCCCGGCTCGCGGTGCGGATCCGGGTGCACGACCCGAAGACCGTGCCCATGGATCTCGTGGATGCCGCGGTGGCCGCGGCCAAGCCAGCACATGTCGTGCACAGAGTGGAGGTGGATCGGCCGTGATCGTCTGCAAGACATGCGGCTTCCACAACAGGGAGGCCGACGCGTTCTGCGGATCGTGCGGTGCCTTCCTCGAGTGGACGGGGGAGAAGCTGAAGCCCGCCCCGGTGCCCGTTGCCGCGGCGGAGGAGGAAGAGGACGAGCCGAGGCGGGGCTGGTTCTCCCGGCTGCAGTCGGCGTTGTACATGGACGTCGGCAACCGCGACCCGATCCCGCCGGGGGCCAACGCCCGGCCCGGCATGCCCGGCGCCGGCCCGCCCGGGGCCCGGCCGCCGGGAGCCGCGCCCGGTCCGCCCGGCGCGCCACGGCCGCCCGGCCCGCCCGGTCCACCGGGGGCGCCTCGGCCACCGGGTGCCCCGCCCGGACCTCCTGGCGCCGGCCCGCCGAGGCCAACGGGCGCGCCACCCGGCCCACCGAAGCCGCCGGGTGCCCCGCCTCCGCCACCTCCGCCACCCGGTGCCGGTCCGCCGAAGCCCCCGGGCGCTCCGCCGGCTCCGCCCGGTCCGCCGAAGCCGCCCGCACCGCCGGCGCCGCCAGGTGCCGGTGGGCCGCCGGCACCGCCCGGTCCGCCGAAGCCACCGGCCCCACCCGGTCCGCCGGCTCCGCCCGGTCCGCCGGCTCCGCCGGGACCACCCAGTGCCGGCCCGCCCGGCCCGCCAAGGCCGCCGGCTCCGCCCGGGTCGCCCGGTGCCGGTCCGCCGGGTCCGCCGACGCCGCCGGCTCCGCCCGGAGCCTCGGGCCCGCCAACGCTGCCGCCGCCCGCTCCGCCGAAGCCGCCGGGTGCGTCCGGTCCGCCGGCGTTGCCCACCGCGGGCCCGCCGAAGCCGCCAGCCCCGCCGGCGCCGCCGGAGTCGGCGCCGTCGGGGCCACCGGCCAATCCCGGCGAGGTCAAGGCGCTGGTCGCCCCGATCACCGGGGCGGCGATCGCCCGCCCGGAGCAGCCGGAGGAGGTCGTCCCGCAGGAGGCGCGCAAGAAGGTGGCCGCCGTTCGCCGGCAGCCGCCGTCGCGGCGGCTCAAGCCGGGCGATCTGATCTGCGGCGACTGCGGTGAGGGCAACCCGGAGACCCGGAAGTTCTGCAGCCGGTGCGGTGCGTCGCTGCTGGAGGCGGAGAAGGTCAAGACTCCGTGGTGGCGCCGGCTGCTGCCGCGCCGGGGAGCCAAGATCCGCAAGTCCGGTGAGCGACCCAAGAAGGGCACCAGGGGCAAGACCAAGGCCGGCCTGCTCGCCAGCGGGACGTTCAAGGTGGTGCGCCGGATCGTCACCGTGGCGGTCCTGCTCGGCACCATCCTGTATGCGGTGTTCGCGCCGTTCCGCGGCTGGGTGAACCAGCAGTTCGCGGCGGCCAAGCACCAGGTCGAGGTGTTGATCTTCCCGCAGTTCGAGCCGGTCTCCCCGACGGCGAACGACTTCCAGTGCCCGGCCGAGCTGCCGCCCAACAACGGTTGTGCCCAGGCCACCGACGGGTTCAGCAACACCTACTGGCTGGCCCCGGTCAACGGCCCGCAACCGGTGGTGGTCCTGAAGTTCGACCGCACCGTCGACCTGGCCCGCATCATCGTCCGCAACGGCGCGAACGACGACTTCCAGGGCAACCACCGAGCGCGCAAGTTCCACCTGGTCTTCTCCACCGGAAAGACCACCGACGTCAACCTGCTCGACAATCCCGACCCGAACACCTACGAGATCGAGAACGGCGACGGCGCCACCAGCGTCGAGATCCACGTCGTGGAGCTGTTCCAGTCCGTCAAGGGCCAGAACCTCGCCGTCTCCGAAATCGAACTCTTCGAACGCAAGTAAAGCCAACCGCCCCACCCCCACCGAGTCCCCGCTCCCTCCACCCCCAGGGAGCGGGGACTCGACTTTTCTCCGCGAGTCGCCAGTTCCAGCAACCGAACAGCCCGTTCCGGTAGCGAGAGTCACTGGTTCCGGCACTCGAGTTCCCCACTTGCGGGATTCCGGGTAGCCCGGGTTTGCCTTGGCGCCGTCCCCGGTGGCGTCGCAACGCTCGGATCGGTCACCTGGAACCAGTAAATCGGGTGCTGGGGCTGGCGACTCGCGGAATCGGAACCGGGGACTCGCCGACCGGAGCCGGGGACTCGCCGACCGGAGCCGGGAACTCGCCGACCGGAGCCGGGAACTCGCCGACCCGAGCCGGGGACTCGCCGACCCGAGCCGGGGACTCGCCGAAGGATTCGGGCTTTCCTTCGGCGAGTCCCCGTTCCGGAACATTGAGTCACCACCTCGGGACCGATGAGATGCCTCGAAGAGCCGCAGCCCGGCCCGGCGCCTGCGTCGCCGGGCGCCGCAGGCGCCCGGCGAAGCCGGGCCCGGCTCCCGCGCCCCGGTTCCGGTTGCCGGGTCCCAGTCGAGGACTCGCCGGCCCCAACAAGGGATTCGACGGTTCCCAACCGGGAACTCGGGGACTGGAGCTGGGGGATCGGGTGCTGGAGTCGGTAACTCGGCGATCGGAGCCGGGAGCCGGGAGTCGGGGATCGGTGTCGGATCCGGGTCCGGGTCGGGTGGGATCGGGTGGGTCGGGACATGCCGGAGGGGTGGACCGCGCGGCGCGGTCCACCCCTCCAGGAGTCAGGTCAGCCGCGGACGACGAACTCGGCGGGGCTGACGGTGGGGAAGACGACGAGTAGTTGGGCGTTGGCGAAGAGGGCGGGCGAACCGTCCACCGTGGCCACGGTGGTACGGGTCTCCGGCTTGGACTTGTGGAAGATCATCAGGCTGGCGCGGAAGAGGCCGTCGGCGCCGACGGTTGCGGTGGCCTTGCCGGGTGGTGCGGGGGACAGGCCGATCGGGGCGAACGCGACGGTGACGGTCTTGCCGGGCGGGTAGCCCTTGCCGGTGATGGTGACGACGCGGCCGGGTGGGGTGACGCCGGGGTTGGCCTCGAGGGTCATGGGACCGGCGGAGCCGCGCACGGCGACCAGGGTCTGCGTGCTGCCGGCGACGTTGTGGGTGAACTGGAGGGTGGCCGAACGGTCACCGGGCAGCGTGGGGGAGAACTTCACCGAGACCCGGCAGGTTCCGCCGCCCGGCACCGGGGTTCCGGCGCAGGTGTTGGTGCCGATCGAGTAGTCGCCGGGGGCGCCGGGACCGACCGGGAGCACCGACGAGATCAGCAGCGGGGACTCGCCGGTGTTGGTCACCGTGATGACGCCTTCGGGGCCGGCGGAGAGCAGCGGGCGCTGACCGAACTCGAGCGGGACCGGGGCGGCCGAGAACTCGGCGCCCCGCGGAACCGGCTTCTCGGTGCCGACTCCGGTGAGGTCGACCACGACCCGCCGGATGCCGGGGGCGTCCACCACCAACTGCGCGGTGCGGTTGGTCGCGGTCGACGGGCGGAACTCGATCGTGACGCCGCAGGTCTCGGTCTGGTGCAGGGTCCGGTTCTGGCAGGTCTGGCCGATGATCTCGAAGTCGGCGGCGTTCGGACCGGTCAGGCTGACCGTTCCGATTCCCAGCGGCCCGGCTCCGACACGGCTGACCGCAACCGTGCGCACCAGGCCCTGGCCGACCTCGACCTGGCCGAAGTTCAGCGTGCTGGCCCGCAGATCCGGTTGCAGCGTCCGGACGAACACGTCGTCGCGCTGGTTGGTGTCGTCGGCGACGAGGTTGCCGGCGGCGGAGTCGTAGGCGATCCGGCCGCCGGTGCCGGACAGCGACGGCGGCATGATGTTCAGCCGCGCCTGGCTGGTGTGCCGGTCCGGGACGGTGTTCCCGTTGCCGGCGTTGCCGGTGGTGTTGGGGGAGACCAGGGTGCCGACCAGGCGCGGGCCGTTGGTCTGGTCGATGACCAGATCTCGCACCACGACCTGGCAGAACGTCCGGGCTTCTGGTCGCTCCGGCGGCAGCGCCGCGTTCAGGCGCAGCAACGGCTCGCCGCCCAGCCGCGGTACCGGCGGCGCCGACGACGTGGGCGGCGGCGGTGGTTTGATGCAGGTCGAGGTCTGCGCGGGCGCGTCCGTCCCGTCGTGGGCGTTCGGCGAGTCGGTGACGAACGCGAGGTAACGGCCGTCGGCGGACAGTCCCGGCAGCTCACCGTTGACCAAGGCGCCGGCGTTGTTCCGGGACGCGATCACCGTGCGGGTCACCCGCTGGTTCGCCGGCCGGCTGTAGTCCACGTCGACCACGTACACGTTGGGCTGGTTGAACCGGGAGCGCCGGCCCTCGAACAGCTCGCCGACGAACGCGATCCGCCGCCCGTCACCGGACACCGCCGGCCGCATGACGAGATCCTCGGTCTCGAATCCGCCGACCGGCTCGTTGTCGACGTCGATGTCGACGCGGGTGGCGGTCCCGGTCCGCATGTCGGTGGACACGATGGCCCGGATCTGCGAGCACTCGCAGTCCGGCCAGTAGGCCATGCTCCCCACGACGAAGTTGCCGTCCGAGGAGATCGCCGGGTCGTACTGCGCGGCCAGTGACTCCGAGCCGAGGCCGATGTCGGCGGGCACCTGGCTCGCCTTGTCGACCTGGCCGGCCGGGAGGTTGAGCCGGGCGGTCAGGAAGTAGCTCGCGCCCTCGCCCTCGATCCACACGATCCGGCTGCCGTTCGCGGCCAGCTTCGCCGCCCGGGCGTACTCGTAGCTGCCGAACCCGCCCTGCAGCACCGGGATGTACCGGTAGTCCCGGACACCGCTCGGCAGGTTCTCGTCGAAGTTCCCGTCCGCGTCCGGATCCCGGTCCACGATGAAGATCTCCGCATCGGTGTAGGCATCCGCCCACAGCACGTTGGTGGCGTTGGTGATGAACGAGACGAACCGGCCGTCGGCGGAGATCGATGGGGTGGTGCTGTCCCCGTTCGCCGGAGTGTCGATCGGCGGCGGTTCCTGCTGCCGCCGGGTCGGCAGCGGTGCGTTCAGGTCGAGGTGCTTCTCCGGCCCGTAGCGGACGAGCGGCGGCGGGGCCACGCCGATGGTCGGCTCGTCCCGCACCAGCCGCCCACGGCTGATCATCACCGTGCGGTTGCGGGCAAGGTCGCGGACGAACACGTTCTCCCGCCCGTCGGTGCCCAGGTTGTCCAGCTGCTCCCGGCTGGTGAACGCCACGGCCGTGCCGTTCTCGGACAGGGCGCTCTCATCCCCGCCCTGCCGGGCCTGCTCGCCCGCGTTGGTCACCGACGCGCGCAGCGTCGAGCCGGGGGCGGCGACCGCACCGGCCACCGGGCCGCCGGGGCTCACCAGTAACACCGCGACGGTTCCGGCGACCACCGCGGTGGCGGAAGCGATGGCGACCGGGCGGCGAACGAAAGCGGATTTGGGCACGACTCGACCTCCAGGCGTGGTTCACCGCGAGAAACCCTATGAGGAATCGGGCCACCGTAGTGGTTGCCCAGGGGAGGCGGTGTGGACGCCCTGGGGTGCCCTAAAGGGCAGTTGTGATTGCCCGGGCACGCTCCCCCTTGCAGGGTTCCGGATTCGTGGCATCATCCGCAGACTTTCGTGACATGGGAGCCACCACGTCGCTGGCGAGTAGGCAGCTGTCCGTAACCCCTGGCGGGTCGGTCGACGCCACCGTCCAGGTGCGAAACAACGGAACGCTCGTCGATCAGTTCACAGTGGATGTGGTCGGCGATGCCAAGGACTGGACCGAGGTCGAGCCTCGGATCATGAACCTGATGCCCGGCCAGGACGGCCAGGTCGCGATCACGTTCAAGCCGCCGAGGAACTCCTCGGTGCCGGCCGGCTTCGTGCCGTTCGGGGTGCGCGTGCTGTCCCGCGAGGAGCCGCACGGTTCGGTGGTCGAGGAGGGTGCGGTTCAGGTCGAGCCGTTCACCGACCTCCAGGTCGAGCTGTCGCCCAAGTCGTCGCGGTGCCGCAGCAAGGCCCGCCACGAGGTCGTGGTGGACAACTCCGGCAACTACCCGATCCCGGTCGAGCTGGTCGCCAACGACCCGGACGAGCAGCTGAAGATGTCCCTGGACTACAACACGCTGACCGTGCAGCCGGGCACCTCGGCCTTTCTCAAGCTCACGGTCAAGCCGCACGACCGGTTCCTGAAGGGCGCCGAGCGCCGGCATCCGTTCCAGGTGACCGCGCTGGCCGCGGACATCCCGCCGACCACCGTGCAGGGCACGGTCGTGCAGCAGCAGCTGCTGCCCAAGTGGTTGCTGCCCGCGCTGATCGCGTTGCTGGCGCTGGCGATCGCGGCCGTCGCGTTGTGGTTCACCGTGGTCAAGCCGACCGTGCAGTCGGCGGCGCGGGAGACCGCGCAGACCGAGGTCGCCGCGCAGCAGGCGGCGATGCAGGAACAGGTGACCGAGGCCGAGGAGAAGGCGGCGGCGGCCGAACAGAAGGCGGCGGCGGCGCAGCAGGCCGCGGCCGGTGGTGGTGGCGGCGAACCGCCCGCACCGCCGGTGACCGGCCCGGGCGGTGTGGACATCAGCACCGGCACCGCGTTCGACACCCGGATCTCCGCTGAGGTGACCGCGAACCCGAACCCGAACGCGTTCACCAAGGTCGACACGGCGAACCCGGCGCCGGAGGCCGGCAAGACCGTGGTGATCACCGACCTGTTGCTGCAGAACCCGCACGGGGACACCGGAACGATCCGGATCCTGCGCGGCAACGACATCCTCTACGAGTTCGGTCTGGCCAACTTCCGGGACTACGACTACCACTCGATCGCGCCGCTGACCTTCCCGCCGGACAAGAAGCTGGGCATCGCGGTCAACTGCCAGACGCCGGGCGCACCCGAGCCGGCCAACGGCAAGTGCAAGGTGAGCGTCACGTTCTCCGGCAAGACTTCCGGCTGACCGGATCCCTCCCATCGCCTTCTGCCCGAGGAACGGTCCCGTTCCTCGGGCAGAAGTTGTGTGTTGTCAAAGGTTTCCGCGGATACGAAGAGGGTGGGCGACCCCCCGCGGGTCGCCCACCCTCTCGCCACGCACTCCGGGAAAGGCTCAGATGAGGCCCTCGCGCAGGGCGTAGGCCACGGCGTGGGACCGGTTGCGCAACTGGAAGCGGTTGGTGACGTCGTGCAGGATGCTCTTGACCGTGCGCTGCGAGTAGCAGAGCTTGTCGGCGATCTCCTTGGTGGACAGTCCCGATGCGACCAGCCGGAGCACCTCGGTCTCCCGGTTGGTGATGCCGGCCAGGTGCAGGCCGCGCGGTTCGAGCACGTGCCGCTGCAGCCGGGACACCCGGTTGAGCAGCCGGCCGAGCAGATCCGGCGGAAGCGCACCCTCACCGGCGGCGGCGGCCTTCACCAGGCGCACCAGCACGTCCGGAGTGGTGTCCGCGCGCCGGGCCACCGCACACACGCCGCCCTCGACGGCGGTGAGAATCTCGGTGTCCTCGAGCTCGCCGGCCACCAGCACGACGCGGGTGAAGCCGCGGCACTGCAGGGTGCGCAGCAGTTGGCCGGCCCGGTCGTCGAACCGGTCGGTGACGACCAGCGCGACGGCCTCCGGCGAGGCGTTCTCCTCGTCGACCAGCCACACCTCGGGCCGGGTCCGCAGTGCCATGTGGACCCCATTCTGGAGAATGGGGTCGGTCGCTCTGACGACGACCGGTGTCCGACTCTGTTCCAACATCTCTTCTTCTTCCCCGCTTCCAGTTCGCACGCTGCGTCAGCCCCGACCGCCTACGCCCAGCACGCGCCGACGTGTGCACGGAGAAGATTGCCCGAATGGGCGTCCCGGGCACATGGGACCGATGTCCCGTTATTGCCCGACCGGGCAGGGCTTGCCGACTAGGACCGACGGTCTGTGGGGTTCTCGCCAAGTCCGGCCTTGCGGGCCCGGACGATGGCCTGGGCGCGGTCGGCGACGTGCAGCTTGGTGAAGATGCTGGAGACGTGGTTGCGCACGGTCTTCGGGCTCAGCGACAGGTTGCTGGCGATGGCGGCGTTGCTGCGGCCGTCGGCGATGAGCGCCAGCACCTCCCGCTCCCGAGAGGTGAGTTCGGGAAAGACCGGGTCGGAGGCGACCGGCGCGCTGTTGAAGTAGCCGAGCACCCGGGTGGCGATGTCCGGGCCGAAGATCGCCTCGCCGCGGCCGACCGCGTGCACCGCCCGGATGATCTCTTCCTGGCCGGAGCCCTTCAGCAGGTAGCCGCGGGCGCCGGCGCGCATGGCCGCGAACACCGACTCGCTGTCGTTGAACATGGTCAGCACCACCACGCCGGTGCTCGGCCGCACCCCGACGATCTCCCGGGTCGCCTCGATGCCGTCGATGTCCGGCAGGTGCAGGTCCATCACGACCACGTCCGGTTGGTAGGCGCTGGCCGCGCTGACCGCGTCCCGCCCGGTCGCCGCCTCGCCGACCACCTCGACGGTCGGCTCCGCCGCGAGCACCGTGCACAGCCCGTACCGGAACAGCGGATGGTCGTCCACCACGAGCACCCGCACCTTCCTCTGCGGTGTGCCCTCAGGCTCGGTCACGGTATTCATGGTTCGCTCCGGTTCGGCCGCTGCTGGTGCCGGCTTCCTTCGTGCGCTGCTCGCCGCTCGTTCCTCGCGGCTGCGCTGCTCCTCAGTCCAGCCGCCACCGCGGCCGAGCCTGCGCTCACGGTGCCTAATGGTTCGCTCCGGCTCGGCCGCTGCTGGTGTCGGCTTCCTTCGTGCGCTGCTCGCCGCTCGTTCCTCGCGGCTGCGCTGCTCCTCAGTCCAGCCGCCACCG
>NZ_DASUCC010000132.1:0-36147 GCF_035762905.1 Actinophytocola sp.
GATCGCATGGCGTGTCGCGGCAACGGCGCATCGCGGCCGGTCTGCCGGGCCGGAGTCCTCGGCTCCGGTAGCGTAGGCGGGTAGTCGACCGGGTGGGGGGCGAATCCATGCACCTGAAGAGCGTGACGCTCAAAGGGTTCAAGTCGTTCGCGCAGCCGACGACGTTCGCCTTCGAACCAGGCGTCACCTGCATCGTCGGCCCCAATGGCTCCGGCAAGTCGAACGTCGTGGACGCGCTCGCGTGGGTCATGGGCGAACAGGGCGCGAAGACGCTGCGCGGCGGCAAGATGGAGGACGTCATCTTCGCCGGCACCGCCGGCCGGGCCCCGCTCGGCCGGGCCGAGGTGACGCTGACCATCGACAACTCCGACGGCGCGTTGCCGATCGACTACACCGAGGTGTCGATCACCCGCCGGATGTTCCGGGACGGCGCCAGCGAGTACGAGATCAACGGCAACCACTGCCGGCTGATGGACGTGCAGGAGCTGCTGAGCGACTCCGGCATCGGCCGCGAGATGCACGTGATCGTCGGGCAGGGCCAGCTCGGCGCCATCCTCGAGTCCAAGCCGGAGGGCCGGCGGGCGTTCATCGAGGAGGCCGCCGGTGTGCTCAAGCACCGCAAGCGCAAGGAGAAGGCGCTGCGGAAGCTGGAGGCGATGCAGGCCAACCTGACCCGGCTGACCGACCTGACCAGCGAGCTGCGCCGCCAGCTCAAGCCGCTCGGCAAGCAGGCCGAGATCGCCCGCAAGGCCGCCGCCGTGCAGGCCGAGCTGCGCGACGCCCGGCTCCGGCTCTACGCCGACGACCTGGTCACCCAACGCGCCGACATCGCACGGGAGGAGGCCGACGAGGCCGCCGCCCGGGCCCGGCGCGCCGAGGTCGAGCAGGCGCTGGAGCGGGCCCAGGCGCAGCAGACCTCGCTCGAGGACCACCTGGCCGCCGACGCTCCGCAGCTGGCCAAGGCGCAGGACACCTGGTACCGGCTCTCCGCGCTCGAGGAGCGGCTGCGCGGCACCGTGCGGCTGGCCATGGAGCGGGCCCGGCACCTGTCCACCGAGATCGAGATGCCGGCCGGGCGCGACCCCGAGGAGCTGGAGGCCGAGGCGGACGAGGCCGAGGTCCGGGAGAACGAGCTGGCCGAGGCGGTGCACGGGGCCCGCGAGGAGCTGACCGGCATCGCCGAGCGCCGGGTGGAGCTGGAGCAGGCGGTGTCCGCCGCCGAGCGGGCGCACCTGGCCGCCGTGCGGGCCATCGCCGACCGGCGGGAGGGCCTGGCCCGGCTGTCCGGCAAGGTCGACGCGCTGCGCAGCAAGAGCAACGCCACCACCGAGGAGATCGAGCGGCTGTCCACCGCGCTGGCCGAGGCCGGCGAGCGTGCCGAGGCCGCGCGCCGGGAGCTGGCCGACGCGGCCGCCGAGAGCGGCTACTCCGACTCCGACGACGCCGGACTCGCCGACCGGCACCAGCGCGCGGTCGCCGCGCACGACATGGCCAAGGCCCGGGTCGACGAGCTGGTCGCGGCCGAGCGGGCCGCGGAGAAGGACATCGCCGCCTGGAAGGCCAGGGTGGACGCGCTCTCGCTCGGCCTGACCCGCAAGGACGGGGCCGGCGCGCTGCTCGCCGCGGGCGACCGGCTGCCCGGGCTGCTCGGCCGGGTGGCCGCGCTGCTCACCGTCGAGCCGGGCAACGAGGCGGCGCTGGCCGCGGCGCTCGGCCCGGTGACCGACGCGGTCGCCATGGACAGCCACGACGGCGCGGTCGCCGCGCTGGACCACCTGCGGGACAACGACCTCGGCCGGGCCGCGGTGCTGGCCGGCGGTTCCGTCGGGGTCGACCGGTCGGCCTGGCCGGCGCTGCCGCCGGGGGCCCGCTGGGCGGTGGACCTGGTCCGGGCACCGGAGCCGTTGCGCCCGGCGGTGTGCCGCGCGCTGGACCGGTTCGCCGTCGTCGACACGTTGGCCCAGGCGCGCTCGCTGGTCGCCGCGCACCCGGAGCTGCACGCGGTGACCAGGGACGGCGACATCCTCGGTGCGCATTGGGGAGCCGGCGGCTCGGAGCGCGAGCAGAGCATGATCGAGGTGCGGGCCGCGGTCGACGACGCCGGCGCCCGGCTGGCCGCAGGCGAACGGGCCGCCGAACAGGCCGGCGCCGCGCTGGACGGCGCGCGAGCCGAGCTGGACGCCCGCGCCGCCGAGGTCGGCACGGCCCGGGAGGCGGTGCAGGAGGCCAAGGTCCGCGCGGCCCGCGCGGCCGAACGGACCAGCCGGGTGCGGCAGGCGGTGGCCGCGGCCGAGGCCGAGGTCGAGCGCAACCGCGCGCAGCGGGCCAAGGTCGAGGCGGCCCGCGAGGAGACTCTGGCCAGGCTGGCCGAGCTGGAGGAGCGGCTGACCGCCGCGCAGCACGAGGCGGTCGACGACGCCGAGCCGGACACCGCCGAGCGGGACGAGGCGACCGCCGCGCTGGCCGCCGCCCGGCAGCACGAGATGGACGCCCGGTTGGCGGTGCGCACCGCCGAGGAGCGGCACCGTGCCGTGCAGGGCAGCGCCGAGACACTGCGCCGGGCCGCGCGCGCCGAGCGGGAGGCCCGGGAGCGGGCCGCCCGGGCGATGGCCGCCAGGGCTCGCGGGGCGGCGGTGGCGCGGGCGGCGGTGCGCGGCGGCGAGCTGGCCCTTGACCGGATCGCGGTGTCGCTGCGCGAGGCCGCCCGGGACCGGGACACGGTGGCCGCGCAGCGCCAGGACCGCGAGCGGGTACTTGCCGACGTCCGCGGCGCGGTGCGTGAGCTGGCCACCCAGCTGGAGAAGCTGACCGACGCGGTGCACCGGGACGAGGTGCTGCGGGCCGAGCAGCGGCTGCGGCTGGAGCAGCTGGAGACCCGGATCGCCGAGGAGTTCGGCATCGGCCTCGACGACCTGGTCGCCGAGTACGGCCCGGACGTGGACGTGCCGCCAGGCCCGCTGGAGCTGGCCGAGTACGAGGCGGCCAGCGAGCGCGGCGAGGGCGTGTTCCCGCCGCTGCCGATCCGGTACGACCGGGACACCCAGGCGCGCCGGGCCAAGCGCGCGGAGCGCGACCTGACCCTGCTCGGCAAGGTCAACCCGCTGGCGCTCGAGGAGTTCGCCGCACTCGAGGAGCGCTACAAGTTCCTGTCCACCCAGCTCGAGGACCTCAAGGCGACCCGGCGCGACCTGCTCACCGTGGTCAAGGAGGTCGACGACAAGATCCTCGAGGTGTTCACGACGGCCTACGAGGACGTGGCGCGCGAGTTCGAGATCGTGTTCGCGACGCTGTTCCCGGGCGGCGAGGGCCGGCTGGTGCTCACCGAGCCGGAGGACATGCTGACCACCGGCGTGGACGTGGAGGCCCGGCCGCCGGGCAAGAAGATCAAGCGGCTGTCGCTGCTGTCCGGCGGGGAGAAGTCGCTGGTGGCGGTCGCCATGCTGGTGGCCATCTTCCGCGCCCGCCCGTCGCCGTTCTACGTGCTCGACGAGGTGGAGGCGGCGCTGGACGACGTGAACATGCGTCGGCTGCTCGGCCTGCTCGAGGAGCTGCGGGCCAGCTCGCAGCTGATCATCATCACGCACCAGAAGCCGACCATGGAGATCGCCGACGCGCTCTACGGCGTGAGCATGCAGGGCGACGGGATCACCCAGGTGATCTCGCAGCGGCTGCGCGAAGCGTCGTAGGGGCGGCGACGGAGGAGTTCCGTCGCCGCCCCTACGGGCTTCTCAGTCGGTCAGGCGGTGGTCGTCCGGCTGGACGCGCCGCGGTAGGACAGGAACGCGGCCACGCCGGAGACGAGCGCCACGACCAACCCGAGGAACAGGCCCCACGCCGGGCCCGCCGATGTGCCGAACGCCTCCGCGCTGTCGAAGGTCAGCCAGCGCAGCACGATGAACAGCACGGCCGCCCCGGCCAGCCCCAGCCAGATCAGCGACCGGTTGGGGATCTCGGTGCCGAAGTGCGGCAGCGCGATGACCACGGCGGCGGCCACGAGCAGCAGCACCGGGAACCAGGCCAGGAAGCCGGCGTCCCATGCGTTGAAGTTGGTGGCCAGGTCGAGGCCCAGGTCGCCGAGGTCGCTGCCGAAGTCGACCGAGTACCAGGGGAAGAAGCTCACGATGAAGGCGAGTGCACCGGCGCCAATGCCGGCCCACTCGAGCGGCGTGACCCGCTTAGCGTCGAAACTTGCCATCGGAAAGTGGCCTCTCTGTGCAGGTAAGGGTTCCGTGAGGTGAGAAGTATGCATGGCCGGAGCCCGAAGGCGAGTATTCGACTCCAGATGCCGGGATGGGCGTGTCTCGGCGCAGGGGTGCCCCTTGAGGCAGCGATGTCCGCCCCGCCGACCCTCGAGGGGCCGCGACCAGGCGATAATCCGGTCGCGAACGCCCGGCCCGCCGGTTCAGGATCTGAACATGTATTCGATCCGGGTGGCTGCCTCGTCCGATCTGGACGAGGTGGTGGCGCTGCTCGCCCGGCTGCAGGCCGAGCCGGCCCACCACATCGCCTATCACGGACAGTCGGCGGAGGAGATCGCCGGCGAGCTGACCGCGCTGCACCCGGAGTGGACCGCGGGCACGGTGCTGGCCACGGACCCGACCGGGCGGGTGCGCGGCGTGCTCGCCGTCGAGGTGGCTTCGCCGACCGGGCCGGCCCGGCTGCACGGCCCGTACGTGGACCTGCCGGCCAACCATCCGGCGGCGGAACGGTTGTGGCAGCAGACCGCGGACGGGCTGCTGGACCGCGCGCTGCTGCTGCCCGCGCTGGCCGGGGTCGGTCAGCTGACCCTGTGCGGGCACCGGCAACACCGGCTGCTGGCGGATTTCGCCGCCCGGCACGACTTTCGCACCGGCGTGACCAGGCGGGTGTTCGTGCTCACCGGCCCGGCGCTGCGGGCGGTGCTGGTCCGCGGCCGTGAGTCCACAGTGGACAGTGCGGTGTGGGTGCCGCCGGCCGGGCACCCGTTGGCCGCGGAGGTGGTGCGGCTGCACGAGCGCAGCTTCCCGCGCGCGCCGGTCACCGGCCGGCAGCTGATCGCGGGCGAGCACGGCCACACCGTGGCGGTGCTGGCCGCACCGGACGGGCTGATCGGCTACGCGGCCGGCCACGCGCGCGACGGTGAGCTGTCCGTCGACCTGGTGGCCGTCGACCCGAACCGGCGGTCCCGGGGTGCCGGCCGGGCGCTGGTCCGCGGGCTGCTGCGCGAACTGGCCGTGCGGCACGGCGCGCGGGCCCGGGCCGTCGCGGTGGTCGCGCTCGGCAACGACGCCGCCGAGCGGATGTGCGCCGCGCTCGGCTTCACCCTGCACCTGGAGCTGGTCGGCTACCGCCGCACGGCGTGAGCGGGCCTGCTTTCGCACGAGTTAATGCTTTTGCCGAATGGCGCTTCGGAATGGAAGCACATCGGTAGGCTCGGCGCCTGGACCAAGGGAGGGTGCCGTGCCAGGATCACGCGGCTATGGGGTCGAGTCCGGCCACCTGCGGCAGGTCGCTCGCGAGTACAACGACGAGGGCGCGGACATCATCGCGCTCAAGGACAACGTCGTGACCAATGCGGGCGAGGGCCAGTTCGGTCGGAAGTTCGGCGCGGTCGCGGCGCCGTACCGCGCGGCATTCGATCAGTTCGGCAGGAATCTGGCCCGCTACGGCGACCAGGCAATCAAGATTTCCGTGCGGTTGACCGATGTCGCCACCGCGTACGCCCGGCACGAGGACCGGCACGTGCACACCTACCGAGAGGTGTACTGAGATGGCCGGCGCCACGGGCAGCTGGGACAACTGGCGCACCTCGGACGAGATCCTGGACGGCGGCAACCGCGGGCTGACCTTCTTCGCGAAGTTCCTGCCGATGTACGACGCCGCCGTCGCGATCGTCGGCACCGGCCGCTACCGGGGGCAGAACCTGGCCCGGGACATCCAGAAGCCCTACGACGAACTGCGCGGCATCGACTTCAGCATGTTGCGGGTGGACGCCGACCACCTGCGGACCGCGATCGAGAGCGCGGAGACCAACAAGGACAACCTGGACCGGTACTGGGGCCGGCTGACCAGTTGGACCGGGAACGCATCCAACGCCGCGCGGGCGCACCGGGACCGCTACGACGGCATGGCCGCGGACTTCCTGCAGCGGGCCGCATCCGGGCCCGGCGCGATCACCGGCGCGGTGGACACCATTCAGGAAACCCTCGGCACCTACGTCCGGTGCGTGACCAGCCTGGACGTGCAGACCTGCGGCGGCATGACGCCCGAGGAGGTGCGCGGCGCGATCCGCACCGCTATGGGCGACATCGAGGGCATGGAGTCGCAGCGGTTTATCGCCAAGGCGTTCGACATCGGCATGGGGCCGGCCACCTTCGGGGTCAGCTGGCTGATGGACTGGCTCGGCTACGGGGCGTCCGACCTGGTCGAGGAGGTTCGCCGGCAGCTGATGGAGGGCGCCAAGGACGCGCTGCGCGGCTACGTCGCCGAGCTGGACGACAGCCGCGCGTTCTACGACCGGGTGACCAGCCTGGTGCACAGGATCGTGCAGTTGGTCTACGAGGCCATGCTGGAGAGCCTGCGGCCGATGACCGAGGAGGCGTTCAAGGGTCTGCCCGACCCGAGCGACTTCCGGCAGGGCACGCCGCCGTCGGGCAGCGGGCCGGGCGGCCGGCCGCCGACCGCGCCGCCGGTGCCGCCCGGTGGCGGCTTGGATCCGAACGGGCCGCCGGTGTACCGGCCGCAGCCCTACCCGTCGGTGGGCACGCCGCCGTTCTTCCCCGGCACGCCGTCCGGGCAGCCGGAGACGGTGACGATTCGCAACGGCGACAGCACGGTGACCGTGTCCAGCCCGGACGGGCAGGGCCGGGTCCGGGTGTCGGTCGGCGACGGCTCCGGCCCGCCGCGGACCTACGACCTGGACTTCGGTCAGCGCACCGACACCACCGGCGTCACCGGGCCGACCGGCATCCCGTCGGTTCCGCCGGTGCCGTCGGGTCCCGGCCCGGTGCCCGGCGGTCCCGGCATGGGAGTTCCGCCGGTCCCGCCGCCGATCGCCCCGATCGGCGGTCCCGGTGGCGGCGGCCCCGGTGGCGGCGGGCGGCCGGGTGCCGGTCTGCCCGGCGCGGGCGGGCCGCGTCCGGGGGTCGGCCTGCCGGGTGGCGGGTCGGCCGGTGGCGGCGGGCTGCCGGGCGGTGGCGGGTTGCCGATGCCGCCCGCGCCCAAGCTGCCGTCCAGCCTGTTCCCGTGGACCGACAAGCCGGCCGAGGAGCTGCAGCCGGACGAGGACGGCACGTTCACCATCCGGGACGGCGACACCACGATCAAGGTGGACGCCGACGAGGCCACCGACAAGCTCACCCTGACCCTGGACGACGGCAAGGGTCACCAGACCACCTACACGCTGGACTACAGCGACCCGGCGAACCCGAAGCTGCGCGAGGCCGCCGGCCTCGAGCCGTCGCTGTTCGGGCCGACCGGCTCGTTCTCCTCGCCGGTCAGCTCGCTGCCGTCGGCGGGCTCCATTCCGAGCTTCGACGCCATCCCCGGTGGCGGCGGTGGTGGCGGTGGTGGCGGCGGGAGCCTGGCCGGCGTCGGCGCCGGGATCCCGTCCGGCGGCGGTCCGTCGGCCGGTCAGCTCGACCAGGGTTCGTTCACCGGCCAGGTCGGCGGCGGCGGTCCGGCCGCGGCGCCGGCCGGTGGGACCGCGGCCGCGGCCGCCGGGCCCGACTCGTCCGGCCGCGGCGGCATGATGGGCGGGATGCCGATGGGCGCGATGGCCGGCGGCGCCGCCCAGGGTGGCGACGAGAAGGAACGCGGCGGAAACCGGTGGATCAGCAAGGACTCGCTGGTCATCGAGGATCCCGAGGGGCGGGAGCGCGCGGTCAAGGCCGGCGGCGTGATCGGTGAGGACAGGAAGAAATGAGCGCGGTCGTCGATCCCCGGGTCCAGCAGCGGTACGACCAGGCGCTCGCCGAGTGCCGCGCGGTCAGCGCCGAGGCCAGCGGCGAGCTGGCCGAGCGGCGGCAGGAGAGCGCCAAGCGGATCGCGGCGAACCAGGAGCGGTTCGCCGCGCTCGCCACGCAGCTCACCGAGATCAAGGAGAAGGGCGGACCGCGGCGTTCGGACCGGCGGGACGAGGACAACGACGTGTCCGCGCGGGCCGAGGACTACCAGGAGCTCGACGAGGACGAGGCGGCGCCGCGACCGGCCCCGCCGCCACTGCCGATGCCGCCGGTCGTGACGCCGGCCGACGAGGAAGAGGTGGCCTCGTTCCAGTGGGACGAGGGTCCGCAGTCGGCTCCGGCACCGCAGCCGCGCGGGCGCCGCGCCCGGGACGAGGAGGACCTCTCCGACCATGACTGGCTGGAGTGACTAGGGTTTTCCGTCGTGACCGACGATCCGACCCGGGCTGAGCTGCCTGAGCTTCCCGGCATCGACCCCCGCCTGCTGATCCAGGCCATGGCCGCGGACGGGGTGGACACCTCGGACCCGGACGCGGTGCGGGACTGGCTTGCCCACTCCGGCGTCGAGCCGTCCGGCGAGGACGATGCCGAGGACGACTTCGCGGAGTACGAAGAGGTCTCCTTCAAGGAGCTGTTCGGGCTGCCGGACCGGTTGCCGCCGCTGCGGCTGCCGCCGGACGAGGACCTGGCCGCGGCCGCGCGGGAGTCCCGGCTGCTGGCCCTGGCCCACCGGCTCGCCGGTTGGGTCGGCGAGCGGCGCCCGGTCACCCCGCTCGGTGAGCCGGCCGACTGTGCCGATGCCGCGCGGGCGGTGGGGATCGAGGCGACCGGGCCGGTGGAGCGGCTGGGCGACGTGCCGGAGCTGGCGCACCTGTGGGAGCTGGCGGAGAGCGTCGAGCTGATCGACATCGGCGACGAGGAGGTCACGCCGGGCGTGGCCGGGCCGGTGTGGCCGGACGGCGACGACGAGGACGTGCTGGACATCTGGGCCACCGCGCTCGCCGTGGTGATGACCAGCCTCGACCTGGACGCCGATCTGCACGGCGAGGAGGAGCTGGACTTCTACGGTTCCGGACCGGCGGTGCTGATGGCGATGTTCCTGGCGCGCAACGCCGGGGTGCCGTACGCGGAGCTGACCGAGCTGGTCCGGGAGAGCGCGGTCGGCCCGGCCCCGGCGCGGTGGGATGCCTGGGTGGCCGAGCACGGCGATCCCACCCGGGTGCTGCTCGCCCGCCTCGAGGAGCTGGGCGCCGTGCGGCTGGACGAGGAGGATGCCCGGCTGACCCCGCTGGCCCAGTGGGCGATGTGGGCGCAGCTGATGGACGGCGACGTCGAGGTGCCGTTGCTGCCCCCGGTCGAGGAGATGACCGCCGCCGAGCTGGTGGCCGCCGCCGAGGGCTTCACCGAGGAGGAACTGGCCGCCGAGACCGCCGCCTGGCTGGACCTGCGCACCCCCGAGCAGGCGGCCGAGGAGCTGCTTTCCGCCGCCGCCGAAGGCGACCCCGCCGACCGCATGTACGCCACCTCGGTGGTCACCAGCCGGATCGGCGACCCCGCCGAACCCCACTGGCGCGCGGCGCTCGACGACCCGCGGCTGCGCGCCTACGCCAAGCTGGCGCTGGCCCAGCAGCCGTCCTCCGAGGACCTCGCCTGGCTGCTCACCGACGTGCTGGCCACCACGGCGGTGGACGAGCCCGAGGAGATCGCCCGCCAGCTCGCCGAGGCCGTGCCCGCCGGCAAGGAGCAGGAGGTGTTCGACCTCATGTGGCGCCTGCCGCATCCATGGGCCGGCGACGTGCTCACCCTGCTCGGCACCAACCACCCGGACAAGCAGATCGCCAAGGCGGCCCGGAAGGCGGCGTTCAAGGCCGCCTCGCACAACGCCTAGGCGGCCGCCGCGGCGGCGGGTTCCTCGGGCTCCGGGATGGCGGGGGTGCGGTGGCGCAGGGACATCAGGCCGCCCACGATCAGCGTGATGATCACGCCGAGCATGGTGTACCACCAGGTGGACAGGGCGAAGATGCCGTCGGCCGGGACGGGCCAGCCGAACCGGATCTCGATCGAGTCCCAGGACCGGATCGCGTTGGCGGCCCGGTCCTCTGCGGCGGAGGGGCCGGCGAACTTCACCGACAGGATCACGAACGCCATGATCACCACGGTGGCGATGAACGCGACGATCGCGTCGGTCTGGCGGGCCCGGCGCACGATGAGGCCGAGCAGGAACGCGCCGAGCAGCGCGCCGTAGGTGTAGCCGGCGATGCCGAGCGCCTGCACCACGATCGGGTCGGAGGTGGCCTTGTTGTAGCCGGCGAACATGCCGGCGCACAGGATGAGCAGGCCGGCCCACACCACCGTCCACACGCGACCGAGACGCAGCCGCGCGGTCTCGTCCATGGTGCGCCGGGAGACCCGCTCGTAGACGTCGGTGACGGTGGCCGAGGCGAGCGCGCCGAGCGAGGAGCTGAGCGCCGCCGCCAGGATGCCGGCGATGACGAACCCGGACAGCCCGCTCGGCAGCTCGTTGACGATGAAGTGGCCGAACAGCTCGTCGTTCACGCCGAGCCCGAGCCCGCCGTTCGCGGTCGGACCGGTCGGCGCGGCGGCGTCGTAGAACGCCCACATCATCACGCCGATCACCAGGAAGAACGCGAACTGCAGCAGCACGACCACGCCGCTGGCGATCAGCGCCTTCTGCCCGGCGCGCACGTCCCTGGTGGCCATCAGCCGCTGCACGATCAGCTGGTCCGCGCCGTGCGAGGCCATGGACAGCAGCATCCCGCCGAAGAACGCCGCCACGAACGGGAAACCGGCGCCGGTGATCGGGTTGGCGGCGAAGTCGAACAGGTTCCACTTGTTGGCCTCGGTCGCCCGGGCGAACCAGCCGTCCGGCAGCGCGTTGGCCAGCGCGATGATCACGATCAGCCCGCCGAGGACGTACCAGAGCATCTGGATCGCGTCCACCCAGACCACGGCCCGCACCCCGCCGATGAACGTGTAGGCCAGCATGGCGATGCCGAGCACGACGATGATCGCCCAGTAGGACGCGTCGATGCCGAACCCGGCCAGCACCACCTTGATCGGGATCGCGGTGGCGAACAGCCGGATGCCGTCGGCCAGCAGCCGGGTGAACTGGAAGGTCACCGACGCGGTTGCCCGCATCCCGTCGCCGAACCGCTCCCCGAGGAACGCGTACGCGGTGACCAGATTTCCCCGGATGTAGCGGGGCAGCAGCGTGAACGCGACGATCACCCGGCCGAGGATGTAGCCGAACGCGAGCGTCAGGTAGGTCATGCCGCCGGTGGTCGGCGTGGCCAGGTAGGCCACCACCGGCACGCTGAGCACGGTGAGCGTCGAGGTCTCCGCCGAGACCACCGAGACGCACACCACCCACCAGGAGATCTTCTTCTCGCTGATGAAGTAGTCGGTCGCCGAGCGCTGCCGGCCGCCGATCGCGATGCCGAGCAGCGGCATCCCGATCAGGAACACCGCGATGACGGCGAGGTCGAGCAGTTCCATGCGGTCCTCCCGGGAAGATCAGTGCACCCGCAACCGGGTGACGGCCGTGGTCACCGGGTCGGGTAAGTGCAGGGGGCCCTTGCCGGGGGTGATGCTGCCCAGCAGTCGCGGCCCGGCGGCCCCGGTCGCGCTGGTGGCGTCGGCCGGCGCGCCGCACCAGGTCAGAAAGCCCAGCAGGGCGGCGAGATAGGCCTCCTTGGCGTCGGTCGGCAGGCCCAGCTCGTCGCTGGTGATCACCGGGACCGGGTCCAGGTTGCGGCGCAGTGCGGCCATCAGCACCGGGTTGCGCACGCCGCCGCCGGAGGCGATCACCTTGCCGGCCTCGCGGCCCCGGCAGGCGTCGGCGATCGTCACCGCGGTCAGCTCGACCAGGGTGGCCAGCAGGTCCACGGCCGGCACGTGCGGCAGGCCCTCCATGGCCGTGCGCAGGTAGTCGGCGTGGAAGTGCTCCTTGCCGGTCGACTTCGGCGGCTGCTTCACGTAGTAGGGATCGGCCAGCAGCGTGGCCAGCAGGTCCGGGCGGGTGGTGCCCTGCGCGGCCAACTCGCCGTCCACGTCCTGCTGCCACACGCCGTCGGAGACCATCCGGGCGGCGGCGTCGAGCAGGGCGTTGCCCGGGCCGGTGTCGAACGCCAGGGTGGGCGCCTCCGGGGCGACCACGGTGATGTTGGCGATCCCGCCGATGTTCAGCGCTGCCACCGGTTCGGCCGCGCCGGCCAGCCACAGCTGGTCGAGCACGGCGGCCAGCGGGGCGCCGTGCCCGCCGGCCGCGACGTCCCGGGCGCGCAGGTCGGCGATCACCGGAAGCCCGGTGTGCTCGGCGATCCAGGCCGGCTGGCCGAGCTGCAGCGAGCCGAGGCAGCGCCCGCCGTCGACCCAGTGGTAGATCGTCTGACCGAGCGAGGAGATCAGGTCGGCGCGGCCGCCGGCGAGGTCGGTGAGCGCGTCGGCGGCGGCCGTTCCGAACGCCTGCCCCACCTCGGTGTCCAGCCGGCACAGCTGGCCCGCGGTGCAGGAGCCGGGCGGCAGGGCGGCCAGCAGCGCCTCGCGCAGGGCACCCGGATAGGCGATTGCCCGATGCCCCAACGGAATGAGTTCCACGGTGCCATCGGTCAGCCGCAGGTCCACGGCGGAGACGTCGATGCTGTCCATGGAGGTCCCGGAGATCAACCCGATGACCCGTACGGCTGCTTGCGGCTGCGTCACTGGCATGACCCGTTCCCGCGCGGTGGGCAAATGCAGGTGCCCAGGTTAGTTCTTGACTAAATCGATGTCCACAGTGGTTGAACTTTGGCCACAACTGGCGTAGACACCGCGATACGGTGTGAACCCGCGCACGGCTCGCATCGGCTCGACGACGATCGACAGGGAGATGGCATGCCGACTTTCTCAGCCGACAGAAGCAGGCGGGACTTCCTGCGCACGATGCTGGCCAGCGGACTGATCGCGGTCCCGGGCTCGGCCGCGCTGGCCGGATGTGCGACCGCGGGCGGCGGCTCGCAGGAACAGGTTCAGGGCACCGAGACCAACCAGAATCCGCTCGGCGTCGACACCAGTGCCCCGCTCGAGGTCGTGATGTTCGCCGGTGGCCTCAAAACCGAACTGGAGTGGGTGCAGCGCAGCTACAACGAGCTGTTCCCGAACGCCAAGATCAACCTGACCTCCACGGTCAACATCAACTCGCTGCAGCCGCGGTTCACCGGCGGCAACCCGCCGGACATGGTCAACAACTCCGGGGCGCAGAAGATCCCGCTCGCCGCCCTCGCCGGCGCCGGGCAACTGACCGACCTCGCCTCGCTGCTGGACGCGCCGTCGCTGGAGGACCCGAGCAAGAAGGTCCGCGACACGATCGTCCCGGAGGCGATCAAGGTCGGCACCTACGACGACGACGTGCTGGTGCTCAACTACGTGCTCTCCGCCTACGGCGTGTTCTACTCCCGGTCGCTGTTCGAGAAGAACGGCTGGAAGCTGCCGACCGTGTGGTCGGAGTTCATCAGCTTCGCCGCGGAGATGAAGAAGGCCGGCCTGTCCCCGATGGGCTACGGCGGCGTCAACGCCCCGCACTACGTCACCGAGATGATGCTCACCATGGCCGGCAAGTCCGGCGGTGCGGACGTGGTGAAGGCCATCGACAACCTCGAGCCGAACGCGTGGAAGCACGACGCGGTGCGCAACGCCGCGGCGGCCATCGAGGAACTGGCCCGCATGGACGGCTTCCTGCCCGGCAGCCCCGGTCTCAAGCACACCGAGGCACAGACCGAGTTCGTCACCGGCAAGATCGGCACCTACCCCAGCGGTTCCTGGCTGGAGAACGAGATGAAGACGTCCACCCCGGCCGGGTTCGACATGGTGATGGCGCCGACCCCGCGGCTGGACTCCTCGGACAAGCTGCCGCTGGAGGCCTTACATTCCAACCCCGGCGAGCCGTTCATCGTGCCCAAACAGGCCAAGAACGCCCGCGGCGGGCTGGAGTTCTTCCGGCACATGCTGGCTCCGGACAACGCCAGGGCCTACTCCGAGTTCACCGGCTCCCTGACCATCGTCACCTCCTCGCACGACAAGGTGGTCAGCGACAGCACCTCGTTCAAGTCGGTCACCGAGGCGCTGAAGAAGGCCGGCGACAACACGTTCACCTTCCTGTTCATGGACTGGTACGGCGACCTGAAGAAGAACGCGGCCATCGCCGCGATGACCGACCTGCTGACCGGGCGGACCAACGCCGAGGGTTTCATCACCGCGGCGCAAACCGCGGCCGACGCGGTCGCCGCCGACAGCAACGTGCCGAAGTTCAAGCGTAAGTAGCCTCCCGTGCACCACGGCAAGTACCGGTTCATCATCGGGTTCCTGGTGGCCCCGCTCGCGCTGTACGTGCTGTTCGTCGTCTCCCCGAACATCCAGGCGGTGCTCTACTCGTTCACCGACTGGAGCGGGTACAGCCAGACGCAGAACTTCATCGGGCTGGACAACTACGTGCGCCTGGTGAAGGACCCGATGTTCTGGACCGCGCTGTCGCACAACGGCGTGCTGCTGCTGGTGCTGCCGATCGTGACGATCTCGCTCGGCCTGGTGTTCGCGTTCATGCTCAACCTCGGCGGGCCGCGGCGCGGTGCGGTGGCCCGTGGGCTGCGCGGGTCGCGGTTCTACAGCGCGGTCTACTTCTTTCCCTACCTGCTCTCCGTGGCGATCATCGCGGTGCTTTGGGAGCAGGCGTACAACCCGCGGGGCGGGGTGGTGCCGAGGGCCATGTCGGCGCTCGGCATCGACCCGCCGAGGGACGGCCTGCTCGGCACGCCGTCCACCGTGCTGTGGGCGTGCATCGCGGTGGCGGTGTGGCACGGGGTCGGGTTCTACGTGGTGCTGTTCTCGGCCGGGATCGCGTCCATCCCGACCGACGTCCTGGAAGCGGCCGCGCTGGACGGGGTCAACCGGTTCACCCTGTTCTTCCGGGTCGTGATCCCGCTGCTGTGGGACAACGTGCAGGTCGCGTTCGTCTACCTGGGCATCATCGCGCTCGACTTCTTCGCCATCGTCAACATCATGACCCCGCACCCGGAGGCGGTGGGCAACTCCACCGAGGTGATCGCGCACTACCTGTTCACCCGGGCGTTCTCCGGGGACGCCAACCCGCAGTACGGCTACGCGTCGGCGATCGGCGTGGCGCTGTTCTTCCTCACCCTGACCCTTGCCGCGGTCATGTTCCGGGTGAGCCGCCGGGAGAAGGTGGAGTTCTGATGACGCTGACCGAGGTGCGCCCGCCGGCCCCGGTGTCCCGGCCGGCCGGCTCGGGGCCGCGCCGGCCGCGCCGGGTGGCCGAGCGCTCGGCCAGCGCCGGCTTCCAGGCGATCCTCGCGGCCTGGGCGTTGGTGTCGGTGCTGCCGCTGATCTGGGCCGCGATCACCGCGTTCAAGCCGAACCCGGAGGTGTTCGCCTCGCCGTGGCAGCTGCCGTCCCGGTGGGACTTCGGCAACTTCGCCCGGGCCTGGGGCGCGGCCTCGATCGGCCAGTTCTTCGTCAACACGGTGATCGTGGTGTCCGGCGCGCTGGTGCTCACCATGCTGCTGTCCACCATGGTCGCCTACGTGGTGGCGCGCTACGAGTTCCGCGGCAACCGGGTGATCTACTACCTGTTCGCCGGCGGCCTGATGTTCCCGGTCTTCCTCGCCCTGGTCCCGTTGTTCTTCGTGGTCCGCAACCTCGGCCTGCTGCACAGCCACATCGGCCTGATCCTGGTCTACGCCGCCTACGCGATGCCGTTCTCGGTGTTCTTCCTGGTCGCCTTCTTCCGCACGCTGCCCACCGCCGTCGCCGAGGCCGCCCTGATCGACGGCTGCTCGCACAGCGGCGTCTTCTTCCGGATCATGCTCCCGATGGCCCGCCCCGGCATCGTCAGCGTCGCCCTGTTCAACGTGCTGAGCCTGTGGAACCAGTACCTGCTCCCGCTGGTCCTCAACCAGGGCGACAAGTCCACCGCCGTGCTCACCGAGGGCCTGGCCGCCCTGGTCGCCGAGCAGGGTTACGCCTCCGACTGGAGCGCCCTGTTCGCCGGCATGGTCATCGCCATGCTCCCGGTCCTCGTCGTCTACCTCGTCTTCCAGCGCCGCGTCCGCCAGGGCTTCGTCGCCGGCGCCCTGAAGTAGCCGTCCCCTGTGGACAACTTCTTGGTCCCTGTGGATAGAGTTTTGCCCGATCACAGGCTTGCGGGCAGGGTGGCCGTGTACACCCAGCCACTGGAAGGGGACCATCCATGAGTGAGCTCGCCCGGCTCGATATCCGAGTCACCAACCTGGAGCGCGAAATGCCCGAAGTCCGCAAGCTCGCCGCCGACGCGAGCAACGAAGTCGGCGACGTGCACGCCCGCCTCCGCGCCCACACCAAGTCCCTCAATGCCCTGCGCACCACCCAGGTGGAGCAGGGAGTCCTCCTGAGGGAGCAGGGAGTGCTGCTGAACGAGCAGGGAGTGCTGCTGAACGAGCAGGGAGTCCTGCTGAACGAGCAGGGAGTCCTGCTGAGGGAGAACGGCCAGGAGTTGAGTGACCTGCGCACCGAGATGCGGGAGGGCTTCGCGAAGCTGAATGTGGGCATGGCCCAGATGACGGCGCTGATCACTCTCGCCCTGCGGAAGTTGGAGAATGGTGAGTGACCCTGCTGCTGGGTGATGGTGTCTGCGGGGGGTCTGGGGTGGATGCGAGGATGGCCGGGTGTCGAGCACCCTGATCGTTGTTCTGGTCGTCGTTCTGGTTGTGGTCGTGGTCGCGGTGGTGGCCGGCGTCGTGTTGGCGCGGCGGCGGCGGATCGATCTGACGCAGGGGCGCGAGCGGGAGAGCGGGGCGGGGGGGTACCGGGCGGGTGGGGGGATCGCCCTGGCGCCGCGGGGCGAGCCGGCCGAGGTGGTCGAGGCGGCGGAGCCGGCCGAGGCCGGGCCGGTGGCCGACGTGGCGGTGGCGCCGGTCGAGCCGGTGGTCGCCGAGCCGGCGCCGGTGGTCGCGCCGGAGCCGGTCGAGGAGATCGCGCCGACGGCGGGGCGGTTGGAGCGGTTGCGGGGGCGGCTGTCGCGGTCGCGGTCGACGTTCGGGCAGGGGCTGCTGGGGTTGCTGGGGGCGGGGGATCTGGACGAGGAGTCCTGGACCGAGGTGGAGGACACGCTGCTGCTGGCGGACCTGGGGGCGGCCACCACGGGTGAGGTGGTCGAGCGGCTGCGCGGTGAGTTGGGGGCGCGGGGGGTGCGTACGGCCGAGCAGGCGCGGGCGGTGCTGCGGGAGGTGCTGGTGGACGCGCTGCACCCGGAGATGGACCGCGCGGTGCGGGCGCTGCGGCACGGGGATCAGCCGGCCGTCGTGTTGATCGCGGGGGTGAACGGGACCGGGAAGACGACCACCACGGGCAAGCTGGCCCGGGTGTTGATCGCGGACGGGCGCAGCGTCGTGCTCGGGGCCGCGGACACGTTCCGGGCCGCCGCCACCGAACAGTTGCAGACCTGGGCCCAGCGGGTGGGCGCCGAGGTGGTGCGTGGCCGGGAGGGCGCGGACCCGGCGGCGGTCGCGTTCGACGCGGTCAAGCGCGGGGTGGAGTCCGGGGTGGACGCCGTGCTGGTGGACACCGCCGGCCGGCTGCACACCAAGACCGGGCTGATGGACGAGTTGGGCAAGGTCAAGCGGGTGGTGGAGAAGCAGGCCACGGTGGACGAGGTGCTGCTGGTGCTGGACGCCACCACCGGGCAGAACGGGCTGACCCAGGCCCGGGTGTTCGCCGATGTCGTGGCCGTCACCGGCATCGTGCTGACCAAGCTGGACGGGACCGCCAAGGGCGGCATCGTCTTCCAGGTCCAGCGGGAGCTGGGGGTTCCGGTGAAGCTGGTCGGACTCGGCGAAGGCGCCGACGACCTGGCGCCGTTCGAACCGGGAGCTTTCGTGGACGCTCTGCTCGGATGATTCCCGGGATTTCGCTTCGCGCTGAGCGAAGCGACGATCGCCGAGATGCTCGGCAAGGGGCTGTTCTGGTGAAGGTCCGGCAGGATGTGTGCCATGGCCAACAACGATGTCGACCGAGCCGACGAGATCCTCACCCCCGACGCCCTCGCCTTCCTGTCCGGCCTGCACACCGAGTTCGCCGCACGGCGGGATGAGCTGGTGGCCCGGCGCCGGGAGCGCCGCGAGCAGGCCGCCGGCCGGCTGGACTTCCTGCCCGAGACCGCGGACATCCGGGCCGGGGAGTGGCGGGTCGCCGAAGCACCAGCGGACCTGCGGGACCGGCGGGTGGAGATCACCGGGCCGACCGAGCGGAAGATGGCGATCAACGCGCTGAACTCGGGCGCGAAGGTGTGGCTGGCCGACCTGGAGGACGCCAACACTCCACACTGGAGCAACGTGGTCTCCGGTCAGGTGAACCTGAAGGACGCCGTCCGGGGGACCATCGCGTTCACCTCTCCGGAGGGAAAGAGCTACGCGCTGCGTGATGACATCGAGCACGCGGTGATCGTGATGCGGCCCCGGGGCTGGCATCTGCCCGAGCGGCACCTCACCTTCGACGCCCGCTCGGCGGCCGGGACCCGCCCGGCGATCGGCGCGCTGGTCGACTTCGGCCTGTACTTCTTCCACAATGCGCAGGCGCTGCTGGACAAGGGCAGCGGGCCGTACTTCTACCTGCCCAAGATGGAGTCGCACCTCGAGGCGCGGCTGTGGAACGACGTGTTCACCCACGCCCAGGCCGAGCTGGGCATCCCGCACGGGACGATCCGGGCCACCGTGCTGATCGAGACGATCCCGGCCGCGTTCGAGATGGAGGAGATCCTCTACGAGCTGCGCGAGCACGCCTCCGGGCTCAACGCCGGGCGCTGGGACTACCTGTTCAGCCTGATCAAGTACTTCCGGGACGCCGGGCCGGAGTTCGTGCTGCCGGACCGCAACAGCGTCACGATGACCGCCCCGTTCATGCGCGCCTACACCGAGCTGCTGGTGCGCACCTGCCACGCACGCGGGGCGTTCGCCATGGGCGGCATGGCCGCGTTCATCCCGAACCGGCGCGACCCCGACGTGACCGCCAAGGCGCTGGACAAGGTGCGCGAGGACAAGCGGCGCGAGGCCGGCGACGGGTTCGACGGCTCCTGGGTGGCCCACCCGGACCTGGTGCCGATCTGCCGGGAGGTGTTCGACGAGGTGCTCGGCGATGCGCCCAACCAGCTCGACCGGCTGCGCGGGGACGTGTCGGTCAGCGCGGCCCAACTGCTCGACGTGGCCGCCACCCCGGGCCAGGCCACCGAGGCCGGGCTGCGCGCCGCGGTGGACGTCGGGGTCCGCTACATCGCCTCCTGGCTGGGCGGCAACGGCGCGGCGGCGATCCACAACCTGATGGAGGACGCGGCCACCGCGGAGATCTCCCGGTCCCAGGTGTGGCAGTGGGTGCGCAACGCGGTGGTGCTGGACACCGGCGCGAAGGTGACCGCCGAGCTGGTCCGGTCCGTGCTGGCCGAGACCCGCGCGGCGCTGCAGGCGGAGCTGCCGGCCGAGCACCTGGACCAGGCCTGCCGGCTGTTCGAGGAGGTCGCGCTGGCCGAGGACTACGTGGACTTCCTCACCCTGCCGGCCTACGAGCGGATCGAGTGATGGTCCGCACCTCGCTCGACGGGGCGATCATCGCCGATGTCGTCGAGCGGCTGTCCTTTGTGGACGATCCGGCCCGGCGTGGGCGGCAGCCGGTGCACACCTGCTACGTGCCCGCCGGCCGGGTCACCCCCGGCCTGCCCAGGGAGTGGGGCGAGCAGGCGCTGGCCGCCCTCGACCGGCACGGCGACGAACTGGACGTTGCCGAGCCGATCCTGGTCCGGGTGCGGGAGAAGCTGGCCCGAGAGCCGGTCGAGGACCTGCGGATCGACTTCGAGGACGGCTACGGTGCGCCCGCCGACGAGGCCGAGGACGCCGACGCCGAGCGCGCCGCCCGGGTGGTCGCCGGCTGGCACCGGGACGGCACCGCGCCGCCGTGGTCCGGCATCCGGTTCAAGTCCTTTCACACCAAGGCGTTGCTCGAACGCGGGGTACGCACGCTGGACATCTTCCTGACCACGCTTGGCAGCGAGCTGGGCCGGCCGCACGGTCTGGCGCTGACCTTTCCGAAGGTCACCTCGCCGGCCCAGGTGTTCGCGCTCGTCGACCTGCTCGAGGTCCTCGAGGGCCGGCTCGGGTTCGCCGCCGGCACGCTGCGCTTCGAGATCCAGATCGAGACCACGCAGTCCATTGTGGACGGAACGGGGGCGCTCGCCGTGCCCCGGTTGATCACCGCGGGCGGCGGCCGGGTGTCCGGCCTGCACTTCGGCACCTACGACTACACCGCGGCGTGCGGGCTGGATGCCGCGCAGCAGCACCTGGCGCACCCGGCCTGCGACTTCGCCCGGCACACCATGCAGGTGAGCGCGGCCGGTACCCGGGTCTGGCTGTCCGACGGGTCCACCAACGTGCTGCCGGTGGGCGACGCGGTGGGCGCGGGCTGGCGCACGCACCACGCGCTGGTCCGCCGGTCCCTCGAGCACGGCTTCCACCAGGGCTGGGACCTGCATCCGGCGCAGCTGGTCACCCGGTACGCCGCGGTGTACGGCTACTACCGGGAGACCGCCGGGGAGTCGGCGCGCCGGCTGGGCGCCTACCTGGCCGGCACCGGCGGCGCGGTGGCCGACGAGCCGGCGACCGCGCGGGCCCTGGCCAGGACGCTGCGCCGGGCCGTGGACTGCGGCGCGCTCACCGAGCCGGAGGTGACCGCGCTGGTCGGCACCGAGGAGTGGAGCGCGCATGCTTGACCTGGTGTTCCGGGCCCGGCGGGTGATCACTCCGGGCGGCGAGGCGGCCCGGTGCGTCGGCGTCGCGGGCGGCCGGATCGCGGCGGTCGAACCGCTGGACGCCCGGCTGGACGCCACCCGGGCGATCGACCTCGGCGACGACGTGGTGCTGCTGCCCGGTCTGGTGGATACGCACGTGCACGTCAACGATCCCGGGCGGGCCGAGTGGGAGGGCTTCGAGACCGCCACCCGCGCGGCGGCGGCCGGCGGGATCACCACGATCGTGGACATGCCGCTGAACAGCCTGCCGCCGACCACCGACGTGGCCGCGCTCGAGGTGAAGCGCAAGACCGCGCAGGGCCGGGTGCACGTCGACGTCGGGTTCTGGGGTGGCGCGGTGCCGGGCAACGGCGGCGAGCTGCGCGGCCTGCACGAGGCCGGCGTGTTCGGCTTCAAGTGCTTCCTGCTGCACTCCGGCGTCGAGGAGTTCCCACCGCTGGGCCCGGACGAGCTGGCCGCCACGCTGCCCCGGCTCGGCGGGCTCGGCGCGCTGCTGGTGGTGCACGCCGAGGACGCCGACACGGTGGACCACGCTCCGGCGCCCCGCGGCGACCGGTACGCGGACTTCCTGGCCTCCCGGCCGCGCGGCGCGGAGAACCTGGCCATCGCCCGGATGATCGAGCTGGCCCGGTGGACCGGCGCCCGGGTGCACATCCTCCATCTGTCCTCTTCGGACGCGCTGCCGATGATCGCCTCGGCGCGCCGGGACGGGGTGGCGGTGACCGCGGAGACCTGCCCGCACTACCTGACGTTCGCCGCGGAGGAGGTCCCGGACGGTGCGACGCAGTTCAAGTGCTGCCCGCCGATCCGGGAGGCGGACAACCGGGAGCTGCTCTGGCGCGGCCTGGCCGGCGGTGTGCTCGACTGCGTGGTGAGCGACCATTCGCCGTGCCCGGCCGAGCTGAAACGGTTCGACGTCGGGGACTTCGGTCTGGCCTGGGGCGGGATCGCCGGGCTGCAGGTCGGGTTGCCGGCGGTGTGGACGGCGGCCCGGCAGCGCGGTGTCCCCCTCGCCGACGTGGTGCGCTGGATGGCGAGCGGCCCGGCCGGGCTGGTCGGGTTGCGCCGCAAGGGAAGCATCGCCCCCGGCTTCGACGCCGACCTGTGCCTGTTCGCCCCGGACGAGGCGTTCGTGGTGGATCCCGGCAAGCTGCACCACCGCAACCCGGTCAGCGCGTACGCCGGCCGGGCGCTGGCCGGCCTGGTCCAGGGGACCTGGCTACGCGGCCGCGAGGTGACCGGCACCGACCCGCACGGTGTCCTGCTGAACAGGGGAGAGTGATGACCGAGTTCGCCGACTGGGAGCGGTTGCCCGATCTGGCCTCGCGCCGGGTCGGCGGTGGCGTGCTGTGGGCCAACGACGAGCTGTTCGCCGAACGCGAGAACCTGATCAAACCCGCCGATCCGGTGTTCCAGCCGTCGACGTTCGGCCACAAGGGACAGATCTACGACGGCTGGGAGACCCGCCGCCGCCGCGAGGACGGCTGCGACCAGGCCATCGTCCGGCTCGGTCTGCCCGGCGTGATCCGCGGCGTCGTGGTCGACACCGCCTTCTTCACCGGCAACTACCCGCCGTTCGCCTCGGTCGAGGCGTGCGTCGTCGAGGACTACCCGAGCCCCGACGAGCTGAAGGACTGGCACACCCTGGTGCCGAAATCCCCCCTGCGCGGCAACTTCCGCAACGTCTTCGACGTCGCCGAGCACCGCCGCTACACCCACGTGCGGCTGACCATCTACCCCGACGGCGGCGTCGCCCGGCTGCGCGTGCACGGCCTGCCGTTCCCCGACCTGTCCTTCCTCGATCTCAACTCGTTCGACCTCGCCGCCCTTGAGCACGGCGCCCGGATCTTCGGGTGTTCCAACATGTTCTACTCGTCGCCGGCCAACCTGATCTCCCCCGGCTTCGCCGCCACCATGGGCGAGGGCTGGGAGACCGCCCGCCGTCGCGATGCCGGCAACGACTGGGTCACCGTCGAGCTGGCCGCCCGCGGCACCGTCCGCCTCGCCGAACTGGACACCAGCCACTTCAAGGGCAACGCCCCCGGTTGGGCCGCGCTGTCCGGCTGCGACAGCCGCGTGGCCGAACCCGACGAGGAGGGCGCCTGGTTCGAGCTCCTGCCCCGAGTCCGCCTGCAACCCGACACCCGGCACCGGTTCGTGCTGCCCGACGCCAACCCCACCACCCACGTCCGCCTGGACATCTACCCCGACGGCGGCATGGCCCGGCTGCGCCTGCACGGCGCCCTCACCGACGACGGCCGCGAATCCTACGTCCGCCGCTGGCTGGACCTGCGCGACCCGGACTGACCTGACCCGCCCGGCGGGTGGCTTGGCGGTCAGAAGTGCACGCGGTAGCCGTACTGGCGGCCGAGGGTGCGGGCCTGGTCGAAGACCTGGGCGCGGGTGGCGTTGGGGTTCTGGTCGAGCCAGCGGACCCAGTCCTGCTCGAAGCGGGCGCTGAACCGGGCGTGGTCGGCCTCGCGGGCCCAGCTGCCCCAGGCCGGGTTGCTGGTGTCGATGCCGTAGCGCTCGAACCGGCGGCCGAGGTTGACCGGGAAGTTGTGGTGGGCGACGTAGGTGTTGCCGTCGTTGGGGGGCGGGCCCCAGGTGTCGCGGACGCCGTTGGCGTAGTCGCTGCCGCGGTAGGTGCCGCGGTCGTGGCGGCGCCAGTCCTGGTTCATCTGGCGTTCCCGCTCGCGCTCGCGCTGCCGGTAGGCGCGGTCCACCTCGCGCTGGTGCTGACGGGTGCCGCGGCGGCCGAAGATCGACCGGACGCCGCGCCAGGCCATGCCGAGGCCGCGGGCGACGTCGCCGCGCAGCAGGGAGCTGGCGACGTCGGCCAACGCCTTGAGGATGGGTTCGGCGACGCTCGGGCCGGCGGGGGCCGGCAGCGGGTCGGGGCGCTGGAGCCGGTCCATCGCCTGGATCAGGCGCTGCTCGATGGCGGAGATCGGCGCCCGGTAGGTGTCGATCATGGCGGTGCACTGGGCCACCACGTTCGGGGTGACCCCGCCCTCGACCGCGATCGCCTGCCTGGCATAGGAGATCAGCCGCTGCACCAGGTCGGTCAGCAGCTCGTTGATCCGGCGCCGGCAGTCCGCGATCGCCTCGCCCATCTGCTTGGCCGCGGCCGCGGTGGCCAGCGCCACGTTGGCCGTCGCCTGCAGCGCGGCGACCAGCTCCAGCGCGCGCCCGCGGTAGCGCTCGCCGGCCGGGCCGGTCCAGTCCGAGGTCTCCTCGATGCCCCGCTTGGCCAGCTGCTCCCGGATCGACTCGACTTGCGCCGAGGCCTTCTCCCAGTGGTCGGCGAACTGCTGGATCACGGTGGCCTGGCCGGCCAGCCCGTCCAGGACGAGCTGCAGCGGTTGCACGTGCGGGGTGAGCCAGCCCAGTCCGGCCGCGTTCAACGCTTCGATCGGCCGCATGTCGGCGCTCAGCGCGGCAAGCCCGCCGCCCGCGTTCAGGCCCGGCGGCAGCCACGTCCCGGTCCGGATGGAGTTGAGCAGCGCCAGGGTTTCCCGGGCGAACTCCTCGTCTTCCCTACTCATGACGATGGCGGCGACAGTTCGCCGTCGATCGCGCCGATCCGGTCGGCGCCGTCGTCGTCACCGCGCTCGTAGGCGGTGGCGATCTCGGCGAGCGTCGTGCCGGCCGTCTCCAGCGCCGCCACTCCGGCCCGCATGGCTTCCTGGCCGATCCGGGACAGTTCCTCGATCGCGATCGCGAACTTCCGGGCGGTCTGCCCGTAGGCCTCGGCCGGCATGCTCACCCCGCCGGCGACGTCGACGGCCCCGCCCAGCTCACCGGCCAGGCCCTGCAGCGTCCGGGCGTGCGCGCGCAGCGCCGGCACGGCCGCCGCGAAACCGCTCATCGGATCCGCACCTCGCAAGCTCGGTGCTGCTCGACCCCGCCGCCTCGCAGGCTCGGCGCCGGGGCAGTGCCCGACGATTCACTCGCAAGCTCGCTCATCACACGTCCTCCATGACCTCGCGCTCGTCCCAGTCGCCGGTGGTGTCCCGCTCCCGCTCGGGCACCCGGGCCTGCCGTGCCTCGCGTTCCGGCTGCTCCGGGAACCGTTGCCGGGCGTCGTCCAGCAGCAGATGGGTGCTCGGGTCCTGCGTTCCGACGATCTCGAACATGGTGCGCCGCAACAGTTCCGGGATCCGGGACTGGGCGCGCCGGAGGCAGTCCATGATCTCCTCGGCGATGTCCTCGAGCGGCTCGGGATTCCACCGCTCGCGCAGCACCAGCCCGGTGAGCAGGCCATTGGCCGAGATGGTCACCTTGACCGCGCCGTCGCCGGACGCCTCGGTGATCGACAGCTGGGACAGGCGTTCGGTCAGTTCCTGGTAGCGCTGGGCGTTCTCGGCGATCTGCCGCTCCCAATCGGGCATCGCGCCTCCCGGGGGTCACGTCCGAGAGTGGCGGAACTACCCGCCGTCACACAAGCGCCGAAGGCGCTCTTTCGGTGTCTGGCGCGGACAACTGGCGCACTTGCCCTGCCCAGGAGCCTCGTACACCAGGCAGCACGAGGCCCGGCGCACGACGAGCCGGCCGCCCGCCTCGACATAGCGCGGCACCGGCAGCGCCGGGCCGACCGCGGCGGCGATCCGCTCGGCCAGCGCGGGCGAACCACCGGCCCACAGCACCCGGTTGGCCAGCGAGTCGGTGGCGATCGCCCACAGCGCCCGTGGCGGCGCGCCGCTCACCCCGGCGACCGCCTCGATTCCGGCGGACAGCGCCGCCGCGAGCCGCGGGCCGAACTCGCCGCGCGGCGCGGAGTCCGAACGGGCGTCGAGGATCCGGCCGTCCGGGTGCACGAGCAGGATGATGCTCTCCAGCCCCGGGTCCACCGCGGGTCCGCCGCCGGCAAGGGCCTCGACCGGCGGACCGAGCAGCACCGAACTGGCCGAGTACCACCACAACACGCCCAGTGCCGGCCGGCGGGCAAGCCGGTAGAACCGGCCGGCGGCGTCGATCTGCCGGCGAAGCCAGCGAGGATCGGTGATCTCCGACGCCCGCACCGGCCGCAACCTCTGCGTATCGGCCAGGTCAACGATGGTCTTGAGACTAGCCAGGAGGGGCGAAACGCGCTCGTAACACGGCTACCGCGACAGTTCACCCCGGCGAAACCTGGCGCGCGATCCCGTGAAACAGGACTTATCGATGCTCCCCGTGCAAATCTCGCGCACGGGAGGACGTTGTGCTCAACTCAGGAGATACCGCGTGGGTACTGGCCAGTGCCGCGCTGGTCATGCTCATGACACCCGGCTTGGCCTTCTTCTACGGGGGCATGGTGCGCTCCAGGAGCGTGCTGAACATGCTCATGATGAACTTCATCGCCCTCGGGGTGGTGAGTGTTCTCTGGGTTCTCTACGGGTTCAGCCTGTCGTTCAGCAATGACGGGTTCGCCGGTCTGATCGGAAACTTCGACTGGGCCGGGTTAACCGAGGCATCGGGCAAGCTCGCCGGCTACGCGGTGGCGGCAACCGAGAGCGCGCCGGAGATCCCGTGGCCGGGCGGCAACGCGATCCCGGTGTTCGTGTTCGCCATGTTCCAGCTGATGTTCGCGATCATCACCGGGGCCCTGATCTCCGGCGCGATCGCCGACCGGGCGAAGTTCTGGAGCTGGGTGCTGTTCCTGGTGCTGTGGTCCACGATCGTCTACTTCCCGGTCGCGCACTGGGTGTTCTCGTTCAGCGGCTTCATGGGCGCGGACGCGGTCGGCGGCTGGATCGCCAACGACCTCAAGGCGCTGGACTTCGCCGGCGGCACCGCGGTGCACATCAACGCCGGTGCGGCCGGGTTGGCGCTCGCCCTGGTGCTCGGCCGGCGCAAGGGCTGGCCGAAGGACATCTCCCGGCCGCACAACGTGCCGTTCGTGCTGCTCGGCGCCAGCCTGCTGTGGTTCGGCTGGTACGGCTTCAACGCCGGATCCGCGCTGGGCGCCGGCGACCTGGCCGGGGTCGCGTTCACCAACACCACCGTGGCCACCGCGGCCGCCGTGCTCGGCTGGGTCCTGGTCGAGCAGGCCAAGTTCGGCAAGCCGACCACCCTCGGCGCCGCCTCCGGTGCGATCGCCGGTCTGGTCGCCGTCACCCCGGCGTGTGGGTTCGTCAGCCCGCTCGGCGCCACCGCGATCGGCGTGATCGCCGGTGCGCTGTGCGCCCTCGCCGTGTCCCTGAAGTACCGGTTCGGGTTCGACGACTCGCTGGACGTGGTGGGCATCCACCTGGTCGGCGGTCTGGTCGGCACGCTGCTGATCGGCTTCTTCGGCACCAAGAGCGTGAACGCGCTCGGCGCCGACGGCCTGTTCTACGGCGGCGGCCTCGGCCAACTGGGCAAGCAGGCCGTTGCCGCGGGCGCCGTGCTCGGGTACTCGTTCGTGCTTACCCTGATCATCGGTCTGCTGATCAAGTTCACGGTCGGCTTCCGGGTGGACGCCGAGGCGGAGACCACCGGCATCGACGAGGCCGAGCACAAGGAGACCGCCTACGACATCGGCGGCATCGGCGGCGGTGGCGGCGGCGCCGGCATCGCGGCCCGGCCGCCGGTCGCGACCGGAACCGCTGACGTTCTCGAGGAGACCAAGGCATGAAACTCGTCACCGCAATCATCAAGCCGTTCACCCTCGACGACGTGAAGGCGGCCCTCGAACAGATCGGCGTGCTCGGCATGACGGTCAGCGAGGTGCAGGGGTACGGCCGGCAGAAGGGGCACACCGAGGTATACCGGGGCGCCGAGTACTCCGTGGACTTCGTGCCGAAGGTCCGGGTCGAGGTGCTCGTCGACGACGTGGCCGCGGACAAGACCGTGGACGCGATCGTGGAGACCGCCCGCACGGGCAAGATCGGGGACGGCAAGGTATGGGTGACACCGGTCGAAGCGGTGGTTCGGGTGCGCACGGGAGAGCGTGGCACCGACGCTCTCTGAGCCGATGAGTACGGGGGAGACGGCAGCCGATCTGGTGCTGGCCCGCGACCGCCTGCTCGGGCGGGCCGCGGGTCAGCACCGGCTCGGGCCGGAGGCGCTCCGCGAGGCACTGGCCGACCTGCACGAGTTCTGGCTCACCGCGCACGCGAGCCAGGCCGGGATCCTCAACGACACCACCGGGATCGCGCTGATCGCGGTCGGCGGGCTCGGCCGCAGGGAGCTGGTGCCCTACTCCGACCTCGACCTGCTGCTGGTGCACGAGGGTCGCCGGTCGGTCGGCGTTAACACGATCGAGCAGCTCGCCGAGCGCATGTGGTACCCGCTGTGGAACTCCGGGGTGGGCCTGGACCACTCGGTGCGCACCGTCGGCGAGGCGCTGGAGGTGGCCGGGCGGGACCTGCGCACCGCGCTCGGCATGCTGGACGCCCGGCACGTCGCGGGGGACCGGGAGGTCACCGAACGGCTGGCCGTGACGGCGAAGACCCAGTGGCGGACCGGGATCCGCAAGCGGCTCGGCGAACTGGCCGAGTCGGCCCAGCGGCGCTGGCGGCGCACCGGCGAGGTGGCGCACTGGGTGGAGCCGGACCTCAAGCACGGCAAGGGTGGGCTGCGTGACCTGGCGATCTTGAACGCGCTGGCCGCCGCGCAGCTGGTGGACCGGCCGGCCGGTGAGGTGGTGGCGGCCCGGCAGCTGCTCCTGGACATCCGCACCGAGCTGCGCCGCAACGCCGGCCGGGCCCGTGACGTGCTGCGCCCCCAGGACGGTGACGAGATCGGCGCCGCGCTGGGCATCGGCGACCGGTTCACGCTGACCCGGGCGCTGTCCGGGGCCGGGCGGACCGTGGCCTACGCGCTGGACGTGGCCTTCCGGTCCACCGGCGCGGGCGTGCCGGCCCGGCGGGTGCTCGGCGTGCTGCGCCGGGCCCCGGAGCGCCGGCCGCTGGACGAGGGCGTCGTGCTGCACGGCGCGGAGGTGACGCTGGCCCGGGACGCCGAGCCGAGCCGGGATCCCGGGCTGCTGCTGCGAGTGGCCGCGGCGGCGGCGCGCACCGGCAACCCGATCGCGCCGTCCGCGCTGACCCGGCTGGGCGAGTCCGCCCCGGAGCCGAGGGCACCGTGGCCGGTCGAGGTGCGCCAGTCGCTGATCGCGCTGCTCGGCACCGGCGAGGGCCTGATCGACGTGGTCGAGGCGCTGGACCGGACCGGGCTGTGGGCGCGGCTGTTCCCGGAGTGGGGCGCGGTGCGGGACCTGCCGCCGCGCGATCCGGCGCATGTGTGGACCGTCGACCGGCACCTGGTGGCCGCCACCGCGAACGCCGGCCGGCTGGCCACCGGGGTGTCCCGGCCGGACCTGCTGCTGCTCGGCACCGTGCTGCACGACATCGGCAAGGGCCGCGACGCCGACCATTCGGTGGTCGGCGCGGCGCTGGCCACCCAGGTGGGCCAGCGGCTCGGCCTGTCCAAGGCGGACGTGGAGACCCTGGCCGCGATGGTCCGCCACCACCTGCTGCTGCCGCATACCGCCACCCGGCGCAACATCGAGGACGAGGCCACCGTGCAGCGGGTGGTGGACACGCTGGACGGCGACCCGGTGCTGCTCGAGCTGCTGCACGCGCTGTCCGAGGCGGACTCGCTGGCCACCGGGCCGGGGGTGTGGTCGGAGTGGAAGGCCCGGCTGATCGGCGACCTGGTGGCCCGGTGTCGCCGGGCGATGGCCGGCGAGCCGCACCAGGGCCCGGCGCCGATCGACGCCGCGCACCGGGCGCTGGCCGAGGCGGTGGCCGGCTCCGGCCGGCCGGACGTGGTGATCGAGGGCACCGGCGCGCTGTCCACGATCACGCTGGTCGCCCCGGACCGGCCGGGGCTGCTCTCCCGCGCGACCGGGGTGCTGGCACTGCACTCGCTGCAGGTGCACGCCGCGACGCTGGCCAGCCACGCAGGCGCGGCGGTGGACGTGTTCACCGTCTCGCCGCGGTTCGGCTCGCTGCCCGACCCGGCGCTGCTGCGCGAGCACTTCACCCGGGCGATCGGCGGGACGCTGCCGCTGGCCGAGCGGCTCGCCGCCAAGGAGCGCGACTACGGCGGCCGGGCGGTCGACGGGCCCGAGCCGCGCACGCTGTGGTTCGACGACGAGGCCGGCGGGCGGAACTCCGGCGCCGTGGTGCTCGAGCTGCGCGCCGCGGACCGGATCGGGCTGCTGCACAGCGTCGCCGACGCGCTGGAACAGTGCGGCGCGGACGTGCTGTGGGCCAGGGCCAGCCAACTCGGCGGAACCGCGGTCGCCTCGTTCAGCCTGGCCCTGGTGGGCGCTGCCGGGGACACGGTGCCCGATCTGAGCTGGCGGCTGGCCATCGAGCGCGCCGTACTGGCCGCCTGCTGACCGGTTAGGTAGTCCTACTCAACCGGTTCGGGGATGTTTCCGCTCAAGTCGGGACCGCGCCCCCGGCAGGCTGTTCGGCAAGGGGGAGGCCGAGATGGGGCCTGTCGAGGGGTCAGGCCCCATCCCGGCTTCGTGCCATGCTGGGCCGGTGATCGAAGACACCGCCGCCGGGGTGCGCGCCGGCCTCCTCGACCCGGTCGAGCTGACCGAGCGGGCCCTTGACCGGGCCCGCGAGCACGCCGGGTGCAACGCCGTGACGCACCTGGACGCGGCCGGTGCCCGGCCGGCCGCGGCCGCCGCGACCGCCGGCCCGCTTGCCGGAATTCCGTTGCTGGTCAAGGAGATCATCGCGGTCCAGGGGCTGCCGCACACCTGCGGCTCGCGGGTCTTCGCCGGCCGGGTGGCCGGCGCGGACGCCGAGGTGGTGCGCCGCGCCCGGGAGGCCGGCGCGGTGATCATCGGGCTGACCCACAGCCACGAGTTCGCCTACGGCTGCACCGGAACGTCCAATGTGGCCGGTCCGTGCCGCAACCCGCACGACGCGTCCCGGATGACCGGCGGCTCCAGCGCCGGCTCGGCCGCCGCGGTGGCCGCCGGCATCGTGCCGGTGGCGCTGGGCACCGACACCGCGGGCTCGGTGCGCATCCCGGCCGCCCTGTGCGGGGTGGTCGGCGCGGTGCCGCAGCGCGGCACCCTGTCCTCCGACGGCGTCTTCCCGCTGGCCCGGACCCTGGACCGGGTCGGCCTGCTGACCGGCTCGGTCGCCGACGCCCGCTACGTCACCGCCGTGCTCGCCGGCATCGACCTGACCGGCGACGCCCTGTCCGCGCCCCGGCTCGGCGTGCTGGCCGACCCGGACCTGCTCGACTGCGCCCCCGAGGTGGCCGACGCCTACCGCACCGCGCTCGACCGCCTCGCCGACGCCGGCGCCTTCGTCGTCGAGGTCAAGCCGCCCGACTGGCGCCTGTTCACCGAGACCGCCTTCGACCTGCAGGGGCCCGAGGCCGCCGCGGTGCACGACGAGTTGGACGCCGCCCTCGACGACTACCAGCCCGACCTCCGCGACCGGCTGCGCGACGCCGCCGCCGTCCCCGGCTGGCGTTACGTCCGCGCCCGGTCCCGGATGAGCGCGCTGACCGCCGACCTGGGCCGCATCCTGGCCACGGTGGACGCCGTGCTGCTGCCCACCGTGCCGATCCTCGCACCGCCGCTGGACGCGACCGAGGCGAGCGTGTCCGGCGGCCGCCGCCCGGTGCGCGACCTGCTGCTGCGCAACAACCGCCCGCTCAACGTCACGCCGTTCCCGGCGCTGAGCGTCCCGCTGCCCGGGTCCGGCGGGCTCCCGGTCGGCCTGCAGCTCATCGCCACCGGCGACCGGGCGGCGTTCGCCGTGGCCGAGTGGGTGGAACGCAGCCTGTAGAAAACGCGGCCTTCAGAAGCGGTGCGCGAAGAAGATGTCGGTGCCGCGGGCGGGGGCGCCGTCCACCGGGGCCGGGTCCTCGGGCGTCGGGGCGATGCCGTCGGCGGCGACCCGGTCCAGGGCGTGCAGGCCGAGCGGGCGGACCGAGCCGAAGATCGAGAACAGCGGACGCAGCCGGGAGTCGGCGTAGACCAGGAAGAACTGGCTGCCGTTGGTGTCCGGGCCGGCGTTGGCCATGGCCAGGGTGGCCCGCGGGTAGATCTTGCGCTCCCCGGTCGGGTCGTCCGGCCACGGTGCCAGGTCGGTGGGCAGCTCGTCCTTGTACCGGTAGCCGGGCCCGCCTTCGCCGGTGCCGCTCGGGTCGCCGCACTGCAGCACCTTCAGCGTCGGGTAGGCGGTCAGCCGGTGGCAGATCGTCCGGTTGTAGAACCCGTGCCGGGTCAGGTGCAGGAAGCTCTGCACGGTGCACGGCGCCTTGGCCCGGTCCAGGGTGAGCGGGATGGGGCCGTAGTTGGTCCACAGCAGCACGTCGACCGTGCCGCGGTTGGGGGTCTTGCGGGGGTCGGGCGGCAGCCCGACCGGCCGGGCCGGCGGGTCGTCCGGGGTCGCGGTGTAGGCGCACGGCCCCGGGGTGACCCCGGTCGGTTCCGCTGCGGCGACGGGTGTGGTGGCCAGTGCGAGCCCGCTCGAGGTCAGAACCGTGGCCACCGCGATTCCGACGAGGCGAAGCGTTGTCCTCGACACGTCCCCGCAGTCTAGGGCCGGTCCGGCACCCGGAGGCCGATCCCGTTTTCCCAGACCGGCTACCCTCGCTTACGTGTTCGACACCCTCTCCGACCGGTTGACCTCGGTTCTGCAGAACCTCAGGGGCAAGGGCCGGCTGACCGACGCCGACATCGACGCCACCGCGCGCGAGATCCGGATCGCGCTGCTCGAGGCCGACGTCGCGCTGCCCGTGGTCCGCACGTTCATCGCCAAGGTCAAGGAGCGGGCCAAGGGCGCAGAGGTGCACGCCGCGCTCAACCCGGCCCAGCAGGTCATCAAGATCGTCAACGAGGAGCTGATCGGCATCCTCGGCGGCGAGACCCGGCGGCTCAACCTGGCCAAGAACCCGCCGACCGTGATCATGCTGGCCGGCCTGCAGGGCTCCGGTAAGACCACGCTGGCCGGCAAGCTCGCCAAGTGGCTCGGTGGGCAGGGGCACAAGCCGCTGCTGGTGGCCGCCGACCTGCAGCGGCCCAACGCGGTCACCCAACTCCAGGTGGTCGGCGAGCGGGCGGGGGTGCCGGTGTTCGCGCCGGAGCCGGGCAACGGGGTCGGCGACCCGGTCGACGTGTCCCGGCGCGGGGTCGAGGAGGCCCGGCGGGCGCAGCACGACCTGGTCATCGTGGACACCGCCGGCCGGCTGGGCATCGACGAGGAGATGATGCGCCAGGCGGTCGACATCCGGGCGGCGGTCCAGCCGGACGAGGTGCTGTTCGTGGTCGACGCCATGATCGGCCAGGACGCGGTGACCACGGCCGAGGCGTTCCGGGACGGGGTCGGGTTCACCGGCGTGGTGCTCACCAAGCTGGACGGCGACGCCCGCGGTGGTGCCGCGCTGTCCGTGCGGGAGGTCACCGGAACGCCGATCATGTTCGCCTCCAGTGGCGAAGGACTCGGTGACTTCGACGCGTTCCACCCCGAGCGGATGGCCAGCCGGATCCTGGGCATGGGCGACCTGCTCACCCTGATCGAGCAGGCCGAGCAGCACTTCGACAAGACCAAGGCCGAGGCGACCGCGGCCAAGATCGGCTCCGGCGAGCTGACCCTCGAGGACTTCCTGGACCAGATGCTCGCCATCCGCAAGATGGGCCCGATCGGCAACCTGCTCGGCATGCTGCCCGGCGCCGGTCAGATGAAGGACGCGCTGGCCCAGGTGGACGACCGGCAGCTGGACCGGCTGCAGGCGATCATCCGCGGCATGACCCCGGCCGAGCGGGAGAACCCGAAGATCATCAACGCGTCCCGGCGGCAGCGCATCGCGCGCGGCTCCGGGGTGGCCGTGCGCGAGGTCAACGAGCTGGTCAACAAGTTCTACGACGCGCGCAAGATGATGCAGCAGATGGCCGGCCGGTTCGGCTTGCCCGGCGCGCGCACCCGGGGCTCGGCCAAGCGCGGCAAGAAGGGCAAGAAGGGCAAGGGCCGCGGCCCGACCCCGCCCCGCACCCGCGGCGGCATGCCCGGCTTCCCCGCCGGCCTGCCCGACCTGTCCAACCTGCCGCCGAGCCTGCGCGAGCTCCCCCCGGGCCTGAACGACCTGCCGCCCGGCTTCGACCCGTCCAAGTTCAAGTTCCCCGAGAACTGAAACGGGAGCGCGGCGGACCGCCGCGCTCCCGTTCCGGCACCGATCAGAACGTGAAGGCCTGGAACTCGGAGATCCGGACCGTCTGCGCCACCGTCGGGTTGCCGGTGGTGCAGTCACTGGTGAATCGCGGGTCGTTCTGCTGCTGACCGGCGTACTCCGGCGCGCCGGTGCACTGGTTGGTCCGCACCTTGATCATCAGGTGGGTGGCCACCGTCGGCGCGAACCGGAACGACCGGTTGGTCAGATCCGACGCCGTCGGCCGTGGGAAGTTCGCCGGGAAGGCGTTCGCCGGGCTGGTGAACACCTGCCGGTAGCTGGCCGGGTTGGTGCAGTCGGCGAAGGTGGCGTTGCACGACAGCACGTCGAACTGGCGCAGCGCCGTGAACCGGTTCTGGCCACCGGCGTCCGGGTCACCGGCGATCGCCGGCCGCAGCAGCGCGCTGACCGCGACCCGGCTCACCGACTGCGGCGCCGTCCCGGCCAGGTCCACCATGACCGACTTGCCGGCCACCGGCGAGCCGATGGACGCCCAGTTGGTCGCCTCGGTGTCGTCGATCAGCCGGGCCAGGTTGACGCCGTCGCCGCTGGCCGTTGCGCCGGCGCTGGCCGAGGCCAGGTTGCGCATGACCACCGGCACGATGACCGCCCGCTCGCCGGCCCGCAGCGTGCGCTCCTGCCGGACGCTGCTGCCGAACCCGGCACCGGTCACCACGAACGTGTACGACCCCGGCGCGATCTCCACCGTGTCGGGCAGCGTCGTGGCCGGATCGGTGTCGGCCACCGGGATCGAGCGCGCCTCGAAGTCACCGACGAACAGCTGCACCGGTGCGGTGGCGCCCTGGCCGGACGGAATTAGCCGCAGGGTCGCATTGGTGCCCATCGGCGAGGCGAAGCTCGGCGTCGCGTGCTCGTCGTTCGGCCCGTTGCTGGCCGCGTCCCGGCCGAGGCCGTGCTGCGCGAACGCCCGCCACATGATCTCGGCGTTCGCGCCGCCGAACCGGATCTGGTCCGCGGCGATCATCGCGTTGCGCATGTCGACGTAGCTCACCGCGCCGGAGGCGTTGAGCAGCAGGGCGTCGAACTCCAGTTGCATCCAGCGCCGGTTGCCCGGGCAGCTGGTCACCGGCGTCTGGCCGTCCGCGCAGGACCGTTGCAGCGCGGGCGTGCCGAGGCCGTACCGGTTGATGAACTCCTGGCGCACGTCGAAGCTGGTCGCCGACCAGATCTCGCCGTCGGCGTGCACCTGCTGGCCGACCAGGTCGTAGGACAGGTTGCTGTAGTTGAGCGGGCTGCGGCTCATGTCGAAGTTGCGGATGCCGTGCTCCGGGTCGCCGGTGACGTAGCCACCGGTGATGTACGGCGTGTTGCCGCTCGGCCGGAACCCGTACTCGTACAGGTACTCCATGGCGAACAGGTCGGAGTGCGACTCGTTCATCGCACCGGCCTGCGCGCCCTGCCAGCCGGTGTCCGGACCGCCGATCATGCGGCCGCTGATCGCGTGGCCGTACTCGTGCCCGATCACCGACATGTCGTAGTCGCCGTCCACGCACGGGGCGTAGAACAGGCCGGGCAGCGGCTGCCACAGGAACATGTTCGTGGTCGCCGGAACGCCGTCCGGCGGAGTGGCCTGGTTGGCGTTGTTGCGGGACGGGAAGTCCGGCGGCGCCCCACCGGCCCGGCCGCCCGCCTGGGCGTTGCCGCGCTCGAAGTCGTTGCCGAGACCGCCCCGACCGTGGTTGTCGGTCTGCATGTTCCAGGCCTCCTCGGTGAACCCGAGGCGGTAGGACCAGTCGTGCATCCGGTTGTGCGCGGCGAACAGGTTGGCCAGCGCCGCGTTGATGTCGTTCTCCTGCGGGGTGGCGAACACGGCCGGGTCACACTTGGCCTCGGTCCACTGGTTGGTCCACGGGTAGGTGTACTCGCGGGTCGGGCTGGTCGCCGCGGTCCGGGTGCCGATCGTGCTGCCCACCAGGCTGTCCCACTTCTCGGTGGACCGGCCCGAGTTGCCGGCCGAGGTCTGGCTGGAGGCACCGGTCGCCGGGTCGATGTCCCACGCGGCGCCGGTGTCCGCGGTGCTCACGGCCCGCTCGCAGCCGGGCGCCGCGGTCAGGCACCAGCGCACCCGGTTGTCCACGGTGGAGTTGTCGGCCGGCGGGTTGGCCGGGAACACGTCCCACTCCGGGTTGTCCACGTCGTGGTCGACGATGTCCTCGCGGAACAGCACCTTCCCGGTGCGGCCGTCGATGTAGGTGGTGAACCCGGTGAGGTCGGCCTGGTCCTTGCCGA